>DASSZP010000131.1:0-109817 GCA_035713465.1 Solirubrobacteraceae bacterium | reverse complement strand
TCGATGCTCGACGGCTGGGCCCGGGCCGGGTCGCAGCGGCGCAGCACGAAGGTCGCCAACGTCGTCGATGACAGCCCCGCCGTGCTGCTCATGGACACCTGGTGGCCGCTGCTCGTCCGCGGCGAGTTCCAGCCGATCGTCGGCGGCCCGCTGATGGACTTCATCGCCAAGAACTTCAATTCGATCACCCCCGATGGCCTCCGGGACGGAAGCGGGAACGGCTTCTTCGCAGGCTGGTCGATGGACGTGCAGAAGGACCTGCGCCAGGTGCTGCGCCAGCACGTCGGCGGACGTTTCTCGCGCACCTACTGCGGCCACGGGTCGCTCAAGGGCTGCCGCGCGATGCTGAGCCGCACACTGCTGCAGGCCGCCGCCCAGCTGACCGCCAAGTACGGCGCCTCGACCGACAAGTGGGTTCTGCCGGTCACCTGCCCCCAGACGACGCCACCGAGCTGTGACCAGATCGTCGCGACGAGCGCGGGCGCGATCTCGATCCCGGCCCAGCCGTTCGACAACCGCGGCACCTTCTACCAGGCGGTCGCGGTCAGCGGCCACCGCTGACGGCGAGCTCGCGCTCCCACCAGCCGATCGCCCCCCGCATCGTCTCGCGCAGCGGGATCTCCGGCGTCCAGCCGGTCACCTCGGTCAGCCGCGTGTGGTCACCGCGCAGGTCCATGACCTCGCTGGCGCGCACCCGCGACGGATCGACCTCGTGCGTGACGGTGATCGGGGCCAGCAGCTCGGCGAGCAGGGCGACCTGCTCGGCGGCGGACACCGACACGCCCGAGCTGACGTTGTAGACGCCGGCCGGCGCGCCGGCGGCAAGCGCCCGGTAGGCACGAGCGATGTCGCGGACATCAGTGAAGTCGCGCCGCGTATCGGGGTTGCCGGTCACGATCGTCAGCGCGCCGGCGCCGGCCCGGCGTCCCTCGGCGGCCTGGCGGGTCAGGGAGGCGAGCAGGAAGATCGGCCGCTGGCCGGGGCCGGAGTGGCTGAAAGGCCGCGCGCGGACGATGTCGAGACCGTGGGCATCGGCGTAGACGGCGGCGAGCAGCTCGCCCGACGCCTTGGAGACCGCGTAGGGATTGGCGGGCGCGATCGCCGCCGTCTCGGGGATCGGCAGGGCGGCCGGGACGCCGTAGACCTCGCAGGTGCTCACCCACACCACGCGCGCGCGGGGCGCAGCGGTGCGCAGCGCCTCGAGCACGTTGACCGCGGTCTCGGTGTTCTCGGCCAGCGTCTGCGCGGGCGCATCCCACGAGCGGCCGACCGAGCTCAGCGCGGCGAGGTGATACACGACGTCGGGCTGCGCGGAGCCGATCGCCTCACGGACCCCGCCGGCGTCGCGCAGATCGAGCGCGATCCGGCTGACGCGGCCCGGACTTGGTGCCGACCAGTCCGGTCCGGCGCCGAGCTCACCGCGGCGCGAGAGCGCGATGACGTCGTCGCCGGCCTGGGCGCACGCGTGCGTCAGCCATCCGCCCGCGAACCCGGACGCCCCGGTGATCAACGCTCGCATGCGTCAGGGCGCGGGGGAGACGACGGCGTGGGCGAAGCTGCCGTGTCCGTTGCTGGAGTAGTCGGCCTCGGGCTCGGGCGGTGCCGGCTCGGGCTCGGCGTTGACGCGGCGCTCGAGCTCGCCGAGGACGAGACCGAACAGCAGGTGGCGCCAGGCGGCCTGGGCGAACGCCGTCCGGCTGCCGGTCAGCGTGGGCAGCTGCTGGCGCGCCGGGTGAAAGCGATCGGAGAGGCGGCCGAGCGGCCACAGCGCGACGTGCTCGAACAGCGCCGCGGCCGGACCGCGCAGCGGCGCGGGGATCGGCAGGGCCGGGGCCACGTTGGCGTAGACGGCGCCGAACACGGCACCGTTGGCGGCGTGGATCGCGAAGCCGAGCGGGTACCAGCCGTCGCTCTGGGTGACCGCCTTGCCGAGCAGGGCGACGTCGTCGTAGCCGGACTTGAAGACGAGCTTGTCGAGTGGCTGCTGGGCGGCCCACACCGAGGCGGCGAGCGCGCCGCAGGCGGCGCCTCTGAGCGTCCGGGTGCGGTCGATGCCTGGGCTCATCGGGCTCAACTGTAACGGCCGCGCTCGGTCCGGGTACCGGAATGTGCGATGGATCACGATCGTCTGCACCAGCGCGCGCGCCAGCACGGGGCCAACCCGATCGTCTACTGGATCGTGCGCGTTCTCTTCCAGCCGTTCTTCTCGCTCTACTTCCGGATGGAGCGGATCGGCCTCGAGCACATCCCCGCCAAGGGGCCGGTGCTGATCGCCGCCAACCACCGCAGCTTCCTGGACCCGTTCGTGATCGCGTGCATGGCGCGCCGGCCGATGTACTACGTGGCCAAGAAGGAGCTGTTCGCCAAGCGCTGGCAGGCCTGGGTGCTCAACGCGCTCGGAGCCTTCCCGGTCGACCGCGGGGCCAGCGACGAGGCGATGATGGAGACCGCGCGCCAGATCCTCACCCGCGGCGACATCGTGCTCATCTTCCCCGAAGGGACCCGCGTGCGGCCCGGCTCGCTCGGCCAGCCCAAGCGCGGGGTCGGTCGCCTCGCGCTCGAGACCGGCGCCCCGGTCGTCCCGGTCGCGGTGATCGGCACCGAGGCGATTCGCCGCGGCTGGCGCATCCGCCCCCACAAGGTCCGCATCCGCGCCGGGCGCGCGCTGCGCTTCCCGCAGGTCGAGAACCCCTCCAAGGCGCTGGCCAGCGCGGTCACTGACCGGATCTGGCCGTGCGTGATGCTCCAATGGGAGTGGCTCGGCGGCCTGCCGCCCGCCCGGCGCGTCGCGGTCATCGGCGCCGGCAGCTGGGGCACGAGCCTCGCCGTCCTGCTCGCCCGGGCCGGCCTCGAGGTCGACCTCGGCTGCCGCACCCACGAGCAGGCTCAGGAGCTTGTTCTCACGCGCGAGAACGGCCGCTACCTCCCCGGCGTCGTCCTCCCCGACAACGTGCGCGTGATGCGTGCCGTCGAGATCAACCCCGAGGGCCATGACGTCGTCTGCCTGGCCGTCCCGGCCCGCTCGCTGCCGAGCGTGCTCGCCGCCCACGGCGGGCGGATCTCGAATCGGATCGGGGTCGTCGTCGTCTCCAAGGGCCTGGTCCCGCCCCTCGGGACGCTGCCCGCGGCCTTCGCGGCCGAGCGCTGCAACGCGCGTGCCGTCGCCGTGCTCGGAGGCCCGGCCCACGCCGCCGACATGCTCGACAGCGGTGCCTCGATCGTCCTCGCCTGCGGCGACCGCGGGTTTGCGCGCCAGTTCGCCGACGCGCTGCATCACGCGCGCCTGGACGTCACCACCACGACCGACGTCACCGGTGTCGAGCTGGCCGGCTGCGCCAAGAACGCCGCCGCGCTCGCCGCCGCCGCGGCCGGGGCCGCCGGCCCGAACATCGCCGGCGCCGCGGCCGGCAAGGTGTTCGCCGAGATCGATGCGCTCGCGCGCTCCCCGGGCTCGCGCCCCGAGACGTTCGCCGGGCTGGCCGGGGCCGGGGATCTCGTCGCGACCGTCGTCGCGGCGAGCTCGCGCAACCGTCGCGCCGGTGAGCTGCTCGCGCAGGGGATGCCATCGGCCGACATCGCGGCCTACCTCGGTCACGCCGCCGAGGCCGTGGACTCCGTGCCTATGCTCGCCGAGGCGGCCCTCCAGGCCCGGCTCGACGCGCCCGCGCTGCAGAGCCTCGCCGCGCTGGTGAGCGGCGAGATCGACGCCGAGCGATGGACCGCGACGGTCACCGAACCCGTCCGTCCGGCCAAGCGCGCGTCCGTACGGGCTGCCTAGCGCCACGTCCCGAGTAGATTTGCCATGCGGTGGCCGAACGACATCTCCCCGAGTCTCCATCGAAGTCCGAGCTCGACGCTCGGTTCTCGGACCTGTATCGGGCCCACCTGCGCGACGTCTACTCCTACAGCTACTACCGCGTCGGCAATCACCACGACGCCGAGGACCTCACCGAGCAGACCTTCCTGCAGGCCTACCGCCACTTCGAGCGCGCCCTGCGCGAGTCCGACGGCCGCCCGCTGCGTCCGTGGCTCATCCGCATCGCCCACAACCTGGCGGCGAACTTCTATCGCGACCGCTCGCGCAAGCCGGTCTCGGCGATCGAGGACGCGGGCATCATCGCCGCTCCGCACACGACCGAGTCGCTCGTCGAGTCCCGCGAGGAGCTCAAGGAGATTCTCGCCGGCGTCGCGCAGCTGCCCGACGACCGGCGGGAGGCGCTGATCATGCGCTTCGCCCTCGGGATGGACAATCGCGAGATCGCCCGCGCGCTCGGCCGCACCGACGGCGCGACCAAGGTGCTGCTGCATCGGGCCATCCGCCAGCTGGAGGGGATCGTCGCGACCAACGGGACGGGGGACGATCAGTGAGCGCGGCGCTGAGTGACTTCGAGCAGCTCCTGCGCGAGGCGCTGGCTCCGATCGACCCGCCCGAGGACGTCCTCACCCGCCTGGAGAGCCGCCTGGTCGGTCTGACCGAGCTGGCCCAGGACGAGCTCGAGAGCTGGGAACTGGTGGCCATGCGCGATCCGCGCAACTGGATCCGTCCGGCGGCGGCGGCCGTGGTCGGCGCCGGGGCGGGGAGCGCTCTGCTGGCCCTGCGCGTGCGCTCGCGCCACCGGGCCCGACGCCAGCAGTCCGACAGTCTGCTCGAGCTCGCCGAGCGCACGCTGCAGGACATCGCCGAGGAAGCCCGCCGGATCTTCCCCGAGCGCTGACTCGCCGCGGCCGCCCGGCCCGCCGCCCGCGCGCTCGCCCGTGGCCCCGCCGGGGCGCGTTGATAGCGTCAGCACCCCATGGCCACCTGCTACCGCCATCCCCAACGTGAGACCGGGGTGGCGTGCTCCTCCTGCGGGCGCCCGATCTGCCCCGACTGCATGACCCCGACCTCGGTCGGGATGCGCTGCCCCGAATGCGCCCGCGACCGCACCAAGGTGCGCACGATCCGCTCCGGGTCGGTGACCGTGCCTTCGGTGACGCGCATCCTGATCGCCGTCAACGTGCTCGTGTTCATCGCCGAGACGGCGACCGGCAGCTCACTGGGCGGCAGCGGGATCGGCGGTCCCAGCTCGGTCTTCTACAAGGGCATGCTGTACGGGCCGTTCATCGTCGGGCAGCACGAGTACTACCGGCTGCTGACGGCCGGCTTTTTGCACGAGGGCCTGATCCACATCCTGTTCAACATGTGGTTCCTCTACGTGATGGGGCAGATGCTCGAGCCGGTGATCGGACGGCTCAACTTCACCGCCGTCTACTTCGCCTCGCTGCTGGCCGGCTCGTTCGGGGCCCTGCTGTTCCAGCCCGACGTGCCGACGATCGGAGCCTCGGGAGCGTGCTTCGGCGTGCTCGGGGCGCTGATCGTGATCGCCTACTACCGCGGCATCTCGATCTGGCAATCGGGTCTCGGACTGACCCTGGTCATCAACATCGTCTTCTCGCTGAGCTTCGCCGGGATCTCGATCGGTGGCCACCTCGGCGGCGTGGTCGGCGGCGCGCTGTGCGGCTGGGCGATCGTGATGCTCGATGAACGGCGGCGCATGCCCTACCTCGCGCTCGGCGCGTGCGCGCTGGTCGCCGCCGTCAGCGTGGCCGCCGCGATCGCCGTGGCCGGCGGCCACGGCCTGACGCCCACCGGCATCGGGCTCGGCTCCTAGCGTCGCTCACGCGAGCGGATGTGCGAGAGCGGCCTCTACCCGGCCGCGGGCTTCAGGCCGGTGTAGAGGCGCTGCAGGCCGGCGTGGAGCCGCTGCGGCGCATACCGCGCCCGCACGTCGGCGGCCGCCGCGCGCCCGAGCCGCTCGCGCTGGGCCGGATCGTCGAGCAGGATCGCCGCGGCCGCGGCCAGGGCGGCGGGATCCCCCGGGGCGATCAACCGCCCGGTCTCGCCGTCGCGGATGATCTCGGGCAGGCCCCCGTGCGCGGCGGCGATCACCGTGCAGCCGGCGGCCGCGGCCTCAAGCGCGGCCCCGGGCAGCGGGTCGGGCCGGGTGGAGGGGACGGCGACCAGGTCGGCGGCGCCGTAGACCGTTGCGACGTCGTCGCGGAAGCCGGGCAGCACGAGGCGGTCGGCGACCCCGAGCCGCCGGGCCAGGGTCAGGATCCGCTCCAGCCGCTCGGGCGCGCTGGGCCACGGCGCTCCGGCGAGCAGGCCGAGCGTGCCGCGCTCGCGCAACGCCGGCTCGGCCAGTGCGCGCACGAGCACGTCCTGGCCCTTCCAGTCCGAGATGCGCCCGAGCACGGCGATCACCGGCGCGCCGGCGGGCAGTCCGAGGGCGTCCCGCGCCGCGCTGCGGGGGGCGCGGAAGGCGTCGATGGCCAGGCCGTCGGACAGGACGCGTACCGCTCGGTGCCCGCGGAAGGGGGCCGCGGTCGCGGCCGAGACGCAGGGCAGCGCGGCGGCTGAGGTAAGCAGACGGCGGTAGGGGGGCCAGGCCCGGCCGAAGCCCGCGTAGATCTCGCGCACGTGCCAGACGTGGGGCACCCGGGCCAGCGCCGCCGCCGGCGCGCCGGCCAGCACCGCGGACGTATTGGAGTGCACGATCCCGACCCCGCGCCGGCGGGCCAGGGACCCGAGCGCGGCCCCGTCCCGCACCGTGGCCGCGGCCAGGGCAGCCAGGCCGCGCGAGTGCAGGTGCTCGCGGCGCAGCACGGCCAGCGGCCGGACGAGCACCTCGGTCCCGGCCTGGCGCAGATCGGCGGCCAGGGGGCCGTCCTGGGCGAGCACGACCAGCGGCGTCCAGCGCGTGCGGTCCAGCCCGGCGCAGATGAGCGCGAGCTGCCGGTCGGCGCCGTAGCGACCGGCCGACGAGTGCAGGTAGAGGATCCCGACCGGGGTCAGGACGGCGCCACGGTCACAGTTGCACCCTCAGCGCGCGTCCCGCCGGAACGAGATCGCGGTCACAACGCTCGGGATGGATGATCGAGGCGAGCAGCTCCAGGCCGTCGACGAGCCGCGGGCCCGGACGGGAGAAGTAGGCCGACGCGTCGACCGCGACCACGGTGGTTGCCTGCAGCGCCGCCAGCTCCGCGCGGTGCATCTCGGCCTCGCGGTGCGCGATCTCGGCGTCATAGCCGCAGGGCATCACGATCACGATGTCGGGGTCGGCGGCGCGCACCGTCTCCCAGGTGTGCTGCTCGGAGTTCTCGCCCGGCAGGCCCAGCACGTCGTCGCCGCCCGCGTAGGCGATCAGCTGCGGGGTCCAGTGGCCCGCGGCGAACGGAGGGTCGAGCCATTCCAGGGCGACCACCCGCGGCCGGGGCGAGCCCTTGACGGCCACCCGGACCCGGTCGATTCGCGCCGCGGCATCCTGGACGAGATCGACGGCGGCGCCCTTGCGATCGGTGAGCTGGGCCAGGGTGCGCGCGTCGCCGAGCACCTCACCGATCGTGTGAGGGTCCAGCGAGACGACCTGGGGATGGCTGGGCAGCTCCTGCGCGATCGCCCGGACGTCGTCGTAGGAGACGGCACAGACCGAGCACAGCGCCTGGGTGACGATCAGATCGGGGGCCAGCGCGGTCAGGGTGTCGGCGTCGAGCTCATAGATCGACTCGCCGGCCAGCGTGCGCTCGCGGACGGCGGCGTCGATTTCGACGGCGCTGAGGCCGTTGGGGAGGACGTCACGGGTGACCCGCGGGAGGTCGCGGGCCTCGGTGGGGTAGTCGCACTCGTGGGTCACGGCCACGACCTCGGGGCCGAGCCCGAGGGCGAACAGCATCTCGGTGGCGGAGGGGACGAGGCTGACGATGCGCATGATGGGTTTGCGGGACGGCGCTGAGTGGGAGCTTAGAAGCAGACCGTCATGGCCAACCTGCTCACCGATCCCGAGATCGAGACCCGGCTGCGCTCCGGCCCGTGGGAGCGCGAGGGGGATGAGATCGTGCGGGAATGGCGCTTTGAGGACTTCAGCGAGGCGATCGCCTTCGTCAACCGCGTCGCCGAGGTCGCCGAGGAGGTCAACCATCACCCCGACATCCTCGTGCACGGGTGGAACAAGGTGAAGCTGTCTCTGACCAACCATTCCGCCGGCGGTCTCACCGCGGCTGACTTCGACATGGCCGGCCGCCTTGACCGGCTCGACGCCTGACCGCGTCCGGCGGCGATCGCCGGCCGGGGACCGGCCGAGGTCGGGGAGGGCGACTGCTACCGTTCGCCGCGTCGCTGAATGAACGACGACGATCTCTCTCGAAGTAGTCGCGCACCGCGCCGGACGCGTCCCTGGACCACGGGGGGGCGGGTACTCCGGTGAAGGTGCTGTTCCTCGTCCTCACCGCGTTGCTCATTTTCGTCAACGCGTTCTTCGTGATCGCCGAGTACTCGCTCGTGCGCTCGCGCCGCGGGCGCTTGCAGAAGATGGCCGAAGAGGGTCGCCGCGGGGCCCGCCGGGCGCTGACCCAGATGGAGCAGATCGGCGACTACATCGCCGCCTGCCAGGTCGGGATCACGATGGCCTCGATCGGGATCGGTGCGCTCGGCGAGCCGGCCATCGCGCACATCTTCGAGCCTCTGTTCGGCCATGCCGTCGGTCACACCGCCGCGGTCGCGGTGTCCGTGATCATCGCCTACCTGCTGATCACCATCGCGCAGAGCATCGTGGGCGAGATCGCACCCAAGCTCTACACGATCCAGCACGCCGAGGAGCTCGCGCGGCGGGTCTCGCGGCCGCTGGGCTTCTCGCGGTGGCTGTTCACGCCGTTCATCATCGTGCTCAACTCCGCCTCCAACGCGCTGCTGCGCGCGCTGGGCACCGATCCCGACGCCGAGCCCGAGGGCGGCACTCCGGACGAGCTCAAGCGGATCATCGCCGAGTCGCGCACGGGCGGGAGCCTGGACGTGGGGGAGGCCAACATGCTCACCGGGGTGTTTCACCTGCACGAGCAGGAGGCCCGCCAGGTGATGACGCCGATACCGGCGGTCGTCACCGTTGATCTCTCAGAGACCGTCCAGGATGCCCTGCGCCGCTGCGTGGACACCGGCCATTCGCGGCTCGTCGTCACCGAGGACGAGAACCAGGACCGGGTCAAGGGCATCGTGCACGTCAACCAGCTGGTCAAGCTGATGATGGCCGAGGGTTACGAGGCGAACTTCGCCCGCCTCGTGCGACAGGCCCCGATCGTGCCCGAGACCAAGCCGCTGGACGATCTGCTGGCCGACCTGCAGCGCGAGCGCACGGAGCTGGCCATCGTCATCGACGAGTACGGCCGCACGGCGGGGATCGTGACCACCGAGGACATCATCGAGGAGGTGGTCGGCGAGATCGACGACGAGACCGACCCGGCGCGCGGTGCCGTGCGGCGCCTGGCCAACGGAGACTGGTTCGTGCGCGGCCACGTGGCCGTCACCGACCTCGAGGACTACGGGCTCAACCTCCACGTCGACACCGACGCCTACAACTCGGTCGGCGGGTTCGTGTTCGCCGAGCTCGGACGGCTGCCCAAGCGCGGCGATCAGGTCAACGCCGACGGGTACGCGATCCGGGTCGAGTCGGTCCGCCAGAACCGGGTCGAGGCGGTGCGGATCAAGCCGCGCAAGCGCCGGCCGCCGGCCGAGGCCGCCGGCTCGGGCTCGGGCTCAGAGCAGTCCGTGTAAAGCCGCCCGGGGGCGCGGCGGCCGGTCTGACCGCGGACCGGCGTGAGTGACGGCGCGCACACTTGCTCGCGCCATTCGTTACATTGCGTCCTACGCGCTCCCCGGAGCTTGCTCCGGCGGTTGAGAGGAGAGACCGAAGCCGGCCCATTGGGCCGGCTTCGCGCTTTGTGGACGCTCCGGCGACCCGCAAAAAGAAACCGGCCCGCTGGGGACGGGCCGGTCTCGTGCTTCTGGGGAGGAGGTGCTGCTATGAGGTACGTCGCAAGCGAGATGATCGGCTCGCGATATGAACGCGTCCTAAATAGTTGCTCGCTGATGCTTAAGTCAGGCTCGGGTGCTGCCCGGTGCCGCTCGCGTCAGCTGTAGTCGTAGAAGCCACGGCCGGCCTTGCGGCCCAGCGCGCCCTCGGCGACGAGCTCGCGCACGCGGGCGGGCACCTCGACGCCGATCGTGTCCCCGATCGCCATCGAGACGTCGAGCCCGACGAAATCCAGCAGCGCGATCGGTCCCATCGGGACGCCGGCTCCGAGGGTCATGCACTTATCGACGTCGGCCGGGGCCATGTCGTGCTGCACCATGAAGCCGACGGCGTCGAACAGGTACGGGAAGAGCAGGCGGTTGACCACGAAGCCGGGCGTGTCGGGCACCTCGACCGCGGTCTTGCCCAGCGTGGCGCACAGGTCCCGCGCACGCTGGCGGACCTCCTCGGTCGTCTCGGCGGCGAAGACCAGCTCGACGAGCTCCATTCGGGTGACGGGGTTGAACACGTGCAGACCGAGAAAGCGCTCGGGCCGGCCGCTGGCCCGGGCCAGCTCCTCGATCGACAGCGACGACGTGGTGGTGGCCAGGATCGCCTCGGGGTCGGCGGCGGCGCCGAGCTCGGCCAGCAGCGCACTCTTGTGGTCAGGGTCCTCGACCACCGCCTCGACGATGAACGTCTCCCCGTGCAGCGCCGCCTGATCGTTGGCCACCGTCACCCGGTCGGCCGCGGCGGCGTCGCCGAGCTTGTCACACAGCTTGGCCACGGACTTGCGCGCCCGCTCCGCGGACGCGTCCGAGCGCGCCCACAGCACCACGTCTCCGTGGAGGGCGGCGGTGGCGGCAAGGCCGCAGGCGATCGTGCCTGCGCCCGCGATGGCGAGTCTCTCGTGCAAAGGGGTCTCCTGGGTGGCGTGGGAGGTCAGCGCCCGGCGGCGTCCGGGCCGGCGGCGGACGAACTGTACGGAACCGTTCAGTGGAACGTCTGCTAGTGGTGGGTCGATGCACTGCCCCTGCGCCCAATTCCCCGCATGACCCCCGTCCACGCCGCCCGCCTGCACGAGCACGGCGCGCCGCTCGTCGTCGAGGAGGTCCAGCTGACCGACCCCGGGCCCGATGAGGTCCGCGTGCGGCTGCAGTTCGCCGGCGTCAACCCGATCGACCGCTACATCGCGCTCGGCCGCGTCGCACCCGACGCGCCGCTGCCCCGCACGCTGGGCGGCGAGGCGGCGGGCACGCTGGACCGCGCTCCCGTGCTGGTGGCCGGAGAGGGCCTGGGTTCGGCCCGAGACGGCCTCTGGGCCACCGAGGCCAATGTCCCCCGGCCCGCGGTCGTGCCGATCCCCGACGGGATCGCGCCGCGCGCGGCCGCGGCGATGGGGATCGCCGGGCTGACCGCGTGCCAGTGCGTCCGCGAGCTGGCGCGCATCGGCCCGCAGGATCGGGTGCTCGTGCTCGGAGCCAGCGGCGGGGTGGGGAGCATGATCGTCTCGCTGGCCCGCGCGGCGGGCGCCACGGTCTGGGGTCAGACCGGAAGCGGGGCCAAGGCCGCGCAGATCCGCGAGCTCGGCGCCGCCGAGGTGCTCGTGGGCGGGCCGCAGGCGCTCGGCCAGAGGCTCGCCGACTGGCAGCCGACGGTGGCTCTGGATCCGCTCGGAGGCGAGTTCGTCGCCCCGGTGATCGCGGCGCTGGCCCCGCGGGGACGGCTGGTCTCCTACGGCGTCTCGGCCGGCGCCGAGGTGACCTTCGACATGCAGCAGCTGTACCGCAAGATGATCACCGTGTTCGGGTACGGAGGCATGCAGCTCACCCGCGAGGAGCGCCGTCCCGGCCTGGAGGCCGCGCTGACCGCGCTGGGCGCCGGTGAGCTCGAGGTGCGCGTCGATTCCGTCCTGCCGCTGACCGACGTCAACGAGGCGTTCGCGCGGCTGACCGAGCGCCGCGTTCAGGGCAAGCTGCTGCTCGGGCTCGACTGAGAGCTGACCCGTCGCCTCAGTCCGTACCCCAGCGAAACCCGGCCGGCGCGGGCGCCGGCGCCAGCGGGCTGACCGGCAGCCCCGGCGGCGGCGAGCTGGAGTGAAAGCCTGCGGGGGAGAGGTCGTTGGGCGTGTCGGGATGAAACAGCGAAGCGAGGTACTGCGCCTGCCCGCGACCGCAGTCCAGCTCGAACTGACCGCCCCCGTAGGCGCCGATCCCGCGCTCGGCGCAGTAGTCGTAGGCCGCGCACAGCTTGGCCAGCCCGCCGAGCCGCGACGGCTTGAGGTTGACCATCCGCGGCGCGAACGGGAGCGCCTCGATGTCGGCGATCGAGTGGATCGGGGCGTCCCAGGTGATGCGGTCGTGCGCGGCGGCCAGCGCGGCCGCGGTGCCGGGATCCTCGACGTCGGGGTCCTCCAGCCAGGCCTCCGGGAAGGCGGCGGCGACACGGGCGTAGAGGACGGGATCCGGGCCCTGGTCGACCTCGGAGCCGTGGTAGTGGGCCTTGAAGTCGATCGAGTCCACCGCGCCGGTCCGCACGAGCGCGTCGATCAGCTCCGGGGTCCAGCTGCTCGTTGCGTCGAGCTTGAAGCGCAGCGACGGGTAATCGGCCAGCCGGCTGCGGATCCCGTCCAGGCTCGGGGGTTCGCCCAGCCGCAGGGACACGACGAAGGTCACCGGCGCAGGCTCGCGGGCCAGCGCCTCGTGCAGGGGACGGCCGGCCTGGCGCAGCGCCAGGTCCAGGGCGGCCGAGTGCAGCGTCCAGCGGCGGTACAGGCGTGAGACCTCGCGCTGGGGCTCGACGGGGAACAGGTCCAGGGCGTCGACCCGCTCGCAGAACTCGCCCAGCGTGGTGGTGCCGGTGAGGTCGTGGCCGATCCCGGCCGCCTGCCAGGCATCGTGGTCGACGGCGTCGTAGACGACGTCCTCGCCGATCCCATCGGTCCCGTCGCCGGTCAGCCGCAGCACGGTCGACTGGCGGGTGAAGCCGCTGGAGACCTCGGCCACGCGCGGCTCGAGCTCCGCGCCGTCCACGGTCAGGGCCAGGCCGGCGAGACGATCGAAGGTGCTCACGGCGCCGGGGCGGCCTCCGGCCGCGCGACGTGCCGGTGCAGGGCCCTCACGGCGCCGGGGCGGCCTCCAGCCGCGCGACGAGCCGGTCGAGCTCGAGCTCCTGCAGCCCCTGGCTGACCGCGTCCAGCTCGGCGGCGCAGTACTCGACCAGCGCTCGGCCCTCTCGCACCAGATCCAGGGTCTCGCGCAGCCCGGCGTCCCCGGAGTCCAGCCGGCGGATGATCGCCTCCACGCGGGCGACGGCGGCCTCGTAGCTGGGGGGCGGATCAGGCAGCGGGGGCGTCGGCGCGGTCACGGCGCATCACCCGTGATCACGGCGTCCACGGCCCCGTCGTGGAAGCGGACGGTGACCGACCCGGCCTCGCGGGTCGACGCGGCGCAGGACAGGGGGGCGCCGGCGTGATCGGTGACCAGGGCGTAGCCGCGAGCCAGCGTCCGTTCGGGGTCGTGGGCGGCCAGGGCCAGGGCGAGCCGCTCGAGCTCGCGCCGCCGGCGGTCCCGCTCGGACCCGGCGGCCCGCTCGGCGCCGCGGCTGAGCGCCGTCGCCTGCCGCTGGGCCGCCTCGCGGCCGCGCTCGGTCCCGCGGCGCGCGCTGGCCCGCAGCTCGCGCAGGCGCTGGTGAAGCTCGGCGCGCTGGCGGGCGACGTGGCGTCCGGGCGCGCGCGAGAGGGCGGCCAGGTGCCGCGCGCGCCCGAGAACGGCGCGGGCGCTGTGACGCTCCAGCCGCCGGGCGGTGTTCACCAGCTCGGCTCGGGCGGCGGCGAGATCGACCGGGACCGCGGCCTCGGCGGCGTGGGTCGGCGTCGAGCAGGAGACCGCCGCGACGTCGTCGATCAGCGTGCGGTCGGTGTGATGGCCGACCGAGGCGATCACCGGCACGCGCAACAGCGCCACGGTCCGGCACAGCGCCTCATCACAGAACGCGAACAGATCGGCCAGCGAGCCCCCGCCGCGGGCCACCACGACCACCTCGATCTGGCGCACCGCGGCGAGATCGCGCAGCGCGGCGGCCACCCCCGGGGCGGCGTGACGGTCCTGGACGGCGGCGAACGCCCACACGAGCTGTCCACCCCACCCGCGCCGGCGCAACGCGGCGACGATGTCGTCGCGGGCCTTACCCTGCTGCGCGCACACGACCCCGATCGTGCGCGGCAGACCGGGGCGGACCAGTTCCTTCTGCGGCCTGAACAGGCCCTCGGCGTCCAAGCGCCGCCGCAGCTGGGCCAGCTGGGCGAGCAGGTCGCCCTCGCCCTCCAGCCGCAGCTCGGTGATCGAGAAGGAGAACGACGGGGAGGCGTGCGCGCTGCCGGGGTAGTAGTCACAGCCACCGCCGGCCACGATCCGCATCCCGTCGGCGAGGGCAAGCCCGAGCGCGTCGTAGTCGGTGCGCCACATCGAGCAGGGCAGCGCGCCCTGGCCGTCGCGCAGCTCGAAGTACACCCGGGCGCGGGCGGCGCGCAGCCCCCACACCTCTCCGGTCAGCTGCACACGCGTGAATTCGCGCAGGCGCCGGCGCAGCTGGGCGGCGTAGGCCCCGACCGGGTAGGGCCCGGGCAGCGTGCTCGCGCGGGCGCCGGGCAGCGTTGCCGGGACCGGGCCGAGGGGGCCGGCCGCGGTCACGATCCACCTCGATCACGGGCCGCCGCGGTCACGATCCGGCCTCGGTCAGGGCCCGGTGCAGGTCGGCGACGAGATCCTCGGGGTCCTCGATCCCGCAGCTGAGCCGCACGAGGTCGGCGGGCACCGCCGCCGAGGAGCCCTCGACCGACTGATGGGTCATGGCCTGGGGGACCTCGATCAGCGACTCGACGCCGCCGAGCGACTCGGCCAGGGTGAACAGCTGCGTGGCGGCGGCGATCCGGATCGCGTCGGGATGGCGGAAGCTGACCATGCCGCTGAACCCCGGCCAGCGCACCGCGGAGACGCCCGGGGCGTCGCGGAGCATGGCCACCACCGCCTCGGCGCTGCGGGCGTGCGCGTCCATCCGCACCTTGAGCGTGCGCAGGCCGCGGTGCACGAGGAAGCAGTCAAACGGCCCGGGCACCGCCCCGATCGCGTTCTGGACGAAGCGCAGCCGCTCGTAGAGGTCGCGGTCGCGGGCGATGACCGCCCCGCCCACCACATCGGAGTGCCCGCCCAGGTACTTGGTCGTGGAGTGCACGACGGCGTCGGCGCCCAGTTCGAGCGGTCGCTGGTTGGCCGGGGTGGCGAACGTGTTGTCGACGGCGACCAGCGCCCGCCCGCGGCGGTCCGCGACGGCGGCGATGTCGATCACGTTGAGCGACGGGTTGGTCGGGCTCTCGACCCAGATCAGCCGGGTCTCGGGCTCGACCGCTCGTTGCAGGGCGTCCAGATCGGTCTCGTCGACCATCGCGTAGCGCAGCCCCCAGGGTGCCAGCACCTTGTCGATCAGCCGGTAGGTTCCCCCGTAGAGGTCGTCGGGGATGACCATGTGCGCGTCCCCGGCGCAGGTGGCGGTGATCAGCGCGTGCTCGGCGGCCAGCCCGGAGGAGAAGGCGACCGCGTAGCCCCCCTCCAGCTCCCCCAGCGCGGTCTCCAGCGCCGCCCGGGTCGGGTTGGCGGACCGCGCGTAGTCGTAGTCGCCGACGAAGTCACCCGGGGCGCGCTGCGCATAGGTGGAGGTCTGGTGGATAGCCGGGATCACCGACCCGTAGGTGGGATCGGGGGTCAGGCCGGCGTGGACGGCACGGGTGGCGAAGCCGTGGCCATGGCCGCGGTCAGGGGAGGACGCCGGGTCGCCGGCGCTCATCGGGCCAGGGGAGGAGGCCGGGTCGCCGGCGCTCATCGGGCCAGGGCCTCGAGCAGATCGGTGCGGGTGACCAGCCCGGTCAAGCGGCCGTGCTCGGTGACCAGCAGCGCCGGCTGCTCACCGGAGAGCAGCTCCACCGCCTCGCGCACCGGCGCCTCTCCGGCCACCGCGCGGAAGGGCGGCTCCATCACGTCGAGGATCTGAGCGTCGAGCAGGCCGGGATCCTCGGCCGCGCGGCGCAGCAGCCCGCGCTCCCCGATCGCGCCCACCACCGTCGACGGGTCATGAGCGGAGACCACCGGCAGCTGAGAAACCCGATGCTCGTGCAGCAGTGCGATCGCGCCACGGACCTGCGATTGGGGCTCGACGGTGACCAGCGAGGGAATCTCGCCCGCCGCGAGCTTGCGCCGCAACACGTCGGACACGGTCAGCTGCGCGTCGCGTTCCAAAAAGCCCCGCTGGCGCATCCAGGCGTCGGAGTACACCTTGCTCAGGTACGAGCGCCCGCCGTCGGGAATGATCACGCAGACGAGCGCCTCGGGGTCGGTCAGCTCAGCGGCCACGGCGAGGCCGGCGTGCAGGGCCAGGCCCCCGGAGCCGCCGGCCAGGATCCCCTCGGTGTGGGCCAGCCGCCGGGTGGTGAGAAAGGCGTCGCGGTCAGACACCGTCACCCAGCGGGAGACCGTGCTGGCATCGAACGTCTGCGGCCAGAAGTCCTCACCCACGCCCTCGACGAGGTAGGGGTGCATGCCGGCCTCCCCGCCGGAGTAGATCGAGCCCTCCGGATCGGCGCCGACGACGACCAGCCGCGGGTTGCGCTCGCGCAGATAGCGGACGGTCCCGCTGACCGTGCCGCCGGTGCCGACGCCCAGCACGAGATGGGTCAGGCGCTCGCCGAGCTGACGCCACAGCTCCGGGCCGGTGGACTCGTAGTGCGCCTGGGGGTTGGCGGGGTTGGCGTACTGGTTGGGCTGAAAGGCGCCGGGGATCTCCTCGGTGAGCCGGTCGGCCACGCGGTAGTAGGACTGGGGCGAGTCGGCGGGCACGTCGGTGGGAGCGACCACGACCTCGGCGCCGTAGGCCCGCAGCAGGTCGATCTTCTCGCGCGACATCTTGTCCGGCATGACCGCGATCACCCGGTAGCCCTTCAGGCGGGCCGCGATGGCCAGGCCGGTCCCGGTGTTGCCCGAGGTGGGCTCGACGATCGTCCCGCCGGCCCGCAGCCGCCCGTCGCGCTCGGCCGCCTGGATCAGGGCGACGGCGACCCGGTCCTTGATCGAACCTCCGGGATTGAACGACTCGAGCTTGGCCACCAGCTGCGCGGTCAGGCCGGCGCCGATCCGCGACAGCCGGACGATCGGCGTGTCACCGATCGTGTCCAGGATCGAGTCACGGACGTCGATGCCGGTCACCGTATCGGCCATGCGGTCCAGTCTAAGCCCGGTCCCCGGCGGATGGCGCGGGCAAAAAGAACGAGGTGACCGTGCCCACGACCTCGCAGCCCAGCCCGGAGTAGATCAGCTGCGGCCAGTCCTCCCGGTCGGCGGGAACCATGATCAGTTCGGCGCCCCAGGCGATCGCGGCGGCCATCGCGGCCACGGTGACCCCCTTGGCCAGGCCGCGCACCCGATGGGACTCAAGCGTGGCCACCTGCTCGACCATCCCCATCGCCGTGCCCTGCACGTCGGGGTCCAGGAACAGCTCGCACATCGACTGCAGGTCCCCGTCCTCCCCGGCGGCGAACCGCTGACCCGCCAATCCGGCGTGCTGGGCACGGGCAACGGCGACCAGCAGCTCCGGCAGGTCCGCGGGCGCGCCCGGGCCGAGGTCGGTCTCGGTGAAGATCGCCCGCATCAGAGCGTTGTGCTCGCGCTCAGACACCTCACGGGCGCGCGGGTCACGTGCGGGCAGCGCCGGGCCGGCCGCCCCGGGACGAACCATCAGCACGGTGCGCCGGCGTTCCCATCCCGCCGACGCGAGGCCCGGGGCGATGCGCTCGGCTCCCGTTTCGTCGCTGATCCGCAGCGAGCGGCCGGGGCATCCATGCAACCACTCGTCGGCGAGGTCAACCAGCCGCTGAGCCGTGAGCTCGGTCGCCAGGGGCGTGGTCAGGGCGACGCTGTTGAGGTGGCGGACCGCCGGCAACCGCTCGTTGCGATAGACGATGCCCCCCTCGATCGGCGTGGCTGAGGTGGCGGCGGCGGCCACGATCCGGCGGTCGAGCTCGTCGGCGAGCGCGAACCAGCCGGGCACGGGTGATCAGGCGTCGGGGACGACCGGATTGGCCCGGTAGCTGGCGTCGCCCTCGAGCACGGCCGGGTCGGCGGCCTCGAAGGCGCGGCGTTTGAAGAACGCGGGGAAGAACGGCCAGGCGGCGAACATCAGCACGATGCCGAGGATGAGACCGCCGATGCCGATGAAGATCGGCGTCTGGATCCCGAGGAAGGGCTTTGAGTAGTTGTTGCCGGCGGTGTTGTAGTAGCCGTAGGCCTTGATCGCCACGTAGGCCATCATGATCCCGCCCACGACGGGGATCAGCCCGGCGAAGACGAAGTTGCGCACGCTCTTGAACAGGTCGCGCCGGAAGTAGACCGCACACGCCAGCCCGGTGAAGCCGTAGTAGAAGCAGACGGCGAAGCCGAGCGCGGCGACGGCGTCACCGAGCACGTTCTGGCTGGGGTTCAACGCGAGCAGGGCCACGGTCCAGACGATCGACAGCCCCCCCATCAGCACGGTCGAGACCGTCGGGGTGAGAAAGCGGGGGTGCACCCGGCCCAGCGAGGCCGGGATCGCCTGCCAGCGGGCCATCGAGAGCGTCGTGCGGGCAGTGGGCAGGATCGTGGTCTGGGTCGAGGCCGAGGCCGAGGTGAGCACGGCGATGATCATCAGCTTGTCCAGGGGCGAGCCGAACACCTGGCCGCCGAGGGCGTTGATCACGTCGCTGGAGTTGCCGGACAAGAACGCCGTCCCGTGGTAGGCCTGAGCGGCGACGCTGACGACCACGTAGATGAGCAGCAGGATCAGCGTGGAGAGGACGGCGGCCTTGCCCGGGCCGTGGTTCTTGTCGCGTGACTCCTCGTTGACGGCGACCCCGGAGTCCCAGCCCCAGTAGATGAAGATTCCCAAAAGGACGCCGTCGATCAGGGAGCCCCAGCTGAGGTCGAACGGGTTAAACCAGGACGCCGACACCTGGATCGAGTGGGCGGGGCTGTTGGCGTAGACCTTGATCAGGGCGACGACGGCGAACAGCGTGAGGGTCACGAGCTCGAAGCCGAGCAGGATCGACTGGATGCGGGCCGAGAGCTCGATTCCCCGATAGCAGATCCAGGTCATGATCGCGATCCAGGCGACGGCGCCGAGGATCAGCAGGAAGTTGGAGGGGTGTGCGGTCGAGTCGAAGAGCAGGAACGTGTACTGGCTGGCGATCGCGGCCAGCGAGGCCATCACGATGATGTCGGCGAGGAAGATCGCCCACCCGTTGATCCATCCCAGCTGGGGCCCGAACGCGCGCGTCACCCAGGCGAACGTCGTGCCGGCGTCGGGATCGGCCAGGTTGAAGAAGCGGTATCCGACCGACACGAACAGGATCGGGATGAAGGAGACGATCATCACCGCGGGGGCGTGGGTGCCGACACCGCCGACGGCGACGATGAAGCCGAGGGTCGCGGCGATGCTGTACGCGGGCGCCGTCGAGGCGATCGCGATGACCAGGTTGGAGACGTAGCCGAGCGCGTCGGCCTTGAGTCCCTTGTTGCCCGGTACGGTGCCGTCGAGCGGGGCCGCGGTGGGGGTGACGGACGAGGTCTCCAAGAGTTGGCGAAACATACGGACCTGTCTGCCGCGGCGCAAGGCGGATCTGCACGACAGCGCGCCCGTGTCTTTGTACCGCGCGTACAACGCGGATATCGCACCGGAGTTCAGTGCTGGTCAGCGGCGCTCACACCACGTCAGATGCGTCGTGTAGGGCATGACCAGGGTCGGCTCGGCTGCGGTCTGCGGATCGCCATCCACCACGGCCAGCACATCGTGGCTGACCTGGTCGCGCCCCTCGGGGGGGAGAGCCGCGATGTAGCTGGTCGAGACGATGCGCGCCACCAGCGTGTCGCGATCCCCCGACACCGGGTTGGGCACGGTGAGCTGCGTCATCGGCCCGAACAGGCCGGTCGCCTGCACCTCCTGCGGCCAGCGGCTCGTGCGCTGCTGCGGCGCGCCCTGGGCGTGGGCATGGACGATCGCCATCACCGCGGCCACCCACGGGATGCTCTCGTCCCAGGCGTTCCACAGTACGGCCAACCGGCCGCCGGGCGCGAGCACGCGGTGGATCTCGGCCGCGGCGGCCGGCGCGTCGAACCAGTGAAAGGCCTGCGCCACGCAGACCGCATCGACCGCGTGATCAGCGAGCGGTATCGCCTCCGCGGTCCCGGTGAGCGCGGTGACGCGGGGCAGGGCGGCCACGAGCATGGCCCGCATCCCGTCCACCGGCTCGACCGCGATCACCTCGGCTCCGCTCCCGGTCAGGGCCCGGGTCAGCTTTCCCGTCCCGGCGGCGAGATCGAGCACCGTCCGGCCCGGGCCGAGCCCCAGGGCGTCACGCAGCCGCGCAAGGGCCGCCGGCGGATAGCCCGGGCGCCCCTTCTCATAGTCATCGCCCGCTCGCCCGAACCCCTCAGAGGCCGCCGAGTGGACCGGGCTCATCGCGTCTGGTGCTTGAGCGCCGCGTAGTCGGCGTCGACCATCATCTCGATCAGCTTCTCGAAGCTGACCTCGGGTTCCCAGCCCAGCACGCGCCTGGCCTTGCCGGGATCCCCGATCAGATGGTCGACCTCGGCCGGCCGCAGCATCGCCGAATCGGTGACCACGTGGTCCTCGAGCGGGAGCCCGGCGTGGGCGAAGGCGACCTCCACGCAGTGGCGGACCGAATGCGCGATCCCGGTGGCGACCACGAAGTCCGAGGGCTCGTCCTGCTGGAGCATCAGCCACATGGCGCGGACGTAGTCCCCGGCAAAGCCCCAGTCACGCTCGGCGTCGAGGTTGCCCAGGCCGAGCTGGGAGACGATCCCGAGCTTGATCGCGGCGGCGTGCCAGGTGATCTTGCGGGTGACGAACTCCAGCCCGCGGCGGGGGCTCTCGTGGTTAAAGAGGATCCCGCTGGTCGCGTGCAGGCCGTAGGACTCGCGGTAGTTGACCGTGATGAAGTGGCCGTAGGCCTTGGCCACCCCGTACGGCGAGCGGGGATAGAACGGGGTCAGCTCGGTCTGCGGGACCTCGCGCACCTTGCCGAACATCTCCGAGGAGGAGGCCTGGTAGAAGCGGGCCTCCGGGCAGACCTCGCGCATCGCCTCCAGCAGCCGGGTCACACCGGTGCCGGAGAACTCCGCGGTGAGCGTCGGCTGCACCCAGGAGGCGGCCACGTAGGACATCGCGGCCAGGTTGTAGATCTCGTCGGGCCGCGAGGCGCGCAGCGCATCCGACATCGAGCGCGAGTCAAAGAGGTCGCCCTGATGCAGGGAGACGCGGTCGCGGATGTGGTCGATCCGGTCGAACTTCTCCGTCGAGGAGCGGCGGACCATGCCGTGGACCTCATAGCCCTGCTCGAGCAGCAGCTCGGCGAGATAGGAGCCGTCCTGGCCGGTGATGCCGGTGATCAGAGCGCGGCGTTGACTCATGTCTTCTCCTCGGAGTCGAGAACGGGTCGGCGGCGTTCGGCGCCCTCGGAGCGCAGCCAGGTCACGGTGTCGGCCAGGCCCGCGTCAAGATCGATCCGGGCCTGCCAGCCGAGCATCTCCCGGGCCTTATCGGTGCTGGGCCAGCGCCGCGGCACATCGACGGTGAAGCTCGGCAGGTGCTCGAGGGTCAGCTCGGCCGGATCCTCGCCGCACGCCGCCCAGATCCGCGCGGCGATCTGCGCCACGGTCAGCTCCTCGCGCGCGGAGATGTTGAAGTCCTCGTTCTCGCCCGCGGGCGAGGCCATCGCCGTGACGATGCCGTCGGCGATGTCGTCGACGTGCGTGAGCGTGCGCGTCTGCTCGCCGGAGCCGAAGATCTCAAGCGGCCTTTGCCCGGACAGCACCTTGGCGATCAGGTCGGGCACGGCGTGGGCGATCCCGGGCTCGTCGGGGTCGGGTTGCTCACCGGGCCCGTAGGCGTTGAAGGGCCGGCAGATCGTGAAGCGCAGCCCGTGCTGGTCGTGGGCCGCGCGCGTGTACACCTCACCGGACAGCTTGGAGAAGCCGTAGGCCGAGACCGGGGTCGGGCAGGCATCGAGGTGGGCTTCGGTGGTCGGGTACTCGGTGGCGCGCTCGAACACCATCGAGGAGGAGACGTAGACCATCCGTTCGACGTCGTGCTCGACGGCGGCGTGCACGACCGCGCCGGTCAGCGCGTTGTTGACCTCGGTCAGGGTGAAGGGCAGCTTGTGGAAGTTGGCGATGCCGCCCACGATCGCGGCCAGGTGGATGACGTGCGTGCAGCCGTCCATCGCCTCCCGCGCCACCGGCAGCTCGCGCAGGTCACCCTGGTGCAGCTCGCAGCCCTCGCGCATCCACTCCGGTGCCCGCCGATGGTCCGAGACGCGGACCTCGAACTCCGGGTCGCGCAACAGGCGCCTGACGACCGCGGCGCCGATCGTCCCGGCGCCGCCCGTGACCAGGACGCGGGCCATCAGTGCGTCGCGTCCGCGGTCGGATCGGCCGCGTCGGCGCCGCGCAGCAGCGCGGAGGCCTCGGCCGTGTACAGGAACACCTGACCGGTGCCCAGGCAGTTCCAGGGATCGACGAGCAGGCACTCGTCCGAGGCCAGGGCGAGGATCGTGCGCAGCGCCTCGGGGGTCTCAAAGGCCGAATGGTTGGTCGCCACGATCACGACGTCGGCATCCCGGACCGCCTCGGGCAGCGGTTGCGTGGGGGTCGCCGCGTGCGGGTCGCAGACGGCGACGTCGGCCAGCTCGCGCTCCAGGAAGCGGATCAGCTTGGGGGAGAGGGAGTCGCGCTCGTCGTCGGTGTCGCGCTTGAAGGTCAATCCCAGGACGGCGATCTTGTGATCGTTCAGGGCGCCCAGGCGGCGCTTGATCCCCTCGACCAGGAACAGCGGGACGCCCTCGTTGACCCGGGAGACGGCGAGCAGCATGCCGGGGGCGTGAGACCGCTCCTCGGAGAAGGCGAAGTCCTTGCGCAGGCACGTGCCGGCGGTCATCCCCGGCATCTTGATCCCGCCGCGGGGATAGTCGTGGTTGATCAGCTCGATCACGTCGAACACGTTGGCGCCGTACATCTCGCAGTCCATCATCAGCAGATTGGGCAGGGCGAACGTGGCGTAGCGCAGGATGTTGGTCCAGATCTTGGCCAGCTCGGCTTGCACCGGGGTGGTGCGCACGATCGGCGCGCCGAAGACCTCGAACAGGCTCGCGGCCCGTTCGGTCGAGGTGTCGTCGACGCCTCCGATGATGCAGGGCAGGGTGCTGATCTCCTCCAGGAAGCGCCCGGCGGCGATCCGCTCCGGGGCGTGGGCCACGAACACGTCCTCGCCGACGCGCAGGTGCCGGCGCTTCTCGACGTAGCCGGCCACGAACTCCGTGGTGCCGGGCGCGATCGTCGAGCGCAGGATCAGCGAATGGCCGGGGCGCAGCAACGGCAGCAGGTCGTCGACCACCGAGCGGACCTGGCTGAGATCGGATTCGACGTGGGAGAAGGACGGCGTGCCGATCGTCAGCACGATGTCCTGGGCGGCGGCGGCGTCGGCCGCGCGGTCGGTGAGCTCCAGCCGGCCGGAGGCCCGGACACGATCGAGCAGTTCCTGCGTCCCGGCCTCGGCGAAGGGCATCCGGCCGTCGCGCAGCGACTCGAGGATCGCGGCGTCGTGGTCGACGCCCAGCACCCGCAGGCCGCGATCGGCAAAGCACAGGGCCAGGGGCAGCCCGACTCGGCCGAGGCCGATCACGGAGATGTGACGCTCGCCGTTCATGATCGAGTCTGAAAACGTAAGCCGGACCGGAAGGTTGCTGTGTGAGGGTTCGCCGCCGCCGGCCGTTCTCCCGCGCCCGGCCGTCGCGTGCGTGCCGTCCGGCACCGAGGAGGCTGCTCGCCGGTGCCGGGGCTGGCCGAGATCTTAGTGCGCGCCGGCCGGGGGCACCGCTGCGTGCTGCCGCCGCCCGGGGCCGTGATCGTGGTCAGGCCGCCGACGGCGCGTCGCCGCCGAGGCTGGCCAGCGGCGCGAGGCCGGGCTCGGCCGCGTGGCCCCGGATCTCACCGGCGAAGGCGATCCGATCCAGGCGCGCGATCTCGCGCTCGCCCTCGCGACGAGCGGGGTGCTCGGGGGGCAGATCCTTGATCAGCGCCCGGATCCGCTGCCGCAGCTGAAGAGCGAAGTGAGGGGTCGAGGCCCCCATCAGCTGCCGCACGTCCTCGATGGTGACGACGTGCTCGGCGGCGGTGCGATCCGGATTCTCAGCCTGGCTCATGAAGCCCGAACGGTATCGCGCGCCGCCGTCAGTGCGTGCTCTGGGGCACGGCCTCGAGCAGGTTGTCGACCTCGGCCTGGACCGAGAGGGAGATCTGGCTCTGATCGCCGATCAGCCAGCCGTGGTTGTAGACCGCCGCGGTCGGGCCTTCCTGCGTGTAGCCCGGGGTCGCGTAGTTCAGGAAATAGTCGAGGATCGGCTTGGCCAGGGCGTCCGAGCCCTCGAGGACCAGATCCGGCCCGTAGCTGCCCGATCCCGACAGCGCCGCGGCCGCCGCGGCGGCCAGGGGCTGGTCGGCGTTGAGCAGCACGTAGCCGTGACCGGGACTGCGCAGGGCCCACCCGAAGCTCCCGGGGACGTGGGCGCAGGGCTGGCCGTAGGGGCACGGCGGGTCGCGGTACTCGGCAAAGGCGACCGAGTTGGCGGCCGGGCCCGTCGCCCCGACCCGCTTGACCTTGCCGTAGCGACGCAGCGCGGCGAGCGTGGCGTTGCTGATCACGCTCGGCGGCCCGAGCACGTAGATGTGCGGATTCTGATGGGACTCGAGCGCCTGCCGGGTGGCCGCGGGGACGCCGGCGGCGCCGACGAACAGGATCGGGTCGCCGCTCTCGGCCGCCCAGCCGGCGGCGGGCATCGCGTAGGCGGGGGAGCTGGCCGAGGCGACGACCACGGCGGAGCTGGCCTTGCCCGCCGCGGCGCTGACGAAGCGATCGATGCCGGCGGCCAGGTCGTAGGGGTTGCTGCCGTTGACCGCGGCCGAGCGCAGGCCCGGGGGATGCGCAACCGAGCCGATGCGGATCACCTGGGCGCCGCCGGCCGTGCCCGCCCCGGTCGGCTTGAGCACCGACAGCGCCGACGCGCTGGCGCCGGGGAGCGCCCCGGCCCCCGAGAACAGGATCGGCGCGCGGATCGGCGGGGCCATCAGGACCGAGGCGGCGATCGCGGCCTGCCAGCTTGCGCTGGGCGCGAGTGCGACCGCACCGGGATGGGTCCCGGGCGCCGCCGACGGATACACGGCGAGCGCGATCTGGGCCGCCTCGATGGCGGGGGTGGGGGCGACCACGCGCGTGGTGTTCTTGGTCGCGACGAGCGGATAGGCCAGCGCGGGGGACGCGGCGGGGCCGCTCGCGGTGGCGACGACCGTCGTCGTGCGGTCGACGCCCTGGTGCAGCAGGGTCGTGCCGCCGCACGCGGACAGGCCGAGGGCGGGCAGGCCGAGGGCGAGCAGGAGCGCAAGGAGCGGCAGCCGGGAGCGCATCGGCGGGCACGTTAGAGGGTGCCCGCCCGCCGAGGCGCCGGACGACCGAGGGCCGGCGCGACGGTGCGGTGCGGCGCCGGGCCGCCTGCACGACGCCTTGCCGCCGCCACGCGTGCAGCGCACCGTGCACGAGCCGACCCACGTCGGGACACGTGTGTATATTGCCCCTCGCCTAATCCGCGGCCCCTTGAAAACACCGCGGAGCGGGGGACCCACGTCCCCATGGGGCTAATTCCGTCGACCACCCGACGGAAGGCGCCGGCTCTTTCCGCGCCCGCCCGACAGCTAACCCCGCCGGCCTACGAAAGAGAACTATTGCGCTATCTACGATTCCTCGCACCCGTGTCCGCGACGCTCATGCTCGCGTTCGCAGGTGTCGCTCAGGCTGACGCTTCCCCGGGTGGAGCCTCCCCAACCCCGACGTCCGGCCCGACGAGCGCTCCGGGGGCGACCCCGACCGCAGGCCAGACCGGAGGCGCCGGCGTCGCCGCCCCCGCCAGCGCCCCCTCCACCCCCGCCCACCCCACGGTTCCGGGCGTCACGGCCAGGATCATTCGTGGTGTCGCCTACGCGCCGTCGTTCGCGCCGATGGCGGTCAAGCGGATCATCTGGGCCGGCGACCAGATCCGCCACAAGCCCTACGTGTGGGGCGGCGGCCACGGCACCTTCAAGGACGTCGGCTACGACTGCTCGGGCTCGGTCTCCTACGTGCTGCACGCCGCGCGCCTGATCAAGGTCTCGATGGACTCAAGCCAGTACGAGAGTTGGGGCCAGAGCGGGATCGGTCAGTGGGTCACCGTGTACGCCAACCCCGGCCACGCCTTCCTCGAGGTCGCCGGCATCCGCCTGGACACCTCCTCAGAGGGTGACGTCAGGCCGGTCCCGGGCACCGGCCCGCGCTGGCACGCGCTGCTGCGGCGCACGAGCGGCTTCCAGCCCCGCCATCCGGTCGGCTACTAGACCGTCCAGCCCCGCCGTTCCTTCTGCGGCCTCGCGGGCCGTGGGTCCGCGAGCGCCCCAGCTGGCGGTCAGCCGGCCAGATCGCTGCCCGGCGTGAGCATCTGCTCCCGCTCGGCCAGCCGGTTGCTGCGCCGCAGGTTCGCTTGACGCATGCGCCGCTGCTCATCGCCCTCGGTGGCCAGGGGCGGGGGCACCGGGGTGGGCCGCCCGTCCTCGTCCAGGGCGACCATCGTCAGGTACGCGGTGTTGGTGTGGCGCACCTCGCCGGTGATCGGCCGCTCGGCCTCGACCCGCACGCCGACCTCCATCGACGTCCGCCAGGCGCAGTTGACCATCGCCCGGAAGGTGACCAGCTCCCCGACGGCGATCGGGACCAGGAAGTCCATCCGGTCCATGCTCACGGTCACCACCCGGCGGCGGGAATACTTCATCGCGGCCAGGCCGGCGGCCTCATCGGCCAGCTTCATGATCGTCCCGCCGTGGATGCTGCCCGCGCCGTTGGCGTCGGTGACACCCATCCAGTGCGCCAGGACCGACCGTGACTCCGCGACGGGCTTGGAATCCACGCGCGGGATCGTAACCGGCGGCTGCGGGGGCTCGTCGCGGCGGCGTGCGGCCCGCTGCGCCCCGCTTGCGAACCGCTGCGCCCCGCTTGCGAACCGCTGCGCCCCGCTGCCCCCCTCGTCGGGTGTGGCGGCCCGGCCGACGCGGCGAGCGACCAAAATCGCGCACACCGGCGGCCGGCGCTCGAGCCGTGCGCACTTTGTGCGGTTTCAATCGCCACGATCGCGCTCGCCTGACGCGGCCGGCCCTCGCGTGTGCAGATGTGGTTGTTCGCCTGCGCGGCGCGTGTCCGCCGCTGCGGCGGGCAGCAGGGCACCACCCGCGCCGGGCCGGGCCCGCCTCGCACACCCGCACCGGGGCCGGGCCCGCCTCGGCACACCGCCACAGGGCCCGGGCACACCCCACCGGGCCCGGACACACCCCGCACACCCGCACCCGGCCCGGGCACACACAACCCGCACGGGGCCCGGGCAATCCCGCACACCGACCACTCGGCCGCCCGATACCCTCTAGGGCGCCAGTCCAGCCACCGCCCAAGGAGGATGCGATGCCGGGCCTTTCCGGGCGCATGTCCACCGTCGTCAAAGCCAAGATCTCCAAGCTGCTCGATCGCGCCGAGGATCCCTCGGAGACGCTCGAGTACAGCTACCAGAAGCAGATCGAGCTGCTGCAGAACGTCAAGAAGGGCATCGCCGACGTCGTCACGTCCAAGAAGCGCCTCCAGCTGCAGGAGGAGAAGCTCCAGCAGCAGGTGGTCAAGCTCGACACCCAGGCCCGCCAGGCCCTGGCCGCGGGCAACGAGGAGCTCGCCCGCACGGCGCTGGAGCGCAAGAACGTCGCCCAGACCGAGCTGCAGTCGCTCGACTCGCAGGTCGCCGAGCTCGAGCAGCAGCAGGAGCAGATGACCGCCTCCGAGCAGAAGCTGCGGACGAAGATCGAGCAGTTCCGCTCCAAGAAGGAGGTCATCAAGGCCCAGTACTCCGCCGCCGAGGCCCAGGTCCGGATCTCCGAGGCGGCCACGGGGGTGGGCGAGGAGATGGCCGACGTCGGTCTGGCCATGCAGCGCGCGCTGGACAAGACCGAGAACATGAAGGCCCGCGCGGGCGCCGTGCAGGAGCTCGAGGCCTCGGGGACGTTCGACGACCTGACCCAGATCGGGCCGCACGAGGACGACATCGACCGCCAGCTCAAGGCCCTCTCGAGCACGAGTGAGGTCGACGACGAGCTGGCCAAGATGAAGGCCGAGCTCGGCACCGGCAGCGCCAGCAAGGGCGAGCTGGGCGCCGGCGCCGCGACCCCCCAGGCCGCGCCCCCGGCCGACACCGCCGGCCAGGGATGAGCCCGCGATGATCGTCCGGATCTCCAACGAGGGGCAGTACGACGTCCCCGACGACGCCCTCGCCGGGCTCAACGAGCTCGACAACGAAGCTGTCTCGGCCTGCGAAACCGCCGACGAGGCGTCCTTCCAGGACGTCTTCGGCCGGCTGCTGGACTACGTGCGCACCAAGGGCACGCGTCTGTCCGACGACGAGCTCACGGGCTCGGACATCATCCTGCCGCCGCCTGACGTCTCCCTCGCGGAGGCCCAGACGGAGTTCCAGGGCGACGGCCTGATCCCGGGCTGATCGGGCGGCCACCCGGGCTCAGCCCTCGGGCGGCCTCGGTTCGGGCTCGCCGGGGGCGAGGGGCCGCCGGCCCCGCGCTCAGCGGCTGGTGGACCGGGGGCGCACCGGCGCGCACCCGGCATCCCGGCTGGGCCGAGCCGCGACCCGGGACCGGCGCAAGCGCGAGGTGCACACGCCCCGCGCAGGCACGGGACCGGGCTCAAGGAGCGGGACTTCGGGCACGTCGGTCGTCGCGTCGCGCTCGCGCCACGATGCCGCCAGGAGCAGTCCGCCGATGACCACCGCGGGAATCGCGATCGTCCAGGCGAGGAAGAGAATGAGCAGGGTCGGCATGCGGGTGGCCGGTCGTCGTGGCTCGACACGATCGGTCCGGCTCGCTGGCTATCGGCAGGCCCAGCGCGTGGCTTGAGACTCTCGCACTCGGCCTGGACACCCCGTCTCACAGCCGGGCAGCGCGCCCTCAGACGACGACCGCCGGGCGGATCACGAGGACCCACCCGGCGGGGTGAAGAACAGTTCACAAGCAACCCCCAGGAGGGGGCGCCGTCGTGCGCTAGCTGCTCGGAACCGGCGCCTCGCGCTTGACCCACTGTGAGCGGGCCGGGATCTTGGACAGATCGCAGCGGTCGCGGTAGTGCTCGGCGATCTCGGTGACCTCGGAGAGAAGGTCGTCCTTGAGGGTGATCGGGTTCAGGCCGAGCTCGAGCAGGTGGTCGTTGGCCACGAACAGGTCGTTCTCGGCCGCCTCCTTGCGCGGGTTCTCGACGTAGTCGATCTCCGCTCCGGTCATGCTGGCCACGAGCTTGGCCAGCTCGACCACGCGGTGGGTCTCGGTCATCTGGTTGAACACGCGGACGCGCTCACCCGGCTCCGGGGCGTTCTCGATCGCCAGCTGGATGCAGCGGACCGTGTCCTGGATATGGATGAAGGCGCGCGTCTGTCCGCCCGTGCCGTGCACGGTGAGGGGATGGCCGACCGCGGCCTGCATGAGGAAGCGGTTGAGCACGGTGCCGTAGTCGCCGTCGTAGTCAAAGCGGTTGATGAGCCGCTCGTCGAGCCGGGTCTCGGTGGTCTGGGTGCCCCAGACGATGCCCTGGTGCAGGTCGGTGACCCGGGTGCCGTCGTTCTTGTTGTAGAACGCGAACATCAGCTGGTCCTGGGTCTTGGTCATGTGGTAGACGCTGCCCGGGTTGACCGGGTACAGGATCTCCTGTTCGACCTCGGCACCCTCGTCGGTGTCGATCTTGACCCGCAGGTAGCCCTCGGGGATCTTGATCCCGGCGGTGCCGTAGCCATAGACGCCCATCGTGCCCAGGTGGACGACGTGGGCATCGCTGTCGGCGTCGACGAGCGCGGCGAGCAGGTTGTGCGTCGCGCCGACGTTGTTGTTGACCGTGTACCGCTTGTGCCACGGGCTCTTCATCGAGTACGGGGCGGCCCGCTGCTCGGCGAAGTGCACGACCGCGTCGGGCTTGAACTCGAGGATCAGGTCCAGGAGCTGGCGGTAGTTGTCCGAGACGTCGAAGCGGTGGAAGGGGATCTCCCGTCCGCTGACCTCGCGCCAGGTGGACAGGCGGGTGCCGATCGGTTTGATCGGGGTGAGCGATTCGGCTTCGAGCTCGACATCGGCGTTGCGCCGGGCGAGGTTGTCGACGATCGCCACCTCGTGCCCGCAGGCCGAAAGGTGCAGCGAGGTCGGCCAGCCACAGAAGCCGTCTCCGCCGAGAATGAGAATACGCAAGGTATCTCCTTGATCTGGTCCGTTGCGATCAGCTCGCGCACACTGATGCAGACATGTACTGCCGACTTTTGGACTCGGGTCGTCTCGGGGCGCGAGGCCGAGAAGGGTTGAGGGTAGCGTACGAACCCGCGCCCGGGACGGTCCCTCTCGCCGCCCTCACCGCGCGCCAACATGGGCGCCGGTCCCCGTGAGGGGTCAGCCGCGCGCGCCCATGCCGTCGGCCAGGCCGATGAGCAGCCGGTCCAGCGCGTCGGCGGTGCGCTCCCAGGTGAATTCGGCCGCCCGGGCCAGACCGGCCACGCGCCACGCGGCTCGCTCGGTGCCGTAAAGCTGCGCGGCACCGAGCACGGCGGCGGCGACCGCCTCCGCGTCATCGGGGTCGACCAGCGTCGCCGCCCCGCCGCAGGTCTCGGGCAGCGCCGCCCGGTCGGCGGCGACGACCGGCACCCCGCACGCCATCGCCTCCAGGCAGGTCAGCCCGAAGCCCTCATAGCGCGAGGGCAGCACGAAGGCCAGCGCCCCGGCGTACAGCCCGGGCAGGTCAGCGTCGGGCACGTAGCCGAGCGGGCGGATCCCGGTCGCCTCGAGCTCCGGCACGAAGTAGCCGCGCGCGTCACCGGCGCGGACCAGCTCGATGCCGGCGTCGGCCAGCCGCCGCGCCGCGACCGCCAGGGCGGGAAGGTTCTTGCGCCGGTCCTCGGTGGCAATCGTGAGCACGTAGGGGCGCTTGAGCCCGAGCCGCGCCGCCGCCCCGGCCGCGTCCGCCTGCGGGGTGAAGGCGGGGGAGACCCCGCCCGGCACGACATGGACGCGCGAGGGCTCAAGGCCCGCGAGCGCGAGCAGCTCGCCGCGGGAGAACTCAGAGACGGTGACCACCGCGACGGCACGCCGGGCGCTGGCCAGCCCGGCGTAGCGATGCCAGAGCCGGTAGGCGCGCGAGTAGGCGCCGGGCTCGCGCAGGACGGCGGCGTCGTGCATCACCAGCACGTTGCGCGGCCAGGCCAGCGGGGCCAGGTTGGCCGGGGAGAAGATCAGCGCCGCCCGGCCCCGGGCGGCCTGGGCCGGCAGCGCGGTCTGCTCCCAGGTCTGCGCCAGCGCCCGCGAACGCGCCCGGGGAGGCGGCTCGGCGACCACGTAGCGGCCGGGCCGGCGCGCGACCAGCCGCGGGATGACCTCGGCCGTCCAGCGCTCCACCCCGGTGATCGTCGGGCGCGTCGCCGCGCGGTGGTTGAGGACGATCGGCCGGCCGGCCGCGGCCATCAGATCGGGATGCCCCAGAGGGGAAACCAGCGGGTCAGCTCGGGCTCGACCGGGAGCTCTGCCGCGAGCTGCGCCTTGAGCACGAGCTCTCGCTCGTTGTCGCGGCTTCCCTCACCGCCCCCGGCCGCGGGCACGAACGGGTAGAAGGAGCCGCGCTTGTAGTTGTAGATCAGGTACAGCGGGCGCCCACGGTCATCGGCGAAGGCGAACACCGCGCACAGCACGCGGTCCCCGTAGCCGGCGGCCTCCAGCGAGCTCGACACCGCGTTGAGTCCGACCACGAGGTCATCGAAGCTGCCGCCGGCCGTCCCGAGGCGCAGCACGAGCCAGCTGAAGCCGTAGCTGTCCTCGGAGGTCTCGACGGCGGTGCCGCTGTCGGTGGCGGTCGCGCGCACGACCTCCTCGGCGTCGGTGACGATGGTGCGGAAATCGGCCGTGGCCAGCGACTGAAAGACGATCGCCGCGCTGCCGCGGGTGGTGATCTGAAGACCTGTCTGGAGGGTCACGTACGCGGTGGTGATGGCGAACAGCCGGTCGGGGGCGGGCTGCGCGAGCTTGCGCCGGCCGGTCAGGACGTCGAGCAGGCCCACGAGACGCCGGTCAGGCCGCGCCCTGCAGCTGCGCCTCGAGCCGGCTGAGCGCCTCGAGCCGGGCCTCGAGCGGGGGATGGGTCGAGAACAGGGTGGCGATCGACTGCTTGGCCCGCGGCGGCAGGATGTAGAAGGCGGCCAGCTCGCCGTTGGCCACGCGCATGTCGCGCTGGGGGATCTGATCCATCGTGCCGCTGATCTTCAGCAGGGCCGAGGAGAGCGCGCTCGGGCGCCCGGTGATGATCGCCGATCCGCGGTCGGCGGCGAACTCGCGGTAGCGGCTCAGGGTCTGCAGCAGCACGAAGGAGATCATGTAGACGACGGCCGACACCAGGACGACGACGATCACCCCCGGGCCGTTGTCATCACGGTCGTCGAAGCTGCCGCCGAACCAGAAGCCCATCTGCACGATGAACGAGGCGATCGAGGCGAAGAAGCTGGCGATCGTCATCAGCATCACGTCGCGGTTCTGGACGTGCGTGAGCTCGTGGGCGAGCACGCCGTCCAGCTCGGCGGGCTCGAGCAGGTCGAGCAGCCCGGTCGTCGCGCAGACCGTGGCGGTGCTCGGTGACCGGCCGATCGCGAACGCGTTGGGCATCGGGGTGTCGGCAATCGCCACCCGCGGCTTGGGCAGGTTGGCCGAGATGCACAGGCGCTCGATCGCCCCGTGCAGCACCGGGGCCTGCTCGGGGGTGACCTCGTGGGCCCCCATCGAGTAGAGGGCGATCTTGTCCGAGGCGAAGTACTGGATGAGGAAGAACACCGCGGCGAGCACGGCGACGGTGATCGCCCCGGCCCCGGCGGCGATGAGCACGGCGACCAGCACCGCATAGACGAGACCGAGCAGGAACAGGGTCAGCAGCATGCGGACCTGCAGTCCGGTATCGCGTCCAAACGTGCGGGGTGCGGGCATCGCGAAATCGATCTTGTCAGACGGGCTAAAGCCTGCCGCAAGGCTGCCGATGAAAACAGTGGTCCATGACGCAGAATTCCAGTACGGTCTCGGCCCGGAGCACGTCCTGATGCGCGCCACACGGGCATACATCGCCGGTTTCGGCACCGTCGGGTCAGTCCTCGCGGGCTGCGCCGTGATGTTCGTCGTGGCCAGCGCGATCGTCGCCTTTCGCGGCTGGCCCCAGATCGCCGCGCAGGCCTCGCCGTCGACCCTTGAACTCCAGGCCGGGGCCGGTCGCGCCGCCGCGGGCTCGCGCACCGCGCGCCGCCTGGCCCCGCTCGTCATCGCCACCCGCGCGGCGCGCGCGCCCCGCGGCGCTTCGGGGCCCGGTGGCCACCCGCGGGGCGGCCGACACCGCGCTGCCCTCGGCCCCGGTTCGCGGGTGGGGGCCGTCGGCCGGGGTGGCGGCGCCCCGGCGCGCAGCGGCCGCCCGGCGGCCGGCCCCGGGGCCCCTGCGCCGACCGGGACCGGCACGAGCTCGGCACCGGGCGGCGGGGCCGGCTCAAGTCCCTCCAGCGGGGTCACGGTCAAGGTCGGCGGCGTCGGGGTCTCGGCCGGCGGAGGCTCGGGCGTGAGCGTCACCGCGCCCGGCACCCCGGTCACTCCACCGGTCACGGTCAGCGTGCCCAGCCGCACCACGGCGCCGGTGGGCAGCGTCGTCAACAAGGTCAGCGGCGCGGCCGGCGGCACGGTGGCCGGGGCGGGCGCCGCGGCCGGCAGCGCCGTCGGCGGCTCGGCCGGCAGCACCGTGACCACGGTCACGGGTCAGACCGGCGGGGCCGTGGCCCAGGCCGGCAGCGCCGTCGGCAGCCTGCTCGGCGGTTAGCCGTCTGAGCGCCCCGGCTCATCCGGGGCCAGCGCCCGGGACAGGAAGCGCAGGCTGACCGCCTGTAGTTCCTCATCGTGCTGGATCGAGCGATGGTGGCCGCCCGGCACCTCGATCAGGCGGCTGCCGGGGGCACGGGCATGAGGCGCGAGCTCGCGTGAGTGCTCGACCGGCACCTGCTCATCCCCCCGGGCGTGCAGCAGCAGGACCGGGATCTCCAGGGCGTCCAGCGACGCCGCGAGGTCGATCGTGGCCAGCAGCTCACCCAGCGGGCCGGCCTCGGCGCGGAAGGAGAAGGCGCCGCGATCCACGCCGCGGCGCAGGCCCGCGGCGCTGGCCGGGCAGATCGCCACCACGGCCGCAGCGCCGGCGGGCCGCGCCCCAGCGAGGGCGAGAAACCCGCCCATGCTCGAGCCGCGCAGACCGATCCGGCCCCCGGGGGCGAGCGCCTGGCGCAGCAGACCGGCCATCGTCACCACGTCGACGACCATCCGGCCGTCGAGCGCGCCCTCGCTGTCACCGTGACCGCGCTGGTCGAAGGTGAGCACGGCCAGGCCCGCGGCTACTGCAGCCCGGGCGAAGTCGAAGTGGCTCTCCTGACGCGAGCCGGCGCCGTGCAGCACGAGCACCCCCGCCGCAGGCGGCTCCGCCCCGGCCGGATGCCACAGCGCATAGGCCAGGCCGTCGTGACGGCCGGTGCGAACCGGGCGCACCGGCTCGATCGCGCGCGAGCGCCTCATCACGACCGCACCCTATACACGACCGCACCCTCTACACGACCGCACCCTATACCGAGCGCGCCGCCCCCTATCTTCTCGCGCATGAACGACCCCGCCGCGGACGCCGCATGAGTACTGAGCTCGGCCTCGGCCATCCGCTGGCCGCGGTGCTGCCCGATGGCACCCGGGTCAACGATCGCGGCCATCTCGAGATCGGGGGCTGCGACACGGTGGCGCTCGCGCGCGAGTTCGGCACCCCGGCCTACGTGGTGGCCGAGGCGCATCTGCGCGCCCGGGCCCGCGCCTTTATCGACGCGCTCGCCGCCCGCCACGACGACTTCGATGTCCTGTTCGCCTCCAAGGCCTTCCCCTGCACCGCCGTGTACCGCACGCTGGCCCAGGAGGGCCTGGCCTGCGACGTCGCCTCGGGCGGGGAGCTCGCGCTCGCGCTGGCCGGCGGCTTTGATCCGGCGCGCACCTATCTGCACGGCAACGCCAAGAGCGCGCGCGAGCTGCGCGAGGCGCTGCAGGCCGGGGTCGGGCATATCGTCGTCGACTCGATGGACGAGCTCGATCGCCTGGAACCGCTGGCCGCTGAGCTGCGTCCGGGCCAGGAGGTGCTGCTGCGGATCACCCCGGGGGTGAGCGGCGACACCCACGCCAAGATCTCCACCGGACAGGCGGACTCGAAGTTCGGCTTCTCCTATGAGCAGGCGCAGGCGGCCATCGCCCGCCTGCGTTCCGGCGGTCCGCTCTCGCTCGTCGGCCTGCACTTCCACATCGGCTCCCAGCTCTTTGATCTGACCCCGTTCCGCGAGGCCATCCGCGTGATCGCGGGGTTGGGCGACTTCCCCGTCTACAACCTCGGCGGCGGCCTGGGCGCCGCCTACCGGGCCGGGGACGCGCCCCCCTCGCCGCAGGCCTACGTGGATGCGATCGTCGACGCGCTGCACGAGGAGATCGGACCGGGCAAGCGGCTGCTGCTCGAGCCGGGCCGCGCGCTGGTGGCCAACTCCACCGTCACGCTCTACACCGTGCAGACGGTCAAGCGCAACGTCTCGACCTGGGTCGCCGTCGACGGCGGGATGTCCGACAACCTGCGGCCGATGCTGTACGGCGCCCCCTACGAGGCGCTGATCGCCGACCGCCCGTTCCCCGACGAACCGGGGGAGCATGTCCGGCTGGCCGGCATGCACTGTGAGTCCGGGGACGTGATCATTGACGACGTGGCCCTGCCCGACCCCGCGCCCGGTGACGTGATCGTGACCCCGGCCACCGGCGCCTACGGCTACTCGATGGCCAACAACTACAACGGCGCCCTGCGGCCGCCGGTGATCTTCTGTCGCGACGGCGACGCGCGCATCGTCGTGCGCCGCGAGACCTACGCGGATCTGATCGCGCGCGATGTCGCGCCCGTCGGGCGGGACGCACCATGAGCGCGTTCCGGGTCGGCGTGCTCGGCCACGGCACGGTCGGCGCCGCCTTCTGCGCGCAGCTGCCGATCCGGGCCGAGCGGATCGAGCGCATGACCGGGCTTCGGCCCGAGCTGTCCGGCGTGCTGACCCGCAGCCGCGGGGACTTCGCGGAGATCCTGCAGGGCTCGGATCTCATCGTCGAGCTGATCGGCGGCCTTGAGCCGGCCCGCGAGTACCTGCTGGCGGCGATGCGCGCCGGGCGCCACGTCGTCACCGCCAACAAGCAGCTGCTCTCGCACCACGGCGAGGAGCTGTGGGACTCAGCGCGCGAGAACGGAGTGCAGCTGCGCTTCGAGGGGGCGGTGGCCGGCGTGGTTCCGGTCATCCGCGTGCTCCAGGAGTCGCTGGCCGGCGCGCGCATCGACCGCGTGCACGGGATCGTCAACGGCACGACCAACTTCATCCTGTCCGAGATGGCCCGGACCGGATCGGACTTCGCCACGGCCCTGGCCGACGCGCAGCGGCTCGGCTACGCGGAGGCCGATCCGTCCGACGACGTCAACGGGCGTGATGCCGCGGCCAAGATGGCCATCATCGCGCGGCTGGCCTTCGAGACCCCGGTCCACATCGATCAGGTCGCCTACGAGGGCATCGAGTCGATCCAGACCGACGATCTGGAGTACGCGCGCGACCTGGGCCTGGGCCTGAAGCTGATCGGCACCGCCGAGCGCGTGGGCGAGGACGGCATCTCGGTCCGGGTCTACCCCGCCTTCCTGTACCCCGGTCATCCGCTGGCCTCGGTCAGCGGGCCCTTTAACGCCGTCACCGTCGAGTCGCCGGAGATCACCGAGATCACCATGTCCGGGCCCGGCGCCGGCGGCCCCCAGACCGCGTCGGCGGTGCTCGGCGACGTGATCAGCGCGATGATCCCGCCCGCCTCCACGCCCCCCGCGACCGAGCGCCTGCGCATCGTCAGCGACGTCCTCTCGTCCTTCTACCTGCACCTCGAGGTGGCCGACGAGCCGGGGGTGCTCGCCGCCGTCGCCGACGTGCTGGCCCGCCAGGACGTGTCGGTCAAGTCGGTGGTGCAGAAGGGTGACGCCGCCCGCGCGCGGCTGGTCATGGTCGTGCACCCCGTGCTCGAGTCGCGCTTTGACGCGGCGATGACCGCGATCGCCGGGCTGGACATCATGCGCGCTCCGCCCCGGGCCATCCGCGTGATCGAGGAGGAGTTCGGGTAGCGGCGCGTCCGTGCCCCGTCGAGGGCACCCGGACCGCGGCCGTCTCGCGGGCGGGTCCACTAAGATCGCCGCGCTCATGCGCGCGATCCAGATCACCGAACTGACCGGACCCGACACCGCGTGCCAGCTCGTCGACATCCCCGAGCCCGCGGCCGAGCACATGCTCACGCCGGGCCGCGGAGTGCTCGTCGACGTGCACGCGGCCGGCGTCTCGTTCCCGGAGCTGCTGCAGACCCGCGGCGAGTACCAGGTCAAGCCGCCGCTGCCCTTCGTGCCCGGCAGCGAGGTCGGCGGGATCGTCCGTGAGGCGCCCGACGACGCCGCGGTCGCCCCGGGGGACCGGGTCGCGGCGTTCTGCATGCTCGGCGGCTTTGCCGAGGTCGTGGCGGCGCCGACGTACTTCACCTTCAAGCTGCCCGACGAGCTCAACTTCCAGCAGGGTGCGGGCCTGGTGCTCAACTACCACACGGCGTACTTCGCGCTGGTCCTGCGCGGCCGCCTGGCCGAGGGTGAGACGGTGCTCGTCCACGGCGCCGCGGGCGGCGTGGGTACGGCCTCGCTGCAGGTCGCCAAGGGCCTGGGCGCGCGGACGATCGCCGTCGTCTCCAGCGATGAGAAGGAGGCCGTGGCCCGGCAGGCCGGAGCGGACGAGGTCGTGCGCAGCACCGGGGACTGGAAGGCGCAGGCGCTGGAGCTGTCCGGCGGCGGGGTGGACATCGTGCTCGATCCCGTGGGCGGGGACCGCTTCACCGACAGCCTGCGCTCGCTGCGCGAGAACGGGCGGCTCGTCGTTGTCGGCTTCACCGGCGGCGCGATCCCCGAGGTCAGGGTCAACCGCCTGCTGCTCAAGAACACCGAGGTGGTCGGCGCCGGCTGGGGCGGCTACGTGCTGTCGCGCCCGGAGGTCACGGCGCAGATCGGCCGGGCCCTGGACGGCCTGATCGCCACGGGCGCGGTCGCGCCCGTCGTCGGTGCCCGCTACCCGCTCGAGCGCGCGTCCGAGGCGCTGAAGCTGCTCGACGAGCGGGGGGCGACCGGCAAGGTCGTCCTCGACGTGGCCTGAGCCGGCCGGGGGCGGCTGACCGGTCCCCGGCGGCGCGGCAGCGGCGCCGGGCCGGTGTCGGTCACCTGGGGCGTCGGCTCGCCGCGGCGGACGCGCCGGCGCTCGGTGGCGGCCACGAGCTCGAACGAGCGTGTGTTCCAGCCCCGGGCCAGGGCCCGCGGCGTGACCCGCCGCGCCGCGTGCAGGCCGGCCACCGCCGCCCGGAAGGCGGTGCGCTGGGCGGTGGTGTACGGAAGGCCGTAGAGCTCGCGCACTCGGTGGGGGAGGCTGCCCAGCATGATCAGGTCATGCACCGCCTTGCCCGGCTGATGGGTGGCCGGCAGCGGGATCTCAAACGCGGTGGAGTAGCCGACGTAGCGCGCCTCATCGGTGAGGAACAGATCCTCGGCGGCCAGCTCGGCCTGCCAATACTCGCGGAACTCGCCCCAGCAGGACGGCATGTCCGCCGCGGCCAGCCCGAACAGCTCGCCGAAGCGGACGTAGTCGCGCCACAGTCCCTCACGCTCGTCGGCGGCCAGCCGGCGCACGAACAGCTCATAGAAGCGCTGAGCGGAATCGGCGATCACCGCCACCGTCCACAGCATCAGCGCCGGGTCGAAAGCCGAGTAGGGAGTGCCCGCGGGGGTCGCGCCCGCGTCCTCGCTCAGCGTGCCGCGCACCCGCTCGTGCATCCCGGCCACCCGGCGCAGGACGCGGTCGGCGTCGGCGCGAGAGCCGAAGTAGATGGTCTCGAACGCGTTGCCGGTTTTGACCAGGCGGCGGAACGGGGTCAGCTTGGCGTAGGAGTGCTCGCTGGTGCCGACGTAGTTCAGCGGCTTGACCGCGCCGATGCACAGGGCTCGCTGCCCGTAGAAGAGCCCCACCAGGCGTTCGGCGTGCACGCGGCGCAGCGGCGAGCGTCCCGCGGGGAAGTAGCCGTCGTCGTGTCCGGTGCGGTGAGCCATGGGCGGCACGGGCACGGCCAGTCTTATCACTCAACCTGGCATCCTGCCACCAAGATGATCGACCCCACGACCGAATCCCCCGGCTGCCCGGCCGTCGGGGGGGCGATCACCTGATGCCCGGATTGATCGAGCGCTACCGCGAGCGCCTGCCCTTCGCCGCCGAGGACCCCGTCGTCTCCCTGGGGGAGGGCTCGACGCCGCTGGTGCACGCGCCCCGGCTCTCCGAGCGCGTCGGGGCCGAGGTGTGGTGCAAGCTCGAGGGCCTGAACCCCACCGGCTCGTTCAAGGACCGCGGGATGACCTGCGCGGTGTCGGCGGCCGTGCGCGAGGGCGCCCAGGCGATCGTCTGCGCCTCGACCGGCAACACGGCGGCGTCGGCCGCCGCCTACGCGGCCCGGGCCGGCCTGCGCTGCGCGGTGATCGTGCCCGAGGGCAAGATCGCCAGCGGCAAGCTGGCCCAGGCGCTGATCCACGGGGCCCGCGTGATCGCCCTGCGGGGCAACTTCGACGTCGCCCTGCGGCTCGTGCGCGAGCTCTGCGACCACCATCCGATCGCGCTGGTCAACTCCGTCAACGAGTTCCGCATCCAGGGCCAGAAGACCGCCGCCTTCGAGATCGCCGAGACGCTGGACTCAGACCTCGGCGCGCTCTGCATCCCGGTCGGCAACGCCGGCAACATCACCGCCTACTGGCGCGGCTTTCAGGAGATCGGGATGGCGCCGCGGATGCTCGGCTTCCAGGCCGCCGGCGCGGCCCCGCTCGTCCTCGGCCATCCCGTCGAGGCCCCGGAGACCGTGGCCTCGGCGATCCGCATCGGCAACCCGGCCCGCTGGGAGGAGGCGATGAGCGCGATGACCGCGTCGGGCGGCATGGTCCGCGCGGTCACCGACGAGCAGATCCTCACCGCCTACACGCTGCTGGCCTCGACGGAGGGGATCTTCTGCGAGCCGGCGTCGGCCGCGTCGGTCGCCGGGCTGATCGCCCACGGGGCCGGCGACGCCCAGCGCGTCGCCTGCGTGCTGACCGGCCACGGCCTCAAGGACCCGCAGACCGCGCTCAGCCAGGCCGGCGCGGTGCTGCCCTGCGACCCGGAGATGGCGGCGATCGAACGGGCCGTGCTCGGAGACGCGGGGGGATGAGCCTGGCGCGGCGCCGGCTGGTGCGGGTGCCCGCCTCCTCGGGCAACGTGGGCCCGGGGTTTGACGTGATGGGAGCCGCGCTCGGGCTGCACCTCGAGCTCGAGGTCTCAGAGACGGGCGCCTTCGCCGTTCAGACCGACCTCGACGTCCCCCGGGATCGCTCCAACCTCGTCGTCCGTGCCTTCGAGCGCCTGCACCCGGCCGACGACTTCAGCTTCCGCATCCGCTCGCAGATTCCGCTCAGCGGGGGGCTGGGCTCGAGCGCCGCGGCCGCGCTGGCCGGGCTGATGGCGGCGGACCACCTGTTCGAGCTCGACGCCGATCTGCTCGCGCTGGCCACCGAGCTGGAGGGGCATCCCGACAACGCCGCCGCCGCCCTGTCCGGGGGCTTTACGATCAGCGACGGGACCGGGGTACGCCGCTTTGACCCGCCGATGGGGCTGGAGGCGGTGCTCGTCGTCCCGCACGAGGCGGTCCGCACCGAGCAGGCCCGGGCCGCGCTCCCCGCGGCGGTGCCGCTGGCCGACGCGGCCCGCAATGTCGCCTGGGGGTCGCTGCTGACCCTCGGGCTGGTCACCGGCGACTGGGACGCGATCGCCGCCGGGCTCCACGATGGGCTGCACCAGCCCTATCGCGCCCATCTGTTCCCGCGCTCGGCCGAGCTGCTGGCGCGCGCGCCGGCGCTCGGTGCCCTCGGGGCGACGATCTCGGGCGCCGGCCCGACCGTGCTCGTCTGGTGTCGCTTCGAGCACACCGGCCCGGTCCTCGACGCGCTCACCGCCGAGACGCGGGGCTGGGCGCGGGTCCTGCGCGCCAGCTTCGAGTCCCAGGGCGCGGACGTCCGCGAGCTCTGAGCGCCGGGGGCGGCTCAGCCGTCGGCGGCCGGCGAGGCGCCGTTGCTGCCCTGGGCGTCGGCCAGCAGGGGCGCCAGCTTGCGCCGGGCGGCCTTGAGACCGAGGCGCCGCAGCAGCTCGTCGGCCACCGCCAGGTAGTCGGCCCCGAGGTCGGGGCGGTACTCGAGGATCGACAGGGCCCGTTCGGCCGACTCGGCGTAGGCGATCGAGGCGCGGATCGTCGTGTCCAGCAGCTTGTCGCCGAAGTGCTCGCGCAGCGAGTCGAAGGCCTCGCGCGAGTGGCGGGTGCGCATATCGGCGATGTTGAGGACCACCCCCAGCCATTCCAGGTCGGGGTTGAGGCTGTCGCGGGCCAGCTCGATGACCTCCAGCGCCTGCTCGACGCCCTGCAGCGCGAAATACTGGGCCTCGGCCGAGAGCAGGGCATAGTCGGAGGCGACGAGCGCGTTGACGGTGAGCAGCCCGAGCGCGGGCGGGCAGTCGATCAGCACCAGGTCGTAGTCGTCGCGGACCTCGCGGATCGCCTTCTTGAGGGTCAGCTCGCGGCCCATCTTGCCGCCGAGGGCCAGCTCGGCCTCGGCCAGTCCGAGGTTGGCCGGGATCACGCCGTTGTGGATCGCCGCCGGCGCCTTGGCGCGGCCGGTGAGCACGTCGCCGATGGTCGGCTCGGCGTCCGGCGGCACGTCGAGGTAGTCCGACAGATTGCCCTGCGGGTCGAGGTCGACGGCGAGCACCGACAGATCGGCGCGGCGAAACACGTCGGTGAGCGTGCGGACGGTGGTCGTCTTGCCCGTTCCGCCCTTCTGAGAGAGGACCGCGATCGTGCTCGGCATCGGCGCCGCACTATAGGCGAGCCCTGCGCGCCGTGACCCGCCCCTGGGCGGCCCGGCGATCAGCTCCGGGGGGGATCTGAAGCGGCCGCCGACGCGACCCGCGGTCAGCTGCCGACGGGGCTGCCGCCGTGCTCGGCGCCGGGCGGGAAACGCATCCCGGAGATGGCGGGGATGTCGACGAAATGGAGGTGGTGACGGCCGATCACGACCTCGTCGCCGTCGGCCAGGGTGCTCCACTCGACCCGTTCGCCGTTGACGAACACGCCGTTGAGGCTGCGGTCGTCGAGCACCCGCAGGCCGTCGGGCTGGCGCACGATCAGCGCGTGGCGCCGTGACACGGTCGGGTCGTCGAAGCGGATGTCGGCGGCAAGGCTGCGCCCGATCCGGGTCCACTCGCGCTCCAGGCCGTAGGCGATGACATCCTCACCCACCCGGTAGGCGACGTACTGGCCGGGCTCGTCGATCCCGGCTCGCAGCTCGGCCAGCCACGAGTGGTCCTCGACGTCGGGGCCGAGATCGAGCACCGCCTGCTGCGAGGTGGTGAACAGCGAGGAACGCACGAACTCCGTTCCCCCGCAGTTGGAGCACGAGGGAAGCTCGTCCGCCGCGTCCAGGGACACGGGGAAATCACACTCGGTGCAGCGAAATGTTCCCGTCCCGGCAACGCTTCCGGACATCCACGCCTTCATCGTCCGTCTCCTCGCGCTGGGTTTCGCCGCGGTCCCCCTGGAACGGGACGCACGGCGTGACAACGACCCTTCCCGGCCGATGATAGTGAGCCCCTGGCCAGCTCCGCAACGCCCATCGGTGAAACGTCCATCCGTGCGGAGGAGGGCCCAACGCATGGACTGCGAGCGTGCAAGCGCGCCGTCAGCGAGCAGGAAGACACGCGGCCGGCGCGAACTGGGCCGCTTAGTATGCCGGCGACCCTGCGCGACATGCTGGACCTGGAGCTGGCCCTCCTGCGCCGTGGACTCGACGAGCGTCTGGCCGGCTCTGAGCGCTGCACCTGCTGCAATCGCACGCCGCTGGTCGGCGAGCGCGTGTACGTGTACGCCTCGGGCATGATCGCCTGCGAGCTGTGCCGTGAGCGCCAGCGCGAGAACCCCGTGCGGACCCGTACCGTCCACGGCCCGGAATTCGGCCACACGATGCGGATCACCGACCACCGCGCCGCGGCCTGACCTCAGACCGGACGTCGGCGTGCCGGCACCGGGCCGCCCGTCGGCCGCTCGTCCCCATAAACTCCGGTCCGTGGACCCGTTCACCGTCTCGACCACCATCTCCCGGCCTCGTGAAGAGGTCTTTCAGTATCTGGGCGACATCGCCAACCACGCCGAGTTCACCGACCACTACCTCGTCGACTGGCACCTGACCCGGGTCGAGTCCTACGGCGCCGGGGCGGGGGCCCGCTTCCGCATCAAGGCGCCGATGAACCGCTTCGCGTGGGCCGACATGACCATCTCTGAGTTCTCGGCCCCGTACCGGATCGTCGAGCGTGGCCGGGGTGGCAAGTACAACCGGATCCGGATGCTCGGCGTCTACACGCTCTCGCCCGCGGCCGGCGGGGCGACCAAGGTGGAATACACGCTGGAGACCATCCCGTCCCAGCTTTCCGACCGGTTGATGGAGGTGCTCGGCGGGCGCTCCTGGAGCCGGCGCAAGGCGGCCAAGGCGATGCGGCGGCTGCGCTCGATCCTGGAGGAGGACCGGGGTCGCGGGCAACGCCCGACCGTCGAGGCCCGGTAATCTGTCCCGCCGATGAGAGCCGCCCGCCGTTTCACCACCCTGGCCTGCGCCGCCGCGCTGGCTGTCGGCGTCGCCGCCTGCGGGGAGCAGGCCCACCCCCGCACCGCCGACGCCAACAACAACGGCGGCTATGTGGACGCCGGGCCGATCACCTATCAGCTTCAGATCTCGCGGGTGCTCAACCCGTTCAGCCGCGAGGACGGCCAGTACGTCGCCGGCCTGCCCAGCGGCGTGGCCCCACCCACGGCTGACCAGTCCTGGTACGGCGTCTTCTTGTGGGCCAAGAACCAGACGCATAAGCCCGAGCAGACGGGGGACAACTTCGTCGTCGTCGACACCCAGGGCAACAAGTACTACCCGATCAAGCTCAACCCGCAGACCAACCCGTACGCGTGGACCTCACAGAGCCTCGCGCCGCTGCAGACCGAGCCCAAGCCGGGCACGACGGCGAGCTTCGGGCCGACCCAGGGCGGCCTGCTGCTGTTCAAGATCTCCAATACGGCCTACAGCAACCGCCCGCTCACGCTTGAGATCCTCGGCACGGGCAACCGTCCGCAGGCGACGATCTCGCTCGATCTGTGACCGGCCGCCTGCGGCCGGCCGTCCTTCGCATCCTTCACGTCTCCGGCGCCGCGCTCGCCGCCGCATCGCTCGCGCCCACGGCGGCGCAGGCCGGCTGGAGCCGCCCCTTTGACCTCTCGCCCCCCGGGACGATGGACCGGCTGGCGGCGCAGCTGGCCGTGGCCCCGAGCGGGGCCGCCGCGGCAGCCTTCTCGGTCACTGATCTCGACACCCCCGGCAGCGCCCAGGCCGAGCTGGTCACCCGCAGCGCCGCCGGCGCGGTGTCCGCGCCCCGGCCGCTCACCGGCGTGCGCGAGGTGCTGGACCTGGGCTTCACCCGCCGTGGCCTGGAGCTGCTCACCGGCTCAAGCCCGGCGGGGCTTGATTGCTGCAGCTCCGTGTCGGCCGGTCGCTGGAACGGGATCGGTCTGGCCGGCGCGCAGACGCTCGTCGGCGGCCTCACCGGCGCGAGCACCGCGCGGCTGGTGACGCTCACCGCGGGCCGGCAGCTGGCCGCGATCGCGAGCGAGCGCGGCGTGTGGGCGGCGATGTCGGGTTCCAACGGACGTTTTGCCCGCCCTCGCCGGCTCACCGGCAACGGCCAGGTACCGCAGGCGATGAGCGCCGCGGCCCTGGACGGCCAGAACGCGATCGTCGCCTGGACGGCGGCCACCGGTCCCGCCGGCTACGCCGATCCGCGCGCCATCTTCTACGGCCTGGCCAGCCGGCACGGCGTCCCGCGGCACGCCGGGACGCTGCTGCGTACCCCCTCGGGTCACCGGATCGAGGAGCTCGCCGCCGCCCGGCGGGCGACCCGGGCCACCGTGGCCTGGACCGAGAGCTGGTATGACCGCCGCGGCAGCCTGCACTCAGAGGTCCGCGCCGCCGACGTCGCGGCGCATCCCGGCGTGCACGACTTCCCGGCCGTGGGCGGGCTCGCCTCCGGCGTCTCGCTGGCCGCGGACGCCGCCGGCGCCCAGGTGCTGGTCTACAAGGCCTGCCGGGCCGACGGCGGCTGCACCGTCCGCGTCGCGCTGCGCGGCCGTACGACGCCGTTCGGGGCCGTGCGCTCGCTGGGCGCGATCGACGACGATCAGACCCCGTCGGTCAGCGTCTCCAGTGGCGGGCGCATCGTGGTCGTCTTCGCCCGCGCAGGGCATCCGATGGCCGCGGTGGGATCGGCGAGCGGCGGCGCGATCGGGGTGGCCCGCTCACTGTCCCCGACCACCTTCGCCTACGACGTCACGGTCGCCGACGGGGGCCGCCGGGCCCTGGCGGCCTGGTCACAGGGCACGCTGAACCCGAGCATCGCCGGCGCTGTCCTTCCCTGAGCGCGGGGCGAGGCGGCGGTCGCGCGAGCAGCGCCGCGCCTGTTCAGTGCGAGTGCAGCGCGGTGCTGAGCACCTGCCCGACCGGCGGCGCGGCCGCCGAGCCGCCCGCTCCCTGGTTGGGGAACAGCGCCGCCACCACGTAGCGGGGATGGCCGACCGGGGCGTAGCCCACGAACCACGCGTCGGTGTTCTGGTTGGTGTTCTGGCCCGGCTGGGTGGTGTTCCTCAGCTCCGCGGTGCCCGTCTTGCCGGCCACGGTGACCCCGGGGATCTGCGCGCCGGTTCCCGTCCCCGAGTTGACCACGGCGATCATCATCGTCTGCACCTCGTGCGCCACGCGACCGCTGATGACACGCACGAAGCGCGGCTTCTGGCCGGCGAGCAGAGTGGGGATCGGCCGCCGGCCGCCCATCGCGATCGTCGCCGCCACGTCGGCCATGGTCAGCGGCGTCGCCTGCACCAGGCCCTGGCCGATCGCCGATGAGCCGACGGCGAGGTCGTCCCCGATCGCCGACGCCGAGGGAATCGACGGCTCGGCGGCGCCGAGGATCGGCAGCGGCTGGTTGAAGCCGAACCGCTCGGCCATGGCCACCAGCCGCCGCGCCCCCAGCCTGGCGCCGAGCGGGGCGAACACCGAGTTGCAGGAGACGGCGAAGGCGTTGAGCAGCGTGCCCCCGCACGACTCGCCGTTGGCGTTCTGCAGCTGAAAGCCGGAGAGGGTCGCCGCCGTCTGGACCGGGTACACGGTCGAGAGCCGGGCGATGCCGGCGGTCAGCACCGCCGAAGCGGTGACAATCTTCATCGTCGACCCCGGCGGCTGCAGGTTGGTGAACGCGATCCCCACCGCAGCCAGCATCGCCCCGGTCCGCGGGTTGAGCACCACCATGCCGGCGTAGTGGCCGCCCATGGCCGCGTTGGCGGCCCGCTCCAGACCGGGCGAGATGGTCGTGCGCACGGGTGGGGCCTGAACCGCGCGGGCGGTGGCCAGGCGACGGCGGCCGGCCATCAGCGCACCCCCCTCGCGACCCACCAGCCGGGCCTCGAAGATCCGCTCCAGGCCGTCGAGACCAACCTGGGCGTGGGCGGGATAGCCGCGGGCCCGATAGTAGGCGGCGTCGATGCTCGGGATCGGGCCGACGGTGCCCACGATCAGGACGGCGACGTCGGGAATCGGCGAGGTGCGCGCCGGCCCCTGCGCCAACGGCGTGCCGTCGCTGGCCAGCAGGGTGCCGCGCGGGGGCAGGGTGACCGTCCTGTGCAGTCGCTCGTGCGGGGCCAGGCCGGGGAAGAGCAGGACCGAGCCGAAATGCACGTGCGGATCGGAGCCGACGCCGCTCAGCGGCACGGTCAGGTTCTCGTGCAACGGGCCCCAGACCCGCGTGTCGACCCGCATCCGCACGGTGATCGCGTTGTTCTCGACGTTGCCGATGCGCAGGACGCGCAGTCCGGTCATGGTCGCGGTCGACGCGGCGCGGCCCAGCGCGGCGCTGAATTGCGGCTCGGACATCTCGCGCCGTGAGGCCGCGTCGAGCAGCGCGTACATCCGCGGCACGTCCGACCGCGTCCAGGCCGTCACGTACGCCCGGACGAGCCGGCGCTCGCTGCCCCCTCCGGACAGGAGCAGATAGGCCCCCCCGGCCACGAGCAGGGCGACGAGCAGGGCCGCCGGCAGGGCGCGTGTGAGCATGCGGCGTCGCCGGCGCCTGCGCCGCATCGGTCGTGACCCCGAGGCCACCAACAGGCCGCCGTCTACCACCTCACCACGGAACGGTAGAAGAAACCGAGCATTTGCGGCGCGATACCCTCCCGCGGCGGCCCGGGCCCCCTGGCATGATCATCGGCATGACGAGCGTCGACTGGGTGATCGTGGTGTTCACCGCGCTGCTCGCGCTGTACGGCGGGCGGCGCGGCCTGGTCGTCGGGGGCCTGACCCTGGGCGGCTTCGTGGTCGGCGCCTATGCCGGCACCCGGCTGGCGCCACTGCTGCTCAGCCAGGGCGCGCACTCGACCGACGCGCCGCTGCTGAGCCTGGTCGGGGCCCTGCTGGGGGGTGGGGTGCTCGCCGGAGCCGCCGAGCGGATCGCCTCCCGCGTGCGGTCGGCCATCCCGATCCCCGGCCTGCGGGTGATCGACGGATTGCTCGGGGCCGCGCTGACCGCCTGCGTCGCGCTTGGCCTGGTCTGGATCGCCGGGGCGGTGGCCCTGCAGAACGCCGTCCCCGGGACCCTGGGCGACGCCCTGCGGCGGTCAGCCATCCTGTCCGACCTCGACTCGGTGCTGCCGCCGTCGGGGCCGATCCTCAACGCGCTGGCTCGGCTGGACCCCCTGCCCAGCCTTCGCGGGCCGACCGCCGACGTGGCCGCCCCGACGCGCGGGATCCTCGCCCGGGGCGGGGTGCGCGCCGCCGGCCGCAGCGTCGTGCGCGTCACGGGCACGGCCTGCGGCCTGGGCATCGAGGGCAGCGGCTGGGCGGTCGGTCCGGGGCTCGTGGTCACCAACGCCCACGTGATCGCCGGCGAGCACGACACCACGGTCCAGGTCGGCGGGGTCGGGGTCTCGCGGCCGGCGGCGGTGCTCGCCTTTGACGTCCACGACGATGTCGCGGTGCTGCGGGTCCCCGGCCTGTCCGTCCGGGCCCTGGCCTTCGCGCCCGGGCCGCGCAGCGGGACCGCGGCGGCGATCCTCGGCTATCCGCAGGACGGCGGCTACCACGCCGAGCCCGGCCGGCTGGGCCGCACGAGCGTGGTGGCCACCCAGGATGCCTACGGAAGCGGTCACGTCCTGCGCTCGCTGACCGCGCTGCGCGGTCACGTGCGCCCCGGCAACTCCGGCGGCCCGATCGTCGATGGCCGCGGCCGCGTGCTGGCCACGGTGTTCGCGGCCATCACCTCCTCCGGGCATGCCGGGGGCTTTGCCGTTCCCAACCGGATCGTCCGCCGTCAGCTCGCGCTCGCCCGGCGCTCGGGCGGCGTCGGCACCGGCCACTGCTCGGCCTAGGTGGATTGGTCTGACCGCGCGGCCGGTGCGTCCCCCACCGGCCTGCGGTCGTTCGCCCTGGGGCGGGTGGCGGTCTGCGGCGCCACCCGCCCCTCAGGCGTTGCGTGCCCCCGGCCGCGCCTCGATCATCTGGTCCACCACATCAGACCCCAGCGCCCCCAGGAGCTCCGGGTGGTGATGAGCGAGGTGCCGCTCGGCCGCCGTGAAAAGCTCCTGCCGGTCGTTGCCTGCGAATTGCGCCCCGCATTCGCAGTAGGCGACCTGGCTGGGCCTGTCGTTGATGGTGGTCAATGTCTCGGCGGTCGTGGCCGCGAGCCCGGTCCCTGATGAGCCCACTCGCGGTTTTGGCTGTGGCCCCGGTGCCACGGGGGAAAGACTGCGGCCAGGGCGTTGGCGATACGTTTCCGAAACGTTGCCGGATGCGTCCCCACCGAGAGCCGGGACCCGGATCCAGCTGTGCGGTCGCCTGTCGGTCGAGCTGGACGGTTCCGAGCGCGTTCACCGGCTTCGGGGGCGCCAGGTGCCGCTGCTGCTCACCTACCTGGTCCTGAACCGCGGCCGCCCGGTCGGGCGCGAGGAGCTGATCGGCGCCCTGTGGCCGGGGACCGCCCCGCGCTCCCAGGACGCCGCGCTGCGCACCCTGCTGTCGCGGCTGCGCTCGGCCCTGGGCAGCGAAGCGCTGCACGGCCGTGATGAGCTGGAGCTGACGCTGCCCGAGCCGGTCTGGATCGATCTCGAGGCGGCCGTCGACCACGTCGAGCGCGCCGAGGCCGCGCTGGCCGCGCGCGACGCCAAGCAGGCGTGGGGACTGGCTCAGGTCCCGCTCAACGTGGCCGGTCGCGGTCTGCTCCCCGGTTCCGCGGCCGACTGGATCGACCGCGCCCGCCGCGATCTCGAGGACATCCGCCTGCGGGCCCTGGAGGTGGTCGGCCGGGCCGGGCTGCTGCTCGGCTCCGGTCAGCTGGCGTCGGTCGAGCGGGCGGCCCGCGCCCTGCTCGACGCCGAGCCCTACCGGGAGTCGGGCTACGTGCTGCTGATGAGCGCGCTGCAGCGGCAGGGCAACGTCGCCGAGGGGCTGCGGGTCTTTGAGCGACTGCGCACGCTGCTGCGCGATGAGCTGGGCACGGCGCCGTCGCCCGAGGCGCTGGCGGCCCACCAGCGGCTGCTGACCCCCGCGGCCCAGGGCGCGGGCGGCGCCGAGGCCGCGCCCGATGCCCGGGCGGTCGCGCTGCCCCTCAGACTCCTGGCCCGGGCGGCGCCGCCGCTGATCGGGCGCGAGACCCAGCTGGCCGAGATCACCGGCTGGCTCCAGCAGGCGGGGAGCCGCGCCGAGCGCGTCCTGCTGCTCGCGGGCGACGCCGGCGTGGGCAAGACGCGGCTGCTGGCCGAGGTCGCGGTCCGGGCTCACGCGCAGGGGGCAACGGTGCTCGCCGGCCGCGCCGCCGACGAGGCGTTGATCCCCTTCCAGCCGTTCTTGGACGCGCTCGGGCCCTACGTGCAGACGCTGGACCAGGGGGAGCGCGATGAGCTCGTCCACCGCCACGGTCCCGAGCTCGCGCGGCTGATTCCCGAACTGCGGCGCCGGCTTGTCGACCAGGCACCGCCGCCGGCGGGCGACTCAGAGACCGAGCGCTACCGCCTGTTCGAGGCCGTCGTCGACCTGCTGGCCGATTTGTCGGTCCATTCCCCGGTCGTGCTCGTGCTCGACGATCTGCACTGGGCCGATCGCCCGACGCTGATGCTCCTGCGCCATCTGGCCCGCGATCCGCGCCTGCAGTCCGTGTCGATCCTGGGCGCCTTCCGGGCCAGCGACCGCGACCGCGAGGGCTTCGGCGCCGCCCTCGGCGGGCTGCGCGACGAGCGCATCGTGCGGCTGCTCGAAATCGGCGGCCTGGACCGCAGCGAGGCGACGCAGCTGGTCGGTCTGCACGCCGGTGCGCTGCCCTCCGCCGCGCTCGCGCAGGCGCTCTACGAGGAGACGGGGGGCAATCCGTTCTTCATCGAGGAGATGGTCCGCCACCTCGTCGATTCCGGCGTGCAGGCGGCGACCGCGGGCGCCCACGAGCTGCACGAGATCGGATTGCCCGACGACGTCCAGGAGCTGATCGGCCGGCGCCTGAGCCGGCTTGGAGAACCGGTGGTGGAGATCCTGCGCCTGGCCGCGGTGATCGGGCGCGAGTTCGACGCCGGGCTGCTGGAGGCGATCCTCGAGCCCGACGAGGAGGCGTTTCTGTCCGCGCTGGAGGAGGCGGTGGCCTCCGGCCTGGTCGTCGAGGACCCGACCGGACCCGAGCGCTACGCCTTCACCCATGCGCTCGTGCGCGAGACCCTCTACGGGGGGATGTCGGCGCCTCGCCGCGCCCGCTGGCACCGGCGGGTGGGCATCGCGCTGGAGCAGGCCGGAGCCGAGGCCCAGATCGGTGCGCTGGCCCGTCACTTCACCCGTGCCGCCCAGGCGCAGGATGCCGAGCGCGCGGTGCGCTACGCCCTGGCCGCGGCCGAGCAGGCCGCGACGATGCTCGCCCATGACCAGGCCGCCGAGCACCTGGAGAGCGCGCTGTCGGTGCTGGACCGTTTCGCCCCCGCGGACCGCGCGCGGCGGCTGGCCCTGCTGCTGGAGCTGGGCGAGGCGCGCATCCGCTGCGGCGAGCGCCCCCGGGCCTGGGGCGTGTTCCGCGAGGCGGCCACGGTCGCCGCCGAGCTCTCTGATGCGCAGGCCCTGGCGCGCGCGGCGGTCGGGGCGTCGCGACGCTACGTGCTGCCGCCGGGCGTCGTGGACAGTGACCTGATCGCGCTGCTGGAACAGGCCCTGGCCGCCTACCCCAGCGGTCCCTCGGTGCTCCGCGTCCAGTTGCTGTTCTGCCTGTGCTCGGCTCTGTACTTCTCAGACCGCCGCGACGAGATGCGGCGGCTCAGCGCCGAGGCGACGGTCATCGCCAGCGAGCTCGGGGACCCTCGCGGCCTGGCCTTCGCCGCGGCCGCGCGCCGCCGCGCCTATTGGGGCCCTGGTCATCTCGAGCGGCGGCTGGCCGATTCGACCCAGCTGCTGCGGGCCGCGCTGCAGGCCGGGGACCGCGGCCTCGTGCTGCAGGGCCACGCGTGGCTGGTCGTCGATCTGCTCGAGACCGGGGACCGGGTCGCCGTCGAGACCCAGATCGACGCCTTCGACCACGTCGCCCACGATCTGCGCCAGCCCCTGTTCCAGTGGCAGGTGCTGGTCTGGCGCGCGATGCAGGCCCTGATGGCGGGCCGGCTGGACGCGGCTGAGACCCTGGCCGGGGAGGCGCTGGCCTCCGGAGTGCGCCCCGAGGGGATCACCGCGCCCCAGTACTACGCGATCCAGATCCTCGTCCTGCGTCGTGAGCAGGCGCGGCTGAGCGAGCTGGAGGCCGCGGCGCGGGCGTTGACCGCCCAGAGCCCGGACCGGCCTGCCTGGCGAGCCGCGCTGGCGGTGCTGCTGTGCGAGTCCGGGCGCCGGCAGGAGGCGGCCGCCGAGCTCGAGGCGCTGGCCGTGCGCGGCTTCGCCGACATCCCGCTGGACGGCGACTGGCTGATCACGGTGACGCTGCTCACCGAGGCCATCTTCGCGCTGGGCGACGCCGAGCGCGCGCGGCGGCTCTACGAGCTGCTGCTTCCGTACCGCAACGCGAACGTGGTCATCGGGCTGGCCGCGGTCTGCCTGGGCTCGACCGCCCGCTACCTCGGTCGCCTGGCCGCGACCATGGGCGACACCGAGGGCGCCCGCGCGCACCTGGAGCACGCGATCCGCGCCAACGCCGCGCTCGAGGCCCCCGTGATGCTGGCCCACGCCCAGCTGGACTACGCCGCCATTGACCCCGCCTCGCCGCGGGCCCGGGAACTGGTGCACGCCGCCGCCGAGATCGCCGAGCGGCTCGGACTGCCCGCCGTGGCCCAACGGGCCGCCGCTCTGCGCTGAGCTGCCGACGGGCCTTCGCCCGGCCGCTACCCTGCCCCACCATGGCCAAGACCCTGGTGATCGCCGAGAAGCCGTCCGTCGGCCGCGACCTGGTGCGCGTGCTCCCGGGCGCCTTCACCAAGCACGAGGGGTACCTCGAGGGTCCCGAGCACGTGGTCACCTGGGCGGTCGGCCATCTCGTCCAGCTCGCCGATCCCGACGAGTACGGCGCGCAGTACAAGAAGTGGCGCATGGCCGATCTGCCGATCGTGCCCGAGCACTTCAAGCTCGTCGTCCGCGACGAGCGCTCCCGCAAGCAGATGACCGTGGTCACGCGGATGCTCGGCCGCGACGACGTCGAGAGTGTCGTCAACGCCTGTGACGCCGGCCGCGAGGGGGAGCTGATCTTCGCCTACCTGTACGAGAAGGCGGGATCCAAGAAGCCGGTGCAGCGGCTGTGGCTGAACTCGATGACCAAGCGCGCGATCGAGGCCGCCTTCTCCGAGCTGCGCCCGGCGGCCGAGTTCGCCACGTTGGAGCAGGCGGCCCGCTCGCGCTCGGAGGCCGACTGGATCGTCGGCATGAACGCCACCCGGGCGGCGACCATCCGCCTGCGCTCCTCCTTCGACGGCGCCGTCTCGCTGGGTCGCGTGCAGACGCCGACCCTGGCCATCCTGGCCCGGCGCGAGGAGGAGATCCGCGCCTTCAAGCCCGAGCCCTACTGGCTGGTCGACGCGGCCTTCGCGGTCGTCGACGACGCCGCCCGGGCCTACGAGGGCCGCTACTACGCCGGAGCCAACCCGCGCCTGAAGACCGCGCAGGAGGCCCAGGCGATCGTCGCCGCCTGTGAGGGCCAGACCGGCGTCATCACCAAGCTCGAGACCTCCGAGCGCCGCGAACGCGCGCCGCTGCTCTATGACCTCACCTCGCTGCAGCGCGACGCCAACAGCCGGTTCGGCTTCTCGGCCCGCCGCACGCTGGGCGCCGCCCAGCGCCTCTACGAGGAGCACAAGGCACTCACCTATCCGCGCACCAACTCCCGCTACCTGACCGGCGACATGGTGTCCGAGATCAAGCCGATCGCCTCGCTGGTCGGCCAGCGCTCGGAGTACGCCGCGGCAGCCAAGTACGTCACCGGCCTGGACGTGCTCCCGCTCGGCCGCGTGGTCGACGACGCGAAGGTCACCGACCACCACGCGATCATCCCCACCAACGCCGAAGCGCACCCGGTGGACAAGTTCAACGACGACGACCGCCGGATCTACGACCTGGTCGTCCGCCGCTTTTTGGCCGTGTTCCATCCCGAGGCGGTGTTCGAGAACACCCGGATCGAGACGACGGTCGCGGGCACCACCGCCGACGGTGGCGGCCATATCTTCCGCACGCGCGGCCGGCTGATGCTCGTCCCCGGCTGGCGGGGCGTCTACGGTGAGATCGCCTCGGGCTCGGACGCCGAGCGCGGCGACGACGACGAGGACCGCGAGCAGCAGCTGCCCAAGCTGGCCCGCGACGAGAGGGTCAACGTCAACGAGGTCGGGGCCGAGGAGAAGGAGACCAAGCCGCCGCGGCGCTACACCGAGGGCTCGCTGCTGGCCGCGATGGAGACGGCGGGCAAGCTCGTCGACGAGGAGGAGCTGCGCGAGGCGATGAAGGACTCGGGGATCGGCACCCCGGCCACGCGCGCGGCCATCATCGAGCGCCTGCTCCAGGTCGGCTACATCGAGCGTGACGCCCGCGCCCTGGTCGTCACCGAGAAGGGCCTGAACGTCGTGCGCCTGCTCGACGGCCACCCGCTCACCTCACCCGGGATGACCGGCGACTGGGAGCACCGCCTGGCCAACATCGAGACCGGGGCCGACTCCCGTCAGGCCTTCATGGGCGACATCGTCAAGTTCACCGACGAGACCGTCCGTGAGCTCGACGCCAAGCTCAAGGACGTCCGCATCCCGCGGGCCAACCTCGGCCCCTGCCCGGTCTGCGGGCGCGACATCGTCGAGAACCGCAAGGGCTACTCATGCTGGAGCCGTGAGGACCCGGGCTGCGGCTTTGTCATCTGGAAGTCCAAGACCGGCAAGCAGCTGCCCGTGGCGATCGCCAAGGAGCTGATCCGCACCGGCTTCACCGAGCGACCGGTGAGCGGCTTCAAGGGCCGCTCAGGCAAGAGCTTCCGCTCCAAGCTGGCCCTGCAGCAGACCGAGGAGGGCCGCTGGCGCGTCGAGTTCGACGAGCCGTGGGCCCGCGACGGCGCCAAGCCTCCGGAGGCCGAGGACGCCGCCGCGGCGGCGCAGGACGGCGCGGCGACCGACGCCCGCGCGGCGCAGGCCGCCACCTCGGAAGCCGCCTGACCCCGCTGCCCCCGGGCACAGAAGCGTCGCATCTGCCCCCGGGCGCAGATGCGTCGCGTCGCACTCCCCCGGGGCGGAGACCGTCCCGTCGCCGCTCCCCGGGGCGTAGACCGTCGCGTCGCACTCCCCGGGGCGTAGACCGTCGCGTCGCACTCCCCCGGGGCGGAGACCGTCCCGTCGCACTTCCCCCGCGGGGGGCGAGTAGGCAAACCGCTGATCTTCAGCGGTTTGTCGACCACCCCCCGCGAGCCGCCGGAGACGTGGTGGGGGAAACGCCTGATAGTCAGGGATAACCCAACTCACCCCCCTTGGCCCGGGATCGGGCGTCCGAAGCCGCCCGATGAGACGTCGGGGGTATCCGAAGCCGCCCGATGAGACGTCGGGGGTGTCCGCGGCCGCCCGATGAGACGGCCGGGGGTCCGGGGCCCGGCCGATGAGACGTCGGGCGCTCGCGCCACCATGGACGGGTGCCGCTGCGACTGGTCATCGGACCCGCCAACTCCGCCAAGGCGGGGGAGGTCCTGGGCGCCTACGCCGCCCAGGCGCCCCGCGGCGCCGTGCTCGTGGTGCCGACCTCGGCCGACGCGCGCCACTATGAGGAGGAGCTGGCCGCCACCGGGGTGGTGTTCGCCGGCGTGCTCACCTTCTCGGGGCTGGCGGGGGAGATCGCCGCCCGCGCCGGCTTCTCCGCGCGGCGGCTGACCGCGCGCCAGCGCGAGGCGGTCCTGCGGCGCGCCGTGGCCGGGCCCCCCGGGCTGCGCGCGGCCGCCGGGGCGCTGATCGCCGAGCTTCACCGCAGCCTGGTCACCCCGCAGCGCTTCACGGTCGCCCTGCGCGCCTGGGCCGAGCTCGATCCGTCCCGGTCTGAGCGGGCCGCGATGCTCTCGAGGCTGTACCGCCGCTACGCCGCGGAGCTCGAGCGTGGCGGCTGGGTGGACGCCGAGCAGTACGCCTGGCGCGCGCTCGACGCGCTGCGGGCGGCACCCGATCGCTGGGGGGGCGACGCCGTCTTCTTCTACGGCTTCGATGACCTGACCGGGCTCGAACTCGATGCGGTCGACACGCTGAGCCGCATCGCCGGGGCGGCGGTGACCGTCTCCCTGACCTCCGAGGCGGGCCATCCCGCCCTGGCCGCGCGGGCGCGCACACTCGAGGAGCTGCGCCCGCTGGCCGCCGAGATCACCGAGCTGCCGGCCCGTGACGAGCACTACGCGCCATCGGCTCGGACAGCTCTGCACGCGCTGGAACGCGGGCTGTTCGACCCCGAGGCGCCGGTGACCGACCCCGGCGACGCGGTCGTCCTGCTCGAGGCCGGCGGCGCCCGGGCCGAGGCCGAGCTGATCGCCGCGCGGATCCGGGCGATCGTTGCCGCCGGCACGCCGCCCCAGGAGATCGCCGTCGTGCGCAGGGCGATGGGCGGCGCGGCCGGACTGCTCACCGCCGTGCTGGGCGAATACGGGGTCGCGGCCAGCTGGGCGGGTGAGGTGCCGTTCGCCCACACCCCCCTGGGCCGGGGCCTGCGCGGCGCCGCCCGCTGCGCGCTGGCCGGAACCGAGGCGACGCTCGCCGATCTGCTCGCCTACCTGCGCGCGCCGGGCGGCCCCGGCACCCCCGAGGAGGCCGATGCGCTCGAGCTGGCCGCGCGGCAGGCCGGGGACGGCACCGCCGAGGCCGCGCGCCGTCACGCCCCCCCGCGTCCCGAGCTGGACGCGCTGGCCGCGGCCGAGGATCCCGCCGCGGCGCTCATCGCGCTGGGCCGGCAGTGCCAGGCCGCCGGCTGTGCCGCGGCCGCACCCCGCCTGGACGACGCGCAGGCGCTCGACGTGCGCGCCCTCGCCGCCCTGGTCGCGGCCCACCGCGAGCTCGAGGCGATCGGCCTGACCCCGGGTGCGCTCGAGCTGCTCGAGCTGCTTGACGAGCTGACCGTGCCCGCCGCCCCCGCCCGGCCCGGCGCGGTCGTGCTGGCCGAGCCGCTGGCCCTGCGGGCCCGGCGTTTTCGCGTCGTGTGCGTCGGGGGGCTACAGGAGGGCGCATTTCCGCTGCTGCGTGCCGCCGAGCCGCTGCTCTCCGAGCGCGACCGTCGCGAGTTGGCCGCGTCCTGCGGCCTGCGGCTGCCGCTGGCGCCCGAGCCTCTGGATCGCGAGCGCTACCTGCTCTACGCGGCGCTCTCGCGGGCCACCGAGCAGGTGCTGATCAGCTATTGCAGCTCCGACGAGGAGGGCAATCTCGCGCTCGCCTCGCCGTTCGTGGCCGACCTGCGCGAGCTGCTGGGCGAGGCCTGGTTCGCCCGCCGCGAGCGACGCCTGCTCTCCGATGTCACCTGGCCGGCTGCGCGGGCCCCGACCGCGCGCGAGGCGCGCCGCGCTGCGGCCGCCGCGAGCGCACCGGGCGCCGGTGAGCCGCCCGAGCTCCAGCGCGCGCTCACCGGGGCCGCCCTGGCCGGGCTGCGCCACACCGAGGTCGTCTCCGCAGGGGCGCTCGAGCTCTACGCCGATTGCCCGGTCCGCTGGCTGGTGGAGCGCGAGCTCGAGCCGACGGCGCTGGAGCCCGAAGCCGAGCCGCTCTCCCGCGGCAACCTCATCCACGCCGTCCTCGAGGCGCTGCTGGACGAGCTCGATGGCCCGCTGACCGCCGCGAGCCTACCCGCGGCCGAGGCTCGCCTCGACGTCCATCTGCGGCGGCTGGCCCGTGGCGACGGCGCCGCGCTCGGCGCCGGGCGCCCCGCGGTCGTGCGAGCGGGCCTGCTGCGAGGCGTGCGGGCCGATCTGCTGCGCTACCTGCGCCACGAGGCCGAGACCGGCGCCGGCTGGCGCCGCCATGCCGTCGAGCAGCGCTTCGGCTTCTCCGACGAGGAGTCGCTGCCCGCGCTCGAGCTCGCGGGCGGCGTCCGCGTGCGGGGGATGATCGACCGGATCGACACCGACGGCGCCGGCCACGCGCTGGTCACCGACTACAAGAGCGGGGTCAGCGCGAGCAACCATCCGGTTGCGCGCTGGGCGGTGGACCGCCGGCTGCAGGTGGCGCTCTACCTGCTCGCCGTGCGCACGCTGACCGATCTCGAGCCGGTGGCCGGCTTCTACCAGCCCCTGCGCGGTGACAAGCTCGGTCCGCGTGGCCTGTACCGCGACGATGTCGCCGTCGGGTCCGCCGTGCAGCGCAACGATCGCCGTTCGGCCCAGGAGTTCGCGGCCGAGCTCGACGCCGCCGGCGAGCGCGCGGCCGCGCTGGCCGGGGCGCTCCGGGCCGGGGTGGTGACCCCGTGCCCTCAGAACTGCTCTCGCGACGGATGCTCCTTCCCCGGGATCTGCCGCAGCCAATGACCGCCGGGCGCTCCTGGACCGAGGAGCAGCGTGTCGCGATCGAACGTCGCGAGGGCGCGCTGCTGCTCGATGCGGCCGCGGGCAGCGGCAAGACCTCGGTGCTCGTGGAGCGCTTCGTCTGCGATGTGATCGACCAGGGCCTCGAGGTCGGCGCGATCCTCGCCATCACCTTCACCGAGAAGGCCGCCGCTGAGCTGCGTGACCGGATCCGGGCGCGGCTGCGTGAGCTGGGGGCACGCGAGGCGGCTCGGGCCACCGAGGGGGCCTGGATCTCGACCATCCACGGCTTCTGCGCCCGCGTCCTGAGGTCCGGAGCGGTCGCCGCCGGTCTCGACCCTGCCTTCGTCGTGCTCGACGCCGACGCCTCCGAGCAGCTGGCGCGTCGGGCGTTCGAGGCGGCCTTGAGCGAGCTGGGCCGGCGCGGAGAGCCGGCCGAGCAGCTGTTGGCCGATTACGGCGCCGCCAATCTCCAGGCCACAGTCCAGGGCCTGTACGGCCAGCTGCGCTCCCGCGGCGAGCGCCGTCCCCGGCTGCCGCTGCTGCCCGCCGCTCCGGCCGGCGATGCGGACGCGCTGCGGGCCGCCGCCCGAGCGGTGGCGGCCGAGCTCGCCCTCGTGCCCGATCCCGGCGTCCGGGTCATCGGCGCGCTCGACCGCCTGCAGAACTGTCTCGATGCCCTCGAGGCCGGCGCTCGGCTGTGGCCGGGAGAGGTCCGCGCGTGGGAGCTGCCGCGCAACGGTCCGACGCTGTCGACCGACGCCTGCACCGCCTACCGAGACGCGCTGTGCGCCTACACCGAGGCCTGCGCGCGGCACGCCGCAGGGCCGGTGCGCGATCTCCTCGATCTGCTGCTCACCGCCTTCGGCGACCGCTACGAGCAGGCCAAGCGGGCGGTGTCCGGAGTCGACTTCGAGGACCTGGAGCTGCTCACGCGCGATCTGCTGCACGCCGACGGCGGAGTGCGCGCGCAGTACGCCGAGCGTTTCCAGCGGGTCATGGTCGACGAGTTCCAGGACACCAACCGGGTGCAGCTGGAGCTGATCACCGCGGTCGGCGGCGAGAACCTGTTCACGGTCGGGGACGCCCAGCAGTCGATCTACCGCTTCCGCCATGCCGACGTCGAGCTGTTCGAGCGGCGCGGGGCCGAGCTTCAGGGCCGCGGGCGCCGGGCCACGCTGGCCACCAACTTCCGCTCGCGGGCCGAGATCCTCGACGTCCTCAACGCCGGCTTCGCCGACGCCCTCGGCGAGCGCTTCCGGCCCCTGCGGGCCGGCCGGGCGGGGCACGCGGCCACCCCGCCCGGTCCGGTGGTCTCCGGCCCGTCGGCTCCGACCCCCGCCGCGCCCGCGCCGCGCGTCGAGCTGCTGCTCGTGGACAAGGGCGCCGACTGGGAGATCGAGGGGCTGGCCTCGCCGTGGCGGCTGGCCGAGGCGCGACTGCTCGCCCGGCACGTCGCGGCGATGATCGCCGCGGGGACCGCCCCCGGGGACGTCGTCGTGCTGATGCGGGCCACCACCGACATGCGCGCCTACGAGCGAGCGCTCGAGCGCGAGGGCCTGCCGACCTACGTGATCGGCGGCCGCGGCTACTGGTCGCATCCGCAGGTGCTCGACCTGGTCGCCTACCTGCGCGTGCTGGCCAATCCCACCGACGAGGAGGCGCTGCACACTGTGCTCGCCTCGCCGCTGGTCGGCGCCTCGCTCGACGCGCTGGTGCTGCTCGCTGCCCAGGCCCGCGCGCGCGAAACCGGGGTGTGGGCGGCGCTGAGAGCCTGCGGGGGTGAGCTGCCGGGCCTGGACGCCGCCGACCGTGACGCACTCGCCGCGGCCGCGGGCTGGCTGCCCGCCGAGCGCGAGCGTGCCCGCCGGGGTGGGATCGACGGGCTGATCGACGCCGCGCTGACCCGGACCGGCTACGACCTGGCCATGCTCGCCATGCCGGGCGGCCGCCGGCGGCTGGCCAACGTGCGCAAGCTGATGCGGCTGGGCCGCGAGTTCGAGGCCGAGCACGGGCCGGACCTCCGCGGTTTCGCCGAGCTGGCCGCAGATCGCGCCGCCGGCCGGGCCAGCGGCGCGCGCGAGGGCGAGGCGCCGATCGAGGGGGAGGGGCTGGACGCGGTGCGCCTGATGACCATCCACCGAGCCAAGGGCCTGGAATTCCCCGTCGTCTGCGTGGCCGACCTGGGCCGCTCGGTACGGCCAGGGGCCCCGCTGGCCCGCGTTTCGGCCGACGGCCGGTTGGGGCTGCGGCTGCGGTGCTCGGGAGCAGCCGGGGCGGTCTCGACCCGTGCCTTCGACGATCTGCGCGAGGAGGAGAAGGCCGCCGACGAGGCCGAGGAACGGCGCCTGTTCTACGTGGCCATGACCCGGGCGCGCGAGCATCTCGTGCTGAGCGGGGCGACCAAGTTCGCCGCCTGGACCGAGGGCGCGCGGGGCCATGGCGGCGGTCCCGTGGCCTGGATCGCGCCGGCCTTCGTGCCCGAACTCGGCGCGCGGATCGCCGAGGGCGGGGGCGACGCCGACGTGGGGGAGGGGCGCGTGCGCCTGATCGTGGCCGGCGAGCCCGAAGCCGAGCCCCCGGCCGCGCCTCGGGTGGCCGCCGCGTCCGAGACGGCCGCCGCGCCTCGGGTGGCCGCCGCGTCCGAGACGGCCGCCGCGTCCGAGGCGGCCATCGCGTCTGCCGGGGCCGCCGCGCCTGGGGTGAGCGCCGCGTCGGAGATGGCGGCGCCGGCCGGACCGGACGCCCCCGCTGTTCCGCTGCCCTTGCCCGCGCCGGCGCCCGCTCCGCCGGTCACGCGGCTCAGTTACTCCGCGCTCGGCGCCTACGCGCGCTGCGGTTACCGCTTCTACGCCGAGCGCGTGCTCGGTCTGCCGGCGCGCGAGCGCGGTGGTACCGGCGGTCAGAGCCCCGGACCCGACGGCGCGGCGGTTTCCGGCAGCGCGGCCGTTCCCGCCGGGGAGGCGGTCCCCGTCGGCGGCCGTGGCGCGGCGGACCGCGGCACCCTGCTGCACGCGCTGCTCGAAGGCCTCAACTTCCGCCGGCCGGTCGTTCCCGACCGCGAGGCGGTCCGCGACGTCGCCCGTGCGCACGGCCTCGCTCCCACGCCCGGTGACGCCGAGGCCGACAGCCTGATCGAGACCGTGGCCGCGTTCACGGCCAGCGAGATGTGCGCCCGGCTCGGCCGCGCGAACAGCGTACGGCGCGAGCAGCGCTTCGCCTTCCCGTTGCGCGCCGGCGTGCTGATGACCGGAGCGGTCGACGTGCTGGCCCGTGAGGGCCCCGGCCGGCTGCTCATCTGCGACTACAAGAGCGATCGGCTCGCCGGGGAGGACCCCGCGCGCGCCGCCGCGCGCGACTACGCCGGGCAACGGCAGGTCTACGCTCTGGCCGGCCTGGCCTCCGGCGCCTCGTCGGTGCAGGTCGCTCATTGCTACCTCGAGCGCCCCGAGACCCCGGCGGTCGTGAGCTACCGCACCGCAGACCGCGACGGCCTGCAGGCCGCGATCGCCGCCCGGGCGGCCGGGGTGCTGGACGGCGCCTTTCCGGTCACCGAGGTGCCGCACCGCGGCGTGTGCGCCGGGTGCCCAGCGGAGGGTGGCCTCTGCTCCTGGCCGGAGACGATGACGCGCCGCGAGGCTCCCGACCGGCTGTTCTGAGCCGGTTCGATGCCCGGCGGCGCCCGGATTGGCCCCGGACGGCGCTCGCCGGCCCTCGGCGGGCCCGCTGCCCCTCCGACGGCGCCCGCTGCCCCTCCGATGGGCCCTCCCGCCGGCCCCTTTGAGGGTGCAAAACATGACAAACCGCGAGGCCCGCTTGTCGTTTGGCGGAAATCGTCCGTCTGGCGCGCGTTTTGTGACAAAGGACGATCGTGGATCGTCGTTTGACGCGTTTGGCACGTTGCCGGGGACCGTCCCGGTCCCTCCCGGTCCGGCCCGGTCCGGTCCGGCCTCCTGCCGATGGTTCTACGCGCCGGCCTTGGGCTCGCCATCGGGGTACCCGGACTCCCCGGACTCCCCGCTCCGCAGCTCCCCGGGCGCGCCGGACTCGCCGGACTCGCCGGACTCGCCGGACTCCCCGGACTCGCCGCCCGGCAGCGCGCCGGGCAACCCGGACTCGCGGCGCTCCTGCACCATCTCCCGTGCCTCGATGTCGTCGGGCAGCGGGGCGGTCTCGGCATCCTCGCCGGGCGCCGGCTTCGGCGCGACGGCATACGGCGGGTTGCCCGGGTCCGAGGCCACCTTGAGGTTGGGGTGAAAGGTCACGTCGACCGTCTCCTTGTCGTCGCGCTCCTGGCTCTTGACCAGGGCGGCGCGGGCGCGGCGGTCGGCCGGCGTGGGCGGGTCGAAGATGCTGCGCGGCCACAGCTCGCGGGTCAGCACGGTGTTGATCTCCGCCGAGTAGACGAGCACGCGGGCGCCGAGGTAGAGCCAGACGAGCAGCCCGATCACCGTGGCGAAGGTGCCGTAGGTCTGGCTGGCGCCCTTGATCACGTGCCCGATGTAGATCCCGCCGAGGAGCTGCACGACCTCCCACAGCACCGCGGCGGTGATGATGCCCGGTCGCAGCTCACGGGTGCTGATCGCGCGGTCGGTGAGCAGGCGGAAGACGGCGGCGAACAGGACGAGGTTGAGCAGCAGCGACACGATCAGCCCCAGGACGAACGTCCCCACGCCGCCGAACCCCCCGGCGACGAGACCCGACGCCCCGGTCGAGAGGACCTGCAGGCCTCCGAACACGATCAGCAGCTTGAGGCCCTGGAGCCGCGACTGCAGGAAGTTCGGCCGCTCCTTGAACGGCACCGCATACACGGTGTTGAACGCGTTCTGAGCCGCCATCGTGATCCCCAGGCCTGACAACACCGAGCCGACCAGCCCGATGATCAGACCGATGCCGCTGCCGTGCAGCGCGTGGCTGTTGCGGCCCAGATCGCCGCCGACGATCGGGAACTGCTTCAGGGCCGAGTTGAGGATCGCCTGCCGGGCGTGTTCGTTGCCCTGCAGGACGAACCCAAGGATGGTGACGAACAGCAGCAGCAGCGGGAACAGGGCGAAGAAGCCGAAGTAGGCGATCAGCGCCGCTTCGTGTCCCGCCTGGTCGTCGGAGAACTTCTTGAGCACCGCGACCACGATCGCGACCGGGCGGCGGCTGCGCTGGAAGGCGTCAAACCGGCGCACCGGGCCAAGGAAGTCCATACCGGCGGGGGATACCCGCCATCCCGGTCGGTCACCCCTTCGTGGCGCGGCTGGGTCAGGCGGTGGCGGCCGGCTGGGTCAGGCGGTGGCGGCCGGCTGGGTCCGGCGGTGGCGGCCGGCTGGGTCCGGCGGTGGCGGCCGGCTGGGTCAGGCGAGGGCGGCCAGCGGTTCCGGCGCCGGCGTGACGCGGGACCGCGGGTGCAGCACGACGGTGGCCGAACGGGACGGGCTGAAGGTGATGCTGCGCCTGCGCGTGGTCTCGCCGCGGGGTCCCGCCGCAGCGAGCTCGAAGCGGGTGATGACCTCGCGCAGGGCGATGCGCATCTCCTCCTGGGCAAAGCTCGCGCCCAGGCACCGGCGCCGCCCGCCCCCGAACGGCAGCCAGGTGTAGGCGTCCGGGCCACGGCCGCCCGTAGCCAGGAAGCGCTCGGGGCGGAAGGCCCGCGGCTCGGGATAGATGTCGGGATCGAGATGGACGAGCTGGGCGCTGGCCAGCAGCACGACACCGGGCGGGTAGCGCACCCCGCCGATCTCGATCTCGCGCTTGACCAGCCGCGGCTCGGCGTTGGGGAGCACCGGTCGCAGGCGCAGGATCTCGGTGATGGTGGCGTTGAGGTAGGCCTCGCTCTCGCCCGCGTCGACCTCGGCGCGCAGGCGAGCCTGGACCTCCGGCTCGCGCGACAGGCGCTCCAGCGCCCAGGCCAGCTGCGAGGCGGTGGTCTCGTGCCCGGCGACCAACGCGGTCATCAACTCGTCGCGCAGCTCCTGGGCGCTCATCTCGCGCCCGTCCTCGTGGCGGGCGGCGAGCAGGGTGCTGAAGATGTCCTCGCCCGCCGAGGCGTCCGCGACGGGAGCGCCTCCGGCAGGACCGGCAGCGCTGTCGTCCCACGCGCCGCCGGCTCGGCGCTCGGCGATCATGGCCAAGATGAGCTCGTCGGTGGCGGCCATCAGGCGGTCGAACCGCCGCTGGGTCGGCGTCCAGCGCAGCCAGCGCTGCAGGGCCGGCAGCACCGAGAGCGGGCTCTCGGAGAAGGCCAGCACGTCTCCGAGCAGATCCCGCAGCCGGGCCAGGGTGGCCCCGCGCTCCAGCCCGAACACGGCCCGCAGGATGATCTCCAGCGTCATCGCCTGCAGGCGGGGGTGCAGCGCCACCGGCTCACCGGTCGGCCAGGCGCTCACCTCGGCCGCGCAGATCTCGGCCATGACGCCGCGCAGCGCCCGCATCCGCTCGCCGTGGAAGGCCGGCAGCATGAGCCGCCGCTGGGCGAGGTGGACATCCTCGTCGAGCAGGATGACCGAGTTGGCCCCGACGATCGGGGCCAGGATCGAGGCGCCCTCACCCGGGTGCACGACGTCGGCCGGGGCGGCGAACAGCTCCTTGATGTCGGCCGGGTCCCAGAGCATCACGAACGGCGGCTGAAAGGGCAGCTGCACGGTGGCGCGGTGCCCGTAGCGGCGCAGCCGCTCCAGGGAGGCGGTCGGCCGCGTCCAGGTTCCGATCAGCTGCAGAACGCGCGGGGCACGGGGCCCCGGGGGCAGCTGGGCTCTCAGTGCTCGGTCCATACGGCTCTCCCTCTCCCGTCGCGAACGGGACCAAGCCTCTCACTCCGGGGCGGTGGTTGGGTGAGACAGCGCACACAACGGGTCACCGTGGCTCGCCGTCGCGCGGCGGTCACGCTTCAGCCGGCGTGCCCGGCCTCGATGGCCAGCAGCATGCGCTTGCGCTCCAGGCCACCGGTGTAGCCGCCCAGGCCGCCGCCGGAGGCGATCACCCGATGGCAGGGAAGCACGATCGGCAGCGGATTAGAGCCGAGCGCGTTGCCGGCGGCCCGGAAGCCGCGCGGGCTCCCGGCGGCGCCGGCCACCTCGCGGTATGTGACCGTCGCCCCGTACGGGATCGCGGCCGTCGCGGTGAGCACCCGGTCAGCGAAGGGGCCCAGCAGGCGGCGGTCGAGGTCCAGCTCGAAACGCTGCCGGCGCCCGCTGAAGTACTCGTCCAGCTCGCGCCGGGCCCGGTCCAGGGGGCGCGCGTCGGCCAGCACCCGGGGCGAGACCCGGGCGGCCAGCTCGGCCAGCACCGGCTCCTCTCCCTCATCGGCGTAGGCGATCCGCACCAGCCCGCGCGGGCTGGCGGCGAGCACGAGCCGGCCGACCGGGCCGTCGAGGGTCGCGTAGACGACGTCGGCCAGCCCCTCCCGTGCCGCCTGCGCCGCGATCTCGGGGGGCCGCGCGTCCGCCTGCGGAGGCCCGGGGCGCAGGGCCCGCTCAAGCGCGTCCTCGTCGGTCATGGCCTGTCCTCCTCGCGTAGCTTTTTCAGTCCCTCGTGAACGCTGCGCCGGGCCGCCGCCTCGCTGGTGCCCATCGCCGCGGCGATCTCGGCGTAGGCGCAGTCGGCCACGAAGCGCAGGGCGAGCGCGGCCCGCTGCTTGTCGGGCAGCGCGGCCACCGACGCCCACAGCCCCTCGTCGGGCAGCTCGGGACCCGTCGTGGCCACGGCACCGGTCTCGGCCACGGCCGCGACCGGCACCGGCCGGCGCGCGCGGGCCCGGATGTGGTCGATCGCCTTACGGTGGGCGACGGTCAGAATCCAGCCGCGCAGGTTGCTCGCGTCGCGCAGCCGGGGGTAGGCCCGCAATGCGGCCAGCCAGGTCTCCTGATAGCAGTCGTCGGCGTCCAGCGGCCCGACCGTCGCGGTCAGGAAGCGATGCACGTCACGGCCGTGCGCGTCGAGCAGCGCCTGGAACGGGGGCAGCCTCACCGACACGGAACGACCGGGGGCGCGCCGGCGTGAGATATCTTCGCTGGCATGCGAGAACGCACCCTCGGCACCCAGGATCTGGTCGTCTCCGAGCAGGGTCTCGGCTGCATGGGCATGTCGGAGTTCTACGGGACCTCGGACGCCACCGAGGCCGTGGCCACCATTCGCCGCGCGCTGGACCTGGGCGTGACGCTGCTGGACACGGCCGACATCTACGGTCCGCACACCAACGAGCAGCTTGTCGGCGAGGCGATCGCCGACCGGCGCGACGAGGTCGTGCTGGCGACCAAGTTCGGGATCGTCCGCGACCCGGAGAACCCCGCCGCTCGGGGCGTCAACGGCCGTCCGGAATACGTGCACGCCAGCTGCGACGCCTCGCTGCGCCGCCTGCAGGTCGATCACATCGACCTCTACTACCAGCACCGGGTCGACCCCGACGTCCCGATCGAGGAGACGGTGGGGGCGATGGCCGAGCTCGTCGCTGCGGGCAAGGTCCGGTGCCTCGGTCTCTCCGAGGCCGGCCCGGAGACGATCCGCCGCGCCCACGCCGTGCACCCGATCAGCGCCGTGCAGAGCGAGTACTCGCTGTGGACCCGGGATCCCGAGGAGGAGGTCCTGGGTGTCCTGCGCGAGCTGGGCATCGGCCTGGTCGCCTACTCGCCGCTCGGCCGCGGCTTTCTCACCGGTCAGATCACCAGCGCGGCCGATCTCAGCCCGGACGACTTCCGCCGCGGGGTGCCGCGCTTTCAGGGTGAGAACCTCGAGCGCAACCTAAAGCTCGTCCGCCGCGTGCAGGCGATCGCGTCCGAGAAGCAGTGCACGCCGGCGCAGCTGGCCCTGGCCTGGGTGCTGGCCCAGGGCGAGGACGTGGTGCCGATCCCCGGAACCAAGCGCCGCAGCTATCTGGAGCAGAACCTCGAGGCCTCAGAGCTCGAGCTTGACGCCGACGATCTGGCCCGCCTGGACGAGGCGGCGCCGCGCGGCGCCGCGCGCGGCGATCGTTACGCCGACATGTCGTCGATCGGTCGCTGAGCGCGAAAAGACGCGGAGCACCGCGGTCGCCGGCCGCGTCCAGCCCGGCACGGAACGGGACGCCGGGGCGGCAAGTCCGCGCTCAACGGTTGCCGAGTGCGCCGGCGGGGGATACAACCAGGCATATGGCACGCGCAATCTGGACCGGCGCGATCAGCTTCGGGCTCGTCAACGTCCCCGTCAAGCTGTTCAGCGCGACCTCGCCCAAGACCGTCCGCTTCCACCAGCTCTCCGCCAAGACGGGAACCCGGATCAAGCAGAAGCGGGTCGACCCCTCGACCGGCGACGAGGTCTCCTTCGACGAGATCGTCAAGGGTTATGAGCTCAGCCCCGACCGTTACGTGCTCATCGATCCCGATGAGCTCGACGCTCTCGATCCCAAGGCCACCAAGACGATCGACATCGAGGAGTTCGTGGACCTGGTCGACATCGACCCGATCTACTACGACCACTCCTATTACCTGGCGCCGACGACCGGCGGGGCCAAGGCCTACCGCCTGCTCCTGGACGCGATGCGCGAGGCGGGCAAGGTGGCCATCGGGCGGGTGGTGATCCGCTCCAAGCAGCAGCTCTGCGCGCTGCGGCCGACCGGTGACGTGATCACGATGTCGACGATGCTGTTCGGAGACGAGGTGCTGGCGCCGGATCGGATCGACGAGCTGGACGGCCTGTCCGAGGCCGAGGCGTCCGAGCGAGAGCTGAAGATGGCCCAGCAGCTGATCGCGTCGCTGTCGGCCGACTTTGATCCGGCCAAGTTCAAGGACGACTACCGCGAGCGCGTGCTCGACCTGATCGAGAAGAAGGCCGCCGGAGAGGAGATCGCGGTCCAGCCGCAGGCCGAGGAGCCCGCCGCGGCCCCCGATCTGATGGCCGCGCTGGAGGCCAGCCTGGCCGAGATGCGCGGCGGCGACAGCGAGCCCAAGAGCAAGGCCAACGGGGCCACGGCCAAGAAGAAGGCGCCCAGCCGGGCCAAGAGCAGCTCGGGCCGCGGCAAGCCGTCGGGCGGCTCAGGCAACGGCGCCTCGTCCTCGGGCGGGTCGGGCAACGGCGCGTCGTCCCCGGGCGCCTCCAAGAGCCGATCCGGCGCTGGCAAGAGCCGGGCCAAGGCCAAGAGCTAGAGGCCGGCATCACCCGCCGCCCGGGTCGGTGGCCCGGGCCCGGGGCTGGTGGATCGCCCCGTCGCTGGTACGCTTCTGCGTTCAGCCTGGACGTGCCTGCCGTTCGACGTCAACGGACCCTGAGGGCCCCCGCCATGTACCGCACCGCTCCCCCCGGGGCCACCGGCCTCTACCACCCCGCACATGAGCACGACGCCTGCGGCATCGCCCTGGTGGCGAAGCTGTGGGGCGAGGCCAGCCACGCCGTGGTCGAGAAGGGCCTGGACGCCCTGCAGAACCTCGAGCACCGCGGGGCCGAGGGTGCGGACCCGGGGACCGGCGACGGGGCCGGGATCCTGCTGCAGATCCCGGACGCGTTCATGCGCGGCGCGGTGGCGGGCATCGAGCTGCCGCCGCCCGGCCGCTACGGCGTCGGAGTCTGCTTTTTGCCCGCCGATCCCGAGCGTCGGGTGGCCGTCGAGGCGCTCATCGAGGCGACGATCACCGCCGAGGGTCAGCGGCTGCTGTGGTGGCGCGACGTGCCCGTCGACGACCGGTACGCCGGGGACACGGCTCGCATGTCGGCCCCGGTCATCCGTCAGGTGTTCATCGGCGCCGCGGACGAGATCGCCGACCAGGCCGCGTTTGAGCGCAAGCTCTACGTGATCCGCCGGATCATCGAGCGCGAGGCCGGCCCCGGCCTGGCCCTGCCGAGCTTCTCCAGTCGCACGATCGTCTACAAGGGGATGCTCACCGCCCCCCAGCTGCCCCGTTACTTCCCCGATCTGCGCGACCCGCGCGTCGCCTCGCGGCTGGCTCTGGTGCACTCGCGCTTCTCGACCAACACGTTCCCGAGCTGGGAGCTGGCCCATCCCTTCCGGATGATCGCCCACAACGGCGAGGTCAACACCCTGCGCGGCAACGTGAACTGGATGCGGGCCCGGGAGTCCCAGCTCGCCTCCGAGCTGTTCGGCGATGACCTGGCCAAGGTGATGCCGGTCGTGCAGGCCGGCGGCTCGGACTCCGCCACCTTTGACAACGTGCTCGAGCTGCTCGTGCTGTCGGGCCGCTCGGTGCCCCACGCCGTGATGATGATGGTCCCCGAGGCGTACCGCACGCGCCGGGATCTCGACCCCGACGTCAAGGGCTTCTACGACTTTCATTCCTGTCTGATGGAGCCGTGGGACGGCCCGGCGGCGATCGCCTTCACCGACGGCCGGCTGGCCGGCGCGGTGCTCGACCGCAACGGGCTGCGGCCCGGGCGCTGGATCCAGGACACCGAGGGCTACGTCGTCCTCGCCTCCGAGACCGGGGTGATGACCGTGGCCCCCGAGCACGTGCAGCGCAAGGGCCGCCTGGCCCCCGGCAAGCTGTTCCTGCTCGACCTCGAGGCGGGCGTGATCGTCGACGACGAGAAGGCCAAGCTCCAGGTCGCGCGGCGCAAGCCCTACGGCGAGTGGTACGAGCGCTCGGTCGTCCACATCGACGACCTTCCCGACCGCGACCCGCGCGTCCCTCGCGTCGAGCCGCTGCGCTCCAAGCAGCTGGCCTTCGGCTACTCGCAGGAGGACCTGCGGATGATCATCGCCCCGATGGCCGCCAAGGGCGAGGAGCCCGTGGCCAGCATGGGTAACGACGCCGCGCTCGCGGTCATGTCCGACCGCCAGCCGGCCCTGTTCGCGTACTTCAAGCAGCTCTTCGCCCAGGTCACCAACCCGCCGATCGACCCGATCCGCGAGAACGTGGTGATGAGCCTGCACACGGGAGTGGGCGCCGAGGTCAACCTGCTGACCGAATCGCCCGATCAGGCCCATCAGCTGGTCATGGACCAGCCGATCCTGCGCAACCACGAGCTCGAGAAGCTGCGCCAGGTCTCCCACGAGATCTTCCACGCCGCCACGCTGGACATCACCTGGCCGATCGAGGACGGCACCGACGGGATGAGCCGGCGCCTGCAGGCCCTGTGCGACGAGGCCGAGCGCTACGTCGAGAACGGCGCCAACATCATCATCCTGTCGGACCGCAACCTGGGTCCCGAGCGCGTGGCCATGCCGTCGCTGCTGGCCGTCTCGGCCGTGCACCACCACCTGGTCCGGGCGGGCACCCGGCTGCGCACCGGACTGGTCATCGAATCCGGTGAGCCCCGCGACATCCACGCGATGGCCACCCTGATCGGCTACGGCGCCTCGGCGATCAACCCGTACCTCATGTTCGAATCGCTCGACGAGATGGCCGAGCGCTCGCTGCTGCCCGTCGATCTCGAGCGCGAGGAAGCCGAGAAGCGGATCGTCAAGGCGATCGGCAAGGGCCTGCTCAAGACGATCTCCAAGATGGGGATCTCCACCATCCAGTCCTACTGCGGGGCCCAGATCTTCGAGGCCGTGGGCCTTGACCATGAGATCATCGACCGCCACTTCACCGGTACCGCCTCGCGGATCGGCGGCATCGGGCTCGGCGTGCTGGCCACCGAGGCGCTGGAGCGTCACTTCCGCGCCTACCCCCGGACCGGGCGCGACCTGCTGCCCGTCGGCGGCTTTTTGCAATGGCGCCGCGACGGCGAGCTGCACGCCTGGAACCCGGACACGATCGCCAGCCTGCAGCACGCGGTGCGCGCCGCCGCCGCCCGCAGCACCGCGCACGCGGACGGCAACGGCCATGGGCCGGACGGCGCCCCGCTCCTGGACCGCCGCGATCCGCAGCGGACCTACGACGAGTTCGCGCGCCAGGCCAACGAGGTCTCCACCCGCCGCGCGGCCCTGCGCGGGCTGATGAGCCTGCGCTTCGCGCAGACACCGGTCCCGATCGAGGAGGTCGAGCCGGCCACCGAGATCGTCAAGCGCTTCACCACCGGCGCGATGAGCCTCGGCTCGCTCTCCCGTGAGGCCCACGAGACGCTCGCCGTGGCCATGAACCGGCTCGGCGGCCGCTCCAACACCGGCGAGGGCGGCGAGGACCCGGCGCGCTTCGAGGCCGACGAGAACGGCGATCTGCGCCGCTCGGCGATCAAGCAGGTCGCCTCCGGGCGGTTCGGCGTGACGATCCACTACCTGGTCAACGCCGATCAGATCCAGATCAAGATGGCCCAGGGGGCCAAGCCCGGCGAGGGCGGCCAGCTGCCGGGCCACAAGGTCGACGAGTACATCGCCAAGATCCGCAACTCGACCCCCGGCGTCGGCCTCATCTCGCCGCCGCCGCACCACGACATCTACTCGATCGAGGATCTCAAGCAGCTCATCTACGACCTGCGCTGCGCCAACCCGCAGGCCTCGGTTTCGGTCAAGCTCGTCTCCGAGGTCGGGGTCGGAACGGTCGCCGCCGGGGTGGCCAAGGCCAACGCCGACCACGTGACCATCTCCGGCCACGACGGCGGCACCGGGGCCTCGCCCCAGTCCTCGATACACGGGGCCGGGGTCCCGTGGGAGATCGGACTGGCCGAGACGCAGCAGACGCTGCTGCTCAATGACCTGCGCTCGCGCATCACCGTCGAGGTCGACGGTCAGATGAAGACCGGCCGCGATGTGGTCGTCGCCGCGCTGCTCGGCGCCGATGCCTTCGGCTTCTCGACCGCCCCGCTGATCGCCATGGGCTGCATCATGATGCGCGTCTGCCACCTCAACACCTGCCCGGTCGGGGTGGCCACCCAGGATCCTGAGCTGCGCCGTCGCTTCACCGGGACGCCCGACCACGTCACCGGCTACCTGATGTTCGTGGCGCAGGAGACCCGTGAGCTGATGGCCCGGCTCGGCGTGCGCCGCTTCGAGGACCTGATCGGCCGCACCGACCTGCTGTCCACCGACGAGGCGATCGACCACTGGAAGTCCCGGGGCGTGGACCTGTCGATGATCCTGGCCTCACCCGACCTGCCGCCCAACATGCCGCGCCACCGCACCCGTCCCCAGGTGCCGGTGCTCGACGATGCGCTGGACTGGGAGCTCGTCGAGCTGTGCGAGCCGGCCATCGCCTCCGGCCAGCAGGTGCGCCAGGGCCCGGTGCCGTTGCGCAACGTCAACCGCACCGTCGGCGGGATCCTCTCAGGTGAGATCGCCCGCCGCCACGGCGTCCACGGCCTGCCCGAGGGCACGATCGACATCTCCTTCTCGGGGTCCGCGGGCCAGAGCTTCGGCGCCTGGCTGGCCCCCGGCGTCACCTTCTCGCTGCGCGGGGAGACCAATGACTACACCGGCAAGGGGCTCTCCGGCGGCATCGTCTCGGTGCGCCCTCCGGACTCGACCCTGTTCCGCGCCGAGGAGAACATGATCGTCGGCAACACCGTCCTGTACGGCGCGACGGCCGGCCGGGCGTTCTTCCGCGGTCTGGCCGGTGAGCGCTTCGCCGTGCGCAACTCCGGCGCCCAGGCCGTGGTCGAGGGGGTCGGGGACCACGGCTGCGAGTACATGACCGGGGGCCGCGTGGTCGTGCTCGGGCCGACCGGGCGCAACTTCGCCGCCGGCATGAGCGGCGGCATCGCGTACGTGTACGACCAGGACCGCCGCTTCGAGGGCCGCTGCAACCTCGAGCTGGTCGATCTCGACGGGCTCACCGAGGCCGACGACGAGGAGCTCAAGGCGCTCATCTCCGAGCACGCGCAGCGGACCGGCTCGCTGGTCGCGCGCAACGTGCTCGCCTCCTGGGAGCGCTCGCGGGAGCGCTTTGTCAAGGTGATGCCGCGCGACTACAAGCGCGTGCTGGCCGAGCGCGAGGCGGCCGCGGGCCAGGAGGACCCGGCCGCCGTCGCCTAGGGCGCCCCGGCCGGCTCGGCATCACGTCCGCGCGTTGTTACGCTCTTTCGTCCCTTGGGTGAGCTCGGCGCATTCTTAAAGATCCACCGGGTCGGCTTTGACAAGCGCGACCCTGAGCAGCGCGTGCACGACTACGAGCAGTACTTCGCGCTGCAGCCCGACGAGGAGCTGCGGCGCCAGGGAGCGCGCTGCATGGATTGCGGCGTGCCCTTCTGCCACGAGGGATGCCCGCTGGGCAACCTGATCCCCGACTGGAACGATCTCGTCTACCGCGACAAGTGGCGCGAGGCGATCGACCAGCTGCACGCGACCAACAACTTCCCCGAGTTCACCGGCCTCATCTGCCCGGCGCCGTGCGAGTCGGCCTGCGTGCTGAAGATCAACGACGACCCGGTGACGATCGAGCAGATCGAGCTGGCCATCGTCGAGCGCGCCTTCCAGGAGGGATGGATCGTCCCCGAACCGCCGCCGCGGCGGACCGGGCGCACGGTGGCCGTCGTCGGCGCCGGCCCCGCGGGCCTTGCCGTCGCCGCGGAGCTGAACCGCTGCGGGCACGCGGTGACCGTCTACGAACGGGACGAGGGCCCCGGGGGCCTGCTGCGCTTCGGGGTCCCCGACGCCAAGCTCGAAAAGCGGATCATCGACCGGCGGGTGAGCATCCTCGAGCAGGAGGGCATCACCTTCGTCTACAACACCACGGTCGGGACCGACGTGACCGCCGCCGAGCTGCAGGAGCGCTACGACGCGCTCGTCATCTCGATCGGCTCGCGCGTGCCGCGCGAGATCGAGGTGCCCGGCCGTGAGCTGGCCGGCATCCACCCGGCCATGGACTACCTCTACCAGCGCAACCGCTGGGTCGCGGCCAGCCAGAAGCGGCCCTCACGGCCGCCCGAGGGCGGATGGGGCTCCGAGCACCAGATCACCGCGCAGGGCAAGAAGGTGATCGTGATCGGCGGCGGCGACACCGGGATGGATTGCATCTCCAACTCTCACCGGGAGCGCGCCGCGAGCGTGATCATGCTCGACGTCTACGCCGAGCTGCCCGAGGATCGTCCCGACCCGCGCCAGCCGTGGCCGCTGCCCCCCAAGCGCACGCCCCAGACCTACGCCCTGGAGGAGGGCGGCAAGCGCCGCTGGGGGACCGAGGTGACCGGCTTCGGCGGCCGCGACGGGCGGGTCAGCCACGTGTACGCGCGCAAGGTGACCGGCAGCTCGTCGCGCGACCTCACCCCGGTCCCGGGCAGCGAATTCGTCGCCGAGGCCGACCTCGTGCTGGTCGCCATCGGCTTCAAGCACCCCGAGCACGAGGGCCTGGTCTCCGAGCTCGGTCTCGGCCTGGACCGCCGCGGCAACATCTCCACCGAGCAGACCTACCGCACCACCGTCGGCCGGGTCTACGCCTGCGGGGACGCGCGGATCGGACAGTCGCTGGTCGTCACGGCGATCGCGGAGGGCCGCAAGTGCGCCCGGATCGTCAACGCCGACCTGGGCGGCAGCCCGATGGACGCCGATCGGGAGATGCTGGCCGTCGGGGCGTGGAGCGGGGAGTCCGACCTCACCCTGCGCCACGAGGCCGAGGCGGCCGGGAACGTGCGCCCGGGCGAGGAGTTCTTCAGCGGCCCGGGCACACGCGAGCCCTGACCTGCGGTGGCACTGACCACTCAACACAATTAATGCGGTCTCAGGTTGAGCGTCGCTCCGACTAGCTGCTAGCGTTTTCGTCAGGTCGCACCGAATCTGAGTTCGGATTCACGGGGCGATGGGGTTTGAACAAAGCTTGGGACGGGGAAACCCGCCCCTGTCGGTCAGGGAACTGCGCCCCCACTTCCCTGGCTCTCCGGGGGGCCCAGATGGATCTGGGCCCCCCGGTCCTATTTCCGGGCCGGGCGCGGGGACCACGACCCCCGGGTATGCCAACTTGTGCGGGTGAACGTCGTCGCTGCCGTGGCCGCCGCGTCGCACCATGGGTGCGGATCGGTCGGCTGCACGATCAGCAACCTGCTCAATTCGGCGGGGACGTTCTTCTCTCAGCTGGCCAATCTGAGCTGGATCTCGCTGATCATCGGCCTGGCCTTCTTCGGCCTCTACCTGCTGCTGCGCTCGCGCGCCCTGTGGGCGGCGGTGCAGACGGCCTATCCCGACACCACGGTGCGCTGGCGCGACGTGTGGGGGGCGTACATGGTCGGCTACGCCATCAACAACGTGTTCCCGCTCGGCGGGGGCAACGTCGCCCAGCTGTTCCTGACCCGGCTGGCCATCCCTCCCGCCAGCTACCCCGCGGTGGCGGCGGCGCTGTCGACCGGGGTGATCTTCGACTGGGCGATGGGCCTGCTGATCATGTGCTTCGCCTTCACCCAGGGGGTGTTCCCCAAGCCCCCGGACTTCTCCAAGCTGCCGGCCTTCGACATCAGCTTCTTTGCCTCGAACATGCGCTTCACGCTCTTCTTCCTGACCGTGCTGTGGCTCGTCTTCGTGGTCGGGTTCGCTCTGCTCTCGGCGCGCGTGCGGGCCTTCTGGCAGCGGATCCGCCAGGGGCTGACGATCGTCCGCGACCGCGAGCTCTACAAGCGCCGGATGGTGCCGTGGCAGCTGGCCAGCTGGGTGGCGCGCTTCTGTGCCTACTGGGCGCTGCTGGACGCCTTTCACATCGGCGGCTCGGTCCGCAACGCGCTGCTCGTGCTCGCCGTGCAGGTCGTCGCGTCCGTGTTCCCCTTCACCCCCGGTGGGGCGGGGGTCCAACAGGCGATCCTGCTGACGATCTTCAAGAGTGCCGACGCGGCCTCCTTCTCGGTCGGTCAGCAGATCGCCACGGCGGTGCTGAGCTCGGCGCTGGGCTTTGCCGCGCTCGTGGTCATCTTCCGGCTGCGCAGCTTCCGCGAGGTCATGGCCCGCGCCCGCGAGCATCGCCGCAGCGAGGCGCTGGCGGCGGGCCTGACCGCCGGCGAGACCTGAGCCCGGCGGCGCGAGTCCCGGACGCGGGCCACCGGCGAGACGGAGCGCAGCGCCGGGCGGCCGGGGGCTGACCTTCCCCCGGGGCGACCTATCCTGTTGAGGACCCCGATGCCGACCTTCTGCCGCCACAACCACCTTGTCTCCAACTGCACGATCTGCGCGCGCGAGCAGAACGTCGAACTCCGACCCGTGGTCACCGGCGGATCGGCCACCGAGGCGGCGAGCGCGCCCCGTCCGGCGCGCCCCGTGGCCGAGCGCAGCGCTCCCCGGGCCCGCCGCGGTGGGCCTCGCGCCGGCGGGCGCTCGGGCAGCGGCATGACCGTGCGCCGGATGGCGCGAGGCGCCGAGGACGGCTACCACAGCGACCTGGTCCCCGGGCTGAGAGCGTCCAGCGACGCCCAGCGCCTGGCCGAGGAGATCGCCTTCGCCCAGGCCCGTCTGGACACGATCGCGCAGTACGCTCCGGGCCTGTGGTCAGAGATCGCCGACGCCTCCGGGGATGTCGAGGAGCGCACCTGGCTGGCCTTCCTGATCGCCCTCATCGGACCCACCGAGAGCGAGGAGCCGTTCGCGGAGATCGCGCGCGTCCGCGTGCCCTGGGCCGGCGGTGCGATCCCCGACCTCTCCGGGGTCAGTGGTGGCGTACGCACCTCGCTGGATCAGGCCGACCGCACACGCACCGTGCAGGCCTACCGGGCCTGGGCGCAGCGATCCGGTTCCCAGGCCACGGCGATCGCCGGGGATGCGGCCTGGACACCGCAGCGGCGCTTTGCCCGCGCCTATGAGCGCCTGGGGCTGCCCGGACTGCAGCGCGGTGCGCGCTTTGACCTGCTTGCCACCCTGGGCGCGGCCGGGCTCTACGAGCTGCAGGCCGGCACGCTCGCGCTCGGGGCCAGCGACCCGGTGACGATTGCCGCCAAGCGAGTGTTCGGGATCGGCGACGCGATCCTGCTCGAACGCCGGGCGATGGGGCTGGCTGAGGGTTGCGGGGTCGCGCTGCAGGTGCTCGACGTGGCGCTGTTCAACTGGGAGCGGGGAGCGCGGGCCACCCTCGGGGTCCCGGACGCCGAGCCGGATCCCGGGCTTACCGACGCCGTCGCGTCGGCGCTCGGTCTCTGAGCCGCGCCGCGGCCCGCGCCCCGGGTGCGGCGGGCCACTGGGTCCCCGGCGGTACCGATTGGTCCGCCGTGCGGCTCCGTCCGGACCGGTCCTTACCTTTCCGGGCATGCGTATTCACGAGCCCGAGCTCCCATGACTCTCTGCTTTATCGAACCGCAGAATGCCATCCGGGTGATCGCCGACTCGGTCGGCCGGGAGGCGCGCCGTCAGATCCTCGGCGAGGTGGTCCGGGCCTGGGTTGACGAGATCCCCGAGTCCGAGCTGGTCTCCCACTACGCCAAGGCGGTCGCCGATCTGGACGAGCACGATCTGTCCCTGCTCGCGGCCTGGCACGTGTCGCTCGAGGTGGGGCACCCGCTGCCGAGCAAGGAGTTTCTGGTCAACGTGTTCCCGTCACTGGGGGACAACCGGCGCGAGGCGCTGAAGATCGCCGCCGGCTTCCGCGGGGAGGAGGCGTTCGAGGCCGGGGTCGGCGAGGAGCAGGCCTTCGACACTGTGCTGCCCTGGCTCAGTGAGGAGCGCTGCCGCGCGCTGGCCGCCGAATGCCTCGAGCTCTACTGCTGGGATCGGCTCGGCGTCGAGAACTGACGCCTGGCCGCCGCTCAGCGCGGCGCGAAGGTGACCAGCGCCGCGGATGCGTGCGGGACGACGACGGTGTAGCCGGCGCTCCCGCCCCGCACGGCGGTGACGTGCACGGTCGCCAGCCGGCCGCTGCTCGTATCCGGGCCGTAGGTGGCGCCGCCCAGGGTGATGTGCCCGCGGGCGTGCACGCTGGGTCCTCGCAGCCGTTCGATCGTGGCTGTCGCGGCCAGGCCGGCCGGCGGACGGAGGTTCACGGTGCGGTCTGACCGGGTGCTCTTGTTGATCAGCACGGTGCGGACGGTTCCGTTGGGCGCGCGCGTTGCCCACACGCTGAGCCCGGGCATCCGCGTCCCGCCGGCCACCGGCAGCAGCCGCGCGCCGGCCGGCGCCGCCTGGGCGAACAGCTCGAGGCCGTAGTACACGGGCTTGACCGAGGCCTGCCAGGTGGCGGCGTCACGCGAGAACGCGAACAGCTCATAGGCCGAGTGGGGCAGCGTGTGCAGGTCGACGCCGTCGACGCGGGCATGCACGAGTGAGAACAGCGCGTCGGTCACCCACAGGGCGCTGGCGAAGACGTCGCTGACACCCGCCTTGCCGCGGCAGGCGACCGAGTTGAGCTCGTCGACCCGCAGCGCCCGATGCTGCGCGTGGGCGCGGGCGATCCAGGGCCGCAGCCCTGCCGCCAGGCCCACGGTCGCGTACGGCGCGAGCAGGTGGGGGACCGAGGGGTACTGGGGCGAGTCCGGGGCCACGAAGCAGTTGCGCAGCGGGTAGCGGTGCACGGTCATCGTCGTCACCCCGGGGTTGCGGCGCAGGAAATCGGGGATCGTGTTGATCCATGACCCCGGCAGCGGGGTCGGCCCGACGGCGAGAGCAGGCCCCCAGGCCGGGATCGGCGGCAGCGCCGCCGCCTCGGCGAGGTACTCCCGGCGGAAGGCGGGGTAGCCGTAGTCACGGGGCCGGGCGTACAGCGGCGCCCCGAGCAGCGTGTGGAGGATCTGGATCTTGGCATAGACGTTGGGCTCGTTGCCGATCTCCAGCGCGGCCAGGGTGCCGGACCCGAAGCTGCGCAGGAACGCGCGAGCCTCCGCGCCGGCCAGCGCCGGTTCGTGGGCGGCGAGGTTGATGCCCATCGTCATCCGCGCGCCGAGCAGGCGGGCCAGGGCCGCGGTGGTGGCCAGCCAGCTCGGCGAGAGCCGGTAGCTGACGTAGGACGGCGCGGGGACGCCCGGGGTCGGCACCCAGGAGACGTCGGTGCTGTCACCGCCGATGCGGATCACCGGGGCCTGGCCCGGCGTGAGGTTGCGGATCAGCTGGACGAGCACGGGGTTGATCGCCGCCGGGTTGCTGCCCGTGTAGCTGCGCACGGCCTGAAACTCGAACGAGAAGCCGAGGAAGCCCGGGCGCACCGGCGCCCCGGTTGTGCTGGCCCCGATGCGGATGGTCCGAGGCCTGCCCGCGCCGGGCGCAGGCCCAGAGCCGGCGGGCACGGTGGTCGTCGCTGTCTGCGAGGCCGGGCCCGAGCCGGGCGTCCCCGCTCCGGCCACCGCGATGATCAGCACGGCGATCGCCGCCACCAGCACGGCGCCTGCCCCCAGCCAGCGGCGCACGTCAGGCCGGCTCCGCCAGGGCGGTCTCGATCTCGGCGATCGCCTGCTCGGTGGAGCGGAACCAGACCGTGCGCAGGCCCAGCGCGCGTGCGGCGTCGCAGTTGATCTCGATGTCGTCGACGAACAGCGCGTCGCCGGCGGCGACGCCGAGGCGCTCGAGGGTCAGCTCGTAGATCCCCCGTTCAGGCTTGCGCATCCCGACGTGCGCGGAGTCGACGACGACCTCGAAGATCTCCTGCACCGGGACCATCGCGCGCCAGCGGTGCTCCCATTCGCGGACGTTGTTGGTGCAGATGGCCAGCCGCAGGCCGCGCGCCCGCAGCTCGCGCATGAACGCGATCATCGGGGCGTTCGGCGTCAGGTCGGCGAAGTAGCGCTCCCCGAACCCGTCCAGGCTCACCTCGCGGCCGAGCCGCCGGGTGAGCTGGGCGCCGATGCTGCTCAGGAACTCGGCCTCGGTCATCCGCCCCGTCTCCAGCTCGAACAGCGGATTGCCGCCCAGCCGCTGGCTCTCGGCGGCCATCGCGCGTCCGAGCTCGGCCAGCGGAACTCCGGAGTCGGCTTCGAAGGCGGCGAAGGCACCGGCCAGCGGGGAGGTCAGCACGCCGCCGAAGTCGCTGATCAGGGCCTGGACGGCCATCGCGTTCTCCGTCCGCTCCGTCTACGCCAGACGCGCGAGCAGGTACACGCCCGCTCCGTCCCGGCCGGCCATGTGACAGGTCAAGGGGACGCCGCCGAGCTGGGGTGCGTCCCCGGGGGTGCGCGCTCCGGTCGCGGTGGCCTCGCCCGCGGCGCGGCGAGGGTAGAGGTCGTCGCCCTCGGCCACCCACAGCTCCATGCTCATCCGGGCCGGGAGACCATCGTCGTGAAGGGTCGTGGACAGCCGGGGCTCATCGACCATGCGCGGGCGCCCGTCCTCGAACAGGGTGGCGGTGATCCGGTCCTGGTCATGGCCGCGGCTGCGGAGCGGCCGCAGCGCGCCGAGGCTGAGCGCCAGCTCCGGACCGAACCACCCGGCGACGGCGCGCAGCGACCCGGCGTCGCGGGGATCGTCGATCGCGAGCGAGAAGCGCAGCGCCGGGCAGTCGAGCTCGACCTCGGCGCCGCCGACCGTCGCCCGGCCGCGCACCGTGCAGCGCTCGGCCGGCTCGCCCAGCTCGGGATCGAGGACGGCGGCATCCTGCTCAGCGTCCTCGCCGGGCGGTTCCGGTGCGACGGTCAGTGCCGCGCCGGCGCCGGCCACCGACCAGGTCTCGTCGCCGGCCTGCAGCGAGAGCGCCCCCGGACCGATCGCCTGCAGCGCGTCGCCGCTGCCGAGCACGAGCGCGGCTCCGGAGGCGGTGGCGACCAGCCCGCCCCACAGGTGCTGCTCCGGGGATGCGAAGGCGATGACCCGCGCCGTCGTCGTCGCGGTCATCGCGGGAGGTGAGCGGGGTCGAGATCGGTGGCCGTCGAGTCCACGTCGTAGCCCTGCCCGCCTGAGGCCATCCGGCCGGCCCGGACGACGACGCGGCTGTGGAGGTTGCGCACGAGGCCGCGACGGGCCAGGCCCCGGGTCCCCGGCAGCAGCAGCAACAGGCCGAGCACATCGGTGATGAAGCCCGGGATGATCAGCAGGGCCCCTCCGGCGAGCACCAGCGCGCCGTCGAGCACCTCGCGCCCGGGCGGCCGACCGGCGCTGATCGCCGCCCCCAGCCGGCGCAGGGCGACGCGGCCCTCGGCGCGCACCAGCGCGATGCCCAGCGGCCAGGCGGCCGCCAGCAGCAGGATCGTCAGCAGGACGCCGATCGCCTCAGCGACCTTGATGGCGACCAGCAGCTCGGCGATCGGCCAGAGGATGAGCAGCAGCACGAACATCGGGCTCGTACACGTTAGGCCAAAGGTCGCGAGGCGGTGTTAGGACCCGGCGAGGCGAGGATCGCCGGTCTCGGCCGCGCCGGGCGGTTTTAGGCGGCTCCGGCCACCCCCGCCGCGCCCGGCGGTTCAGACCCGGGCCGCGCCGGAGGAGCCTTCGAGCCGCACCCCCGGCAGGCGCTGCAGGCCGACCATCTCGATCAGGGTGCGGATCTGTGGTTGCGGACCGCGCACGAGGACTCCGAGGCCGCGGACCCGCAGTCGCCGTGCGAGCATCGCGAAGTCGAGCATCAGCGAGGCGTCGGCGAAGACGAGCTCGGTCAGGTCGATGATGACGTCACCCTGAGCGCGCAGGGCACGGGTCAGGGCCTGTCGTCGGGTCCCCTGCGTGTTACGGTCTTCATCACCGCGGCAGCGCAGCGTGGGCGGCTTGTCATCGAAGTCGACGATCGCCGAAACCTACTCAAAGCCGCCGTCCGAATACAAGTGCCAAAATCATCCTTATAGACTAATTCACATGGTTTCCGCCGACGAAGTCACCGACGCCCTCCGCGACGTCATCGATCCTGAGCTGGGACTGGACTTCGTTGAGCTCGGCCTCATCTACGAGGTCGAGGTCGACGGGCCCACGGTTCGCGTCACCTACACGCTGACCAGCCCCGGATGCCCGATCGGCCCCCAGGTCTCAGAGCAGATCGAGGAGTTCGTCTCCGAGCTGGACGGGGTCGAGACGGTCGAGCCGACGATGACCTTCTCGCCGCCCTGGACGCCGGAGCGGATGAGCGAAGACGCGAAGTTCGCGCTCGGCTTCTAGCCGGGGCGCCGCCGCGAGATATCGATCGCGCGGATCGCGTGCTCGCCCGGGAGCTTGGCCAGCACCTCGGACACGATCGCCTTGACATCGCGCTGCTCGCGGCCGAGGTCGTCGAACAACGAGTGCAGCGCCGTATGGACGATCTTCATCTGCGGCGCGGTGAGCTCGAGGTGGTAGGCGATGTCGTCCGGCCCGAGCAACCCCTCCGCGGCCGGCTCGGCGGGTTCCGCGGGCCCAGAGGCCCCGAGATCGGTGGACACGTCAGTTCCCTCCCCGTCGGCGTGGTGTCGAGCGTGCGCCCCGCTGGCGCTTGCGCATGTCCGCGGCCGGGCCTCTCTGCGGGCGCCCGTTGCTGACGGGGATGATCCGCGCCGGCTGATCGCCGTTGGTCGCGTCGGGGCTCGTGCCCTGGCTCCGGTCCGCTGTGCCCCGGCGCCGGGCCGCGGTGCCCTCGCCCGGGTCCGCCGTGCCGCCGCTCCGATCCGAGCGCGCGGCTCCCGCGCGGCCTGAGCCGGACCCCGAGCCCGAGCGCGCGATTTCCAGCAGCTGCGCGACGACCGCGTCGAGCCCCTCGGCGATCAGGTCGATGTCCGGCAGCGCGTCGTAGTCGCCGAGCAGCCCGAAATCGAGATTGCCGTTGTAGGACATGATCGCCACGGCCAGCGCGTGATCCTCGGGCAGGAAGGCGAGCGGGAACAGGTCCTTGAGCTCGCGCCCGAGCACGTACAGGGGCATCTGCGGGCCGGGGATGTTGGTGACGATCAGGTTAAACAGGCGGGTGGAGAAGTTCAGGCGGGAGGCCTGGGCGAGCACCGTCGGCGGGGCGAGGTTGTTGACTGCGGCCAGCGTCGCCGCGCCCTCGGCCTGCTTTGACTCCTTCAGGCCGTCCATCGCCCGGCGCACGAAATCCAGTCGCGCCACCGGATCGCCGATGTAGACGGGCAGCGGCCCGCGCATCACGGTGATCTGGTTGCCGAGCGTGTTGCGCTGGTCCTTGGTGCGGACCGACACGGGCACCAGCGCGCGCATCTCCAGCCCCTCGGTGCGGACGCCCCGGGAGTGCAGCCATTCGCGCAGCGCGCCCGAGACGACCGTGAGCACGACGTCGTTGACGGTGCCGCCGAGCGCGTTCTTGATCTCCTTGTAGTCGGCCAGCTGCTGACGCACGATCGCGTAGCGCCGGTGCGGCCCGATGCGGACGTTGAGCGGCGTCTCGGGGGCCGGGTTCAGCCCGGCCCAGGCGATCTCACCGACACCCTCCAGGGCGTCACGGACGAGGGCCAGGGAGGTGGTCGGTCGCGTCGCCGCCGAGATCGCCCGGGTCAGCAGGCCGGCGGTCGTCGTGACCATGCCGCGGACCCCGGCCGCCACGAGCTCCGCGGCGGAGGGCTCTGGCTGCGGGCGCCACGGCTCGAGCTCAGCGCCCTGCGGCCGGGGGGTGCGCTCGAGGTCGAACAGCACGGTGGCCAGGTCGACCCCCGAGACGCCGTCGACAAGGGCATGATGGGTCTTGGAGATGAGGGCGAAGCGGTCGCCCTCCAGGCCCTCGACGAGCCAGTTCTCCCACAGCGGCTTGGAGCGGTCGAGCTGCTGCGAGGCGATCCGCGAGGCGAGCAGGAACAGCTGCTCCTCGGTGCCGGGCGCGGGCAGCGCGGTATTGCGGACGTGGTACTCGATGTTGAACGTCGGGTCATCGATCCACAGCGGCCGGCCGGTCTCCAGCGGCGGCACGGCGAGCTTCTGGCGGTAGCGCGGGACCAGATGCAGCCGCGAGCGGACGTGGTCGAGGTAATCCTCGAAGGCCGGCGGCGGCCCGTCGAAGATGAGCACGCCCCCGATGTGCATGTGGGAGGACTGGCCCTCCTGATGCAGGAACGAGGCGTCGATCGAGGTCAGACGGTCCAGGTGCTGCTGTGGCAACTCGGCCTCATTAGCTCGACTCTGGTCGGAGAGCCAAGGGTAGCCGCTCGCGATAGGCTCGGCGCGGATGGCCTGGGACTTCTCCACCGAGCCGGAATTCGCCGTCAAGCTCGACTGGATGCGCACCTTCGTGCGCGAGAACGTGTGGCCGCTGGAGACGCTGTGGCATGAGCTCGGCTGGGAGGGCCTGCGCCGCGCGGCGGCGCCGCTGCAGGAGCAGGTCAAGGCGCAGGGCCTGTGGGCCGCGCACCTCGATCGCGAGCTCGGGGGCCAGGGCTTCGGCCAGGTCAAGCTCGGGCTCATGCACGAGATCCTGGGCACCAGCGCGATCGCCCCGCTCGTGTTCGGCAACGCCGCCCCGGACTCGGGCAACTCCGAGATCCTCGCTCTGGCCGGCACCCCCGAGCAGAAGGAGCGTTACCTGCACCCGCTGCTGGCCGGGGACCTGAAATCGGCCTTCAGCATGACCGAGCCCAACTCGGCCGGGTCAGACCCCACGCTGCTGGTCACGCGCGCCGAGAAGGACGGCGACGGCTGGGTTCTCAACGGCCTGAAGTGGTACTCGTCCAACGGCTCGATCGCCGACTTCCTGATCGTCATGGCGGTCACCGATCCCGACGCGCGCCCGCACCAGCGCGCCTCGATGTTCGTCGTCGACGCCGACACGCCCGGGGTCCAGGTGCTGCGCGACGTACCGACGATGGAGCACCCCGAGCCGACCTTCGGCGTCTACGGCAACCACGCCGAGATCCGCTACGAGAACGTGCGGCTCGGGCCCGGCGCCCTGCTCGGCGCCGAGGGCGCCGGCTTCCTGATCGCCCAGCAGCGGCTCTACCCCGGGCGCATCCACCACTGCATGCGCTGGCTGGGCGTCGCGCGGCGCGCCTTTGACATGCTTTGCGAGCGCTCGCTGTACCGCTACGCGCACGGGTCGGTGCTGGCCCAGCACCAGACGATCCAGAACTGGATCGCCGATTCCGAGGCCGAGATGACCGCGGCCCGGCTGATGACCCTGCACGCGGCGTGGAAGATGGACACCGCGGGGGTCGCCGCCGCGCGCAAGGACATCGCCCTGATCAAGTTCTACGGCGCCCGGGTGCTGCACGACGTCGTCGACCGGTCGCTGCAGGCGCACGGCAGCCTCGGCTACTCGACCGACCTGCCGCTCGAGGCGATGTACCGCTTCGCGCGCGCCGCCCGGATCTACGACGGGCCCGACGAGGTGCACCGCGCCTCGGTCGCCCGGCAGGTGCTGCGCGGCTTTCAGGCCCCCCCCGACGAGGTCCCCAGCGAGCACATCCCGACGCGCCGCCAGGCGGCCCGGCGCCAGTTCGCCCAGGCGCTCGAGGCCATCACGGCCAACGACTGATTCGCCTTCGGACGGGGCCCCTACACTCAGGCCGATGGCCGAGATCCGCCCCGAGACCATTCTGCTCGCCGCTCCGCGCGGCTACTGCGCCGGTGTCGACCGCGCCGTGCAGACCGTCGAGCGCGCGCTCGAGCTCTACGGCGCGCCGGTCTACGTGCGCAAGGAGATCGTCCACAACAAGCACGTGGTCGAGCAGCTGCGTGAGCGCGGCGCGGTCTTCGTGGAGTCAGAGGCCGACGTGCCGCAGGGCGCCACGGTCGTCTTCTCCGCCCACGGCGTCGCCCCGAGCGTGCACGCCGGGGCCGCTGCACGCCAGCTGAAGACGATCGACGCGACCTGCCCGCTGGTCACCAAGGTTCACGTCGAGGCCAAGAAGTTCGCCGCCGACGGCTACACGATCGTCCTCATCGGCCACGCCGGTCACGAGGAGGTCGAGGGCACGATGGGGGAGGCCCCGGAGAACATCGTCCTCATCGAGGACGTCGCCGGCGTCGACCACCTCCAGGTCGCCGACCCCGAGAAGGTCGCCTACATCTCCCAGACGACACTGTCGGTGGACGAGACGCGGGCGATCATCGACCGGCTGCGCGAGCGTTTTCCCGCCATCACCGGGCCCCGCACCGATGACATCTGTTACGCGACGACCAACCGGCAGGCGGCGGTCAAGCAGCTGGCCCGCGAGTCCGACCTGGTGCTCGTGATCGGCTCGCGCAACTCGTCGAACTCCAACCGGCTGGTCGAGGTTGCGCGCGAGCACGGAGCGCAGGCGCATCTGATCGACAACGAGACGCAGGTGCGCGAGGAATGGCTGGACGGGATGCGGGTGGTCGGCATCACGTCGGGGGCGAGTGCGCCCGAGGAGCTGGTGCAGCGGCTGGTCGCCTTCTTCCGGGCCCGCGGCGCCGACGACGTGCGCGAGCTCGAGGTCGTCTCCGAGGACGTGCGCTTCATGCTTCCCAAGGCGATCCGCCAGGCGATGGCCGCCACCGCCTGAGGCCGGCCGGCCGCCGGCGCCTGCGACTCCTGTCTTTATGGCCACGCTGGTCGTCTCCGACCTGCACCTCGGCGTGCACTCCGGCGGTGACGTCGTGCGCGACCCCGCGCAGCGCGCCCGGCTGCTCGCCGCCCTGCCCGGAGTCGACCGCCTCGTCCTGCTCGGCGACCTGCTCGAGTTGCGCCACGGCCCGGTCCGCGATGCCCTGGCCGTCGCGCGCGAGCCGCTGAGCGAGATCGGCGCGGCGCTCGATCCCGGCGCCGAGGTGATCCTCCTGGCCGGCAACCACGATCATGACCTGATCGATCCGTGGCTCGAGCGCCGCGGCCGCCGTGCCGTCCCGCCTCCGCTGTCCGTGACCGGGGCACCCGACTTCCGCCGCGGCGAGCCACTGGCGGCGGTGGCCGGATGGCTGGGCGCCGAGCGCGTCCGGATCGCCTATCCGGGTGTCTGGCTGCGCGACGATGTGTTCGCCACCCACGGTCACTACCTCGACGTCCACCTCGCGATCCCGTCGATCGAGCGGCTGGCCACCGGCGTGATGCGGCGGATCGTCGCTCTGGGCCCCGATGGGCCGACGTCGGTGGACGACTACGAGGCGATCCTGACCCCGATCTACGCGTGGATCCGCGCGCTGGCCGAGCGCACACCGCCCGAACGCGGGGGCCATCTGCATACCGGATCGACCCGGGGCTGGGCGGCGCTGACCGGGGACGGCGCGGGACTGCGCCGGCGGCTCGTCGCGGGCGGCTATCCGGTCGCGATCGCCGCGCTGAACCGCGCCGGCCTGGGTCCCCTGCGCCGCGAGCTCTCCGGACCGGCCCTGATGCGCGCCGGGCTGCGGGGGGTCGAGGAGACGCTGGCCCGGACCGGGGTCGACGCCCCGCAGGTGATCTTCGGTCACACCCATCGCGCCGGTCCGCTGCCCGAGGACGATCCCCGCGACTGGCGGACCGTGACCGGCGGCCGGCTGTACAACACCGGCAACTGGGTCCACGAGCCGGGCTTCCTGGGTCGCGACCCGTCCCGCAGCCCCTACCGGCCCGGATTCGCCGTCCGCGTGGGGGCCAGCGGGCCGCCCGAACTGGTCAACCTACTCGACGGTTGACGGCCGCTCGCGGCCAAGCCGCTCAGTCCGGCGCGAGCCCCGGGGTGAAGCAGACCGCGAAGCAGGTGACGCCGTCGCCGAGCTCGAGCTCGAGCTCACCGGCCGTGCTGCGCTCGTGGTGGATCAGCTCGTAGGCTCCCGGCCCCGCCACGGCGACCTCGCGGCCCTGGGCGGTGACCGCGCCCTCACCGTCGAGCACCGCCCACACCCCGCCCGCCTCATAGGGGCCGCTGTAGGGGCCCTCGACGTCGTCGCTCTGCGGGACGAGCGCAGCGCCGGGCGCGTCCTCGGGATGGACCGGCTCCACGAGCGGCTGCGAGATCCCCAAGAGCTCCTGGATGGCCGCCTCGGTCTCGGCGTAGGCACCCTCGCCGTAGTGGTACTCGAACAGCATCAGATCGGGGCCGAACAGGTAGCGGGCCGGCCAGCCGAGGTTCTCGTACTCCTGCCAGATGGCAAACTCGGAGTCGACGACGACGGGATACGCGATGTCGAGCCGGGCCACCGCCGCGGCGACCGCGTCGGGGTCGGCCGAGGGCGGGAAGCCCGGCGTGTGCACGCCGATCACCCGCAGCCCCGCGTCGGCGTAGCGCTCGTGCCACGCCTTGAGGTAGGGGAGGGTGCGCAGCGAGTTGGGCCGGCAGAAGTCCCAGAACTCGATCAGCACGGGACGCCCACGCTGCTGATCCATGCGCAGACCGGCGACGTTGACCCACGGCAGGCGGGCCGGGAAGGCGGGGGCGGGAATGTGGTCGACCGGGGCGCGCATCGGCCCCGCGATCGTAGTCAGCTTGCCCTCACCGCCGGCGGCGAGGTGCCCGGCCGGCCCGCGCCCAAGGGGTTTTACGAGCACGACCGAGCGGCGGGATTCCCCGCCACGGCGGAGATTCCGCAGTAGCATCGCGTTCCCGTGGGAGGCCTCCCCGGTCCTTCCGGATGACCGCGCTACCGCCGCTATACTCCGTGAAGTATTGGAATCCCTACTGCCTTTGAGGTGTTTTCAGCGATGAGCCCGTCAGGAGCCGAGGTTCTCCGCCAGATCAAGAGCCGGATCACCGAGGTGGACCCCTCCGAGGTTCGCGGCGAGCTTGGCAATGGCACCGTCGTCATCGACGTGCGCGAGCCCGAGGAATGGTCCACCGGCCACATCCCGGGGGCCAAGCACGTCCCCAAGTCCTTCCTGGAATCCCGCATCGAGGGGGCGGCGCCGGACCGCAGCCAGCACGTGATCCTCTACTGCCAGTCGGGCAACCGCTCGGCCTGGGCGGCGCGCACGCTGATCGAGGACCTGGGTTATGAGAACGTCGAGTCGATGACCGGCGGCATCACGCTGTGGAAGGACCGCGGCTACGACGTCGAGCAGCCGCGCACGCTGACCGCCGAGCAGCGCGACCGCTACTCGCGCCATCTGCTGCTGCCCGAGGTCGGGATCGAGGGGCAGCAGAAGCTGCTCGACGCCAAGGTCCTGCTGCTGGGAGCGGGCGGTCTGGGCTCTCCGACCGCGCTGTACCTCGCGGCGGCCGGTGTCGGCACGCTCGGCATCGTCGACGACGACACCGTCGATCTCTCCAACCTGCAGCGTCAGGTGATCCACAACTCCGAGCGCGTGGGCGTGCCCAAGGTCGACTCGGCCGAGCAGACGATCACCGCGCTGAACCCCGACGTGAAGGTCAACAAGTACCCGGTGCGCCTCGGGGCGGACAACATCATGGACATCTTGCCCGGCTATGACATGGTCGTCGACGGGCTGGACAACTTCCCCACCCGCTACCTGCTCAACGACGCGTCGGTGCGCCTGCAGATCCCGGTCGTGTCGGCCGCGATCCTCGGCTTCGAGGGGCAGCTGTCGGTGTTCAAGCCCTACGACGGACCGTGCTACCGCTGCCTGTTCCCGGTCCCGCCGCCGGCCGAGATGGCGCCCTCCTGCGGCGCCAACGGCGTGCTCGGCGTGCTGCCCGGCACGATGGGCCTGCTCCAGGCCACCGAGGTCATCAAGCTGATCCTCGGCGAGGGCGAGCCGCTGATCGGCCGCTTGCTCATGTACGACGCCCTGGCCGCACGGGTCACCGAGGTCAAGGTCCGCCGCGATCCCAGCTGCCCGATCTGCTCGCGCCATCCCGAGGCCATCGGTGACGAGGAGATGGGCGTGTTCCCCGACTACGAGGCGTTCTGCGCCGGCGCGCACTGAGCGCGCGGATAGGATCAGCATCATGGCCACCATTCGCATTCCCCCCGTGCTCCGTCCCTCCGTCGGCGGTGAGAAAGAGCTGACCGCCGAGGGCGGCAACGTCGGCGACATCCTGCGCTCGGTCGCCGACTCGCACCCGGAGACCCAGACCCAGCTCTTCGCCGCCGACGGCGGATTGAACCGCTACGTCAACGTCTACCTCAACGACGAGGATGTACGCGTCCTCGACGGTCTGGACACGGCGGTCGGCGACACCGACACGCTGGTCATCCTGCCCGCCATGGCGGGCGGTTCGCGGTAGCCCGAAGGCGGGTGACGGGCCGGGGCAAGGCGCCCCGGCCGAGCACCGGACACCGCTATACTTCGTGAAGCAATGGCCGCCGAGAGTCTGCAGAACAAGCCCTGCGGGGGGCGTTACGGTGACATCGTCCAGGCGATCGGGCACACCCCCCTGGTCGAGCTCAAGCGTCTGAGCCCCAAGCCGGGCGTGCGCATCTGGGCCAAGCTCGAATCCCACAACCCGACCGGGTCGATCAAGGACCGCGTCGCGCGCGCGCTGATCGAGGACGCCGAGGACCGCGGGCTGATCCGGCCCGGCCAGACGATCCTCGAGCCGACCTCGGGCAACACCGGCATCTCGCTGGCCATGATCTGCGGGCGCAAGGGCTACCGGCTCAAGGTCGTGATGCCCGACAACGTCACCCCGGAGCGCACCCAGCTGCTGCAGATGTACGGCGCCGAGATCGTCTACTCGGAGGGCTCCAAGGGCTCCAACGGCGCCGTCGAAATGGCCCTGGACATGGCCGAGAAGGATGCCTCGTACTACATGCCCTACCAGTACGGCAACCAGGCCAACCCCAACGCGCACTACACCGGGACGGCGCTGGAGATCCTCGAGGAGCTCGACACGGTGTCGGCCTTCGTGGCCGGCCTGGGCACCGGTGGCACCCTGATGGGCAACGGCCGCCGCCTCAAGGAGGAGTTCGGCGACGAGGTCAAGATCGTGGCCGCCGAGCCGATGCAGGGCGAGCCCGTACAGGGCCTGCGCTCGCTCGACGACGGCTTCATCCCGCCGATCATCGACCTGTCGCTGCTCGATCGCAAGATCTTCGTCACCAACCGCGACGCGATCCTGTGGACACGCAAGCTGCTCGACGAGGAGCGCCTGTTCGCGGGGGTCTCCTCGGGCGCGATCGCTCGTGTCGCCGTCCGCATCGCCGGCGAGCTCGATGAGGGCAACGTCGTGTTCATCGTCTGCGACGACGGCTGGAAATACCTGTCGTCCGGCATCTACACGCGGCCGGTGGACGAGATCGAGAACCTGGACTCGACCGTCTGGTGGTGAGGGACGCGGCCGGCCGGTCGCGCCGGGCGATGCTCGGCGGGGCGTTGGCCCTGGCCGGTGGGGCGTCGCTCGCCCTCGCCGGCTGCGGCGGCCACGGTCGCACCGGCGCCCACTCGGTGCACAAGGCGCCGGACGCGATCCAGCAGACCGACATCGCGCTGCTCGCGCGCCTGCTCGACCTCGAGCGCCGCACCGTGGCGGCCTACACGGCCGGGATCCCTCTGCTGGACCGCGATCAGGGCAAGGTCGCCAAGCAGTTCCTCGACCTCGAGCTCCAGCACACCGGGGAGCTGATCTCGCTGATCAAGGCCGCGGGCGGCAAGGCTTTGCCCCGTGCGGCCCCCTTCGATCTCGGTCATCCGCGTGACGCGACCGGCGTGCTCGTCCTGCTGCACAGCCTCGAGCAGGCGCAGATCGCGCTCTACCTGCAGACGATCCCGCGGCTGGCCCCGGGCCCGGTCCGCGCGGCGGCGGCCACGATCGTCGCCTCCGATGCCCAGCACCTCGCCGTCCTGCGCAGCCTCCAGGGCCGGCCGCCGATGCCGTCGGCCTTCGTCACCGGGTCGGCATGACGTCGCCGCCGGCCCCGAACCGACGCGAGATGCTCGGCGCCGCGGTGGCCGGCGCGGCGGTCGCGATCGCGGCCGTGACCCCCGCCCGCGCGGCGGGGTCCCTGCCGACTCAGACCGGGCGGCCCGACCCGCCGGCCGCGCGCCTGCGGCGGCTGATCCGCGTCGAGCTGCTGCTGCTGTACTGCTATGAGCACGTGCTCCCGGCGCCGTTCGTGTCCGGCCGTGCCCGCCCCGTCCTCGCTCAGCAGGCCCGCCACGAGCAGGCTCACCTGCGCGCGCTCACGGCCGAGCTGCGACGGCTGGCCCCGGCTGCGCCGCTGCCGGCCGGCCCGGCCACCCCGGCCGCCGCCGACCGGGCCCTCGCGCACCGCAACGTGCAGGGCCGGCTCGGCCAGCTGCAGGGCGAGAAGGACGCACTGCATCTCCTGCTCGAACTGGAGCGGGTCGTCGGCGGCGCCTACTTCGTCGCCCTGACCAAGCTGAGCTCGCCACGGCTGATCGAGCTGGCGGTCTCGATCATGGCCGCCGAGGCCCAGCACGAGGCCCTGCTCGGTGATCTGCTGTATCCCGGCCACCCCGAGCAATCGGTCCCCTACGGCCTGATCCAGGGCGTCCAGTGACGCTAACGTCTCGCCTGCGATGAGGATCTCCCGCGAGCTCTACGACCAGATGGTCGCTCACGCGCAGGCCGACGCGCCGGATGAGTGCTGCGGGATGGTGGCGTCCCGGGACGGCGAGGCGGTGGCCGTGCACCCGGCCGAGAACGCCGCGCACAGCCCGTTGCGCTACGAGATCGACGGCGCCGAGCAGTACCGCATCCAGATGACGATCGACGACGCCGGCCACGATCTCGGGGCGATCTATCACTCGCACACGCGCAGCGCCCCGTATCCGTCCCAGACCGACATCAACCTCGCCTTCTACCCCGAGGCGCTCTACATCATCGTCGGGCTCGCCGGCGACGCGCCCGAGGTGCGGGCCTACGAGATCCGGGACGGCCGCGTGAGCGACGCGGAGCTGACGGTCGTCTGATGCCGCGCACGGCCGGTGGCGAGCATGGTCTGCTCTGCCCCGGCTGCGGCGCGCGCCAGCCCGAGGCCGAGCGGTTCTGCCCCGCCTGCGCGCTGCCGCTCATCCGTTCCGAGGGCCTCGGTCCACCGCCCGTGCTCAGCGAGCGCCAGCGCTGGGCCCGGCAGATCAAACCCCAGCTGGCCGAGGGCCGGCTCGTGCGGGTGGCCGGTGCGGCCAACCTGGCCGAGGCCGAGTTCATCCAGGCGCTGCTGCTGGAGGAGGGGGTGCCGAGCCTGCTGCGCCGCTCGGCCGGCTACGACGTGCCCGATCTGCTCGCCGCCGGCCCGCGGGACGTGATCGTCCCGGCCAGCGGCGCGGCCGTGGCGCGCGAGGTCCTGCTCGAGGCGGACCTGATCGCGTCTGGCCCGCCCGCGCCGGGCTACCGGGCCGAGCCACGGCGTCTGCTGGCCGGCCTGGTGCTCGCGCTGGCCGGCGGGCTCGTCCTGCTGTGGCTGCTGGGCAGCGTGCTGCACGTCTGAGCACCCAGCGGCCGATGGCTCGCCGTCGACCGCTTGAACGGGTGGCTCCTGCGGGGCCGGCCGCCGCGGGGCGTCAGGGCGCGCCGGCCAGGCGGGACAGGTGCGCGCGCCAGGCCCCGGCGGTGTGATCCAGCGCCCGGCCGCCGAAGGCCTCGATCAGGGCCGCTCGCGGGCCGCCGGGAGCCAGCCGCGAAGCCAGCGCGGCCGCCGCGCGCTCCCCGCGCTCGGCGGCGAGCAGGTCGAACACGGTCCCTCCGAGCAGGGCGGCATCGCGATAGCCGGGGGGGAAGCTCGGCCGCCCACCCTCGCGCAGACGGCGGGCGATGGCCGGCCGGGCGTGATCGGTCTGCCCGGCGAACCAGCGCGCACCGCCCTCGATCAGCCACGCCCAGCGCGCCCCGCGGGCCATGCGCACCGGTCCGAACACCCGTTGCAATTCCCGGTTGTTGGCGATGATCACCCGGCGGGCGTACAGCGACGCCGCGCTGAGGGCGAGCATCTCCCGTGAGCCGGTCACGTTGGATGCGCGGCCGCGCAGCACCTTGGGAGACAGCACATGGATCTCGTCGCGACCGGCCCAGCCGGCCACGTAGCGGCGCGCCGCCGGCGCGGTGCTCAGCCAGATCAGGGGCAGCGCAGGGTGCGACAGGGTCAGCGACGCGGTGCTCGAGTGCAGCACCACGGTCAGCTCTCCCGGCGGCCGCGGGAACAGCTCGGCCATGCGCAGCTCGGTGACCGACAGCGACTGCAGCACCCGGCGGGCGTCGCGGGTCTCCTCGGCGTCGTGGCGGGCCCGGAAGCCGCCGAGCTCGGTCTCGACCCAGGTCACGCGACACCGTCCGCGCGGCGATCAGCATCTCCGGCCGCGGATCGCGGCCGGCCACGGCTCGGGCGGGGATCCGCCGTCACCGCAGCACGACCGGCGACGATCAGACCAGCGCGGGCTGGCGGTCCGAGGCGATCGAGGCGATCTCCTCGGCGGCGCGACCGAACTCCTCATCGGAGAGCACCGGGGTGCCCTCGAAGGGAAGGTCGCGGGTCAGTTCCAGCCACGAGCGACATCCGCCGTACTCGTCGCGGACCTTGACCGTGACCGGCCGCGGGATCCGGTACGTGCGCAGCAGGATCACGTGCAGGGGATGACGCCGCTTCCAGGCCAGGCGCTTTTCGGCGTAGTCGGGGGTCCAGACGTAGAACGGCGACAGGGCATCGACCGCGCGGCGGTCGGTGACCGTGAAGTGCGCGGCCACCTCCGCCCAGGCCCGGATGCGCACCCGGTCAGGCTGCACGAGCGGATCGCCGCGGTGCAGGGCCTGGGGGTGGGGTTCGCCGTCGCTCCACACGCCCTCCTCGAGCGCTCGCGAGAGCTCGGGGCGGTGCGATTCGCGCACGAGATCGGTGCGCTGGTGGTCGAACGTCGGGTACAGGAAGAAGCGGTCGTGGTCGAGCTTGAAGTGCTTATCGGGTTCACGGATGCCGCCCTTGCGAAGCGTCAAAAGCTGCTCGCCCTCGGCGAGCGCCCGCACGGTAACGGCCCATTCTTTAAAGGCAATCGGCATGAGATAAAGGGAAGACGGGTTGTTGATTCGGGTAGTCCCGGCGCGCCGGTGGGCAACGTCAATGGCGGGACTGCACGATTGTATGCGACAACCCGAAAAACGCCAAATTACCCTGCAAATGAAGGTCTTTTTTGGGCTCCGCGGGGCGTCTGAAGCTACGGTGCCGTAGCGTCCTCGGGGCCGCGATCAGGCGGCCAGCGGGGCCAGCTCCTCGGTCTCGGCGAGGTGCTGGTGCGACGGGCAGTAGCCGTTGTGAGGCAGGGGCATCCGCTGGCACGGCGTCCCCTTGCGGGTGCTCGCCCGGCACTGCAGCGGGTTGCCGTTGAGGTCGTAGCCGTTCTGGGGCTGGCTGCGCAGGAACTCGTCGGCGCAGGCCAGGTAGCGCTCGATCACGCGCAGCACCCGCGGCTGCGAGCGCATCGGCAGATAGGCCCGGATGTCGTTGAACAGCGTCCGCGCCGGCCGCGCGAAGTAGTGGCGGTCATTGGCCAGTCGCTCGATCGCCTGCTCGCAGGCTCGCAGCACCCGCTCGTGGTTGGCGTGCGGGCACTCGGCGTGTGGATCCTCGGTGATCTCTGCGGCGATCTCGCGATAGATCGCGCGACTGAAGTGATACATGCGGTCTCTCCCTGCGTTCTCGACGCTTCCGGCCGAGCGTCCCTCATTTACTGGCGAGTATTCCCGCGATAAATGAAGCTGGTCACGCCGCAATTGTTAAGTAGGCATTAACTGGATACGCGCGCGTACCACGCGGGCCGCGATGTGAACGCTCACGGCACGATGTGAGCGTTCACGGCGCCGATCGGCGCCCTCGCGGCCCGATCGGCGGGCTCATCACTGCCAGCTGAGCGAGCGCGCGCCGCCGTGGCCGTCGAGCACGATGTGACGGCCGTCCATGCCGTGGCCCAGGGCCGGGAAATCGATGCGCTGATGGGCCCCGCGGCTCTCCTGGCGAGCCAGCGCGGCGGTGGCGATGAGACGGGCCAGCGGATGGGGGTCGCGTGCCAATCGGGTCAGGCCCTCGCCGCTGCGCTCCAGGCCGGCGAGCTCCCACAGGGCCCGGCGGGTCGCCGCCGAGAGCTCCGGGCGCGGGGGTGCCGGCGGCTCATCGCCGTCGCGATCCGGGGTCGCGCTCACCGCGAGCGCCGCCCGCGCCGCGCGGGCGCCGAACACGAAGCACTCGCTCAAGGAGTTGGAGGCCAGCCGGTTGGCCCCGTGCAGCCCCGTGCAGGAGCACTCCCCGACCGCGAACAGGCCGGTCACCGAGGTCTGCCCGTCGAGGTCGGTGGCGATCCCGCCCATCATGTAGTGGGCGGCGGGGGCCACCGGCACGAGCTCGTGCTCGGGGTCGATTCCCGCCCGGCGCAGTGCGCTGACCACGTTGGGGAACAGGGCCGGATCGACGTGACGCATATCCAGGCCGACCGAGGTGGCGCCGGTGGCCAGAAGTCGCTGCTGCACGGCCCGGGCCACCTCGTCACGGGGCGCGAGCTCGTCGACGAAGCGCTCGCCCGCCGCATCGAGCAGCCGCGCGCCTTCGCCGCGCACGGCCTCGGTGACGAGAAAGCCGTCGGCGCCGTTGGCCCCGACGACGGCGGTGGGATGGAATTGCATCAGTTCCAGGTCGGCCAGCTCGGCGCCCGCATAGTGACCGAGCAGCAGGCCGCCGCCGGTGGCGCCGACCGGGTTGGTCGTGCGTGCCCACAGCGCGGCGGCGCCCCCGGTGGCCAGCACCGTGGCCGGAGCGGCGATCCGCCCGCCGTCGGCCAGCCGCACCCCGACGGCGACTCCCTGCGCGGTGATGATCTGCACGGCCCGGCGCTGCTCGAGCACCGCGATGCGTTCGTCCTGGGCGACCAGCGCCGACAGCTGGCGGATGATCCGCCGGCCGGTGGCCGCGCCCCCGGCGTGCACGACCCGCCGGGCGGAGTGCCCTCCCTCCAGGCCGAGCGCGAACTGACCGTGGCGGTCGGCGTCAAAGCTCACGCCCAGCGACGCGAGATCGGCCACGGCGGCCGGAGCCTCCTCGCACAGCACGCGCGCCGCCGACTCGCGCACCGCCCCGCGGCCGGCCGTGATCGTGTCGGCCAGATGCCGGTCCGGGCTGTCGTCGCTGGCCAGCGCGGCGGCCAGGCCGCCCTGGGCCCAGTAACTGGAGGACTCGGCCAACGGCGTGGCCGAGACGAGCGTCACGCGCGCGCCCTCGCGGGCCGCGCAGAGCGCCGTGTAGAGCCCGGCGGCGCCGGCGCCGACGACGGCCAGCTGGGTCTCGATCCGCTGCACCTGGGCGGTACGGTACTGCGCGATGTCTCCCGCCCCCGTGTTCCTCTCGCACCCGTCGTCTCTACAGCACGACACCGGGCCGCATCCCGAGCAGCCGGCGCGGATCTCGGCGGTCGAGGCCGGGATGGCGCAAAACGACTGGGTGGGCTACGAGCGCGTTGCCTCGCCGCCGGCCGCGATCGCCGACCTGACCGCGGTGCACCCCGCCGAGCACGTGGAGATGATCGAGGCCGCGGCGCGCGCGGGCGGAGCGCAGATCGACGCCGACACCGTGGTCAGCGCCGGGTCCTACACGGCGGCGCGGCATGCGGCCGGTGGCGCGGTCGCCCTCGTCGACGGGCTGCTCGACGGGCCGTTTGCCCCCGGCTCGTTCAGTGCCCACCGGCCCCCGGGGCACCACGCCGAGCGGGCGCGGGCGATGGGCTTCTGCCTGTTCAACAACGTGGCCGTCGCCGCGACCCACGCCCTGGGGCGGGGACTTGAGCGCGTGATGATCGTCGACTGGGACGTTCACCACGGCAACGGCACCGAGGCGATCTTCGAGGCGGATCCGCGCGTGCTGTTCGTCTCCATCCACCAGTCACCCCTGTATCCCGGAACGGGAGCGGCCGGTTTCCGCGGCATCCGCGACGGCGCGGGCTACACGGTCAACCTCCCGGTCGCCGCCGGCGCCGGGGACGCGACCTTCACCGCGCTGGTCCAGGGCGTGTGCGTGCCGCTGGCCCGCGCCTACAGGCCGCAGCTGCTGCTCGTCTCGGCCGGCTTTGATGCCCATCGCGAGGACCCGCTGGCCGACTGCATGGTCACCGAGAGCGGCTACGCCACGATGGGGGCCACGCTGCGGGATGTCTGCGCCGAGCTCGGGGTTCCGTTCGGGGGCCTGCTCGAGGGCGGTTACGCGCTCGACGCGCTCGGCCGCTCGGTGGTGGCCACACTCACCGCCTTCTCGGGGATCCCGGACGCGGTCGCCGAGCCCGACGCCGCGCTGGCGGTCCCTGAGGTCGCGCAGGCCCGGCGGGGGCTGGCGCAGCACTGGCCCGCGCTCTAGCCGTCCGCGGTCCTGGTTCGCGCTCTGGCGGTCACCGGCGCTGGCCGTGCGCCGGCGCGATGTCAGCTCGCGTCGTCCAGGGCCGCGCGCCAGGCCGCGATGACCCGGCCGGCCATCACGTCGCTGGACCATCGCTCGGCCCGCGGCCGTCCGGCGATGCGCGGGTCGGGATCGGTCAGGTGCGGGGCCAGCGCCGCGCTCCAGCGCTCGCGATCGTAGGGCGCGCACAGGGCGCCGGGGATCGCCTGAAGGGCGGCCGGGGCGACGCCCACCGGGGTCGCCAGCACCGGGACGTCGCAGGCCAGCGCCTCCAGGGTGGCCAGCCCGAAGCCCTCGCGCTCGGAGGGCACGAGGACCGCGTTGGCCGCGTTGATCCAGAGCGCGACCTGGCCGGGATCGACGTCGCGCAGGGTCAGCAGCGGGATCTCCCCGGCCAGTTCCCGCGCCCGGTCAAAGCGCTTCTCGGGCCGGCTCGGGTCCGCGGGGAAGAGCAGACAGGGCCGGTCGGCGGGCAGGCCGAGCGCGCGGCGTGCCTCCCTGCGGTCCAGGCGCCGGTTGCGGTGCAGGTCGACGCCGATGGGCAACACCGCGACCGGCCCGCGGTGGGCCCGCGCGGGCACCGTTTCGGCCAGGGGCGCCGACACCGCCGCGACGAGATCGAGCCGGCGCGTGGCGCCCAGGGTGATCAGGCGCGAGCGCGGGTGCGCCAGGTCGGTGCCGTGCAGGGTGACCGCGTGGACGCGCGCCGGCACCGCGAGTGCGGGCCAGGCGGTCAGGCCGTAGTGGGCGTGCACGACGTCGTAGGGCGCCGCTCGCCGCCCTCGCCGAGGCGATCGGTGCCCGCGGGCCAGCTCGGCGGCGGCCCGCAGGTAGCTCGCCGGGCCGCCGGGGGCGAACGTGAACAGCTCGATCTCGGCTGCCCCGGTGCGCTGCAGCGCCTGGACCTGATCACGGACGAAGGCCCCGAGCCCGGGCCGGGCCGGGCTCGGGTACATGTTGGTGACGATCAGCGCGCGCACGACGACAGTGGCGCGAGCGTAGTGGCTGCGGGCCGGCCCATGGCCGCTGCCTCTGCCACCATGAGCGGGTGTCCGTCGCCCCGCTGTCACCCGACCTGCCCGTCGCCGTGTTCGACTCCGGCGTCGGCGGGCTGACCGTGCTGCATGAGCTGCTCGTCTCGCTCCCCGCCGAGGATTACGTGTACCTCGGTGACACCGCGCGCTTCCCCTATGGCGAGCGCACTCAGGCCGAGCTTCAGCGCTTTGCCGTCCAGATCACCGACCACCTGCTCGATGGCTCGGCATCGTCCCCGGACGCCGGCGCTCCCGCGGCCAAGCTGATCGTGGTCGCCTGCAACGCCGCCAGCTCGGCCGCCCTGGGCACGCTCGAGCGCCATCTGGAGCGCCGGGGCATGGACATCGACGTCATCGGTGTCGTCGCTCCCGCCACCCAGCTGGCCGTGGCCCAGAGCCGAAACGGCCGCGTTGGCCTGCTCGCCACTCCGGCCACGGTGGCCTCCGGCGCCTACGCGTCGGCGGTCAGGGCCGCCGACCGGCACGTCCACGTCGAGGCGGTGGCCTGCCCGGACCTGGCCCCGATCATCCAGGGTGGCTTTCCCTTCGATGAGTCGGTGGTGGCCACGGTGCGCGGCTACTGCGCACCGCTGCGGGCGGCGGGCGTGGACACGGTCATCCTCGGCTGCACGCACTACCCACTCGTCGCGCCGATGCTGCAACGGATGCTCGGCCGCGGGGTGCGCCTGGTCACCTCGGGGGAGGGGGTCGCTCGCAGCGTCGAGCGGGCGCTCACCGCGCGCGGCCTGCTCAACCCCCGCTCCGGCGAGGGCAGCTATCACTTTCGCTGCACCGGACCGACCGACGCCTTTCACGCGCTGGGGACACGGTTTTTGCAGATGCCGCTGGGCGAGGTCACCCACGTCGAGCTCGCCTCGGCGGTGGTGGCATGAGCGAGGCGCCCCCCGCGGGCGGCGACGGCCGTGCCGCCCCCGTGCGCGGCGACGGCCGCGCCGCGGACGAGCACCGGCCCGCCCTCGTGCAGGCCGGGTTCGTGCGGACGGCGACCGGCTCGGCGCTCATCTCGATGGGGGAGACGCGCGTGATCTGCACCGCATCGGTTCAGGAGAGCGTGCCCCGCTGGATGTCCGGCCAGGGACGCGGCTGGCTGACCTCCGAATACGGGATGCTCCCGGCCTCGACCGGCGAGCGCAAGCCGCGCGACATCACCCGGGGCCGCGCGGACGGGCGGTCGATCGAGATCCAGCGGCTGATCGGTCGCAGCCTGCGCGGCGTGATCGACCTCAAGGCGCTGGGCGAGCGCACGATCTACATCGACTGCGACGTCCTGCAGGCCGACGGCGGCACGCGCTGCGCCTCGATCACGGGCGGGATGGTGGCCCTGCGGCTGGCCTGCGCACGGCTGATCGCCGAGGGGCGCCTGAAGACTTCACCGCTGACCGGCAGCGTGGCGGCGATCTCCTGCGGGATCGTGGGCGGGACGCCGCTGCTCGACCTCGATTACGCCGAGGACTCCAGCGCGGAGGTCGACGCCAACGTGGTGATGACGGCGGACGGGGGCCTGGTCGAGGTCCAGGCCACCGCCGAGCGCACGCCCCTGTCCCGGGCGCACCTGGACGACCTGCTCGCCCTCGCCGCCGGCGGCATCACATCGCTGCTGCGCCTGCAGGATGCGACCGTCGCGGCTGCGACCTGATCCGATGCCGCTGCCGCCGACGCTGGTGCTGGCGACGCGCAACGCGCACAAGGTGCGCGAGTTCCAGCGGCTGCTGTCCCCGGCCGGCATCCGGGTGCAGCCGCTGCCCAACGGCGTCGAGCTCCCCCCCGAGACCGGCGACACCTTCCAGGCCAACGCGCTGCCCAAGGCTCGCGCCGCCGCGACGGCGACGGGCCAGGCGGCGATCGCCGATGACTCGGGGATCGAGGCCGAGGCGCTGGGCGGACGGCCCGGGGTGCGTTCGGCCCGCTTCGCCGGCGAGCACGCCTCCGACGAGGAGAACCTCGCCCGGCTGGAGCGCGAGGCGCCGGTCGGCAGCGGCCTGCGCTACGTGTGCGCGCTGGCCTTCGTGACCCCGTCCGGGGAGGAGCACCTGTTCTTCGGCGAATGCCGCGGCCGGATGGCCGCCGAGCGGCGCGGACAGCGCGGCTTTGGCTATGACCCGGTGTTCCGGCCCGACGGGCCGTTCGGCGAGCGGACGATGGCCGAGCTCCACGACGCCGAGAAGGATGCGATCAGCCACCGCGGGCGGGCGACCGCGGCGCTGCTGGCCTGGGCCGAGGCCGAGCGGTGAGCGCGACGACACAGACCGAGCTGCCCCAGCTCAAGCGCCGCACCGCCGCGCTCTCGGTCCTCTCCAACACGACGCTGATCCTGCTCAAGCTGTTCGCGGGCACGATCACGGGCTCGGTGGCGATCCTCACCGAGGCGGTGCACTCGAGCATCGACCTGGTCGCGTCGATCGTCGCCTTCTTCTCGGTGCGCAAGGCCGACGAGCCGGCCGACGAGAGCCACCGTTACGGTCACGAGAAGATCGAGAACCTGGCCGCGGCGATCGAGGGGATCCTCATCCTCGTCGGCTCGGCGGCGATCGCCCTGGAAGCGATCCGGCACCTGATCGGTCACGGCCGCGTGCACACGATCGGGCTCGGTATCGGGGTCATCGCGGTGTCGCTGGTGGCCAACGTGATCGTCTCCTGGCGGCTGCGGCGGGCCGCCGACCGGACCGGCTCGGCGGCCCTGGCCGGTGACGCCGCTCACCTCGGGACCGATGCGCTGACCTCCGCGACGGTCCTGGTCGGGCTCGTGCTGGTCGACGTGACCGGGATGCAGTGGATCGACCCCGTGGTCGGTCTGGCCGTCGCCCTGGTCGTCGTGACGACCGGACTGCGGTTGCTCGCGCAGGCCTCGCGGGTGCTCGTCGACGAGGCGCTTCCCGCCTCCGAGGTCGAGGCCATCCGCACGGCGATCGAGGCGTTCGGTGACCGTGGTGTCGTCGGCTATCACGAGCTGCGCACCCGCCGCGCCGGCGCGCGGCGCTACGTCGATCTGCACGTGCAGTTCGAGGCCGGCACCTCGCTGGAGACCGCGCACCGGCTCGCGCACGAGCTCCAGGACCTGATCGCCCGGCGCCTGGCCCACGCCGACGTGCTCATCCACCTCGAACCCGAGGACCGCGTCCGGCCCGGCGAGACGCTCTCGCCCCCGCCCGCGAGCACGCCGGACCGGCCGGTCAGATCAGGTTGATCGCGGCCGAGACGGCAACCGCCAGGGTGACGATCGCGTAGCCGTAGTAGCCCTGCAGCAGCAGGATGACGACGGCGATCACGCAGGCCAGCACGGTCGCGATCCAGCTCAGGCGGGCGAGATCCACGGGGGCATTGTCGCCTGCGGCGAGGATGACTGGCCCCTTGGTTGAGCGCCCCGCGCCCGGAGGATTGCCGCAAATTGCGAAGATCCGCGCGGATCCGGCGCATATCCGCCGCTGCCACGGCAAGAATGAACGCCCGGCGGGGCTCGGGCCGACGTGCCTGGCCGTCCGCAAAGCGTGTTAGCGTCGAAATTCCTACCCCCTGCAAGGAGGAGCAAGTGACAAAATCCGAGTTCGTCGATCAGGTCGCCGACCGTGCCGGTCTCAGCAAGAAGGACGCCGGTGACGCGGTCGACGCGATGCTGGCGACCATCGAGGAAGCGCTGAAGCGCGGCAGTGACGTGACCTTCTCCGGCTTCGGAAAGTTCAGCGTCTCCGATCGCAGCGCGCGCGAGGGCCGCAATCCGGCCACCGGCGAGAAGATCCAGATCGCTGCCTCCCGCGTGCCGAAGTTCACCGCTGGGGCGGGCCTCAAGAAGGCCATCAAGTAGCGGCTCCGTCCTCAGGGGAGCGAGACGGGTCCGCGCGGCGGTCCTCGGGCCGTCGAGTGCGGACACCGTCTCCTCACAGATGACGCCGCCGGGCTTCGGAGCGCGCTTGGCCGAACAGGTCAGCGCGCGCCGTTCGCAGCTCGTGCTCGGGTTGGACCCCGACCCGAATCGGCTCTGGCCCGCGGCCGCACCCCCCGGCGAGGGGGCGCCGTCCGCGGCTCAGGCCGCCGCCGGCGCGGTGCTCGCGCACTGCCGCCGGGTCATCGAGGCGGTCGCCGAGCACTGCGTCGCGGTCAAGTTCCAGGTCGCCTGCTTCGAGCGGCTGGGCGCGCCGGGATGGTCGGCGCTCGCGGCCGCCGCCGACGCCGCCCGTGAGCACGGGCTGCTGGTCATCGCCGACGCCAAGCGCGGCGACATCGACGTCACCGCGCGCGCCTACGGCGAGGCCTTCTTCGGCGGGTCCGAGACTCCGTTCGGGTCCGTGGCGGGGCTCGGGGCCGACGCGCTCACCGTCAACGCCCTGCTGGGTGAGGACTCCGTTGCGCCGTTGCTCGACGCGGCCCGGGCGATCGGCGCCGGGCTGTTCGTGCTCGTCCGGACGTCCAACCCTGGTGCGGCCCTGATCCAGGACCGTGTCCTGGACGACGGCGGCACGGTGTCCGACGCGCTCGCCGCGCTCGTGCGCGAGCTCGGTGGGTCCGATCCCGGACAGGCCGGGATCGCCGACGTCGGAGCGGTCGTCGGTGCCACCGTGCCCGAGCAGCTCGTCCGCCTGCGCGCCGCGATGCCCGCCGCGCCCCTGCTGCTGCCGGGCGTCGGCGCCCAGGGCGGCTCGATCTCCGCGCTGGCCCCGGCCTTCGCGCCCGGCCCCGCGGGAGGGCTGGTCGCCGTCTCCCGTGGCCTCGTGTACGCCTTTGAGAAGGCGGGTGGCGAGCCCGCCGATGCCGCCCGCGACGAGGCGGCGCGGCTGCGCGCCCTCGCCTGGTCGCTCGCCGGCGCGAGTTGATGGCGTCGGTCGTCGCGCCCGGCGTCACCGGGACCCTGAACCCGTGCGCTGTGCCCGGTCACACTCGGTCGCTGAGCCCGGTCGGCGCGCAAGCCGGCCTGCAGCCCACCGCCGGTGGGCACCCGCGCCGGTATGATCGCGGCCGGGATGGGGCTGGCACGGATCGCGACGCGCGTTTTCGCGCTCATCGCCCTCGCAGCAGTGGCGGTGGCCGTGTACGTCATCGTCCACGGTCAGCTGCATCACAGCCCGGCGAACACCAGCAGCCACAGCACGACCGTGATCAACGGCCGCTCGACCACCTCACACCACCGACGGCGCACGCCGAAGTACTACACGGTGCGCTCCGGCGACACCCTGAGCGCGATCTCGATCCGCACCCACGTTTCCATCTTCCGTCTCACCCAACTCAATCCCGGGCTCTCGCCCAACGCGCTGCAGACCGGAGCGCGGCTGAGGCTGCGACGGTGATCGGTCCCACCCGCGGCGCCGCGGCGCGGGGGGGCAAGCACGCATCCACATACGGGGAGCGACCGGGCCTGGCAGCACCGGACCGCCGCCCGAGGCCGGCCGTGGACACGCGCCCCGGGACCGTCCGGCGGCGACTGAGCCGCGGGCTGTCGGCGCTGCTCGGCGCGTTCGTGCTGGCCGGGATGCTCGGCTCGGTCCCGGCCCAGGCCGCCTCACCGCCGCGGCTCACCGCGCGGGCGGCGGCGCTCTACGCGCCCGCCACCGGTCAGTTCCTGTTCACCGAGCACCCCGGCGACGAGCTCGCCGTGGCCAGCACGACCAAGTTGATGACGGCCCTGATCGTGCTCGAGCACGTGCGCGACCTCGGCACCGTGTTCACCCAGAACAACTACTACCCGGCCGCCGGCGACTCGCAGATCGGGCTCGTCCCGGGCGAGCGGATGACCGTGCGCGATCTGCTCACCGCGATGATGCTGCCCAGCGGCGACGACGCGGCCGAGGATCTCGCCTACAACGTCGGTCACGGCTCGATCGCGCGCTTCGTGGCCATGATGAACGCGCGCGCCCGTCAGCTCGGGCTGACCGCGACGCACTATTCCACTCCGGTCGGGCTCGACACGCCGGGCAACCACTCCAGCGCCGCCGATCTGGATCGGCTGGCCGCCTATGACCTCGCCCACTCGCGCGCCTTCGCCCACATGGTCGCTCAGCCCCGGGCCGTGCTGCAGTCGGGCAGCCACGTCCGGGTGGTGGCCAACCTCAACAACCTGGTGAGCGAATACCCGTGGATCGACGGGGTCAAGACCGGCCACACCCGGGCCGCCGGCTACGTGCTCGTCGCCTCGGCTCGCCGCTTCGGGTTGCGGCTGATCAGCTCGGTGCTCGGCACGACCAGTGAAGCCAGCCGCGACGCCAACTCGCTCGCCCTGCTCGACTGGGGATACGCGAGTTTCCGCTTGCGCACCCCACTGCGACGGGGCCAGGTCCTCGCCCGGCCCGCGGTACAGGATCAGCCCGGACTGCATCCGCGGCTCGTCGCCGCCCGGGGTCTGCGCCGCGTGGTCGGCATCACGCAGCGGGTCGCGCTGAGGATCCGCGCCCCACGCCAGATCAGCGGGCCGCTGCAGCGGGGGGCGGCCCTCGGCACCGCCACGGTGCTGGTCGCCGGGCGCCCCGTGGCCCGGATCCCGCTCGTGCTCTCCGCCGCCGTCCCGGCCGTCCCGCCGCTGGTCGCCGCGGGCCAGTTCCTGACCCGCCCGCTCAGCCTGATCGTGCTGATCATGCTCGTCGGCATCGCCGGCGCGGTAGTTTTGAATGCTCGTCAGCGCCGCCGCTCACGGTCCCGCCGGCGGGAACTGGAGGCCGCATGATCATCACCGTCACGCTCAACGCGGCGATCGACAAGACCCTCGAGGTTCCGAGCTTCACGCCCGGCCGCCGCCACCGCACCGTCGACCAGCGGACGATGGCGGGCGGCAAGGGGGTCAACATCGCTCGCGCCATCAAGCAGCTCGGCCAGCCGGTCATCGCCACCGGGTTCGCCGGCGGCGCGACCGGCACCCGCATCATCGAGGCGCTCGGCGACGAGTCGATCCTCAACGACTTCGTCCGCATCCACGACGAGTCGCGGACCAACACCGTGGTGCTGGATCCGACCACCGGCTCGCACACCGAGGTCAACGAGCGCGGCCCGGCGATCACCGAGCAGGAGCTCGAGCTGTTCCGGGAGAAGCTGCTCTACCTCGCCCAGGGGGCCAGCATCTGCGTGTTCGCGGGCAGCCTGCCCCGGCGGATCGCGCCGGAGGTCTATCCGGATCTGATCCGCGAGGTGCACCGCCTCGGCGTCACCACGATGATCGACACCGACGGCGAGCCGCTGCGCGTGGCCACCCGCGCCGAGCCCGACGTCGTCTCACCCAACGAGCTCGAGGCCGAGGAGCTCGTCGGCTATGAGTTCAACGACGCCGAGGATCACGCGCAAGCGGTCATCGAGATGACCCGGCTCGGCGCCCGCGAGGCGATCATGACCGTGGCCGACGGCTGCTACGCGAGGCTGCTGGAGAATGGCAGCCCGTCCCTGTACCGCGTCCGCGTCCAGGAGCAGGAAGCCCGCTCCGTGGTCGGCTCGGGCGATGCGTTCCTGGCCGGGTACGTGGCCGCCCGTTACTCCGGTCAGGCGCCGGTGGAGTGCCTGCGCTTCGGAGTCGCCTGCGGCGCGGAGTCCACCCAGCACTTCGGCGCCGGGATCATCGACCCGGTGCGCGTCGAGCGGCTGCTGGGCGAGGTCGAGGCCGAGCGGCTGCAGGTCGAGGCCGAGATCGGCTGACCCGCACCGGGCGCCGCTCGTTGGGCGGTTTTTCGTCGCCTTGGCCGCCCGGGGAGGGGCGGCGGCGTTGCTAGGATCCGCAGTCCGATGGTTGCCGCCTCGGAGCCCCTCCTGCCCCCCGAATCCGTCCGCAGAGCGGACTAGATTGGTGAGATGGAAGTAGAGATCGGTCGTGGAAAGAAGGCCCGTCGTGCCTACGGGTTCGATGACATCGCAATCGTCCCGTCTCGCCGGACCCGGGACCCCGATGACGTCGACATCTCCTGGACGCTCGGCCCGTACCGCTTCGAGCTGCCCCTGCTGGGCGCCGCGCTCGACGGTGTTGTGTCTCCGGAGAGCGCCGGCCTGATCGGCAAGCTCGGCGGGCTCGCGGTGCTCAACCTCGAGGGCATCTACACCCGCTATGAGGACGCCGAGAGCCAGCTCGAGCGCATCGCCAGCTTCTCGCCCGACATCGCCACGCGGGAGATGCAGGACATCTACCGCGAGCCGGTCAAGCCCGAGCTGATCGCCCAGCGCATCAAGGAGATCAAGTCCCACGGCGTGGTCGCCGCCGCCTCGCTGACCCCGCAGAAGGTGCGCACGCACTACGAGGTCGCCCTGGAGGCGGGGCTCGACATCCTCGTCATCCAGGGCACCGTCGTCTCCGCCGAGCACGTCTCGCGGGACGAGAGCCGGCCGCCGCTGAACCTCAAGGAGTTCATCCGCGAGCTCGCGCCGATCCCGATCGTGGTCGGCGGTTGTGCCTCCTACCACACGGGACTGCACCTGATGCGCACCGGCGCCGCCGGCGTGCTCGTCGGCGTCGGCCCCGGCGCGATCTGCACGACGCGCGGCGTGCTCGGCATCGGCGTGCCGCAGGCCACGGCCATCGCCGACGTGGCCGCCGCCCGGTCCCAGCACATGCTCGAGACCGGTGACTACGTCAAGGTCATCGCCGACGGCGGCATGCGCAACGGCGGCGACATCGCCAAGGCGGTCGCCTGCGGCGCCGACGCGGTCATGCTCGGCTCGGCCCTGGCCCGGGCCTACGAGTCGCCCGGCCGCGGCTACAACTGGGGCATGGCGACCTTCCATCCCACTTTGCCGCGGGGCACGCGCGTGTTCACCAAGCAGAACGGCACGATGGAGGAGATCGTTCGCGGCCCTGCGCGCGAGAACGACGGGACCTTCAACCTGATGGGCGGCCTGCGCACCTCGATGGCCACCTGTGGCTACCGGGACATCGCCGAGTTCAACCGGGCCGAGCTGATGGTCGCGCCCTCCCTGCAGACCGAGGGCAAGCAGCTTCAGCGGGAGCAGGGCGTGGGCATGGGTGCTCGCGGGGCGGCGGCCGTCGGCGTCGCCGACTGATCCCTTGTCGCCGGGCGGTTGCTCAGCTGCATCCGCCGGTGTCCTCGGGCGCCGGGACGGCGCTGCGCCTCCGCTACCCGGTCAGCTGAACCCGATCAGGTCCGCCCGCGCCGTTGCGAGGGCGATCGTCCGATGAGCCCATCGCTGCCCTCCGATTCGCAGGAGATCGACGACCCGGTGCGGCCGTCCGAGGAGGCGCTGGCCGCCGCCGACGCGGCGCTGGACGAGGACCACGCGCTCGGCAGCGAGGTCCCGGCCCAGGACGTCCACACGGAGGTCCCCGCCGCCACCGACGAGGTGGTCGTCCTGGACTACGGCGGTCAGTATTCGCAGCTGATCGCCCGCCGGGTGCGCGAATGCGGTGTCTTCTCCGAGCTGCTGCCCCACCACGTGGGCGCCGCCGAGGTCGCCCGCCGCCGCCCTCGCGGGGTGATCCTGTCCGGCGGGCCGGCCTCGGTGTATGCCGACGGCGCGCCGCCGCTGGAGAAGGAGCTGCTCGAACTCGGCATCCCCGTGCTCGGCATCTGTTACGGCATGCAGCTGCTCGCGCTCGCCCTCGGCGGAACCGTGGAGGGGGCCGAGGTGGGGGAGTTCGGCCGCTCACAGCTGACGCTGAGTGAGACGGGCCGACTGCTCGCCGACACCCCGGCCGAGCAGTCCTGCTGGATGTCGCACCGCGACACGGTGTTCGCCCCGCCGCCCGGCTTCACCGCGCTGGCCTCGTCGACCGCCTCGCCGGTCGCCGCCTTCGAGTCCGCCGAGCGCGAGATCTACGGCATCCAGTTCCACCCCGAGGTCGTCCACACCCCGTACGGCTCCCAGGTGCTCTCCAACTTCCTGATCGACATCTGCGGCTGCGCGGGTACCTGGAGCGCGGCCTCGGTGATCGAGGAGCAGATCGAGCGGATCCGTGCCCAGGTGGGGGAGGGACGGGCGATCTGCGGGCTGTCGGGCGGGGTGGACTCCTCGGTGGCCGCCCTGCTCGTGCACCGCGCGATCGGCGACCGGCTGACCTGCGTGTTCGTCGACCACGGCCTGATGCGCAAGAACGAGGGCGAGCAGGTCGTGGCCGCCTTCCGCGACCACTTCAAGGTGCCGCTCGTCGCCGTCGACGCCGAGGAGCGCTTCCTGGCCCGCCTGGCCGGCGTCAGCGACCCCGAGACCAAGCGCAAGATCATCGGGGCCGAGTTCATCCGCGTGTTCGAGGAGGAGGCCCGCGCGCTCGACGATGTCGGCTTCCTGGTCCAGGGGACCCTCTACTCCGACGTGATCGAGTCCGGGGGCGGGACCGGAGCGGCGACGATCAAGTCCCACCACAACGTCGGCGGCCTACCCGACGATCTGCAGTTCGACCTCGTCGAGCCGTTGCGCGCGCTGTTCAAGGACGAGGTCCGGGCCGTCGGGGCCGAACTCGGCCTTCCCGAGCGACTGGTCTGGCGCCAGCCCTTCCCGGGGCCCGGGCTGGCCATCCGCGTGGTCGGCGGCGAGGCCACCCGCGAGCGTCTGGACACCCTGCGCGAGGCCGACGCCATCCTCCAGGACGAGATCCGCAAGGCCGGCCTCTACCGGGATCTGTGGCAGTCCTTCTGCGTGCTGCCCGACATCCGCACGGTGGGCGTGCAGGGCGACGAGCGCACCTACGGCAACGTGATCGCGATCCGCGCCGTGACCAGCGACGACGCGATGACCGCCGACTGGGCCCGCCTGCCCTATGACCTGCTCGAGCAGATCGCCTCGCGGATGATCAACGAGATCCGCCC
>DASSZP010000130.1:0-50052 GCA_035713465.1 Solirubrobacteraceae bacterium | reverse complement strand
GGAGCGATGCCCGCCACCGCGGGCGACGGCCCGGATCCCGGCCGGCGCCCGCGGGGTGCCGGTGCGCCCGGCGCGCTGCGGTCCGGCGGTGCCCCCCGGCGCCGCCGGCGTTCCCCTTCCCCTCAATCTGGACGGCGGGGCTTGATGATGCCGGGCCGAGGAACCGGAATGCAGCAGTGGGGCCATGACACCGCCCGCGCCGGCCGCGACCACGGCCACGGCGGCCAGCGCCTTGGTGGAAGCGCCGAGGGCCGCGACCTTTGCCGCCACGCCGCCGACCGCTCCGCCGCCGGCCGTGGCCGTCACCGACGTCCCACCGGCTGCGGCCGCGGTCGCTCCGCCGGCGGTCGCTCCGCCCGCGGTCGCTCCGCCGTGGCCTCCACGGCCGAGCAACTGAGCCAGCACCCCCGCCGCGGCGGCGGCAGGCAGGGGCGGCGCGATCACGCGCAGATCCCGTGAGCGACCGGAAATCGCGGCGGCGAACGCGCCACAGCCGGCGCAATCGCGCAGGTGCGCGCGGATCTTGCGACCGCGCAGGGTCCGTCCGTTGCCGTCGGAGATCGCCCGGCAGACGTCGTCACAGCTCATCGCGCGCCCCTGGCTGAATTCGGCCAGCGATCGCCGGGCCTCGAAGATGGTCTGCTTGGCCGCTCCGGGGTCCAGGCCCAGCGCCGCGTCGATCTCCTCGTGCGAGAGTCCGGAGAGCTCGCGCATGACCAGCGCCCCCCGCTGTCGCTCGGTCAGCGCCTGCAGGTCGGCGACGAGCATGGCCAGCCGCGCGCGCTCGCCGGCGACCTCCTCGACCGAGGGGGCCGGGGGATCGCCAGCCGCGGACAGGTCCACATCGGGCCGGCGCCGGCGGATGGTCGAGATCGCCTCGTTGTGGGCGATCCGGTACAGCCAGGGTCGCAGCGGAGCGTCGCGCCGGCCCTCGGCCAGGGCCACGAAAGCCTTGGCGAACACCGACTGCAGGACGTCCTGAGCATCGCACTCGTGGCGCACCATCGCGCGCACGTAGCGGTAGATCGGCTGGTGATAGCGGTCGTAGAGCACCGCGAAGGCGCGCTCGTGACCCTGACCGACCAGCCGCGCCAACCGCTCGTCCCCGCCCAGGGCGGCCGGGAGACCCCGGGCCGCGCGCGGCTCCGGCGTGATCGCTGGGGCTGGGCTGGTCACCACTCACACATATCGGTCACGCGACACAGCGGCAAGAGTTGGGAAGTATCGCGGACGGTTCCCTAGCCTGTGCCATACGTGCCCAGCCCGATCGTCACCCCTCCCGACGGCGGCCCTGCGCCGGCGCGGCCGCGCCGCGCGAGGGCCCCGGGGGCGTACCTGCCCCTGTCGCTGGCGGCCCGTTTCACCCTGGCCTTCGCCGTGGCCATCGCCCTGCTGGCCGCGATGGTGATCTTCGTCAGCGGTCACAACACGGATTCCAGCCCGCTCGTCGGCGGCCCGGGCGTGCAGCGCGCCAACTCCGAGTCCGACACGCTGATCGCCCAAGACCAGGCTCCCCGCACGGTTCGCCTGCGCGGCGCCGTCGCGCCCCGCGCGGCCATCGAGGCCGCGGTCCGCGGCCGCATGGCGCAGCAGATTCGCTTCGGCTCGATCTCCGGTCCGCTCGGCGCGGTCCGCTGTCACCCCACCGGCCGGGGCGGCGGAACCCGGCGCGGGTTTGACTGCACGGCGGTCTCAGCCGGCATGCGGTACCTGTTCGCCGGGGTGGTGCAGACGGCCGGACGGCAGATCACCTACTGCAAGCGCGATCTGCCGCCCTCCGGCGCCCCGGCCGTCCCGGTCAGTCCTCGCTGCCGCTCCTGATCCGCTCCCGCTCGCTCTCGGCGGGGTCGTGGGCGACCGTCCCCTCCTCAGCGGGATCGTGCGCGACGGTCCGCCCCTCAGCGGGATCATGAGCGACGGTCCGCTCCCCGGCGGGATCGTGGGCGACCGTCCGCTCCCCGGCGGGATCGTGGGCCACGGTGGGCTCGCGTGAGCCGTCGGAGTGCACGGCGGTGGCCTGCTCGTCACGGGCGAGGCCGGCTCGATCTCCCTGCTCGCGCTCGCGGACGCGCTCATCGCGGTGGTGCTCGGCGAGCGCACCCGCACCCGCGCCGGCCACAGCGGCGCCCTCCTCACGGTGCCGAACGCGGGATCGGTCGCTGGCCCCGGTGGTCCGGGTCCCCACGGCGGTACCAGCGGCCACCGTGCGCCGGCGGCGCGGGATCAGCGTGTTGAAGAGCAGGATGACGGCGCTCGCGCCCCACCCGATCTCGGTCAGATGATCGGCCGCGGCCATGCCGAGGACGTTGTTGCTGATCAGGGCGATGACGGCGGCGGCGCCGAGAGCCACCCCGACGATCAGGCTCATCGTCTTGGCCAGCAGATGCTGGGCCGCCCCGAACAGCAGCAGTCCACCCCCGACCGCGGTCAGCATGCCGGTCCAGCCATTGGCGCCGAAGATGCCGAACAGCACCTTGCCGCCGACCGGTGCGTTGCCGTTGGGGAAGTTGGAGAACGGCGGGAACGTGTGCTGGCGGTAGAGCGCGTACAAGCCGACCGCGAGCAGGACGGTGCCGAGCACCAGCGCCGGGCCTCGCGACAGGCTGGCGCCCTTCTCGGTCGTGACAGTGTCGTTGACCATGTGGATCAGACCTCCTAGAGGACGTGCGGTACTCACACCGGCAAAGCCGGTTTGGACGTTGGGTACTCACAGCGCGAAATCGGCGGACGAACGTTGCTCCCTCCTCCCGGACGCCTCGGTGGCCCGAACGAATGCGCTGGCTTTTGGTTACCCCGTGGGCGCGGGTCGCACACGCCTGGCACGTTCCCGTGCGGACGTGCGCGGGCGATCTGCGCGTACGACAGGCGGCCGCGCCGGCCCGCATCCCGGTGGCCGGCGAGGCCGCCGACGGCATTCCCACGCGCTGATCGGCCCAGCCAGGACCGAGCTGGCCCGCAGGCCGAAGGTGCCGGCCGCCCGGCGAATCGACGGAGGGTGAGCGAGGGGACTCGAACCCCCGACCGCCTGGACCACAACCAGGAGCTCTACCAGCTGAGCTACGCCCACCGCGAGATGGATGAATCTACCAGCGCAGGCGACGGGCGCGGTGACGAGACCGCCGCAGACCCCGTTCAGCCGCGGGCGGCCGGCGACTCAATCGCCGTGCGGCCTTGCGACGGTCCGGCGCCGGGCTTGATGGCCCGCACGATCGCCAAGGCGGCCGCGGCGTGAACGCGATGGTGATGACGCAGCTGGAGATGATCACATCGACGCTCTCGGCCGGGAGCGGGATGGACTCGATGTGCCCGCGCAGCCGTTGGACGTTGCTCACCCCGGCCGCAGCCTGGTTGCGCCGCGCGAGGTCGAGCATCTCGTCGGTCATGTGCTCACCGAGGCGCGACGAGCCAGCCGGCCAGCTCGGCCAGGGCCTCGGGGATCACGTAGTAGTACGCCCACAGTCCCTGGCGCTCGGACCCGACCAGGCCGGCGGTGCGCAGCACCTTGAGATGGTGCGAGACCGTGGGCTGGGAGAGGTCGAACAACGGCACCAGTTCACACACGCAGACCTTGCCCGCGTGCTTGCGCAGCACGTCGATGAGCTGCAGACGGACCGGATCGCCCAGGGCCTTGGCCACGCCAGCCATCCGAATCGCCTGGGCGCGATCGACATCGGGATACACGACGGGCTGGCAGCAGGGCTCACCGGCCGGGCGCTTGGTCTTGGGGCTCAACTCCAGATCGACGCTCATCGATATATGGATATCGATTCAAGTGACGGATGTCAATGCAATAATCCGGGCGTGACCACCCATTCATCGTCGATCCACGCGCCTGAGGTCATCGGGAAGCTGTCCACGCTGGACCGGTTCCTGCCCGCCTGGATCCTCGCCGCGATGGGGCTCGGGCTGGGACTCGGAGCGCTCATCCCGCGGCTGGGCCACGGGCTGGGCGCCGTGCAGATCCCGGGGACCGGCACCTCGCTGCCAATTGCCGCGGGCCTGCTGCTGATGATGTATCCGGTGCTCGCGCGCGTCCGCTATGAGGACATGGGACGACTGCGCGCCGAGCGACGGCTGTTCGTCTCCTCGCTGGTCCTCAACTGGCTGATCGGCCCGGCGCTGATGTTCACGCTCGCCTGGCTGCTGCTGCCCGACCAGCCCGCGTACCGCACGGGCCTGATCATCGTCGGCCTGGCCCGCTGCATCGCCATGGTCCTGATCTGGTCAGAGCTCGCCTGCGCCGACCGCGAGGCGACGGCGGTGCTGGTGGCGATCAACTCGGTCTTCCAGATCGTCGCCTACAGCCTGCTCGGCTACTTCTACATCACCTTGCTGCCGGGGTGGCTCGGGTTGTCCTCGCATGGATTCCACGTGGGCCTCTGGCCCGTCGCGCGCACCGTGCTCATCTTCCTCGGTATCCCCCTCGCCGCCGGTTACCTGACCCGGCGGGCCGGGCTCCGCGCGCGCGGGCGGGACTGGTATGAGCAGCGGTTCCTGCCGCGGATCGGGCCGCTCGCCCTGTACGGGCTGTTATTCACGATCGTGCTGCTGTTCGCGCTTCAGGGCCACCAGATCACGCACAGGCCGATCGCCGTGGTCCGGATCGCGCTGCCGCTGCTGGCCTACTTCGCGCTGATGTTCGGCGTGAGCTTTGCCTGGGGCCGGGCGCTCGGCCTCGGGTATGAGCGGACGGCGACGCTCGCCTTCACCGCGGCAGGCAACAACTTCGAGCTTGCCATCGCGGTGGCCATCGGGGTCTTCGGGGCCAGCTCGGGAGAGGCCCTGGCCGGCGTCGTCGGGCCGCTCATCGAGGTCCCTGTGCTGGTCGCGCTGGTCTATGTCTCGCTCTGGCTGCGACGGTCGTTCCCGGTCGTGCCGGCCGGCGCGGGGCCCGAGGCGCGCGCGCTCGGCATGGCCGAGCGGCGGAGCTGACCGTGGCCACCGTCCTGTTCGTCTGCCGCCAGAACGCGGGCCGCTCGCAGATGAGCCAGGCGCTGTTCCAGCGTGCCGCCGGCGATGCGCACCGGGCGCTGTCGGCGGGCACCACCCCGGCCGCGGCGGTGCACCCCGAGGTCATCGCCGTGATGGGAGAGCTGGACATCGACCTCAGCGGGCGCACGCCCCAGCGGCTGACCCCGGCGCTCGCAGGCCAGGCCGACCTGGTCGTCACGATGGGCTGCGGGGACGAGTGCCCGTTCATCCCGGGCGTGCGGTACCTCGACTGGGATCTCCCCGACCCCGCCGGCCAGCCGATCGAGCGGGTCCGTGAGATCCGCGACGACATCGCGCGGCGGACGGCGCAGCTGGCTGTCGAGCTGAGCCGCTAGTTGCGACTGGCGGCGGCCCGGTCACGTGCGGCGCTCGCGCTCCGGCTCGGGCTCCAGCGCACCGGATGCGGCCGCTCGTGCCGCTGGATCACCCCCGCGCCCACGCAGGATCGCGGCCGCCCCGACGGCGAGCACCGTGCCCAGCAGCGGCCCGGCGACATAGGCCCAGAATCCCGTCCAGTCGCCCGCGACGAGCGCGGGGCCGAAGGAACGGGCCGGGTTCATCGACGTGCCGCTGACCGGCGCGGCCCACAGACCGGCGAGGGCGATGTAACCGCCGACGCCCAGCGCCCCGATCGTGCCGACGTTCTGGGCCGAGGACGCCGTCCCGAGGATCACGCTGACCAGTGTCGCGGTCAGCACCACCTCCATCAGGAAGGCCTGCCAGGCCACGTAGCCGTGACCGGGGAGAGTCGCGCCGAGGTGCTGGATGTCCCCGAATACGGCGAGCAGGAAGAGGCACGCGAGCGCCGCGCCGACCAGCTGGACGGCGATGTACCCCGGCACGCGCTTCCAGGGGAAGTCTCCGCGCAGCGCGAAGGCGAGCGAGACGACGGGGTTGAGATGCGCCCCGGAGACCGCGCCCATGAACAGGATGATCGCCATCACCATCAGCCCCGGGGCGACGACGGCCGCCGACAGGCTGATCTGACCCTTTGCGTGCAGCATCCCGCCGCCGGCGGCGACCAGGACCAGCATGAACGTTCCGAGAAGCTCGGCGAACAGCCTGCGGTATGCGAGGCTCGGATCGTTGAATTCGTTGCGCGACCCGAACTCCAGCATCCAGAGATGCCGCGCGCGCTGCGCGTCATGTGCGGCCAGAGTCGGTCGCTCGCGGTCCGGGAGGCTGGCCATCGGCGCCAGTGTCCCACGCACGTCGGCCGGGACCCGGGCGTTCCGGCGTCCGACCGCAGTCAGAGGCATGGTGGTGGCCGACCCCACCGTCGCACTCTTGATCGGCGCGATCGCGCTCACCGAGGCGCGAGATGCCGGGCAGGGCGAAAGCTGCAGCTGCTGCTCACGGCCCAGAACTGCTTCGAGCACGGCCAAGCAGCTCAACGGAGGCGGCGCTTCACTCCGGCCACCAGCTCGGCGCAGCCCGGCCGGGCTTTGCGCCCACCCATACCCCCGGCAGGACTCGAACCTGCGACCCACGGCTTAGAAGGCCGTCGCTCTATCCAGCTGAGCTACGGGGGCTCGGACCCGGAGAGTAGACGGACCCGTCGTCGCCGGGCCGGGTCTGCGCCGGGTCACGACGACGGCAGTGAATGCCGGTGCGCGGGCGATCGACGGTACGGATTTCCCCGCGCTGGGTCCCGCGGTGATTGAATCGTCCTGGGAGAGATGCGGCAGCTGACGAGCCTCGACATGCAGTTCCTGGCGCTGGAGAACGGCCGGCAGGCCGGTCACGTGGGTGCGCTGGTGATGCTCGACGCCTCCACCGCGCCGTCGGGCCAGCTGCGCGTGCGTGACCTGCGCCGGGTGATCGGCGAGCGGATCGGGGACCTCCCCCCTCTGCGCTGGCGGTTGGCCGAGGTGCCGCTCGGGCTCGACTATCCGTATTGGGTTGACGACGGGGAGTTCGATCTCGAATACCACGTGCGCGAGCTGGCGCTGCCGGCGCCGGGCTCGGACTCCCAGCTCGCCGCGCAGGTCGCCCGGTTGCATGAGCGCCCGCTGGACCGCAGCCGGCCGCTGTGGGAGTTCTACGTGATCGAGGGGCACCGCTCGGGCCAGGTCGCGGTGATGAGCAAGATCCACCACGCGCTGATCGACGGCATGTCTGGGGCCGAGATCCTCGGCCTGCTGCTCGACCTCGGTCCCGAGGGACGCGCCCCGTCCCCGCCCGCCGATCCCGCCCCCGCTCCCGGGGATCGCGAGATGCTCGCACGCGGCCTGATCGGGGCGGCCCGGTATCCGCTGCGTGTCGCGCGCGCGGTGCCCACGGCGGTGACCCACATCGAGGAGACGCCGTTCGGCACGCTGCCGGGAGCCGGCCTGCTCGGCCGCGCGGCCCGGGCCGGCGCGCGGACCGTGCTGCGCAAGCCGGCGCTGCCCGAGCCCCCGGAGATCGAGGCCCCCAAGACGATCTTCAACGGCCGGCTGTCCGCGCACCGGCGCTTTGCCTTCGGCCGGCTGCCGCTCGAGGACGTCAAGGCGGTCAAGAACGCCTGGGGATTCACGGTCAACGACGTCGTCGTGGCCATCGCCGCCGGGGCCGTGCGCGAGTGGCTGATCGCCCACGACGACCTGCCCGACGGGCCCCTCATCGCCCAGGTCCCCGTCTCGGTGCGCACCGAGGATCAACAGGGCACCTACGGCAACCGGATCCTGCTCATGACGGTCCCGTTCTTCGTCGATGAGCCCGATCCGCTCACCCGCCTGGAGCGCACCCACGAGGCGTGCCGCGACATGAAGGAGCGCCACCAGGCGCTGCCCGCCGGACTGCTCGCCGACGCCAACCACTTCATTCCGCCGGCGCTGTTCTCGCGGGCGGCTCAGCTCACGTTCCGCCTGTCGACCAGCCGGCCCGGGCGGCCGACCTGGAACCTCGTGGTCTCCAACGTGCCCGGCCCGCAGTTCCCCCTCTACCTCGGGGGGGCGAAGGTCGAGGCTCACTATCCGATCTCGGTCATTACCGACGGGATGGGCCTGAACATCACGGTGATGAGCTACTGCGGCAGCCTGGACTTCGGGCTCGTGGCCGACCGCGATCAGATCCAGGACCTGTGGACGGTGATGGACGGCCTGCGCGACTCGCTGGCCGAGCTCAAGGGTCTTGCCGACGCGGTCGAGGACAGTCTGTCGGCTCCGCCGCGCGCCGAGCGCGAGACAACGACCTGAAACGGGGCCGGCAAGTCGGGGCGCCCGGATTTGAACCGGGGATCTCAGCCACCCAAAGGCTGCGCGTTACCAGGCTACGCCACGCCCCGAAGGTCCGCGCAGTGTACCCGTCGCCCGGTGAGAGCCCATCGGCCTGGGCGACACCTCAGACCGCGGCGCTCACCGGCTAGCCTCCCGCCCCGATGGCCGACATCCTCCCTCTCACCGCGCTGCGCTATGACCTCGATCGCACCGGCGGTCTGCAGGACGTCGTCGCGCCGCCCTACGACGTGATCGATCCCGAGCAGCGAGCGCAGCTGCTGGCCCGCTCAGGATTCAACATCGTGGGGGTCGACCTGCCCGTGGGCGGCGAGGACCGCTACGACCGGGCCGCGGCGCTGCTGGCCGACTGGAAGCACGAGGGAGTGCTCGTGCGCGATCAGACCCCCGCGCTGTGGACTCTCGAGCAGGACTACACGGGACCCGACGGCCGCCAGCGGATCCGTTCCGGGTTCTTCGCGCGCGTGCGCGTGGAGGACTACGGGGCGGGACGGATCCGGCCCCACGAGCGCACGCACCCGGGTCCCAAGGAGGACCGCCTGCGCCTGACCCGGGCCACCGCCACCAACCTGTCCCCCATCTTCTCGCTGTACTCCGATCCGGACCGCGTCGCCGTCGCCGCCCTCGCCGGGGCCGAGCCGTGGGCGCAGGTGACCGATCCCGACGGGACGGTCAACCGCCTGGGTCGCGTGACCGACGCCGAGGCGATCGGCGCCGCGCGCGCTGCGCTCGCCGACACCGAGCTGCTCATCGCCGACGGCCATCACCGGTACGAGACCGCCCGCGTCTACGCCCAGGAGATCGGCGGCGAGGGCCCGCACCGCTACGTGCTGATGTGCCTGGTTGCGCTCGAGGATCCGGGCCTGACCGTGTTCCCGACTCACCGGCTCGTCCGAGGTCTGAGCGCTGAGCAGCACGAGCGCCTGGCCGGCGTGCTGCGCGACGCCTTCACGATCACGGAGCTAAGGGACCGGGCCGGACTGGCCCCGCACTCCGATGACCGGGTGCGGATCGGCTACCTGGACCGCGCGGCCCGGACCCCGGTGATGCTGACCCTCAAGGACCAGGCGATCGCCGACGCCGCGCTCGGTGACCACGCCGCGCCCTACCGGCGGCTGGACACGGCCGTGCTCGAGGCGCTGGTGCTCAAGGGTGCGCTGGGCATGAGCGATCACGACATCGACGAGCTCACCGGGCTCGGCTACGCGCGCGACTTCGATCAGGCGCTTGAGCTGGTCGACTCGGGCGCGTTCGACGCGGCGTTCTTCATGGCCCCCACCCCCGTCGAGCGGGTTCAGGAAGTGGCCGCGGCCGGTGAGAGCATGCCGCCCAAGTCGACCTACTTCGTGCCCAAGGTCGGTACGGGGTACGTCTTGAACCCGCTGCGCTGAGGCCCGGGAGGTGACCGCCGTCCCGGCCGCGCTGCTGTCCGCGCTGCCCGGCGCGCTGCTCGACGCCGCCGAGGCGTCCCGGCTGCGGGTGCGCGGCGCGACCGAGGCGGCGGTCCTGGTCGCGCTCTACGGCGGCCCGGACGGTGACGTGCACGCCGTGCTCACCGAGCGACGGGCCGATCTGCGCCGCCATGCCGGTGAGATCGCGTTCCCCGGGGGGCGCCGTGACCCCGGTGACGCGGACCTGCGCGCGACCGCGTTGCGCGAGGCGCAGGAGGAGATCGGGCTTGACCCCGCCGCGGTGCAGATCCTCGGCGCGCTGCAGCCCACCCCGACGATCGCCACCGGCTACGCCATCTACCCCTACGTGGGCGTGATCCCCGCCGCGCAGGCGTGGACGGCCAGCCCGCGCGAGGTGCAGGAGGTGCTCGAGATGCCGCTGTCGGCGATCCGAGCCGGGTACGGCCGCCGTCGGCTGCTCCGCCGGGGGGTCCCGATCCGCACCGACACCTACGTCGTCGCGGACCAGCTCATCTGGGGCGCGACCGCGCGCATCCTTGCCGACCTGTTCGACCGGATCGACACCCTCTGACGTCGAGATGGCGGGGTGAGTCAGCCCGACGCTGACCATCAGCGCTTTGCCTACTCACGTCCCGGGGGTCACGCTCGGGACGCGGTCACCGGAGGGGGGTGAGTCATCGTGCCGCTGATCGTCAGGGGTTGGTCGACTCACCCCCACCCGAGGGGCGGTGCCGCGGGGCTCGGGCCGAGGGGTCAGCCGCGAGGGACGGCGCGGCGGGGCCGCGGGCCGCGGCGTCAGGCCCCGAGCGCGGCGAGCACAGCCGTCTCGGCCGCCTCGAGCCACGCCGGGTGATCGGCCGGGTGGGTCTCGATCAGCCGGTAGGGGATCAGCGAGCGTTCGCACCAGTGGCGCACCCGCGCGGCCCCGGTGGCCAGCAGCTGGGGGCCCGCCGGGCCCGCCGCTTCGAAGACGACGGCCCTCGCGGTCGTGTCGAGCATCCGCTCCAGCAGCATGTCCATCCGGGTGTCAAACAGCTCGGTCAGCCGCTCGGGCTCCCCGGTCGCCGAGCCGAGCAGGATGACGACCACGCCGGTGTGATCGAAGGCGGGGGCGATGGTGGCGATGCGATCGGGGTCACCCACGTGGACCTCGGCGCCGGCAGCCTGGATGGCCGGCGCGTGCGCAGGGTCTCGGGTCGTGCCGCGCACCGAGTGACCGGCGGCCCGCAGGCGCACGGTCAGGGCCTGCCCGCGGCAGCCGCAGCCGATGATCAGGCATCGCGCCACGATCAGGATGGGTCGGCGGACCCGGGGCGATCCGCCGGGCCCGAGGAGGCCGGCGCATCCGGCGCGCCGAACTCACGCCGGACGTCGTCCCGCGTGCGTTCGGTCTCGCCCCGCGCGCGGCGTCGCGCGTTGGTGGCCTCGAGCAGCTCGTCGAGCTCCCGGTCGGCCAGGTAGGCCTCGCGGCGGGCGCGGACCTCGCGCAGGTCGGAGGCGACCTGCAGCTCGATGTCGTCGACCGAGACCTCGGCCTTGCCGCGGCGCCGGCGCCGCTCGTTGTGCGCGGCGAGCATCTGCTGCAGATCCTCGGCCTCGAGCTCCTCGCGGGTCTCGACGATCTCGCGCGCCGATTTCATGCCCAGCTGCTCCATCCCGGAACCGGGGAAGTAGCGGCCGAGGATCCACACCCACAGCACGAGCGCGACGATGCCTCCGAAGATCACGATGGCAAAGGCGTCCACGGCCCTAGAGCTTAAGGCCAGCGCAACTTTGTCTTCTGACGCGGTGTTTATGCGGGCGTACATCGTCACATCGCCGACGGCGGGCCGGAACCCGGCGATGGTCCATCAAGGCAGGTCAAGGAGGCTCAATGCGTCTTCGCATCGCCATGCTGGCGTGCGCGCTGAGTGCGCTCGTCGCTGCGCTCGGTGCGTCCGCCGCCAGCGCGGCCCCACACCACAATCGCGGACTCAGCATCCGCGCCGTACCCCACCAGATCATCGCCGGTGAATCCGTGCTCATCTACGGCCGGCTGAGCGGAGCCGATCACGGCAACCAGGTGATCCGGCTCTACCACCGGATCGCGCCGAACCGTGGCTACTCGCTGATCGGCGTGACCAAGACCGACTCACAGGGCCTGTACGAGTTCACCCGGGCCGAGGGGATCGTGGAGACGAACCGCAGCTGGTTCGTACGCGGCCCCGCGTTCACCCACAGCCGGACCGTCTACGAGCGCGTCTCGGCCCTGGTCAGCCTGGCCGCAAGCGCGACCAGCAGTGAGACCCGTCACCCCGTCGTGTTCAGCGGTCACGTGACCCCCAGCCACGCCGGCAACCGCGTGCTGCTGCAGTACAACACGGTCGGTGACGACTGGCACACGCTGAAGGCCGGCCGCATCGGGCCTGACTCCAACTTCTCGATCACGGCCGCGTTCCGCACGCCGGGGGAGCGCAACCTGCGCGTCCTGCTCCCGCGCGACGCGCGCAACGTCGCCTCGGCCTCCGATCCGGTGTCGGTGCTCACTCAGCAGACCGAGCACGGCGACTTCACGATCAACACGACCGACCCGATCGTGCCCAACGCGTCGCCGTACACGATCTCGGGCACGCTGTACCAGCCCGGGACGACAACGCCGGAGCCGGGAACGAGCGTGAGCCTGTTCGCCCATGAGCCGGGCACAAGGGGCGCCCGTCTGGTGACGACCGCCACGACGGACAGCGCCGGCAACTACGCGTTCGCCGACCTGACCTCGACGGTCAACCAGCTCTACCAGGTCCGGACCACCTACGGCCCCCGGCGGGATGGCAGCGCGATCCTGTTTCAGGGCGTCCAGGACGTGGTGAACATGAACCCGAGTTCAGGTTCATCCTCGACCGTCGGCGGCCGGATCACGTTCACCGGCAACGTCGCCCCGGACAAGTCCGGACACGTCATCTATCTGCAGCGTCTCGGCGCCGATGGGGACTGGCACACCGTGGAGGTGCGCACCGTGCGCCCCGGCTCGGTGTTCTCGTTCGGCTGGACCTTCGGCACGGCCGGCACCAAGCAGTTCCGGGCCCGCATCTTCGGCGGTCCCGCCAACCTCGGCGCCGCATCGGCTCCGGTCACCGTGCAGGTGACCCAGCCGCCGGTGACCAGCCTGCCCTCGGCGGGCTAGACCGACCCTCCGGCGCGGTCCGGCGCGGTCCGGCGCGGTCCGGCGCGGCGCGGGGACCGGACCGGAGGCGATCTGCACGGCCCTCGTCGCCATCGGCGGCGGGGGCCCCCGCGGGGAGCGGCTCCGCGCCCTCCGCAGTGGTCCGCTCATGTACCGTGGCGGCATGGACTTCACCCTGACCGACGAGCAGCGCCTGATCAAGGCAACGGCGCGGGACTTCGCCGATCACGAGATCGTCCCGCGGGCGCGCGACAACGACCGCAACGCCCACTTCGACCTCGATCTGGTGGCCAAGCTCGCCGCTCAGGGGTACCTCGGGGCGATCGTCCCCTCGCAGTACGGCGGGGCGGGCCTTGACTACATCAGCTACGGGCTGGTCGTCGAGGAGATCGGCCGCGCCGACTCGTCGATGCGAACCGTCGTGTCGGTGCAGACCTCGCTCGTCGGCTCGGCGATCCTGCGCTGGGGCACCGAGGAGCAGAAGCAGCGCTACCTGCCCAGGCTGTGCTCCGGCGAGTGGCTGGGCTGCTTCGGGCTGACCGAGCCCGACACTGGCTCGGACGCGGCCAACCAGAAGACGCGGGCCAAGCGCACCGACAACGGCTGGGTCATCAACGGCTCCAAGATGTGGATCTCGCTCGGTAACCACGCCGCGTTCGCGCTCATCTTCGCCCAGACCGATCCCAGCCAAGGACACCGGGGACTGGCCTGCTTCCTGGTCGACACCGAGGGCAACGAGGGGTTCCAGCCGACCGAGATCCACCACAAGCTCGGGCTGCGCGGCTCCGACACCGCGGCCATCTCCCTGATCGACTGCGAGGTGCCGGCGGACGCGATGCTCGGGGAGGTCGGTGACGGCTTCAAGGTCGCGATGAGCGCGCTGGACTCCGGGCGCTTCAGCGTCGCCTCGGGCTGCGTCGGGATCTGCCAGGGATGCCTGGACCACTCGGTCACCTACGCCAAGGAGCGCGAGCAGTTCGGGCGCCCGATCGCCGCCTTCCAGCTCGTTCAGGAGATGCTGGCCGACATGGCGCTGCAGACCGAGGCCGCCCGGATGCTCGTCTTCCGGGCCGGCTCGCTGAAGGACAGCGGTCAGCCCAGCACGACCGAGACCTCGATGGCCAAGCTGTACGCGACGGAGGCGGCCAATCGCTGCGCCGACACGGCGATCCAGGTCCACGGCGGCTCGGGCTACGTCGATGACCATCCGATCGAGCGCTACTTCCGCGACGTGCGCGTCACCACCCTGTACGAGGGCACCTCGCAGATCCAGAAGATGATCATCGGCCGCGCGCTGACCGGCATCAACGCGCTCGTCCCCTCGTAGTGCCCGCCGATCCGCCGCCGCCCGTGCGCGCCGCCCAGGTCATCGGCGTCGTCGGCGCGGGGACGATGGGCGCGGGCATCGCGCAGCTCGCGTGCCTGTCCGGCGCGCGGACGCTGGTGCACGACCCGGACGCCGGCGCCCTGACCCGGGGGCTTGAGCGCATCGAGCGTCAGCTCGCGCGCGGCGCCGAGCGCGGGCGCTGGGACGAGGCGACGGCCACCGCCTCGGCGCAGCGCCTGGAGCGGGCCGAGACGCTCGGGGCCCTGGCCGACTGTGACCTGGTCATCGAGGCCGCACCGGAGCGCCTGGAGGTCAAGCGCCAGCTGCTGGGCGCGCTGGCCGAGATCGTCGCAGCGGACTGCGTGCTGGCCACCAACACCTCGTCGCTGCTGGTCACCGCGATGGCCAGCGCCGCGGGCGACGCCTCCCGCGTGGTCGGGATGCACTTCTTCAATCCGCCGCCGGTGATGCGGCTGCTCGAGGTCGTCCGCGGCGTCGAATCCGCCGACTGGGCGGTGCAGCGGGCGCGGGCGACGGGCGAGGCGATGGGCAAGCACGTGATCGACGCGGTCGACGGGCCGGGGTTCATCGTCAATCGCTGCAACCGCCCCTTCGGCCTGGAGGCCCTGCGCCTGCTGGCCGAGCAGGTCGCCACGGTGCCGGAGATCGACCGCGCCGTGCGGATGGGGGGCGGCTTTCGCATGGGCCCGTTCGAGGTCATGGATCTCGTCGGGGTCGACGTCGGTCTCGACGTCTCGCGCTCGTTCTTTGCGCAGAGCTTCGGCGAGCCGCGCTGGCAGCCCTCCCCGATCGCGGTGCGGACCGTCGCCGCCGGGCGCCTGGGCCGCAAGACCGGCCGCGGCTACTACGAGTACCCCGAGGACGAACCCCACCGGCCCGAGGATCCCGAGCCGCCGCCCCCCGGCGGCGGGGACGGCATCGTGGTCATCGCCGGGGACACCGTGCTCGCCCACGAACTGCGCGAGGCGGCCGGCCAGGCGGGCTGGGCCGTCGCGGACCCCGTCGAGGCCGAGGGGCTGTCCAGTCCCTTTCTGATCCTCGACCTGACCGGCGATGCGGAGCCCGATGCGCCGCTGCAGGGGGCGCCCCAGGCCATCTGCCTGTCTGCGGGATCGCTCGCCGCCCTGGATCCCGGCGGCTCGGCGGTGGGCTTCCACGCCCTGCCGCCGCTGGCCGGCTCGCGGCTGGTCGAGCTCAGCCGGGGCCCGGACAGCTCAGAGTCGGCGGCGCAGCGGGCCGAGCGGTTCTTCACCACGCTGGGCAAGCACACCCAGTGGGTGGCTGACGCCCCCGGCCTGGTCCTCGGGCGGATGATCTGCCAGGTCGTCAACGAGGCCGCGTTCGCGCTCGGCGAGGGCTACGGCTCAGCGCAGGACATCGACGCGGGAATGAAGCACGGCCTCAACTACCCCCGGGGGATCCTGGCCTGGGCCGACGAGATCGGCCTTGACCACGTCCTCGGCGTGCTCGACGCGCTCTATCTCGAGCGCGGAGAGGAGCGCTACCGCGCTGCCCCGGAGCTGCGGCGCCTGGCCTGGTCGGGCCGGCTCGGGCGCCAGGCCGGCGCCGGGTTCTTTGACTACGACCCCGAATAGGAGCACGACGATGAGAGCGGTCACCTTCCAGGCCCCGCACGAGGTGCGGATCGAGGACCGGCCCGAGCCCGAACCGGAGAGCCGTCACGACGCGGTGGTGGCGATCGAGGCGAGCGGCATCTGCGGCTCGGACCTGCACATCTACCACGGCCGGGTGAAGATGGAGCCCGGCTTCACCATCGGGCACGAGTTCGTGGGCCGGGTGACCGCCGTCGGCGACGACGTGACCCGCGTCAAGCCGGGCGATCGCGTGCTCGGCTGTTACCACAGCGCCTGCGGGACCTGCTTCTTCTGCATGCGTGGCGCCTACCACAAGTGCGATCGGGCGCGGGTCTTCGGGCACGGTGAGCTGCTCGGCTCGCTGCCGGGCACACAGGCCGAACAGGCGATGGTGCCGATGGCCGACCTCACTCTGCGCGCGGTGCCCGACGGGGTGTCCGACGACGTCGCGCTGTTTGCCGGCGACGTGATGGGCACCGGCTATCACGCGGTCGCGGAATCGGGGGTCGGCGCCGGGGACAGCGTGGCCGTGCTGGGGCTCGGGCCGGTCGGCCTGTGCGCGGTCCAGGTCGCGCTGGCCTCGGGGGCCGGACCGGTGGTGGCCGTGGACACCGTCCCCGAGCGCCTGGAGGTCGCTCGCGGCTTCGGCGCGGTCGCGGTTCACCTCACCGAGGAGAGCCCGCGCGACGTCGTACGCGAGCTCACCGGCAAACGGGGCGTCGACGTCGCGATCGACGCCGTCGGTCACCCCGACGCCCTGGACCTCGCCGTCCGCCTGGCCCGCAAGGCCGGAGCGGTGTTCGCGATCGGCGTCTACGCCGAGCCATGCCAGGTCCACATGGGGCTGGTCTGGATCAAGGCGCTGACCCTGCGCACCGGCCACGCGAACGTCATCGGTCATGTCGACCGGGTGCTGGGGATGCTCGCCGCCGGCACCCTTGACCCGACGCCGCTGGTCACCCATCACATGAAGCTCGACGACGCCGCGGAGGCCTACGGCATCTACGACCGCCGCGAGGCTCTGAAGATCGTCCTCACCCCCTAACCGATTCCGCCCCCAGGAGGCGCCCATGTCCGTCACCGCCCTGCCCGAGGAGCTGTCCGCTGCGGCCCGTGCGTTCGCCGAGCGCGAGCAGGACCTGCTCATCGGATCCGAGCGCGTCCCCGCCGCGTCCGGCGCGCGCTTTGACACCATCGACCCGGCGACCGGCCGTACGATCACGTCGGTCGCCCGGGCCGGGGCGCCGGACATCGCGCGGGCCGTGGCCGCGGCCCGCGAGGCGCTCACCGAGGGCCCGTGGGCCAGGCTCAACGCGGCCGGCCGGGCCCGGGCCTTGAACCGCTTCGCCGATCTCGCCGAGGCCAACGCGGATGAACTGGCCGAGCTCGAGGCGCTGGACGCCGGCAAGCCGCTGAAGCTGGCCAGGATCGTCGACGTCGCCTCGACGGTCGCGCACCTGCGCCACTTCGCGGGCTGGCCCGAGCGCATCTTCGGCGAGGTCATTCCCGTCGCCCAGGACGGGCTGCACTGCTACACGCGCCGTGAGCCGGTCGGCGTCTGCGCCCAGATCATCCCCTGGAACTTCCCGCTGCTGATGGCGGCCTGGAAGCTCGGACCGGCCCTGGCTGCGGGCTGCACCGTGGTCCTCAAACCGGCCGAGCAGACCCCGCTCAGCGCGCTGCGGCTGGGTGAGCTCGCGCTCGAGGCGGGCATCCCGCCCGGCGTGCTCAACGTCGTCACCGGGGACGGGGCGACAGGGGCGGCGCTCGTCGACGACCCCGGGGTGGACAAGATCGCCTTCACCGGCTCGACCGAGGTCGGCCGGGAGATCGGAGCCAAGGCGGGCCGCGACCTCAAACGGGTCACGCTCGAGCTCGGCGGCAAGTCAGCCAACATCATCCTGCCCGACGCCGACCTCGGCGCGGCCGTCGGCGGCTCGTTTCAGGCCATCTACTACAACACCGGGCAGGCCTGCAACGCGGGCAGCCGGCTGTTCGTGCACCGCGACCAGTTCGACGAGGTCGTGACCCGGCTGGCCGAGCGCGCCGCCGGCACGCGTCTGGGTCCGGGCCTGACCAAGGGCACGCAGATGGGCCCGGTCATCTCCGCCGAGCAGCAGGAACGCGTGCTCGGCTACATCGCGGCCGGCCGGCAAGACGGCGCCGAGCTGATCGTCGGTGGTGAGAAGGTCGGCGAGGACGGCTACTTCATCGCTCCCACCCTGTTCACCAGTGACAGCGACGACGTCCGCATCGCGCGGGAGGAGATCTTCGGCCCCGTGCTCGTCGCCCTGCCCTACGAGTCGCTGGAGGAGGTGGCGGCGCGCGCCAACGCCTCCGAGTACGGGCTGGCGGCGGGCGTCTGGACCCGCGACGTCGGCACCGCCCACCGTCTGGCCGCGCTCATGCAGGCGGGCTCGGTCTACGTCAACTGCTGGGGACTGTCCGATCCGGGGGCGCCGTTCGGCGGCTACAAGAACTCCGGGATCGGCCGGGAACACGGCCGGCCAGGACTCGACGCCTACCTGGAGACCAAGACCGTCTGGGCGGCTTTGTAGCGGAGTTTATGTTCACCATTGCGGTGCGATGGGCCGCAGACCGGCGGTCTGAGATGTCCTGTAGGGTGAGCCACCGCTAGACGAATGATGGGGTTGGCGTCGGGAGCGCTCAACCTTTGCATCCGGCAACCGATCCAGGGAAAATGGCTGAACTGACCCCGGCAGCTGCGTGCCGTGTTCCGGCACGCTCGCTCACAATTCTGCGTGCTCGCATGGCGACCGCGCTCGCTCTGACCAGCGCGCTGTGCGCGGTCCTGGCCCCCGCCGCGGGGGCACGCGTCCACCACCTCAACCGACGCCACGGAGCCCGTCGCTGCGCCGATGCGCATGCGCGCGTGACCCGCACCCGCCGGCCGGTCCTGCAGGCGGCCGTCGTCTGTCTCATCAACGTTCAGCGCACCCAGCGGGGGCTGCCCGCGCTGCGCGAGAACAGCCGCTTGAACCGATCGGCCCAGGGGTGGACGAACACGATGGTCCGCGCCGGGGAGTTCACCCACGGCGCCAACTTCGCCGCGCGGATCACCGCGGCCGGCTTTGCCTGGTCACAGGCCGGGGAGAACATCGCCGCCGGCTTCCCGACCCCCGCGGCGGCCGTGCGGGCGTGGATGCGCAGCCCCGGCCACTGTCGCAACATCCTCTCGCCCGCATTCCGTGACGTCGGAATCGGGGTCAGCGAGCGGCGCGTCGCCGGAGCCCGGCGACCCGGCACGTGGACACAGGACTTCGGTCTGCCCATGGGGGCCGCGCCGGCTTCGCACAACAGCAGCGCCGAGAACAGCTGCCCGTGATGATCAGGGCGCGACCGTGATCATCACGGTCCGCCCGGCGCCGCCGCCGTGCGCGTCGGCTGCGCTCGCCGCGACGCGGTAGACCCCGGGAGCGAGGCTGGCCCCCACGCGCAGCACGGTCGCGTAGCCGTGCCGCCCGTCAACCCGCGCGGGCCGCAGCGCGCGGCCGCGCCCGCTGGCCTGCGAGATCGCGATCGCCGAGCGCCCGGTCGGCCGGCGCCGGCCCGGCATGCGGTCCGGCGCGCAGCGGGGATCAGGCCGCCCCAGGACCCGGGTTGCCCGCCAGCCCACCGCGGCGGGCCGGTCGATGAGGACGAGCAGGCCCGCGCGCGCGCAGGCGGCACCGCCGCGCGCCGGGCCGAGGAACGTGATCCGCGGGGTCGGGTACGCGGTGACGGCCAGCGGGACGACAAGCGGCTGTCCCTGTCCACCGAGGCTGAGGGTCGCCTGCGACGTGCCGGGATGCGCGGGGACGGCGATCACCGACAGACCGCAGCTCTGGCCCGGGTCCAGCACGACGCCGCGGCAGGCGTTGGCCACGACCGTGAACCGGGCCGCGTCCGGGCCGCTGAGGGTCACGCCGGCGGTCCGCACGGCGGCGGGCAGCGGGTTGACGATCTGCATCAGCAGGGTCTGCGGCTTGCCCACGCCGTCCCCGTCTGCGGCCATCCGAAAGCGCGGCGCCGCAAGCTCGGGCGAGGTGAGGGCCGAGGCGGACGCCGCCACGGCGCTCACCGGGACCGACAGGGTGCCCTGATCGGAGACGACCGCCAGCCGGGCGAACGTCGTGCCGGCCGCCGCGGGTGCGTAGTGAATCTCGATCGTGCAGGTCTGATCGGGCTCGAGGATCTCCGGGCACCCGTTCCCGGACACCGACAGCCCTGACGCCGGCGCGGCGGTGAGGACCGGCGGGGAGAGCACGAGCGGGCCGGGTCCCGGGTCCGAGACGGTCAGCGTCGCGTCCGAGCCGTAGCCGAGCGCCACGGCGGGAAGCGCGAGAGTGGCCGGGTCAGCCACCGGACCGGCGGACGGGCAGTCGCGCCCGGTCTGGCGATAGCAGTCGTCCAGACGGGCCACCGCGGCAAACGCGGGGCGCGGCACCACCTGGGGATCGGCCACGGGCGGATCGGCGACGTCACCGCCGAGCAGCCCCTCGGAGGCGTCGGCGCCGCCGAGGTTGTCGCGCTCGGTCACGAACACCCGGGCGGCACCGGCGTCGATCAAGGTGGGGATCGACGCCTGCAGGTAGGCGGCCTGTGCGTCGGCGCCGGAGCGGTAGGCGGGATCCCACTGGGAGGACGGATCGGCCGGGTAGCCGTGCTCGGTGACCCACAGGGGCCCGGTGAATCCGGCCGCCGCCAGGTGGCTGCGCCAGGCCGAGACGTCGCCCGCCAGGGTGTCCAGTCCCCCGCGCTCGTGGATGTCGGCGATGTCGAACGCGTGACCGGCGTCGGCCTGCGGGGTGGCGAACACCTGATCCAGCCAGCGCATCCCGGCGGTGTTGGTCAGGCCGCCCAGCAGCACCCGGTCCGACGCGTCGACGCCCTTGATCGCGTCGGAGGCGGTGCGCAGCATCCAGGCGTAGTCGGTCGGGGTGCCGCCGAAGAACTCGCCGCGGTCCGGCTCGTTCCAGACCTCCCAGTCGGTGATCACGGGATCGGCGTGGCGGACGATCCGCGCGATCATCGCGCCGTACGCGGCACGATCGTCCGGGGGGCAGCGCGCCGCAAGCTCCGGGTCAGGCCCCGGGCAGCTGGACATCCAGCTCGGGACGGTGATCAGGTCGGCGAGCACGCGGAGGCGGTACTCGCGAGCCAGCGACATCACCATGTCCAGGCCCGAGAAGTCCGGCGTGCCGGTCGCGGTGGGGAAGATCAGCGCCGGGGCGACATCGAGCCGTATGTCCGATGCGTGCAGCGCGGCGGCCTGCGCGAACATCGTGCGCATGAAGCCGGCCGGCGTGTCGAGGTAGAGCATCGAGTGCACCCCGACGGGTGACTCGCCCGGCCCCGGGTCCGCGGCGGCCGCGGGCGTGACCGCGCACGCCAACGCGATCAGGCAGCCGAGGGCGAGCGCCGCGGCGGGACCCCGCCGGCGTATCGCCACTGCCCCCCGCCGCGCCCTGAGCGTGCCCCGCACACGACAATCATCGGCGGCAGCCCCGCCGCTGGCAAGCTCCGATACCCCGGATTCAGGAGCCCGAGGTCAGAACTCTAACCGCAGATCAGCCCGTGGCGCCGGCGGTCCCGGCGACCTCACCGAAATCCAGCGGCGTATCGCGCAGGTACCACTCGGCATCGAGCGCGGCCTGACATCCGGAGCCGGCCGCGGTGATGGCCTGGCGATAGGTGTGATCAACCAGGTCGCCGGCGGCGAACACCCCGGGCAGGTTGGTCCGCGTGGACCGGCCGATGGTCTTGACGTAGCCCTCGTCGTCGAGATCGACCTGTCCCGAGACCAGGTGCGACTGGGGATCGTGGCCGACGGCGATGAAGGCGCCGCCGATCTCGAGCTCGCGCACGCTGTCGTCCCCGGTGTGGCGCAGGCGCGCGATGGCGAGCGGACCCGCCTCGCCGGCCACGAACTCCTCCACGACGTAGGGGGTGAGGAGCTCGATGTTCGGCACCGCCCGGGCGCGATCCAGCATGATCGCCGAGGCGCGGAATTCGTCGCGACGGTGCACGACGATCACCCTGGAGGCGAACTTGGCCAGGAACATCGCCTCCTCCATGGCCGAATCGCCGCCGCCGACGATGATCGTCGGCACGTCCTTGAAGAAGGCGGCATCGCAGGTCGCGCAGTAGCTGACCCCGCGACCCGAGAGCTCGTTCTCACCGGGCACGCCGAGCTTGCGGTGCTCGGCCCCCATGGCCAGGATCACCGTCTTGGCCAGGTGCAGCTGATCCCCGACCCAGACCTTGTGGGGAGCGCCCCCGGCGGACAGCTCGACCGCGGTGACCTCGTCGGTCTCCAGCCGCGCGTGGAAGCGCTCGGCCTGATCGCGGAAGCGCTGCATCATCTCGGGGCCCATCACGCCCTCGGGGAAGCCGGGGAAGTTCTCGACGTCGGTGGTCTGCTGCAGCAGGCCGCCCCAGGCGAAGCCCTCGATGACGAGCGGCTCGAGGTCGGCGCGGGCCGTGTAGAGCGCGGCGGTGTAGCCGGCCGGGCCCGAGCCGATGATGATGACGTTCTCGATATTCGGTTCCATTGCTTCACAAAGTATAGCGGCTGGGGGGTCGAGACCGCAGCGTGGCCGCAGAAGCGGTCGAGGGGCCGTCGAGACCGCGGCGCGGCCCGAGACGGACCAACCCCCGAGCCGGGTCAACCCCCGCCGGCGCGGGCGACCTCCGCGCCCCGGGTGCCCGGCAGGGGATCCTCCTGCCAGCGGGCGACGGTACGCCGCAACTGCAGGTAGGCGACGGCGCCGGGCAGCGTCGGCAGCCAGAAGGCGAAGCCGCGGTAGGCCAGGACGGCCACCACGGCCAGCTGGACGGGCTCGCCGAAGGCGGTGAAGGCGCCGATCATGCCCCCGTCCACGCCGCCGATCCCGCCGGGCAGGGGAAGCGTGTTGCCGACCATGCCGACGAAATAGGACATCACCACCACCGCGGTGGGGGGCGATCCCCCGAAGGCGTGGAACGTCGCCCACAGGACCGCGATGTCAAAGCCCCACCACGCGATCGCCCCCAGCACCTGGGGATCGCGCGAGCGCACGAGGTCGATCGCGGTTCGCACCCCGCTGGCCGCCGCCGCGGGCGCCGAGGCCAGGTGCACGGCGATCCGGCCCAGCCGCCCGCCCGACGTCCAGCGCTTGACCAGCCGGTCGAAATCCCCCGGCAGCAGCGACACGGCGAGGAAGATGAGGATCACGGCGGCACCGAAGATCGCCGGCACGACGGTGATCGCGAACGGGCCGCCCCCGGGCCACAGCTCGAGGTAGAGGCCGAGGCCGGCGATGACCAGGGCCCCCATGTACACGGCGTAGAGCAGGGCCATGAAGGCGATCATGCGGCAGGCGACCACGCGGGGCTCAAGACCCGAGCGGCGCAGCGCCCACGCGGTCAGGGCGACGCCGCCGGCCCCGGCGGAGGCAAACAGCCGTGTGGCGGCCAGGCCGGCCATGGTGATCTCGTAGCTGGCCCGCCACCCGATCCGGCGGTGACCGCGCAGGAAGACCGCCCGGAACAGCGCGATGTACCCCAAGAACGAGAACACCTCCAGCACCGCCGCCACGCCGAGCCACCAGCCGTTGCCGTGCTGGATGCGGTTCCAGGTGTCCCGCAGGCCCAGCAGCTTGGGCAGCACGAAGTACAGAAACGCCGCGACGGAGACGACGAACAGGATCGAGGCGGCCAGCCCGCGGCGGGTGAGGCGGACCCGCGGCATCTCCTCCGGCGCGGCGGAGGTCTCGCTTCGGCCGCCCGGCCCGGCGTCCGGCCGGCCCAAGCCCGTCAGGTTGCCGGCGGTGGCTCGCGCCGGGGACTGGTCGGCCGATGCCGCCGGGCTGGGGGCATCCTGCGGCTCGGCCGGGGCCCGGTCGCGCACGAGCTGCTAGCCGCCCGCGGCTCGATGTTCGAGGGCCACCAGGCCGCGCGCCAGGCGGCGGGCCAGCGGCGCGGCGCGGGGCGCGTTGCGGCGCACGCCCTCGGCGAGGACCGCCCCCCCGATGAGGTCGGCGGCGTAGTGCTCGCCCAGATAGACGAGCGCGAGACCCAGCAGCGACGCGTAGCCGAAGCCCACGGCACCGGCGACCGGGCCCACCTCGGACAGCAGGCGAGCGCTCATCAGTGACGTGGCGAAGTGCAGCGACGGCATGGCAGCCAGGGGGTTTCCTCCCAGGACATCGTAGAGCCCGGGCCAGCGTTCACCCCAGAAGCGCTCCCCGTACTCGATCATCATCCGGCGCAGCGCAGGCTCGCCATCGGCGTCGAAGCGGCCCAGCCGCGCCGCATACCACGGCGGTGCGGTGGGGATGATCCAGTAGCAGGCGGCGCCGAGGTCGAACACGGCGTACATCCGCGCGGCGGCCACATCGAAGCGCTCGGGCCGGCGCAGGCGCACGTAGAGCACGCTCGCGTGCGGGACCAGGAACCAGGCCCAGTGGCACCAGACGAGCGCGCGCTCGAAGCGGTTGATCTCCCCGGGCCGTGAGAGCCCGTGCTGCAGGCGCAGCGTGGGCGGCGTGCCGAGGCCGATGATCCGGTCGGCCGCGATCGGATAATCGATCCGCGTGCGCGCGGCCAGGGCCTGTGGGTCGTCGTGAGGCAGCTCGTAAGCGGCCAGGTAGGCCCACATGTTCAGCGAGAGCAGAGCGAGGTCGCGCGCCCGGGAGCGGGGCACGGCGACCACGAGCGCCGCCGGCCCGAGCGCCGCCGCGGCCATCACCGTGCGCGGCGCCAGGCTCATCCGCCGTCGCAGCAGGGGTGCCGCGACCCCGACCACGGTGAGGGCCCAGGCAGCAACTCTGATGGGCCTCGGGGCGCGCAAGGGGCGGCCAGTATAGGCGCGCCCCGGATGCCCTCCCGTGGCGGCGCGGAGCGGGGGCGGGTCCCCTCGTGGCAGATGTCGCAGCCTTGGGTCGTCATGCCGCCCGGGGGCGGCGACGGTTAGAATCCGGCCGCCTTGCGACGACACGATCACCGCCCCCGGCTGCGCGCCACTCTCCTGATCCTCGCCATCGCCCTCGTGGCCTCGCTCGTCGCGGCTCCGATCGCCTCGGCGAACTTCCTCACCCCGGAATCGGGCGGGTCGCCGAACGCCAACGAGATCGATTCGCTCTACAAGATCGTTCTCTACACCGCGGCGGTCGTGTTCGTGATCGTCGAGGGCGCGCTGCTGTACTCGATCATCCGCTTCCGGGCCAAGAAGAACCCGGTCGCCGCCCAGATCCACGGCAACACCCGGCTGGAGATCGGCTGGACGGTCGCCGCCGCGATCATCCTGCTCGTCCTCACGGTGGTCACCTTCATCAAGCTGCCCGGCATCGTCAACCCGCCCAACTCCGACGCCAACGGCCTGGTCCTGTCGGCGTCGGTGACCCAGCCGACCCCGCCCAACGGCCGCAAGCTGTCGGTCTGCGTCCAGGGTCGCCAGTACATCTGGCGCTACACCTACGGCACCGGCTGCAACAACAAGGCGTACGCGAACAAGCTGCCCTACAGCTATACGGAGATGGTCGTCCCGGTCCATACGACGGTCGTGCTGACGATCCAGTCCACGGACGTGATCCACTCCTGGTGGATTCCCGCCATGGGCGGCAAGGTCGACGCCGTCCCGGGCTACACCACCTACACCTGGTTCAAGGCGCTGCACACGGGGACCTTCCGGGGACAGTGCGCGCAGCTGTGCGGGGCCAACCACGCGGCGATGATCGCCCGGGTCAAGGTCGTGACCCCCGGCCAGTATCAGAGCTGGCTGGCCGCGCAGCAGAAGCAGATCACCAGCGCCGACGCTCAGGTGAGCTCGTTGCGCCAGGTGCTGACCTCCGAGCACGCCCTGGGCTATTAGCCCCGGACTCCCGACACGCGAAGCGAGATCTAGATGGCCACCATCAGCGAACCGGCCCTGAGACCGATCCCCCAGGTCACCGCCCATGAGGTGACCACCCCGCGCAAGAGCAAGCAGTGGGTCGACTGGGTGACCACCACCGACCACAAGAAGATCGGGATCATGTATCTCGTCCTGACCTTCGTGTTCTTCATGATGGGCGGGGTCGAGGCGCTGATGATGCGGCTCCAGCTGGCCGTGCCCAGCAACAACCTCATCAACTCCGATCACTACAACCAGTTGATGACGATGCACGGGACGACGATGATCTTCCTGTTCGTCGTCCCGGTCATGGCCGGCTTCGGCAACTACTTTTTGCCGTTGATGATCGGCGCGCGGGACATGGCCTTCCCCCGGCTCAACGCGCTGTCCTTCTGGCTGCTGCTGCTGGGCGGGATCGTCTTCTACATCACCCTGTTCTTCCATCCGCCCAACGCCGGCTGGTGGAGCTACCCGCCGCTGTCGGAAAAGCTCTTCTCGCCCAGCGGCGGCCAGGACGCCTGGATCTTCCTGATCCACATCACCGGCATCTCGTCGCTGGTCGGCGCGATCAACTTCTACGCCACGATCGTCAACATGCGCGCGCCCGGGATGACCTGGGGCCGGCTGCCCCTGTTCGTGTGGTCGCTGCTCGTCTACGCGCTGTTGCTGATCATCGCGCTGCCGGTGATCGCCGCGGCGGTGACGATGCTGCTCACCGACCGCAACTTCGGGACCCACTTCTTTGACCCCAGCGCTCACGGCTCACCGGTGCTCTGGCAGCACCTGTTCTGGTTCTTCGGGCACCCCGAGGTCTACATCATGATCCTGCCCGGGTTCGGGATCATCTCCGAGGTCATCCCGGTGTTCAGCCGCAAGCCGATCTTCGGCTACAAGGCGATCGCCGCCTCGACCGCCGTGATCGCCTTCCTGGCCACGCTGGTGTGGGCGCACCACATGTTCGCCTCCCCGGTGCCGATCGTCGTGCTCGGCTTCTTCATGCTCAGCTCGTTCTTGATCGGCGTGCCGACCGGCGTGAAGATCTTCAATTGGATCGCGACGCTGTGGCGAGGCTCGATCGTGACCACGACCGCGCTGTACTTCGCCGTCGGCTTCATCGCGATCTTCCTGATCGGCGGGATCACCGGCATCTTCCTCGCCGTCTTCCCCGTCGACTGGCAGCTCAACGACACGTACTTCGTTGTCGCCCACTTCCATTACGTGCTGATGGGCGGTTCCGTGTTCACCGTCTTCTGCGGCGTCTACTACTGGTTCCCGAAGATGACCGGCCGCATGCTCTCGGAGTCGGTGGGCAAGAAGTCGTTCTGGCTGATGTTCATCGGCTTTAACCTCACCTTCTTCGTCCAGCATGCCCTGGGCCTGTCGGGCATGCCCCGCCGGATCTACACCTACGCTCCCGGTCAGGGGTGGTCGACCTACAACCTGATCTCGACGATCGGATCTTTCGTCCTGGCCAGCGGAATTCTGGTTACGATTGGCAACGTCATGTGGAGCCTGAAGCGCGGCCGCATCGCCGGCCCGGATCCGTGGAAGGGCAACACCCTGGAGTGGTTCACCTCCTCCCCCCCGCCGGTCAACAACTTCGACGAGATCCCGCGGGTCCGCTCGGTGGAGCCGATGCGAGACATCCGCCGTCAGATCGAGCGCGACACCGGGGTCACCCAACGCACCGGCGGCAGCGAGCAGTTCGCTCGCACCTAAAGCCAGGAGACAACGGCATGGCCATCTCTGTCCGGGGAGCGCGATGAGCGGGTCCGCCCCTGCCGTAGGCGCGGCGCCCCCGCTCGCGCCACCCCGGTCACGCGGTCGCCAGCTCGCCGCCGACTACTTCGATCTCACCAAGCCCAAGGTCCAGACGCTGCTGCTGCTGAGCACGGTGACGACGATGGAGGTCGCCGGGAGCCCGTCGGCCGGCCGCGTCGCTTTGACCTGTCTCGGCGGCTACCTGTCGGCCGGAGGCGCCGGCGCGGTCAACCACTACTGGGACCGTGACATCGACGCGCAGATGAAGCGCACGGCGAACCGGCCGGTGCCCTCCGGGCGCGTCTCGCCCGCCGCCGCGCTGCGCTTCGGATTCGGTCTCGCGGCCGCGTCGTTCGTGCTCATGACCCTCACCGTCGGCCTGCTCGCCGCCGCGCTGGCCCTGTCGGGCTTCATCGGCTACGTCGGCGTCTACACGATCGGTCTCAAGCGACGCACCCCGCACAACATCGTGATCGGCGGGGCGGCCGGCGCGGTTCCCCCGCTCGTCGGCTGGGCCGCGACGCGCGGATCGCTGTCCTGGACCGCCGTCTACCTGTTCGCGATCGTCTTCTACTGGACGCCGCCCCACTTCTGGGCCCTGAGCCTGCTGATGAAGGACGAGTACGCCGCGGTCGGCGTCCCGATGCTCCCGGTGGTCAAGGGCGAGCACGAGACGCGGCGCCAGATCCTGCTCTACACGCTGCTGCTCTACGCGATCACCCAGCTGCCGTTCTGCGCCGGTGCCTTCGGCGGGATCTACCTGGTCAGCTCGATGATCCTCGGTCTCGGCTTCGTGGCCGGATCGGTGCTCCTGTACCGGCGGGCCGACCGCCGCACCGCGTTGCGGCTCTACCTGTTCTCGATGCTCTACCTGGCCCTGCTGTTCGTCTCGATGGTCGTTGACGTCAAGCTCTGAGAACCCGCCCGGGCCTCGGCCCGGGCGACCGGCTTCCGTCAACAACCACTAGGATTAGCCTTCGATATGGACCGCAAGCTCGCACGCAAGAACATCCGCTCCGGCCTGATCGCCACCGTGATCTGCCTGGTCATGTTCGGCATCTCGTTCCTGGCCGCCGCCATCTACGTGCACCCGTGAGCGCGCGCCGCGACATACCCCCCGTCGGCGAGGAGATCCACCTTCCCGGACCGAGCCTGATCCCGCTGGCCAGCGCGATCGGCATCACCCTGGCCGTCGTCGGGACGACGCTCAGCCTGGTCATCTCGGCCATCGGTCTCGTGATCGTGATCGTGACCACGGTCATGTGGATCCGCGACACGCGGCGCGACATCGCCGAGCTGCCCGAGGATCACGGGCACGCTCACTAACGCCCGGCCGCGCGCCGATCCCGAGGTCGTCAGAAGGCGACCGGCGGTCAGGAGGCGGTGGCTGCCGGCGGGCAGGAGGCGGTCAGGAGGCGGTGGCTGCCGGCGGTCAGGAGGCGGTGGCTGCGGCGGGTAGGTCGCAGCTGGCCCCGTCCCCCGTCCACACGCGCACGATGTCGCGCATCGAGAGCACGCCGATGAGCTCCCCGCCCTCGACCACGATGAGGTGCCTAAAGCCCCCCCGCACCATCGCCGCCGCCGCGTGCTCCAGCGACCAATCGGGCGATGCGAAGGTCAGCTCGGCGGTGAGGTGGTCGGCCACGCGCTCGGTGTCGGGATCCTCCCCCGCCCCGACCGAGCGCAGAATGTCGCGCTCGGTGATGACGCCGGGTCCCGGGGCATCGGAGTCAAGGACCACGGCCGCGCCGACACGGCGCTGGCACATGGCGTCAGCAGCCTCGCGCAGGCTGTGCCCGGGTCCGACGCTCAGGACAACTGAACTCATTCCGTCGCGCACCAGCATTGGGTCGCTCCTCACCGTTTGCTTGCAACGATCGTCACCATCATAACCAGTGACGGCGACGCTCGGGCGCTCTGGCGGCCACCGCGCGCCGTTCGTCGCCCGGAACGCATAGGATTCGCGAGACTGCTCGTGGAGGAGACGAGGTTTGCCTAAGCGCCCGCTGACCCAGATGCTGATCCTCGGCGGAATCGCCGTGGTCATCGGCATCCCGGTGGCACTGATCATTCCGTGGTTCCCGTCCGACGCGTCGGTCCAGTCGAGCAACGTCCGCACGCTCTACGACGTGCTGCTGATCGTCTCGGTGCCGATCTTCGTGCTCGTCGAGACCGTGGTCCTGTTCTCGGTGTGGAAGTTCCGCATGAAGCCGGGCGAGGAGGAGAAGGACGGCCCCCCGATCCACGGCAACACCCGCCTGGAGGTCATCTGGACGGCGGTGCCCGCGATCATGCTCGTCTCGCTGGCCACCTACGCCTATACGGTGTTGCACTCCAACGAGAGCAGCCACCGGGGCGAGATGGTCGTCAACGTCACCGAGCGTCAGTTCGCGTTTGAGTTCTCCTACCCGCAGTCGGCCGGCAAGCAGGTCGTCTCGCCCGAGCTGTATCTGCCCAAGGGGCAGCCCGTCGTCTTCCACATCCGCTCGCTGGACGTCATCCACAGCTTCTTCGTCCCCCCCTTCTCCGAGAAGCTCGACGCCGTGCCCGGGATCACCACGACCCTGCGCGTGACCCCGACGGCGCTGGGCACCTATCCCGCCGAGTGCACCGAGCTCTGCGGCGCCGGCCACTCGCTGATGCGCGCGACCGTCCGGGTCGTGACCCCCTCCGCCTTCAAGGCGTGGGTGAGCAAGCAGAAGGTCAACGGACCGCCCCCGGTGGGCAACCCGCCGGCCAACGCCGAACAGTCCGGCGTCCCCGGGTCACCGGTGAGCGGATCGACCGGCTCAAGCGGCTCCAGCAGCGCGGCCTCCGGCGGCTCGAGCTCGTCGAGCGCGTCCGCGGGGTCGGGCTCGAGTGCAGGCGGCTCGAGCACCGCCGCCGCCCAGGGCAAGGCGATCTTCACCAGCTCCTCCTGCGCCACCTGCCACACGCTGGCCGACGCCGGCAGCACCGGCACGGTCGGCCCCAACCTCACCACTCACCTGCGCAGCGACTGCGCGACGGCGGCCTCCAAGGCCGCGCGCGGGGCGAGTCTCGCGCAGTGCATCCAGACCGCGATCACGCAGCCCTACAAGTACCTGCCACCGGGCTATCAGGCCCACATCATGCCCCCCGACTTCGCCTCGACCCTGGGTCCGGCCAAGGTGCAGGCGCTGGTCGCCTACCTGGAAAGCGTGACACAGTGATGTCCGGAGAGCGGAACGACCGCAACTGCAAGGAGGAGAGCTGATGGCGCTGCCCGCCAAGCTTCGCACCCCCGGCTGGTACCGGGCGGCCCTGTATGACGTGTTCGGGCTCGCGTTCGCCGTCGGACTCACCGCGCTCGTACGCTGGCTCATGCACCAGCATCCGGTCGTGGACGCCCACGCGATCACCCTGGTCGCCTTGTTCGCGGTTCCCGCCGGATTCCTGCTCGGCATCGGCACGTGCGATTACTGGCTCTACTGGGCGACCGGTCGGCCCACGCGTCCCGAGACGCACTCTGAGCACGGCGCCTACAGCTGGCGGGACTACTTCCGGGTCAACACCGACCACAAGGTCATCGGGATCCAGTACACCGTCACCTCGTTCTTCTTCCTGCTCGTCGGTGGCCTGCTGGCGATGCTCATCCGCGCCCAGCTGTCCAAGCCGGGCATGCAGTTCCTCACGCCCGAGCAGTACAACGGCGTCTTCTCCGTTCACGCCTCGCTGCTGATCTTCCTGTTCGTCATCCCGGTCTTCGCCGGGCTGGCCAACTTCGTGCTGCCGCTGATGATCGGCGCGCCGGACATGGCCTTCCCGCGCCTGAACGCGCTCTCGTTCTGGCTGCTCCCGATCGCCGGGATCATGATGATGATGAGCTTCTTGGCCCCGGGCGGCTCGTTTGCCTCCGGCTGGACGGCCTACGCGCCATTGTCAACGACCCAGCCGATCGGTCAGCTGTTCTTCACGATCGCGGTCCAGTTCGCCGGGTTCTCGTCGATCTTCACGGCGCTGAACTTCCTGGTCACGATCATCACCATGCGCGCGCCGGGGATGAGCTTCTTCCGGATGCCGCTGCTTGTGTGGGCGAACTTCTCGACGTCGCTGCTGGTCGTCATCGCCACCCCCTTCATCGCCGCCTCGCAGTTCTTCGTCCTGCTCGACGTCGCCCTGCACTTCCACTTCTTCGACGCCTTCGTCGGCGCGGGCAAGAACGGCAACGTGATCATGTACCAGCACGTCTTCTGGTTCTACTCACACCCGGCCGTCTACATCATGATGCTGCCCGGGTTCGGCATCATCTCCGAGGTCCTCGCCGTCAAGGCGCGCAAGCCGATCTTCGGCTACCGGATGATGGCCTTCTCGCTGCTGGCCATCGTCGTGCTCGGGTTCACCGTGTGGGCGCACCACATGTTCGTCTCGGGCATGGCGCCGTGGATCCGCATCCCGATGATGATCACGACCGCGATCATCGCCGTCCCCACGGGAATCAAGATCTTCTCCTGGCTGGCCACGCTGTGGCGAGGGGTCCTGCATCTCGACACCCCGATGCTGTTCGCGCTCGGCTTTTTGACCATGTTCACGCTGGGCGGGATCAGCGGCGTGATGCTGGCCATGATCCCGTTTGACATCCACGTCAGCCAGACGTACTTCATCGTCGCCCACATCCACTACGTGCTGTTCGGCGGCTCGCTGTTCACGATCTTCGCCGGCGTCTACTACTGGTTCCCGAAGATGACCGGGCGCATGTTCGACGATCGCCTCGGCAAGTGGCACTTCTGGATGACCTTCATCTTCTTCAACCTGACCTTCGGACCGATGCACCTGATCGGCATCCAGGGCATGCCGCGGCGCGTCGCCGAGTACGCCCAGAAGTTCGCGGCCTGGAACCTGATCATCTCGCTGTCGTCGTTCGTGCTCGGCCTCAGCACGCTGATCTTCCTCTACAACATGGTGGCCAGCTGGCGCGGCGGCCCGCGCGCGGCGGCCAACCCGTGGCGGGCGCTGACGCTCGAGTGGCAGGTCGCCTCCCCGCCGCCGGTGTTCAACTTCGACGCCGTGCCAACGGTCGTCGGCGGACCGTACGAGTACGGCGTGCCGGGCGCGGTGCACGGGATCTTCAAGCCTCCCACCGAGGCCAGGCCGGTCGCCGCCGGCGCCGCGGTCGGGGTTGGCGGCGGGGGCGGGGCCGGCGGCCCGGCCGCAGCCCCTCCGCCGGGTGGCACGACGCGACCGGGAGATGAGACATGAGAACCATTCTCGTCGTCGCCAACGAGACAATCGGCGGCCGCCCGCTGATCGACGCCGTGCGCCGTCACGCCGGCGAGGAGGAGAGCCGCTTCGTCCTGTGCGTGCCGCAGACCAAACCACGCGCGGGCTATGTGATCTACGACGACGCCGTGTTTGACGCCGCTCAGACGCGCGTCGATCTCGCCCTCGGCTTCGTGCGCTCGGAGGGCATCGAGGCCGTCGGCGAGGTCGGTGACCCGGACCCGTACTCCGCCACGATGGACGCCGTCCGCGAGTACCGGCCCGACGCGATCATCATCTCGACCTTTCCCGAGGCCCGCTCGGGGTGGCTGCGCCGCGATCTCATCGACCGGATCCGGGACGCGACCGCCCTGCCCGTCGAGCACGTCGTCGCCGATGTCGACAACGACGGCCTGTCCTTCCACGTCACGCTCGCGGTGGCCAACCGGACCGCCACCGGCAACGAACTGCTCGACGCGCTCAAGGCCAAGGCGTCGGAGGAGGGCGACAGCCATGAGCGGCTGTTCATCGTCGTCGTTCCCCAGGAGGGGGGCGACGGCAGCGCCACGCGCCGGGCCCGGACGCGGCTCTCTCTCGTCCTCGGGCGGCTGCGCGAGGCCGGCCTGACCGCCTCGGGCATGATCGGCGACCCCGATCCCTACACGGCGGTGATGAACGCCCTGCAGTTCTTCCGCGTTGACGACATCGTCATCTCTACCTTCCCCGACACCCGCTCGGGCTGGCTGCGCGCCGACCTGATCTCACGGATCCGCAACGCCAGCGGCAAACCGGTCGAGCACGTCGTGCATCAGGACCCGACCCCCGCCCAGGCGTAGGAGACCCATGGAAGCCGCTTCGATCGCCCACGCCGACCATCACCACGGACCGCCCGCGGCCCACCGCTCGTCGCGGGTCGCTGCTCCCACCCTCGGGATGATGCTCTTCATCGTCTCCGAGGTGATGATCTTCGGCGCGTTCTTCACCGCGTACTTCTTCATCCGGGTGGCCCAGCACGACCCGTGGCCGGCCGCGGGCACCCACCTGCCCGAAGCCGTGGCGGGGATCAACACGGCGATCCTGCTCTCCTCCTCGCTGACCATCCACTGGGCTCTGACGTCGATCAAGAACGGCAACCGCTTCGGCCTGAAGGCCGGGATGCTGACCACCTTCCTGCTCGGCCTGACCTTCCTGGTCGTGCAGATCAACGAGTACATCCACATCGGCTTCGCGCCGCATGACGCCGCCCAGGGCACCGTCTTCTACGCCCTCACCGGCCTGCACGGCGCGCACGTGTTCATCGGGCTGGTGATGCTGCTGATGGTCACGGTCCGCGCGTTCCGCGGCCACTACTCGGCCGAGCACCATCAGGGCATGGAAGTGCCGGGCATCTACTGGCACTTCGTCGACGTGATGTGGGTCGTCGTGTACACGACGGTCTACGTGCTCTGAACCGCGGCCGGTTCACCGCACCGAGGTCAGGCATGCGGCTGCGCCCGCCCAACCCGCTGCGCTCGGAGTCCGGCGCGTTCGGGTTCCTGCTCTGGTTCGTGGCCTGGGTGGCGCTGATCGTGGTCGTCGTGCTCGTGGCCCGCACGCTCTGAGGCCGCCGCGGCGGGCCATGCGCGCTGAGCCCCGCGCCGGCCCGCCGAGCCTGGCACCATGATCGTGATGCTCCCCTTCGCCGTGGCCCCGGTGCAATCGATCGGGCTGCCGGTGATCGTGCTGCTCTGCTGGCTGCCCTACTGGGCCCGCGCCCGCACGCTGACCGCCGCCGGACGGCCCGTGCCGGGCTGGCGCAAGGGCTGCTTCGCCGCCGGCCTGATCGTGCTCGAGATCGCGCTCAGCCCGCCCGTGGACACGCTGGCCGACCAGCTGCTCGTCGCCCACATGGCCGAGCACCTGCTGATCGGCGACGTGGCCGCCCTCCTGTTCGTGCTCGGCCTGACCGGCCCGATCCTCGCGCCGCTGCTGCACAACCCGGTGATCGCGCGGCTGCGAGTGCTCACGCATCCCGTGGTGGCCGTCGTCGTGTGGGGGGTCAACTTCTACGTCTGGCACATCGCCGCGCTCTACCAGGGCGCGTTGCGCCACGACGCCGTGCACGCGCTCGAGCACGCCACCTTTCTCAGCTTCGGCATCGCCGTCTGGATGGCTCTGCTCGGCCCCTGGCCCAAGCCAGGCTGGTTCTCCAACGGGGCGCGGCTGGTGTACATCATCGCCGTGCGGCTGATCGGGGCCGTGCTCGGCAACGTGCTCGTCTTCGGGGGGACCGCCTTCTACGCCTACTACCGACCCGGGGACGCGCTGTGGCACATCAGCCCGCTCGCCGACCAGGTTGCCGCCGGCGGTCTGATGATGGTCGAGGAGAGCCTGCTCACGCTCGGCCTATTCTGCTGGCTGTTCCTGCGCGTGGCCGGGCAGAACGAGCAGCGCCAGCAGCTGCTGGACTACGCCCGGGAGCACGGGCTCAGCCTCGACGAGAGCCGAGCCCAGCGGGCGGTCGCCGCCGGGCGCGGCGAGGAGCTGATGGAGCGTCTGCGCAGCGGCGTGACCGGCTGACTGCCGCGCCCCCCCGGCCCGGTGCGGCCCTACTTGACCGTGATCGTGCCGACCATGCCCGCGGCGCGGTGGCCGGGCACGGTGCAGAAGAAGGTGTACTTGCCCGGCTTGAGATTCACCGAAACCGTTGAGGTGCCGCCGTTGGCGACAATCTTGCCCACCTGGCTGACCCCGTTGCCGCTGATCGCGATGTCGTGCGGGGTCGAGGACTTGTTGAGCATGTCGATCGTCACCTGACCCGGCGTCGCGGTGGCGCTCGAGGCGAGGTACTTGAGTTGGCCGGTGGGATCGGCGTCGATCTGGAGCTTGCCCGCCTTCTCGGTGACCGGCTTCTGGCTGACCGTCGGCACCGCGGTGGCCAGCGCGCCGGTGTCCTGCCCGGGCCGGCCGGCGACCAGGCCGACGTAGGCGGCGACATCCTCCGCGTCCTGGCCTGAGTAGATCTTGGCCGGCATCACGCCCTGGGTATTGGGGTACTGGATCCAGTAGTCGACCAGCCCCTGAATCGACGCGCTCTTGATGCCGTCGGCGCGATCCTGGCTGAACGCGTCATCGAGATTGGGGCCGGTGACCCCACTGGAGCCGGCGTGATAGAGGGTGTGGCAGGACGCGCAGCCCCTGACGAACAACACCTTGCCGTGGACGACGTCGGCCACGGGATGCTTGACCCCGCAACCGGCCAGCGCGATGACCAGCGACCCCAGAATCAGGGCAAGTCCGCTGCGGCGGGCATCCCGTGGCATTCGAGCCAGTCTCCTCTCCATAGACTCGGGCGGCACTCTATCCAAGCGGGCGGCATCTCGGCGTCGTGACCCCGGACCGGTCCTGTCGCATCAGGCGACGCGAGCCCGGCTCGCCGCGGCTCATCCGGGACGCGCCGTGCCTGCCGCCAGACCTCACCGCCGCCCGGACCGCTGGTAGCATTGCCCGGACATGAGGTCCCGTCAGAAGTACCGTCTGCGCACGCCGTCCACCGGCCGCGAAATCATCCTCGAGGCCGAGCCCGGCCAGACGTACCGTGACCGCCAGACCGGCGAGGAGATGGAGATCGTGGGTCGCGTTCTGCCGCTGGCGCCGACGGCCTCCGAACTGCCGTGGATGATCAACAATCTGCGCTTCTGCAACTGGTGCGACCAGCTCAGCCAGAAGGACCTCAACGACTGTCCCGTCTGTGGACGGCGTATGGAGCCCCTCGGCTCCTGACCAGGAGACGTCGTCCGTGACGCTTCGTGCCTCTCGGCCTGCTCTCCGGGCGGGAACCCTGCTCGCCGTCATCGCGACGCTCGGCCTCGCCGGCTGCGGCAGCGGCGGCAGCGGGACGACCAACACCGCCGGCGCGCCCAACTTCACCGTGCCCACCAACGGGGTCTCCGCCGCCTCGGTCGGCTCCAGCTCGAGTTCGAGCTCCTCCTCGAGTTCCTCGAGCAGCAGCACCGCAACGGCGACCAACGGAGGCGCCGCCCCCGCCACCACCACGGCGACGAGCGCGGCGGCCCCGGCGGCGACGAACCCCTCGGGCGGCTCGAGCGCGGGCACCGCGACGGCGCCGGCCGCGGGCGGTGGCGGCAGCAGCGCGGGAACCGGGACGAGCGCCAACGGCGGCGCCGGCCTCGGATCGGCCTTCTGCCAGCAGAATCCCGGCGCCTGCTAGCTCCTGAGAGCGGCCCGTGAGGCGAGGTGGGGTGGCCCGGGCGGGTGACTCCTGGCGGCGAGGTGCCAGGTGCCAGCTGGGCCTGGCCTGCCCGGCGCCGGCTGGGGCCGGCCCGACAGGCTTGTTCGAGAGTCAGGTGGCCGACGCGTGTATCTCTCTCGAACGTGGTGCGTGACCCGAGTTGGGGGCCCCGGCGGCCGTGCCGGCTTCGCACCGGCGACTGCGACCGGGTCCGGGCTGGGCACCCGCGGCCGCGCCGGCTTCGCGCCCGCGGCGGTGGCCGGCCGCGCCTAATGCACGTAGGTCTTGGGGTACCCGGTGGTGGTGATCTCGGTGGCGCTGTACTCGACGCGGGTGCCGCTGTAGGTGCAGAGGTACTGCGTCGAGGCGCCGACCGTGGTCTGCGCGGTCTGCCCGCCGGCGGCGTGCTTGCAGTTGGCCTTGCGGCTCTGCCGGTAGGCGAACTTGTTCGCGTTGAGGTTGTAGGACAGCACCGGGGCCCAGGTCGGAATGCTCAGCCCGATGACGTCGCCCTTCTTGACCGGCAGCGCGGTGAGCTGGGTGAAGCTCGGCGGCAGCGACAGCGGTTCGTTGAGCACCGAGCCCAGGAACGGGATCAGGTGGAAGGTCGCGCTCTGGGCCGCCACCGTGTACTTGTGCCGGATCCCGGGGCGCAGGACGGTCAGCGCGAGCTGGGGGGTACCGCCATAGGCCTGATCGAGGATGTGCAGGTAGTTCTTCTCGGTCGTCGCGTTGCTCGACAGGCGTGAGAGGCCGACGGTGAAGGCGACCACGAAGCCGTCCTGCTTGACCGTCGTCGGGTAGGCGACGCCGTCGGATACCGACTGCACGGCGGTCGTGCGGGTGAGGATGATGAAGCACTGCGAGGGCGAGACACCGGTCGGGCAGCTGGGCGCGACGATCGGGCTCGTCGTCTGGCCGAGCTCGACGATCTTGGCCGAGGCCATCGCGGGCAGAGCGAGGAGGGCCGCGATCGCGACCGTGAGCATGCTGATCGGTTTCATCTCGTCATTCAAACACGCGGGAAGCGCGACAGTTGCGTCCCCCGGCTCGGACCGGGGTGGACGTGCTGCAACGATTCGCGGCGCGCCGTCGCGCTCCTGCCGGCGGGCGCGTCGTTTCAGAGCGTGAGAACGGCGGCGCTCAGTCCGTCCCGCCGGCCGGCTTCAGCGGTGACGGTGCCGGGTTTCAGACCTTGACGACGTTGACGGCCTTGGGGCCCTTGGGCCCCTCCTCCTCCTCGTAGGAGACCTTCACGCCCTCCCCGAGGGAGCGGTAGCCGTCACCGTTGATGCCGCTGAAGTGCACGAACAGATCGCGCCCGCCGTCGTCCGGCGTGATGAATCCAAAGCCCTTCTCGTCACTGAACCACTTGACCGTGCCCGTTGCCATACCGTCCCTCGCCCACTGTGTTCGCGATCAGGACCTCCGCATGGCCCTGACCTGACGCGGTCAAGGTATCAAGGCCCAGGGGACGGCGTGGAGCGGGGATCCGCCGGCTCAGCGGCCCTGAAAGCGAGCGCGGCCCGGTCCGTCACGCAGGAAGCTGGCCACCGCGCCCTGCAGGTCCTCGGTGGCGAACAGTTCTCCGGCCACCGTGGCCACCCGGTCGTTGGCCTGCTCGATGCCGCCCTCGAGGTAGTCGCGGATCACGCGCTTGGTCGCCGCGTGGGCGAGGGTCGGGCCGGTGGCGAGATCGGCCGCGTAGGCGCGCGCCGCGGCGTCGAAGCCCTCATCGGGCAGGACGCGGTTGACCACGCCCCAGCGCTCCATCGTCTCCGCCGGGAAGCGGTCCCCGCTCATCACGAACTCGCGCGCCCGTCCACTCCCGGCCCGTTCGGCCAGCCGCTGGGTACCGCCCATCGCCGGCGTCAGGCCGATGACCCGTTCGACCAGCCCGAAGCTCGCCGCCTCGGCGGCGAGGATGAGGTCGCAGGCCAGGGCGAGCTCGAAGGCCCAGGTCAGGCACAGACCGTGGGCGGCGAACACGGTCGGGCACGGCAGCGCGTCGACGCGGCGCGCGGTGCTGATCAGCTGATCGAACAGATCGGTCGCCTGCGCGGGGCCCTCGAGGGCGGCGAACACCGACACGTCGACGCCGCCGGAGACGACCCGGCCGTCGGCCCGGAACAGGACCGCGCGGGCCGGCTCGGCCTCCAGCGCATCCAGCGCGTGCGTGAGCCCGGCCTCGAGCGGGCGGTCGAAGAGGTTCAGCGGCGGAGAGTCGAAGCTGACCACCGCCAGCCCGCCCTCGCGCTCGAGCCGGACCGGACCGCTCATCGCAGCGCCTCGGCCGCCGCGGCGATCTCCTCGCTGTCCCCCGGGGCCGGGGTCCACGGCAGCCTCAGCGGATCGTCGGCGTAGCGCGGGATCACGTGCACGTGGAGGTGAAAGACGGTCTGCCACGCGGCCGCGCCGCAGGAGTTGATCAGGTTGACCCCGTCGCAGCCGAGCCGCGCGTTGGCCCGCTGGGCCAGGCGCTGGGCCGCACGGATGACCGCCGAGAGATCGTCGGGGTCGATCTCCAGCAGGTTGCGGGCGTGGCGCCGCGGGACGACGAGCGCGTGGCCGCGCGTGGCCGGGTTGATGTCCATGAAGGCCACGGTGTGCTCGTCCTCGGCGACGATCTGCCCTGGCACCTCCCCGGCGATGATCTTGCAGAACAGGCAGTCGGGATCGGAGTCGCTCATGCCGGCAAGCCTACCCGCCGGTCCCCTCCCCCACCCGGGCGCGCGCGTAGGCGATCGCCTCCTCGGGCCCGGACACCTCGCCCGCGTAGCCGGCTTCCTCGAGCTCATGCAGCAGCTCGCCGATCAGGGGGCCCGGAGCCAGCCCGAGCGCGCGGGCCAGCACGTCACCGCGTACCGGCGGGCGGGGCGGGTCGGCGCGCCAGGCCAGTCCGGCACCGGTCAGCTGGCGAGCCAGCTCGAGGTGCCCGGCGATCGCCCGCTCCGCGTTGTCCCCGCGCGTGGCCAGCCGGTCGGCGACGCTGAGCACCGTCACCTCCACGGCGACCGGAGCGCAGCGATCCAGGTAGCGGTAGACCGCCCGGCGGTCCAGAGGCATGTCGTGCACGAGGAACCCGAGCCGCAGGTGATGGCGCGTGATCGCGGCGACGAAGTCGGCCAGGCGCTCAGACGCCCGCAGACGCTGCAGGATGGACCGGCTGAGCTGCGCACCGGCGACATCGTGATCCATGAAGGTCACCCGGCCCTGGGCGGTGACCGCCCGCGTCTGCGGCTTGGCGATGTCGTGCAGCAGCGCGCCGAAGCGCAGCGCCTGGCCGCGGGTCAGCTCGTCGGCCAGCGGTTCGTCGAGCAGAGCGCGGAGGGCCGCGCCGTCCTCCCCGAAGACGGCCTGCGGATCGCGCTGCAGGCTGATCAGCTCGGCCAGCACCGCCCGGGTGTGGCCGGACACGTCGAGATGGTGAAAGCGCGACTGCTCGACCCCCTGCAGCGCGCAGAGCTCGGGCAGGACGATCGCGGTGGCGCCGAGGGCATCCATCAACTCGAGCCCCGCGGTGGCGCGATCGCAGCTGATCAGGGCGCGCAGCTCAGCGAACACCCGCTCGGGCGCGACCCGCTCGAGCCCGCCGGCACCGGCCCGCGCCCAGGCCACGGTCTCGGGCTCGGCGCTGAAGTCCAGCTGGGCCGACAGCCGGGCCAGGCGCAGCACCCGCAGCGGATCCTCGGTGAACGCCGATGGGGACACAGCGCGAAGCTGACGGCGCGCGAGATCGTGCAGGCCGCCGGTCGGATCGGTGATCTGCTCACCGCTCACCGCCCGCGCGATCGCGTTGATGGTCAGATCGCGGCGGGCGAGATCCTCACCGATCGTCTCGCCCCCCATCGGCATCAGGTCGACCTGCCAGGCGCGGTCGCGGTCCACCACGCGCCAGGCACCGAACGCGTCGGAGAGCAAGAAGGGATGGCCGCCGGCGGCACGGGCCAGCGCGCGCGCCGCGGCGGCGAGATCGTTCCCCCCGGCGGGGTCGAGCACCACGTCGTAGTCGGCGATCGCGCCGCTGCCCAGGCCGCGGGGGCGACCCAACAGCTCATCGCGGACCGCGCCACCGACCAGCCAGGCCCCCGGAGCGATCGCGGCGAGAGCCCGGAGCGGATCACTCATCGCACCGGCTCCCCGTCGCGATGGTAGGTGCGCGTGACGCGGGTGGACAGCCCGCAGAACAGCTCGTGAGCGATCGAGCCCATCGCATTGGACAGCTCCTCGGCGGTGATCCGCTCGTCGCCGTCGCGCCCGATCAGGGTGACGGGAGTCTCGGGTCCGATATCCGCCGGCGGCACCGGCCCGAGCTCGACGGTGAGATTGTCCATGCTCACCGTACCGACGGCGCGCCGGCGGTGCCCGGCGATCAGGACGTCAAAGCGCCCGCTCAGCGCGCGGCGAATGCCGTCGGCATAGCCGATGGGCACCGTGGCCAGCCACGTCTCGCGCTCGGCCACGAACCGCCGTCCGTAGCCCGCGCTGTCGCCGGGACGGGCCCGCTTGACCACGGCGACATAGCTGGTCAGCGCCAGAGCCGGCTCCAGCCCGTGGGCCTCGGGCGCGACGTTCATCGGGTCAGCCCCGTAGATCGCGATCCCGCAGCGCACCATGTCCCCGTGGCTGGCGGGCTCGCGCACCGTCGCGGCGCTGTTGGCGCTGTGGATGGTGATCCCCGGCCGGCGGCCGCGCATCGCCTCGGCGAAGGGCGCAAACGCGGCGAGCTGGTCGTCGAGGAAGGCCCTATCCCCGTCGGCGGTGGCGAAATGAGTCATCGCTCCGGTCAGCCGCACCCCAGGCCCGGCACCGAGCACGTGGTCGGCCACGGCCAGGGCCGCGTCGCGATCACGGGTCCCGAGCCGGCCCATGCCGGTGTCGTATTTGACGTGGATCCCGACCGGTTCCCAGGCCACCGCGGCCACGGCGTCCACGAAGCCCGGACTCCAGGCCACTACCTCGGCTCGCGCCTGAAGGGCGACGGCCATCTCCTGCCGGCTGAGCGCGCCCATCACGAGCACGGGCGCCTGGATCCCCGCCGCACGCAGCTCGGCCGCCTCCCCGGCGGTGGCCACGGCCAGACGCCCGGCGCCGCCGGCCAGGGCAGCCCGGGCGACGGGGATCGCCCCGTGGCCGGAGGCGTTGGCCTTGACCACGGCGCAGAACTCGGTCCCTCGGGTCAGCCCGGCGCGCAGGTGCTCCACGTTGCGCTGCACCGCGGCCAGGTTGACGCGCGCGTGCGCCCGCAGGGCCATGGTCACTCGCCGGCGCGCGCGGCCGGCAGCGCGGCGATCACATCACCGGCGATGACGCCCTCGGCGCCGATCGTGCGGGCCGCCAGCTGCCCGGCTCTGAGGTGCAGATGGACGGCGGCGCAGGCCGCGGTGAACGGCTCCAGTCCCGTGGCCAGGAAGGCCCCGGTCACGCCCGAGAGGACATCGCCGGTTCCCGCGGTGGCCAGGGCCGGAGCCCCGCCGGCGCTGATCGCCAGCCGTCCACCGGGCTCGGCGATGATCGTGTCGTCGCCCTTGAGCACGACGATCGCGCCCGACCGCGCAGCCGCCTCGCGCACGCGGCTCAGGCGGGCGGAGGCGACGGCCTCGCTGTCGATCTCCAGCAGCCGCGCGAGCTCACCGGCATGAGGGGTGAGCACGGTCGGGGCCTGGCGGGCGGCCAGGCTCTCCACGGCGCCGGCGTGGGCATTGAGCCCGTCGGCGTCGAGCAGCAACGGCACCGGCGCCGCCCGGGCCAGCTCGCGGGTCAGCCGCTGGGTCTCGGGAGTGCGGCCGAGACCGGGCCCGAGCACGAGCGCGTCGGCGCGCTGAAGACGTTCGAGCACGGTCGCCGCCGCGGCCGGCTGCAGGGCGCCTTCGGCATCGGGCAGCGGCACGCTCATCACCTCGCGCAGGGCGAGCTCGAAGACGATGTTCAGGGAGGCGGGAACGAGCGCGGTCACATAGCCGGCCCCGGCCCGCATCGCCGCCTCCGCGGCCAGGCAGGGCGCGCCGGTCAGCCCCAGCGAGCCGCCGCAGACCATCACGTTGCCGGCGGCGAACTTGGTCGAGGCCCGGTCACGGCGCGGAACGGCCCCGAGCACGCCCGGGCCGATCAGCCCGATCAGGGGATCCACCGGAGGATCGGCGGGGATCCCGATGTCGATCACCGTCACCTCCCCGGCATGGTCCTTGCCCGGGGTGATCCAGAGGCCGGGCTTGCCCGCGTGGAACGTGGCCGTAGCGCTGGCGCAGACCGCCTGACCCTGCACGATGCCGGTCGAGGCGTCGACCCCGCTGGGCACGTCACAGGCGATCACCTCGCTCCCGGCGCGTCCCGCGGCCGAGATGGCCTCGATCGCCGCGGCCGCGGCACCGTGGGGCACGCCGGAGAAGCCGGTACCGAGTACCGCGTCGACGATCCCGGCCGCCCCGTCCAGCGAACCCGCGGCGAACGCCTGCGCGGCCGCGCCGGGCAGGCGCTCGAGGTTGACCGCGGCGTCGCCGCGATATTCGCCCGGCTCGGCCAGCAGCAGCACGTCGACCACCCGGCCCCGGTCGCGCAGCAGGCGGGCGGCGGCCAACCCGTCCCCCCCGTTGTTGCCCTTGCCGCAGACGACGACCAGCCGGCCCTCGGGCACGCGCACGCTCACAAGATCGGTCAACCCGCGCGCGGCCTGCTCCATCAGCTCCCGGCCGGGGATGCCGCACTGCTCGATCGCCCACGTGTCGATCGCCCGCTGCTGCTCTGCGTCGGGAAGCGGCGCCAGCCAATCCGGCAGTGCGGTCATGCGCGCTGCGTCAGCGCCACGGCGCCGGCCAGGGTGCGGGTGTGGGTGAGCGAGATGATCACCCCGACGCCGAGCCGCGCGGCGCGCTCGGCGGTGGCGCCACGCAGGACGACGGTCGGCGCCGCGGTGGTGGCGACCACCTCGACATCCTGAAAGCTCCACGCTTGCATGCCCAGCGCCTTGGCCACCGCCTCCTTGGCGCAGAAACGGGCGGCGAGATGCTGCCCGGGCCGCGCCCGGGCCGCGGCGTACGCCCGCTCGCCGGCGGTGAACAACCGCTCGGCCAGACGGGGGCGGCGGGCCAGGGCACGCTCGAGACGCTCGATCTCGAGCAGGTCGAGGCCGACCGCGCCGGCGGCTGGCCGCTGCCCCGGCGCGTCGCTCACTCGACCGTGACCGTCTTGGCCAGGTTGCGGGGTTGATCGACGTTCAGGCCGCGCTTGCGGGCGATCGCGTAGGCGAGCAGCTGCAGCGGGATGACGGCCAGCAGCGGCGCCAGGAGCCAATGGGTCTCGGGGACCCAGATGATCTCGTCGGCATGCTCGGCGATCTGCGGATCCCCCTCGGTGGCCACGGCGATCACACGGGCGCCGCGCGCCCGGACCTCCTGGATGTTGGAGATGAGCTTCTCGATGACCGGTGACTGAGTGGCCACGACGACGACCGGCGTGTCCTGGTCCAGCAGCGCGATCGGCCCGTGCTTCATCTCCCCAGCCGCGTAGGCGTCGGTGGCGATGTAGGAGATCTCCTTGAGCTTGAGCGCCCCCTCCAGGGCGACCGGGAGCCCGATGTGGCGCCCCAGGTAGAGAAAGAACGCCTTGTCGTACACCGACTCGGCGATCGCGTCGATGCCCGAGACGTCGCGTTCGAGTAGCTCGGTGATCATGCTGGGCAGCCGCTTGAGGTCGGAGATCGGCGGCTTGAGCTCTGAGCGGTCCATGGTTCCCCGGATCTCGGCCAGCCGCAGGGCGATCAGGTACATGGCCGTGATCTGGCTCACGAACGTCTTGGTCGCCGCCACCCCGATCTCCAGCCCGGCGCGGGTGTAGAGCACGCCGTCGGCCTCGCGGGTGGCCTGAGCGCCCATCACGTTGGTCAGGGCGAGCACCTTGGCTCCGCCCGCGCGGGCGGTGCGCATCGCCGCCAGCGTGTCGGCGGTCTCGCCCGACTGCGAGATCCCGATCACGAGATCGTCAGGGCCGACCACCGGGTTGCGGTAGCGGTACTCGGAGGCGACCTCGTTCTCGACCGGGACCCGAGCCCACTGCTCGATCGCGTAGCGGCCGATCAGCCCGGCATGGTGCGCGGTGCCGCAGGCGACCACGACCACGCGCCGCAGCCGCCGCAGAAACGCGTCGTCGATCGCGCCCAGATCACCGAGGTCGATCCCCCAGCCACGCGCCGCACGCTCGCCGATCGTCTCGGCCACGGCGTCGGGCTGCTCGTAGATCTCCTTGAGCATGAAGGTCTCAAAGCCCTGCTTTTCGGCCGTCTCGGGATCCCAGTCGATCTCGGTGATCTCGCGCTCGAGCTCGCCGCCGTCCGGGGTAAAGAAGCGGGCGCCAGACGGCTCGAGCACGACGAGCTCGTCGTCGTTCATGTACTGGACCTCGTGGGTCTGGGCCAGGAAGGCCGGAATCGCCGAGGCGATGAACGTCTCACCGTCCCCGCGACCGACGATCAACGGGCACTCCCGCCTGGCCCCCACGAGCACGCCGGGATCCTGGGCGCTCATGGCCACGAAGGCGTAATGGCCGCGCAGTTCGGCGTAGGCGAGGCGCACCGCCTCCAGCAGATCCCCGGTGTAGTGGTGCGCGACCAGGTGGGCGATGACCTCGGCGTCGGTCTCCGAGGTGAAGACGGCGCCGTCCTGCACGAGCCTCGCCTTGAGCGCGATGTAGTTCTCGACGATCCCGTTGACGACGATGTGGATCCGATCGGTGGTGTCGAAGTGGGGATGGGCGTTCTCCTCGGTCACGCGGCCGTGCGTGGCCCAGCGGGTGTGCCCGATGCCGGTCTCGGGCCGCTCGGCGACCGCCACCGGTGTCTGCCCCGCCGCCGTGCTGGCCCGCTCGCGCGCGTCGACCGCGACGCGCAGCGCGGACAGGTTGCCCACCGCGCGCACGGCGTCGATCCGGTCCCCCTCCAGCACCGACACCCCGGCGCTGTCGTAGCCGCGGTACTCGAGCTTCTCCAGGCCCGCCATCAGGACCGGGCGGACCTTCTTGGGACCTACGTAGCCGACGATGCCGCACATGCGTGAACGCTCCTGGTTGGACACCGCCCGGGCCCCATCCTCGGCCCTGGCAGCGTGATCGGCTCTGAGATTTTATCCGCCGTGGCGAGGGACGCCGGTGCTTGATGGCGCGGGCGCCTGCGGCCGCGCCCGGCCGGCGGGAAACGATCAGAGGCTCGCGACGTTTGGTCGGGTATTTCGAGCCGGACTGCCACGACTGCGGCCGCCCGCGCTCTACGGCGGCCGTTCTGGCACGGCTCCTTCGCGCGGGGGCGCGGGCGGCGCGGGAGCGCGCCGGGTGGGAGCGGAGGCCCGGACGCAGCAGCAACAGGCACGGAGAGGTCCGGGGCGACGGGTGGGACGACGCGCACGCCGGCTCGACATACCCCGCTCACGACCCGCGCGACGCGCGGTCTTCCGCCGGCGGGCGCGGCGCCCCGCCCGGCGGCCGCCTCACAGCATGAACGTCGGGGCGGACCTAGGAGGCGAGGCTGGGGCCGAGCGTCTCGCGGACGACCACGGCCAGCCGGTCACAGACGGCGTCGGTCTCCTCGGGGCTCGGCGCCTCGACCATCACCCGGATCAGCGGCTCGGTCCCGGACACGCGCACGAGCACGCGGCCACGGCCCTGCAGGCCGGCGTCCTCGCCGGCGATCGCCGCGCGCACCGCCTCGGACTCCATCGTCCGGGCCAGCGAGTCCCGGTCGGCGGCGCGGATGTTGACCAGGCGCTGCGGAAGCTTGGCCATCGCGCTGCGGTCACGCAGGTCTCCGTCGCCGAGCGCCTCGAGGGTGAGCAGGGCGCTGGCGATCCCGTCCCCGGAGGGACCGAAGCCGAGCTCGATGATGTGTCCCGACTGCTCCCCGCCCAGGGTCCAGCCGCGCCGGCGCAGCTCGTCGAGCACGTAGCGGTCGCCGACGGCGGTGCTGGCCACCTGCACGCCGGCCGTCTGCATCGCGCTGTGGAAGCCGTAGTTGGTCATCACCGTGACCGCGACCCCGCCGCCGGTGAGACGCTCGGTGCGGTGCAGGTGAACGGCGGCCAGAGCGATCAGTTCGTCACCGTCGACGACGTCACCGGCACGGTCGACGGCCAGCACGCGATCCCCGTCCCCGTCGAAGGCGAAGGCAAGGTCATGCCCGCCGTCACGCAGGGCGGCGGTCGCGGTGTCCAGATGCGTGGAACCGACGCCGGCGTTGATGTTGCGGCCATCGGGATCGGCCGCGATGACCTCGACGTCCGCCCCCAGACGGCGGAAGATCTCCGGCGCGGCGCGATAGGTGGCTCCGTGGGCGCAATCGAGCAGGATCCGCCGCCCGCTGAGGTCGAGACCCTCAAAGCGGATGTGCAGCTCGCGCAGGTAGTCCTCCAGTGCGCCGTGCAGGGGGGCGACCCGGCCGATGCGGGCCGGCACGGCGGGCGGGTCGGCCAGCGCGGCCTCGATCGCGTGCTCGGCCTCGTCGTCGAGCTTGAACCCGTCGGCGGCGAACAGCTTGATCCCGTTGTCCTGATAGGGGTTGTGCGAGGCTGAGATGACCGCCGCGAGCTGCAGGCCGTGGCGGCGCACGAGCAGCGGCGCGGCCGGAGTGGGCAGCACGCCCCCGAGCAGCGCGTCGCCTCCGGCCGCCGTGACCCCGGCGGCGATCGCCGCCTCGAGCATCTGACCCGACTCACGGGTGTCACGGATGATCAGGACCTGCGGGCGCTCGTGCTCGCAGCGGATGACCGCCGCTCGCGCGAGGGCGAGCGCGAGCTCGGCGGTGAGGAAGTCTCCGGCGCGACCACGGACCCCGTCCGTGCCGAACAGCTGGCGCGGCATGCGAAAGAGTGAGCCGCGCGCTAGCGCTTGGAGAACTGCGGACGCTTGCGCGCCTTCTTCAGGCCGGCCTTCTTGCGCTCCTTGACCCGCGGGTCACGGGTCAGAAAGCCGCGGCGCTTGAGCTCGCCGCGCAGGTTCGGATCGGCCTCGAGCAGGGCGCGGGAGATGCCGTGGCGCAGCGCCCCGGCCTGGGCGGCGACGCCGCCTCCGTGCATCCGGGCCACGACGTCCATGCGCGTCTCGTAGCCGACCGCCTCCAGGGGGTGGCGGATGACGCGTCGCAGCGTGTCGCGGGGGAAGAACTCGTCCAGCGTCTTGCCGTTGATCGTGTACGCGCCGGTCCCGGGGCGCAGGATCACGCGGGCCACGGCCGTCTTGCGCTTACCGGTCGCGGTGTAACGCGCACCGGCGGCGAGATCGATGGCGGCGTCGGCGATCGGCTGGGTGACGGACTCGGAGTCCTCGGCGCTGCGGCGCGCGGCCTCCTCGGCGTCGGCCTCGGCCGCGGCACGAGCCTCGGCGTCGAGGAAGTCGTCGCCCTCGGAGGCGAGGTCCGGGATGAGGTCGGCACCCGGGATCTCAGGACGGTGACGGGGAGCGATCTCCTCCTCGTCGTCGGCCGCATCGGGCGTGGGGGCCTCGGCGGCGCCGGCGGCGGCGGGCTCGGCCTCAGCAGCGGCCGGCTCGGCGGGAGCGGGGACGTCAGCGGGAGCGGGGACGTCAGCGGGAGCGGAGGCCTCAGCAGCGGCGGGCTCGGCCTCAGCAGCGGGCTCGGGCTCAGCAGCGGCGGCCTCGGCGGCGGCGGGTGCGGCCTCGGTGGCCTCGGGCTCAGACGGGGCGGCAGGCTCCGCGGCGGCCGTCGGCTCCTCGGAAGCGGGCGTGGTCTCGGCGGCCGGGGTCTCCTCGGCGGGGACCTCGGACTCCTCGTTGCGCTGGTCGTCCACGTCGCTCACGTCGAAATCTCCATCGGTTGCGGCTGCTGGGCGGCGTGCGGATGCTCGGGACCGGCGTAGACCTTCAGCTTGGTGATCTGCCGGCGGGCGAGGCGGTTGCGGGGAAGCATCCCCTTGACCGCGATGCGGATGACCTCTTCGGGCCGGCGCTCGAGCATCTCGTTGAGCGAGCGGGACTTCAGCCCGCCCGGATATCCGGAATGGCGGTAGTAACGCTTGTCGGTCCGCTTCTTGCCGGTCACCGAGATCTTCTCGGCGTTGATCACAATCACGAAGTCGCCGGTATCCACGTGCGGGGTGTACGTGGGCTTGCGCTTGCCGCGCAGGGCGTCGGCGATCTGCGTGGCCAGGCGCCCGAGGGTCTGGCCGTTCGCGTCGACGACGAGCCATTTGCGGTCGCGATCAGTGGGTGTGGCTACGTAGGTCTTCATGGCACGCATCAGGCCGCACGTCTGACGCGCGGCCTGGGCCGATGATAGTAGGTCTGCAGAGCAACGGACGCCAGCCTCGCGCCCGCGAATCCGGGGCTCGCGCGAGACTACATTTCAGTCATGCCGCTCTCCATCCGCGCCCGGCGGCTGGGCTATCGCCTCGCCTACCGCGCGCTACAGGTGCTCTGGTTCGTGCGGCGCCCGCGCAAGCGCGGGGTCAAGTGCCTGATCACCTTCCAGGGCCGGATCCTGCTCGTGCGCCACACCTACGGCCAGCGCGCCTGGGACCTGCCCGGCGGCGGCATCAAGGCCGGAGAGCCACCGCTTCAGGCGGCCCGCCGCGAGATGCAGGAGGAGCTCGGACTCGGTGATGCCCCGTGGCGTCCGGCCGGCGAGCTGCGCGGTACCGACAGCTTCCGTCACGACGCCATCCACTGCTTCCGCGCCGAGCTGACCTCTCCAGACCTGACCCGTGATCCGGTCGAGCTGGCCGCCGCGGACTGGTTCGCCCTCGACGCGTTGCCGCCGGACCTCAGCCGCTACGTGCCGCTCTTTCTCACCCGCGTGCTGCCGGCCACCGGCGGCCTCTAGGGCGGACCGCAACGCCACCGACGGTCTGGCCACGCGACCACCCGTGGCCATCGCGGTTCAGGCCGTGGGGGGGGAAAGACCTGATAGTCAGGTGTTTCCCTACTCACCCCCCGGTGGAGCGGGGCGGAGCGGGGTGGGGCGGCGCGGGGGCGGCGCGGGGCGGGGCGGCGCGGCGCGGCGCGGGCGGCGCGGCGGGGAGCGACGGACCGCGGAGGCCTCAGCCGCCGGCTACTCCCACTCGATCGTGCCGGGCGGCTTTGAGGTGATGTCGAGCACGACCCGGCCGACGGGGCGGATCTCGTTGATCATCCGCGAGGCGATCTGCTCGAGCAGGTCATAGGGCAGGCGGGCCCAGTCGGCGGTCATCGCGTCGTCGCTGGTCACGGCGCGGATCGCGATCACGTTGCCGTAGGTGCGCTCGTCGCCCTGC
>DASSZP010000129.1:0-4440 GCA_035713465.1 Solirubrobacteraceae bacterium | reverse complement strand
ACGTCGAGCACGGCCTGTGGTTCGCGTTGGCCACCGCCGCCCGCGACTGCCTGTCGGACACGGTGGCCACCTGCGTCTGCCTGCAGGCCGCGCACAAGCAGCGCTCGGCCCAGGCGATCGTGCTCTACGCGATGGACCTCGAACGTGAACTCGGGTTCGACTTTTCGATCGCCGCCGCGCGCGAGCGCTTCCTCAGCGACCCGGCGTGGCAGCCGACGCGCCGCTACCTCGAGCGCCTGGCCGCCACCGCCGACTGGGGCGAGGTGCTGATCGCGGCCAACCTGTGCTTCGAGCCGGCCGTGGGCACGCTCCTCCGCCGCGAGCTCGGAACCCGCGCCGCCGCGCGGCACGGGGACACGGTCACCCCGGTGCTGGCCCGGGTGGCCACCCAGGAGTGGGAGTGGGCGCGGCGCTGGTCAAGCGCCCTGACCTCGTTTTTGATCTCCGACCCCGAGCATGGCCCCCACAACCGCGCGGTGATCGACGGCTGGCTGGCCGACTGGCTGCCCCGGGCCCAGGCGGCCGCGGCGGCGATCGACCCGGCGGCGCAGCGCACCGCCGGCTACGCCGAGGAGGTCCTGCGCGGTGCGCTGGTCATCGGTGAGTCCGCACGGCCGAGTTCCCGGGCCGCGAGCCGCGGGCCCGGCCGGCTCGCGTCGGCTCGGCAAGCAGACTCAGCGCCTTCGGCCGACGGGGCGTTCGATTACGTCGGCATCGTGATGGCCAAGTCGGCCGAGGGGGACGCAGTGGCCCGGTTCATGGCCGGCCGCGCCGAGGTGCTCGAGCAGGCCTCGTTCTGGGACATACGCGCGCGCGATCGGCTGGTCATCCCCTACGACGAGATCTCCGAGGAGCTCGGCTATGAGATCGACGCGTATTCGATCCAGCACGAGATGTCGACACACTACGGTCGTATGGTGGCCACCGACGATGCCCTGATGCTGTTCTCCGACCCCACCGAGGCGATGGAGCACCTGCTCTCGTGAGGGCGCGCCTGATCGAGCGGATTGCACGCCTGGATCGGCTGCGCTGGGTGCACTGGATCGTGCTGCGGGTGCTGCCGCAGGCGATCACGCGTCGGTTCGTCGCGCCCGCCGACGGGCTGCAGGCGACGCTGGAGCTGGCCATCCGCGACCCCGGCGGACGCGAGCCGGCGCGCTTCGCGCTCGCGGTCGCCGACGGGGGCTGCCGCATCCGCCCTGGCGCGGCCGACCGTCCCGCCGCCCGGGCGACCGTCGCCGCCGATGACCTCATCCGCCTGGCCGGCGGCGCCGCCACCTGGCCCGAGCTGCTCTCCTCCGGGCGCTTTGAGCTCTCCGGAGACCCGTTCCTGGCCCTGCGTTTCGCGACGCTGTTCCGCCTGCCGGTCGAGCTTGAGCCGATCCGCTAGTTGACGCCCTCGGAGAAGACGGCGTTGGGCTCGTAGCCATCGAAGGTGACGCTGCGCTGCAGCGGCAACCGCGGGCGCACGATCACGCAGTACGTCCGGGTGCCGGCCGGGTTGGGCACGCACGTGCGGTAGACCTGACCGGCCTGGATCGTGAACGTGTCCGTGTGGGCGGCCATGAGCCGGAACGGGGCCGGGGCGTGATCGCCGACGTAGGCCTCGGCGCGCGCGATCGCGTCGCGCAGCGTCGAGCGCTCCCCGGCCAGCGCGCCGTGGTGGACCAAGCCGGCGGTGACCATCAGCGCGGTGACCAGCGCGACGCCGAGCGTGCCGCCGTAGTCGCGCGCGACGACCGGGGGCATGTCGCGCCGGCGACGGTGCACGAGCGCCCCGAGCGGCCGGGCCAGGAGCAGGATCGCGATCACGTTGAAGACCATCGCGATGACCACGCCGCCGACCAGGTTCTGACCGTCGCCGACCATCGGCCGCGCGTGCACGAAAACCCCGTCGAGCACGGTCAGCACGACGAACGTGGGCCACAGCCAGGCGCCGCTGCGGCGCCAGCGCAGGCGATGCAGCCAGCCGGCGTCCATGGTCTGAGGGTAACCGCGAGGTGGGGTACGATCACACGTCTCAAGGGCGATGGCCGGAGATCCCGGACAGCGCGTCTGACAGCGGCCGGACGGAGATCCCGCGACGGTCAAGAGAGGAAAGGGAACAATCGAGATGGCCACTGACACGGCGTTGCGTGCCGCGGCCGACGAGACCGGCGGGGCGCACGCCCACCTCCAGCTCGCCGACCGGATCTGGCTTCTGCGCGCGATGCTCCTGATGCGAGGCATCGAGGAGCGCGCGATGAGCCTCTACCGCCAGGGCAAGGTCCCCGGCTCCTTCTACGACGGGTTCGGGCAGGAGGCGGTGTCCACCGGGGCCGCCTTCGCGATGGCGCCCGAGGACCGCCTCTGCATCCTGCACCGCGACCTCGCCGCCCACGTGATCCGCGGGGTCAGCCCGGCGCGGATCTTCGCCCAGTACATGGGCCGCGCGGCCGGCGTGACGCGCGGGCGCGACGGCAACGTCCACTTCGGCGACCGCACGCTCGGCTGCGTCGGGATGGTCTCGATGCTGCCCGACATGATGCTCGTCGCCACCGGCATGGCGATGGCCTTCAAGCTGCGCGGCGAGAAGCGCTGCGCGCTGACCTGGTTCGGGGACGGCTCGACGTCCCGCGGCGACTTCCACGAGGCGATGAACTGGGCCGGCGTGCAGAGGCTGCCGGTCGTGTTCGTGCTCGAGAACAACCAGTACGCCTACTCGACGCCGCTGGACAAGCAGTTCGCGGTCGACCCCGTCGAGCGCGCGAGCGCCTACGGCTTCGCCGGCGTGACCGTCGACGGCAACGACGCCGAGGCGATGTTCGACGCCACCCGCGAGGCGCGCGGGCGGGCGATCGCCGGCGGCGGTCCGACGCTGATCGAGGCGGTGACCATGCGCATGCACGGCCACGCCGCCCACGACGACATGAAGTACGTGCCCACCGAGCAGGTCGAGCAGTGGCGCGCGCGCGATCCGATCGACCGGCAGGAGAAGCGGCTGCGCGCGCTCGGCGTCGACGTCGACGAGCTGCGCGCGTCGGTCGCCGCGGAGATCGAGGCCGCGGTCAGCGAGGCGCTGGCCGGCCCGATGCCCGACCCGCGCGACGTGCTGCAGGGCGTGTTCTGCGAGGGCGAGGCCGAGGTGCTCGGCGACGGTCAGGCTCCCTGGAGCGGCTTTTCGTCCGCCGCGGGGGGTGATCGCTGATGGCGACGATGACGTACCTGCAGGCGATCTCCTCCGCGCTGCGCGACGAGCTGCGCGCCGACGAGCGGGTGCTCGTGATGGGCGAGGACATCGGCGTGTTCGGCGGCGCCTTCAAGGTGACCGACGGGTTCAGCGACGAGTTCGGCGCCGACCGGGTGATGGACACGCCGCTGGCCGAGTCGGCGATCATCGGCTGCGCGGTCGGGGCCGCGGTGGTCGGGATGCGGCCGGTGTGCGAGATGCAGTTCGCCGACTTCATCTCCTGCGGTTTTGATCAGCTCGTCAACGTCGCGGGCAAGATGCACTACCGCCAGGGTCTGGCCGTGCCGCTGGTCGTGCGCCTGCCCAGCGGCGGCGGGTTCTCCGGCGGTCCTTTCCACTCGCAGAACCCCGAGGCCCTGTTCATGCACTCCCCCGGTCTGAAGGTGGTCGCGCCGTCGACCGCCGCCGACGCCAAGGGCCTGCTGCACCACGCCATCCACGACCCCAACCCGGTGTGCTTCATGGAGCACAAGCATCTCTACCGCCGGGTCAAGGGCGACGTGCCCGAGGGGATCTGGGAGACGCCGTTCACCGCCCGCGTGGCGCGGCCGGGCTCGGACCTGGTGGTGATCGCCTACGGGGCGATGGTCGACGTGGCCCTGCAGGCCACCGACGATCTCGACGGCGCCGCGATCGAGGTGCTGGATCTGCGCTCACTGGTGCCGCTCGACGAGGACGCGATCCTGGACTCGGTCGCCCGCTGCTCCAAGGTGGTGATCCTCGACGAGGCGAACATGACCTGCGCCGCGGGCGCCCAGGTCGCAGCCCTGATCGCCGAGAAGGGCTTTGAGGATCTCGACGGGCCGGTCGTCCGCGTGGCCACGCCCGATGTGCCGATCCCGTTCTCGCCTCCCCTGGAACAGGCGGTCCTGCCCGGCGTCGACCGCGTCAAGGAGGCGTGCCGTGAGCTCCTCGCCTACTGAGACTGCCACCGCCGTCGACGTGACGATGCCCCAGATGGGTGTCTCGGTCGCCGAGGGCACGATCGTCGCCTGGCGCGTGGAGGTCGGGGACAGCATTGAGGCCGAGGCCACGATCTGCGAGATCACCACGGACAAGATCGACACCGAGGTGCCGGCGCCGATCTCCGGGACGGTGACCGAGATCCTCGTCCCCCCCGGGGAGACGGTGCCGGTCGGGACGGTGCTGGCCCGGATCGGCGGCTCAGGCCCGGCCTCGGCGGATGGTCCGGCGGCGGCCTCGAGCGGCGG
>DASSZP010000128.1:0-12243 GCA_035713465.1 Solirubrobacteraceae bacterium | reverse complement strand
CCGGACCCATGGCCACCTCGCCGCGCATCTGGATCCGCTCGGCCGCCAGCCCGAGGGTGACCCCTCGCTGGATCCCGAGCCGCTCGGGCTGACCCCGGAGCTGATGGCGCTGATCCCCTCCAAGGTGCTGCGCATGTACGTGCCCGGCGCGAACCTGGCCGAGGCGCTGCCCCACCTGCGCGAGACCTACTGCGGCACGATCGCCTACGAGATCGAGCACATCGCGTCGCACCGCCAGCGGGTCTGGCTGCGCGAGAAGATCGAGACCGGCACGTTCCGCAAGCCGCTCGGCCGCGAGCCTGAAGGCGACCCGGCGCTTGACCCCGGTCCGCTCGGGCTCACTCCCGAGCTGATGGCGCAGATCCCGGCGCGGATCCTGCGCATGTACGTCCCTGGCGAGACGCTCGCCGACGCGCTTCCGCACCTGCGCGATACCTACTGCGGGACGATCGCGTACGAGATCGAGCACATCGCCTCGCACCGCCAGCGGCTGTGGCTGCGCGAGGCGATCGAGTCCGGCCGCTTCCGCAAGCCGCTGACCAGCGACGAGCAGAAGGCGCTGCTCAAGCGCCTGACCGAGGTCGACGCGTTCGAGCGCTTCATGCACAAGGCCTACCTGGGTCAGAAGCAGTTCTCGGTCGAGGGCCTGGACATGACCGTGCCGATGATCGACGAGCTCACACAGCTGGCCGCGACCCGCGGCGCGCGTGAGGTGGTCATCGGGATGGCCCACCGCGGCCGCCTCAACGTGCTGGCCCACAACCTCGGCCGGCCCTACCAGACGATCTTCGCCGAGTTCGAGGGCTCGAGCACGCTGGAGCCGATCACCACCCTGCCCCAGGGCGGTACCGGCGACGTCAAGTATCACCACGGCGCACAGGGCTCCTACCAGCTGCCGGGCGGTGAGTCGATCGCGGTGCGGCTGGAGTCAAACCCCTCGCACCTGGAGTTCGTCGGGCCGGTCGTCGAGGGCGCCACCCGCGCGGCGCAGACGACCCGGCAGGGGCCGCACGCCCACCAGGACACCAACGCGGCGATCCCGATCATCCTGCACGGCGACGCCGCCTTCCCCGGCCAGGGGGTGGTCGCCGAGACGCTCAACCTGCAGGCGCTGGACGGCTACACGGTCGGCGGCAGCGTCCACCTGATCCAGAACAACCAGGTCGGCTTCACCACCGACGCCGACGACGCCCGTTCGACGACGATGGCCTCCGACCTGGCCAAGGGCTTCGACGTGCCGATCATCCACGTCAACGCCGACGACGTCGCCGCCTGCATCTCCGCCGTGCGCCTGGCCTTCGCCTTCCGTCAGGAGTTCGGCCACGACGTCCTGATCGACCTGATCGGGTACCGCCGCTTCGGTCACAACGAGGCCGACGAGCCGGCCTACACGCAGCCGGAGATGTACCAGATCATCAAGAAGCACCCGTCGATCCGCGAGCTGTTCGCCCGCCAGCTGGTCGAGTCCGGCGTCGTCACCGAGCAGGAATCCACCGAGATGACCGACGCGGTCTGGTCTGAGCTCTCCGATCAGCACCAGCTGCTCAAGGAGCGCATCGCCGCGGCCAGCGACGTCGAGCACGCGACCGGCGAGTACCAGCTCGATCGCACCCCCTCACCCGAGGTCAAGACGGCGGTCGCCGAGGACCGCCTGCGGGTGCTCGGCGAGGAGCTGCTGACCACCCCCGACGGCTTCAACGTCCACCCCAAGCTGATCAAGCAGCTCGAGCAGCGCCGCGAGGCGATCGACAAGGGCGAGGGGATCATCTGGGCCCAGGCCGAGGCGCTGGCCTTCGCCTCGCTGCTCACCGAGGGCATCCCGATCCGGCTCACCGGCCAGGACGCCGAGCGCGGCACCTTCAGCCAGCGCCACCTCGTCCTGCACGATCCCAAGACCGGCCAGGAGCACTGCGCGATGCAGCATCTCCCCGGCGCGCTGGCCCCGATGGAGCTGCACAACAGCCCGCTGTCGGAGATGGCCTGCGTCGGCTTTGAGTACGGCTACTCGCAGGAGGGGCCCGAGACGCTCGTCCTGTGGGAGGCGCAGTTCGGCGACTTCGTCAACGGCGCCCAGGTCATCATCGATCAGTTCATCGTCTCCGGCCTGGCCAAGTGGGGCCAGACCTCGCGGCTGACCATGCTGTTGCCCCACGGCTACGAGGGCTCGGGCCCCGAGCACTCCTCGGCGCGGCTGGAGCGCTTCCTGCAGCTCGCGGCCGAGGGCAACATCCGCGTGGCCAACCCGACCACGCCGGCCCAGTACTTCCATCTCCTGCGCCGCCAGGCGCGCATCGCCAAGCAGCGACCGCTGATCGTGATGACGCCCAAGAGCCTGCTGCGCCTGCCTCTGGCCTCCAGCAAGCTCTCCGACCTCACCGACAGCCGCTTCCAGCCCGTGCTGCCCGACGCCACCGTCGACCCGGAAGCGGTCACGCGGCTGGTCCTGTGCACGGGCAAGGTCTACTACGACCTGATCGCCCATCCCGACCGCAAGGCCAACCCGACCGTGGCGATCGGACGGGTCGAGCTGCTCTACCCCTTCCCCCAGGCCGAGCTGATGGAGCTCGTCGCGCTCTACCCGAAGCTGACCGAGGTCGTCTGGGTGCAGGAGGAGCCGCGCAACATGGGCGCACGTGCCTTCATGTCCCCGCGGCTGCTGCAGATCCTTCCCGAGAATCTGCAGTTCGGCTATATCGGGCGCCCCGAGCGGGCCGCTTCGGGCGAGGGCTACCCGATCGCCCACGCGACCGAGCAGAACCGCATCGTCTCGACCGCGCTGGACCTCAGCCAGCCCGTCTCCCAGTACCCGCGCAAGCTTCCCGGCGAGCGCTGATCGCCTCTTGAGACCCCCCGGCCGCCGGCTGGGCGCGCCCTGTCGTGCCCGCCTTGCCTCGTCTGTCACCCTTGCATGATCCGCCTGCGTAGAGACGGTTCCCGTCGCGACAACTCCCGCCGTCACTTCACCCCGTCCCTCGGGGTGCATGACGTCGCGATCGATCTGGGCACGGCCAACACGCTGGTCTACGTCGGCGGTCGCGGGATCGTCGTCTCCGAGCCGTCCGTCGTCGCCTCCGACGTCGGTACCGGTGAGGTCCACGCGGTCGGCGCTGACGCCGAGCGGATGATCGGCCGCACGCCGGCCACGATCTCGGCCACCCGGCCGCTGCGCCACGGGGTGATCGCCGACTTCGAGGTCACCGAGCAGATGCTGCGCTACTTCATCCGCAAGGTGATCGACCGCCGCACCGCGCATCCGCGGCTGATCGTCTGCGCCCCCTCCGGCGTGACCGAGGTCGAGAAGCGCGCGGTCGAGGAGGCCTCGCTGGCCGCGGGGGCCAGGCGCGTGCACCTGATCGAGGAGCCGATCGCGGCCGCGATCGGTGCCGGGCTGGCCATCGAGGAGCCGGTCGGACGGCTGGTCGTCGACGTCGGCGGCGGCACCTCGGAGATGGCCGTCATCTCACTGGGCGGAATCGTCATCTCCCGCTCGGTGCGGGTCGGGGGCTATGAGATGGACGACGCCATCTCGCACTACCTGCGCAGCGTCTACCAGCTCGCGATCGGCTCCAAGACCGCGGAGACGATCAAGATCTCGATCGGCTCCGCCGTGCCGCTGCCGTCCGAGGAGATGATGGAGGTGCGCGGCCGCCACCTGGTCAGCGGGCTGCCCACGGCGGTGCAGCTGCGCTCCGAGGAGGTCCGCGCGGCGATCTCCGGTCCGCTGCGCGAGATCCTGCAGGCGATCCGCGACACGCTTGAGCAGACCCCGCCCGAGCTGTCCTCCGACATCGCCCGCGACGGCATCCTGCTCGCCGGCGGAGGCACCCTGATCCGCGGCTTCGACCATCTGGTGGCGGCCGAGACCGGGATGCCGGTGCGGGTCGCCGACTCGCCCCTGACCTGCGTCGCGGTGGGCTCGGGCCAGGCGCTGGACCATCTGGACCAGCTCGCCGCCGTGCGCCAGCCGCGGCGGCTGCCGACCACGCCGGACTGGCGCACCGCGCAGCCCTAGGCCGTCCACGTCCCTCGCCGGCCGAGCACCCGCTCGACCACGCTGCCGAGCGCGCAGGCGGCGAGCAGGACCAGGAACGGATCGACCGGCTCACGAAAACGGGGCGTCTCGACGTTGACGAACACGACGGTCAGGGCCATCAGCAGCGGGAAGCCCCACAGCCAGAGCGGGCCCCGGCGCACGGCCGGGGTCAGGGCGCCGATCAGAGCCAGCACCCCCAGGATCCAGAAGCCGATCACCCCCGTGCGGGCCGTCCCCGCCGACAGGCCGATCGCGGCCCCCGAGGCGTGCCAGGCGTAGCTGCCCTCCAGCTCGAGCATGCGGGTGAAGTTGTGCCAGCCGGCCTGCAGGGGGGCGGCCGGGTGCGCGGAGATGTAGCTCAGGGCCTGGCTGGTCAGACGGTCGGAGAGCTGGACCTCGTCCAGGGAGCCGGCGTGCCGCAGCAGCCTCCGGTCCTCGGGGAGCGTGATCACGAAACGCCACTTGTAGGGCACCGGGGCAAAGCCCGCCGACTCCGCGTTGTAGGTGCCGACCAGGGTCACCCCGGTCTCGGTCGAGACGGGCACGAACGCGTGCAGCTCAGCGGCGTTGCGGATCGTCCACGGGGCGATGGCGAGCGCCGCGGCGGCGCTCATGAGCGTGATCGCTGCGGGCGTGCGCCCGCGCCGGGGCCGCGCCGGCGGGCCCGGCTCGGGACCGGGGCGCTGCACGCGCGGCTCGGGACCGGGGCGTTGGGCTCGGATCGCCACCGCGGCCGCGAAGCTGAGCGGGAGCAGCAGCACGATGGCGTTCTGATGGGTGAGCGTGGCCAGCCCGATGAACCCCCCGGCGCCGGCCAGCCAGGCCAGCGGGCGACCCGACCGCCGAGCGCGCAGCCCGGCCCAGGCGGCCAGCAGTTCGAGCGGCACGACAAGGTTCTCGGCCACGAGCGTCCCCGACAGGGCGATGAACACCGGATAGACCGCGGCCAGCAGCATCGCCACCAGCGCGATCACCCCGCCGAAGGCCTCGGCGGCGACCAGGCCGATCAGTGCCACCGAGACGGTCCCGAGCACGGCCATCTCGGCGCGCTCGCCGGCAATGGCCGCCTTGTGGCCGCTCTGGTGCCCGTCGATCAGATCGGCGACCGCCAGCAGGTAGGGGAACCCCGGGGGGAAGTACGCGGTCGGGCCGCGTGAGCCGACCACGCCATCCCCCGGGGCATCCCCGGTCGCGTAGTCACCGTGCTGGGCGACCATCCCGGCCAGCCGGTTGTAGGTGCCCGCGTCGTTGACCGCCTTGTAGGGCGTCGAGCTGTTGTGCTCCAGGCGCAGGAACAGGGCCAGCACCAGGATGACGCCGACGGCCAGCGCCCGGAGGACCCGCGAGGAGCTCACGCTCTCAGTGAATGCCGACGATCCCCGCGCAGACCCAGTTGGAGGCCCCCGCGCCGCCGTTCCAGATCTTGGCCGCGATCGCGTCCTGCTCAGCCTTGGAGGCAAGGTAGGCGGCCGGCCCGCTGCCCCCGAAGAGCTTCCAGGTAGCCGGCATGATCTGGTAGTAGCCCGACGCCCCGGCGCTGTTGGGGGAGAGGTTCTGACCACCGGACTCGCAGAGCACGATCGCGTAGGGGATCGCCCAGCCCCCGCCGGGCCCGAGAGCGGGGCCGCTCGCCGTCGGGGTCGCGCCCGACCCGCTGACGGTCGGCGCGGAGGGCGGCGCCGGGCTGGCGGCAGCAGCAGCAGCGGCGACCGCCGCGGCCCGGGCGGCGGCCGCCGCGGCGGCACGGCGCTGGGCGGCCTGGACCCGCCCGATCTGCGTCCGCAGCGCCCCGGCGCGGGCCTGGCTGTTGCCCAGGGCCAGCCGCTGGGCCGTCTGGGCGCGGGCCAGGGCGGTCTGCTTGACGGTCAGCAGCGCGTTCATCCCGGCCAGCGCGCGGACGCGCATCGCGGCGGCAGCGGTGAGCCGGCGGTCGGCGGTCTGCATCGCGGCCAGGCGCCGGGCGGCGGTGTCGGCCTGGGCCCGGGCGAGCCGGGTCAGGCTGATGATCGTCTGCTGGGCGTGCTCGGCGCGCCCCAGGTAGGTGATCTGCTCCAGCAGGTCATTGAAGCCGTGGGCGCTGAGCACGACCGAGACGAGGTCGGGATGGTCACCCTCGTAGCTGGCGACGAGCTGGCGGGAGAGAAGCATCCGGGCCCGGGCCAGGCGGGCGCGGAGCATCCGCAGCCGGGCCTGCTCGCGCACGAGCGCGACGTGCGCACGGGTCAGGGCCGCCCGCGCGTCGCTCAGCTGCACGCGCATGTCGGCCTCGCGGCCCTGCACGAGCCGGATCTGCTCGTCCAGGGAGCCGATCAATCCCGACAGCCGCCCGAGGCTCGACTGCAGCGACCGCTGGCGGGTCTGCTCCTGCTCAAGCTGGTTGTGCAGGCTGTCGAGGCTGGTCGCCGAGGCCGGCGGGTGGGCGAGCAGCAGCGCTGCGAGCAGCGCCACCAGCGTGGGGAGCAGGACCCACGAGATCCGGGCGCGGTGGCGGTGAGTCACGGTGTGATGATCGGTCGGCGGCAACGGACCGCCTACGGGGTTAGCTGTCGGGCTCGCGCGATGCTCCGCGCTGGGCGACCATCAGGTCGCCGTTCGCCCCGGTGAGACGCATGGGTCCCCCGTTCATCCGCATTTGCGGGCAATTCGGCGGTCCGCGCAGGCTAGCAGCCAGAGGTCCGCTCGCGGGGGACGGCACGCTGGCTGGCCGGCCGCCGGGTCGCGCGCCTCCTATGCTCCGAACCGGTGCCCGCCGTGTACGTCACCGCGCTCTCGCCGCAGGACGAGGCGATCCTCGATCGCGTGCGCGCCGTGCCCGAGGGGTTCGTGCGCACCTACGGCGATGTCTCGCCCGGCGCGCCCCGCCGGGCCGGCGCGGTGCTGCACGCCTGCTCGGATGCGAGCGTGCCCTGGCACCGGATCGTCCGCGCCGACGGCTCCCTGGCCAAGGGCCGGCGCCAGCAGCGCTTGCTCGAGCGCGAAGGGGTGCCGATGCGGCTCGGCCGCGTGGTGATGGAGGTCGCGCGGCTGCCCGAGGACGCGATCGTGGAGCCGTGGCCGTGATCTGGGTCCAGCGCGAATTGCGCCTGCCCGCCGTGCCCCGGGGCTTTCACCTCGTCACCCGCGAGATCCTCGGCGGTGTCCCTGAGCTCGAGCAGATCGGCACCGGCATGATGCACCTGCTCATCCGCCACACCTCGGCCTCGCTGGCCCTCAACGAGAACGCCTCTCCCGACGTCCGCCGTGACTTTGAGACCTGGTTCTCCCGCGCGGTGCCCGAGCGGGCCGACTACTGGACCCACACGCTGGAGGGCGACGATGACATGCCGGCCCACATCAAGGCCGCCCTGCTCGGCCCGACCCTGACCCTGCCGCTGGCCGGCGGCCGTCCCGCCCTGGGCACCTGGCAGGGCATCTACCTCTGCGAGCACCGCGACCACGGCGGCTCACGGTCGATCGTGGTCACGGCCTGGGGCCAGTCCGAGCGCGCCTGAGCCGGCCTGGGCGCCGGGGGGGCGGTGCGCTCCCCTCCCCGCCGGGGGCGGTGCGCTCCCCTCCCCGCCGGGGCGCTCCCCTCCCCGCCGGGGGTGCGTAGGGAAATCCCTGATAGTCAGCGCTCAGCCGACGCACATCGGCCGAAGCGTGCCTTTCGGCCCCGTGGACCGCGGTGAGTGCGATGGACCCTGATAGTCAGCGTCTTCCCTGCTCACCCCCGCGAATGGTCGGGGCGCGACCGTCAGCGGCGGCCGACCACGACCAGCGAACCGACCTCCTCGGTGATCCGCCACGCGTCGGCCTGCGCGCCACCGTCGCGGAACAGGGCGTCAACGACCGAGGTGGGGCCGATGCTGCCCCGTCCGCCGGGCCGCCCCTCGCGGGCGTCGTGAAAGGCGATCGTGCCCTGAGGGCCGACGTGCGGGCTCCACACCTCGAAGTCCTCCCGGCAGCCCTCGGGGCTGTGGTCACCGTCGACGAAGACCAGATCGATCTCGCCCGCCGTCCACTCGCGTCCCGCGTCCTGGCTGCGCGCGATCTGCCAGTGGACCGACGGGCCTCCGCGGCCGTCCGGTCCGCCGCGCCGGGTGGCCCGGGCCACGGCCCGGCGGGTGGCGCCCTCGATCGGGCGGGCGTTCGGCGGCAGCGCCCAGCCGCTGGCGTCCAGGAAGGGATCGATCAGGTGAAGCTCGGCCTCGGGTCCGAGCACGCGGCACAGCACGACGGCGCTTGAGCCTTCATAGACGCCCAGCTCGACGACGCGACGCCGGCCGCGGGCCAGCCGGGCGATCACCTCGGCCTCGGCCGGCGAATGCATCGTCCGCGGCGGGATCAGGCCGGCGCCGAGGGCGAGCGCCCGCAGGCGCGGGTTGTCGCGCAGGCGGTCGGGAGTGAGGCGGCGCAGCGCCTGTGGGACCGGCATCGCCTCGGGCGGCCTAGGGCTTGGTGATCGAGCCCTCGCGCCCGCACACCGGGCACGACTCGTTGGCGGCCAGCGGCCGGCCTCCGCAGGCCGGGCATTCCGACGCCGTCTCAAGCACCCCGAGCAGCTCGCCGACCCGGCAGACGAGCAGGCGCTCCTCCTCGACCTCGACCCAGGCGCCGGCCGAGGCGGGGAAGACGACATGATCGCCGGGAGCGACGGGCATCCGCACGCCGACGTGATCCCACCAATCCAGTCCCGGTCCGACGGCGAGCACGATCCCGTGCTGGGGCGGTGGTTCGGAGGATCCGGGCGGAACGAGCAGGCCCGAACGGCGCACGCGATCGGGGTCGAGCTCCTTGATGACGACGCGGTCAAAGAGCGGCTTGAGCTGGTTGCGCATGCCTCTGATGATAGGTCCGTCGCGGCGCGCCGACGCCACGCTCTACGCCGACGAATCCGGACCGGAAAGGCCCGGCGCGCGGCCCTGGGCCGTGCCGCGGAGGCGCGAGCTTCGCTCATTGCGGGAAACGAGCCGGCCGGCGCCTCCGCACCGTCCAGTGCCGGTCTTACTCTCCCGACCTGCAATGCGTCTCATGGTCGCCCGCTGCACGATCGACTACACCGGTCGTCTCACCACCCACCTGGCCGAGGCCACCCGGCTGCTGATGACCAAGGCCGACGGCACCTTCATGGTCTTCTCCGATCACGGCAGCCAGAGCGTCAAGCCGCTGAACTGGATGACGCCGCCGACGATCGTCCAGGAGATCGGCAGCCCGCCCACCCAGCTGGTGGTGCGCAAGCACGCCTCGGGCGGGGAGGAGCGACTGGAGATCACCATCGCCGAGATCCTCTCCGACGTGACCCACGTGATGGGCTCGCCCGACGCCGACTCCCCGTTGAACAAGGACGGCGTCGAGGCCCACCTGCAGGAGGCGCTGGCCGGCGCGCCGCAGTGGTGCGGGGAGGGCCTGCGCCTGGTGCGGCGCGAGTGGCCGACCGACATCGGCCCCGTCGATCTGATGTGCCGCGACGCCGACGACGCCTGGGTCGCGGTGGAGATCAAACGGGTGGCCGGCATCGACGCCGTCGAGCAGCTCAGCCGCTACCTGGAGCGCATCCAGCTCGACCCGGCGTTTGGCGGGTGCCGCGGGGTGCTCGCCGCCCAGGTCATCAAACCGCAGGCCCGCGTCCTGGCGGGGGCCCGCGGAATCGACTGCGTCGAGGTCGACCTCGCCGTGGTGCGCGGCGAGCGCGAGCCCGAGCTGCGACTGTTCGCAGCCTGACGCCGACCGAAGGGAGACCGCGCATGAGCGCGACCGACGCCGTCCTCACCGAGCCCCGGGACGGGGTGCTCGTCATCACCATCAATCGCCCCGACCAGCGCAACGCGGTCAACGCCGCGGTCGCTGAGGGCATCGCCGCCGCGCTGGACCGGCTCGACGCCGAGGACCGGCTCGTGCTTGGCGTGCTCACCGGCGCCGGCAAGGGCTTCTGTGCCGGCATGGACCTCAAGGCCTTCGTCGCCGGGGAGAGTCCGTACGCCGCCGACCGCGGTTTCGCCGGGATCACGCGGCGCGCATCGGTCAAGCCGCTGATCGCCGCCGTCGAGGGCTTCGCCGTGGCCGGCGGCCTCGAGGTCGCTCTGGCCTGTGACCTGATCGTCGCCGCCCGTGGAGCCCGGCTGGGGGTGCCTGAGGTCAAGCGCTCGCTGGTCGCCGCCGGCGGCGCATTGCTGCGCCTGCCCCGGGCCCTGCCGCGCGGGGTGGCGATGGAGATGGCCCTGACCGGCGATCCGATCAGCGCCGAGCGCGGCTATGAGCTCGGGCTGGTCAACCGGCTGGCCGAGCCCGGGGGCGCGCTGGACGCCGCGCTGGAGCTGGCGTCCGCGATCACGCCCAACGGGCCGCTCGCCCTGACCGCGACCAAGCGCATCCTGAACGAGGCGCCGGATTGGCCCGCGGCCGAGTTCTTCGATCGCCAGCAGCCGATCGCCGCCCCGGTTCAGTCCTCCGAGGATGCCCGCGAGGGCGCGACCGCGTTCGCGGAGAAGCGCGCCCCGGTCTGGCGCGGCCGCTGAGCGCCCACGAGCGGCGGCGCGCCACCGCATAGCCGCGCCGCAGATCAATGCCCGGGCGCAGCCCTGCGTGTGGTGCCTTCAGGCCGCCGCGCTGCGCTCGGCCAGCCCGCGCGGCTGGGTCGACAGCACACGGTCGAGCAGCTCGCCCACCTCCGCGTCGGCCCCGAGGCGCAGCGCCGTGCGACACGCCGCCTCGCATTCGGCCAGCCGGTCGGTGCGGGCCAGCGCGTGCGCGTAGGCCGACCAGGCGGGCAGCGACCGGGGATCGAGCGCCGTCGCCGCCTCGGCCGCCGAGACCTCGGCTCCGACGTCCCCGGCCAGGTGGTAGGCCAGCGCCAGGTCGAGCAGGCCCTCGACGGTGGGCCCGGCCAGCCGGGCGCGTTCAAGCGCGTCGATCGCCCCGGCGCGGTCGCCCGTGCGCAGTCGCAGGCGGCCCAGCCGCTCCCAGGCCGAGCCATCGGCCGGGGCGCGCGCGGCCGCGCGCGCGGCGGCCTCGGCGGCGAGGTCGATCGCACCCATGTCCTCGTAGATCCGTGACGCGAAGCGCTCGGGCGTCGGCCGGTCGGTCTCCACCCGGGCCCAGTCGCGCACGGTGCGGGCGGCGGCGGGCAGGTTGCGGGCCTGCCAGAAGGCGACGGTCAGCAGCCGCAGCACGACGGGGTTCTGCGGTTCGGCGTCGCGGGCGTAGACGAGCCGGCGGGCGGCCAGCGCGGGGTTGTCCTCGGCCATCGCGTGCTGGGCGGCGGTGAGGAAGCGCTGGACGCGGTCGGCCGCCGGGTCGGGCTTGGAGAAGTCGACGAACTGCAGCGATCCGGCCGGGACGGTGCGCACGCCCGGCGCGAACATCACCCGCGCCCACTGCTGCACGTCGTCGCCGTCACCGGAGAAGTAGATGCCCGACACGGTGCCCACGCCCCACTCGGGATAGGACAGGCAGCGCGCGTAGCGGTGCACGACCGAGTGATCGGGCACGCGGGAGCCGAACGGGTCGTGCTTGGCCTGATCAGCCGCGGCGGCGCGGGCCCGCTGCTCCTCCTCGTAGGCGCGGCGCCCCGCCTCCTCGCGCGCCTTGCGGGCCGCCGCCGCGGATACCTTGACCGCGTTGCGGGTGACGCGACCGCCGCGCGAGCCTTCGGCCAGGCGCTCGAGCTGGTCGGCGGCCTCGTTGATCGCCTTGAGGTGGCGCTCGTGCTCGAACTGGCGGCCCTGGGGCGCCACGTCGGGGTGCCAGCGCTTTGCCATGCGCCGCCGCGCCAGCTGCACGTCGCGCTTGGTGAACGGGGCCTCGAGCTCCAGCAGGAGCAGGTGCTGCTCGACATCGAGGACCGTCGTGGGCATGACCCGTCAACGTTAGCGAGCGAGGCGACCTCCTATCCTGCGTGCGAATGTCATCCCAGTACGTCTTCACGATGCACCGGCTGTCCAAGGTGCATCCCCCCGACAAGACCGTCCTCGACAACATCACCCTCGCGTTCCTCCCCGGCGCGAAGATCGGCGTGCTCGGCTACAACGGCGCGGGCAAGTCCACCTTGTTGCGGATCATGGCCGGTGTCGACACCGAGGTCCGCGGCGAGGCCGCGCTGGCGCCGGGTGCGAGCGTGGGCATGCTCGAGCAGGAGCCGCTGCTCGACGAGTCCAAGGACGTCCGCGGCAACGTCGAGGAGGGGGTCGCGGAGACCAAGGCGCTGCTCGACCGCTTCAACGAGCTCGCCGCCA
>DASSZP010000127.1:0-20265 GCA_035713465.1 Solirubrobacteraceae bacterium | reverse complement strand
CCCTCAGTGCCCGGCGCAGCCAAAGGCGTCCACTGCACGCCACCGAGAGAACCCACGTCCGTGCAGGGACTTCGTGACAATGGAGCTAGCCGGACTCGAACCGGCGACCTCCTGGGTGCGATCCAGGCGCTCTCCCAACTGAGCTATAGCCCCGGGCGGCGGCACGGGCCGCGCGGTCTGTGCAAGTCTAACCCGCGCGGCCGCCGAGGGCGGGAGCCGGGAGCCGAGCTCGCCCTTATGTCATTCGAGGGTGCGCCGATACGCTGGAAAGGCGTGGCCATGAGCTTTCGTGCGCGATTGATCACCTTCTTCCTGCTCATCGTGATGGTGCCGATGTTCGCTGTCGGCTTCCTCGTCCTGCGGCTGATCCAGGACAGCGGAGCGGGCAAGGCCCAGGCCCGAGTCAACGGGCTGGCCAGCGCCGCGGCGTCGGTGTACGCGCAGGCGAGCCGCTCGGCGAGCTACGACGCGCGCACGGTGGCGCGGTTGCTTGAATCCGTGCCCGATCGCGGCCTGCGGGCACGGGTCCGGCAGCTGGATCGCCAGGTGGGGATCGCCCGGGTCGTCGTCTCGGAGGGCGGTCGCCCCCTCGTCGACGTCGGCGATCGCACCGCGGTCAGTCCCGGACTGGCCGTGGTGGCGGCCGGCCACGGCCATCGGACCCGGACGGTCATCATCTCCGAGCTGAGCGCCGCCCAGTACGCCGGCCAGCTGCATGGGCGCGGCTTCGGGGTCGTCTTGCGGCAGTCCGGTCAGACCCTGGCCAGCACCGTTCCGGGGGTCCGCGATCGCGTGCTGCCGCGGCACGGGAACATCACCCTGGGTGCGACCACCTACCAGGCGGTCACGCTGTCGCTTCCCGGCTTCGAGGGCCGCCACGTCGGTGTGACCGTGCTGTCCGATGGCGCGCTCACCCGGACCTCGATCGGGACCGACCGTCTCGTGGCCATCCTCTTCATCATCGGCTTCTTCGGACTCGCCCTGGCCTTTGCGCTGTATGTCACCCGCGATCTCCAGCACCAGCTCGCGCAGTTCCTGCGCGCGGCCCAGCGGCTGGCCAAGGGGGATTTCTCCTCGCCCGTGCCCGTCCACGGCAAGGACGAGTTCGCGGCGCTCGGCGTCGAGTTCAACGCGATGTCGGCCCAACTGCGCGAGCGGCTGCAGGATCTCGAGCGCGAGCAGGCACGCGTGCGGCGCTCGATCCGCAACATCGGCGAGGCCTTCGCCTCAAACCTCGATCGCGACGGGCTGCTCGAGCTCGCACTCCGGACCGCGATGGACGCGACCGACGCCGACCGGGGCCGCCTCAGCGCGCGGGATCAGCCCGATCTGCCGTTGACCGAAGCCGCCCACGTCGGCCGCCTCGACGGCCTGCAGGAGATCGTCCTGGAGTCAGAGCGGCGCGCGCTTGAAGGCGACGGGCTCGGTCAGGCGAGCGGCGCTGGCATCTTCGGTGCCAGTGTCGCGCTCGGCGCGATGCGCCCGGGGCTCGCCAGCCACGGCGTGATCACCGTGCTGCGCACCGGCCGTGCGTTCTCCGAGGATGACCTCGCGCTGCTGCGCCAGCTCGCCCTGCGCGCGACCCTGGCCCTTGACAACGTGCAGGAGCACTTCGACGTGCAGCGGGCGGCGATCACCGACGATCTCACCGGCCTGGCCACCCACGGGCGCTTCCAGGAGCTGCTCGCCCTCGAGATCGAAGAGGCGCATCGCTACAGCTACCCGGTCGGGCTGGTGATGCTCGACATCGACAACTTCAAGTCGATCAACGACCGCTACGGCCATCAGCAGGGCGACCGCGTGCTGCGGTGCGTGTCGGCCATCCTGCGCGACACCAGCCGCGACGTCGACGTCGCCGCTCGCTACGGAGGCGAGGAGATGTGCCTGATCCTGCCCCATACCGACCTCGAGGGGACCTACGTGATCGCCGAGCGCGTGCGGGAGGCGATCGCCGCCGAGGCGGTCCCGCTGGCGGACTCCGATGAGACGATCCGCGTGACCGCGAGCTTCGGGGTCGCCGCGGCCACCGCCGGAAGCAAGAACGCGCTCATCGCGGCCGCCGACGGCGCCCTCTACCGGGCCAAGCACGAGGGCAAGAACCGGACCGTGAAGGCGCCGCAACCGGTGATCGACGAGGACGCGCGCGTGCCCGAGGTCAGCGAGGCGGAGGCCTGAGCGACCGCCGGCCCCCGCCCGCGTGGGAGGCTCAAAGCGGCCGCGCAACCCACTACGCTTGTCCCTATGGGTCTACTCGATGACGCAATCCGAGAGCATCTGGACCTGAAGCGCCGGCGCGGCGCCGACCCCGGTGAGGTCGAGCGCGCCGAGCGTGAGGCGCTGGGTCCCGTCCGGCGCGTGCCTGAGCGCGCGTCCGAGGACGATCTGCCGGTGGCCGAGGCCCCCGAGCATGACGATCTGACCGCGGCTGACGCCGTCTACGACGACGATGCCGACGCCGTCTACGACGACGAGCCGGTCGCGCCCGCACACGGCGAGCCCCGGAGCTCGCTCACCCACCGCGACGAGTTCGACGCTGCCGACCCCGAGGACTGGAGCTACGCCGCCGAGGAGACGGACGCCGCCGTGCCGACGGACGCCGCCGTGCCGACGCCCCATCGCGCTGAGCCGATGGCGGCCGAGCCGCCGCGAGCGCAGCCCCCGCCCTCCGCCGGGCCCGAGCCGCCGGCTGGCACCGAGCACCACGGCTACGCCGACCACACGGTTGAGTACGACGTCGAGGAGGCCCTGGGGGCCGAGCCCGGCTGGGAGGACGAGCCGGCCGCCGAGACCCCGGGTCAGGAGGGCGAGGACGTGCTCGAGGAGACGCCCGAGTTCCTGCAGGACACACCGGACCACGATCGCCTGTGGTTCGAGCAGCGCCCGCCGCGCGACTTCGACTTCGACAAGTAACCCGGGCTACATCCGAAAGACGCCGTAGCGAACCTCGGCCAGCGGCGCGTTGGCGGCGGCGGCCAGCCCGAGGCCGAGGACGTCACGGGTATCACGGGGATCGATCACGCCGTCATCCCAGATCCGCGCGGTCGCGAAGTACGGGTGGCCCTGGGTCTCGTACTGCTCGCGCAGGGCGGCGCCGGTCTCGGCCTGCCCGACCTCGGTCATCACGGTCGCGGCCTGCTCCCCGCCCATCACCGAGATCCGCGCGTTGGGCCACATCCACAGCAGGCGCGGCGAATAGGCCCGTCCGCACATCCCGTAGTTGCCGGCTCCGAACGAGCCGCCGACGATCACGGTGAACTTGGGCACGCGGGCGGTGGAGACCGCGGTGACCATCTTGGCTCCGTGCTTGGCGATTCCCCCGGCCTCGTAATCGCGTCCGACCATGAAGCCGGTGATGTTCTGCAGGAAGACGAGCGGCACGCGGCGCTGGTCGCAGAGCTCGATGAAGTGCGCCCCCTTCAGCGCGCTCTCGGAGAAGAGGATGCCGTTGTTGGCCAGGATCCCCACCGGATGGCCGTGGATGTGGGCAAAGCCGCATACGAGCGTCGGCCCGTACAGGGCCTTGAACTCGTGCCAGCGCGAGCCGTCGACGATCCGGGCGATGATCTCCCGGGCGTCGTAGGGGTGGCGCAGGTCAGCGGGCACGACTCCGAGCAGGTCATCGCCCGCCACGGCCGGCGGTTCGGGCTCGCGGACCTCCCACGGCACGGCGCTGCGCGGAGCCAGCGTGGCCACGATCTCCCGCACGATGGCCAGCGCGTGGGCGTCGTCGTGGGCCAGGTGGTCGGTCACGCCCGAGCGCCGGGAGTGCAGATCGCCACCCCCGAGCTCCTCGGCGGTCACCTCCTCACCGGTGGCCGCCTTGACCAGCGGCGGCCCCCCGAGGAAGATCGTGCCCTGGTCGCGGACGATCACGGTCTCATCGCTCATCGCCGGCACGTAGGCCCCGCCGGCCGTGCACGATCCCATTACCGCCGCGATCTGGGGGATCTCGGCCGCGGACATCGTCGCCTGGTTAAAGAAGATCCGCCCGAAGTGCTCGCGGTCGGGGAAAACCTCGTCCTGCCGGGGCAGGAAGGCGCCACCGGAGTCGACCAGGTAGATGCACGGCAGCCGGTTCTGCAGGGCGATCTCCTGCGCGCGCAGGTGCTTCTTGACCGTCATCGGGTAGTAGGTTCCGCCCTTGACGGTCGCGTCGTTGGCCACGATCACGCACTCGCGGCCGCTCACGCGCCCGACGCCGGTGATGATGCCCGCGCCCGGAGCCTGGTCGTCGTAGAGCCCGTGGGCGGCCAGCGCCGACAGCTCGAGAAACGGCGCGCCCGGGTCCAGCAGGCGATCGACGCGATCGCGCGGTAGCAGCTTGCCGCGGGACAGGTGGCGCTGGCGCGCCCGCTCACCACCGCCGGCCGCCACCCGGTCAAGCTGCGTGCGCAGATCGGCGCACAGGGCGAGGTTGGCCTCGCGGTTGGCGCGGAACTCCTCCGAGCCGGGGCGGGCCTCTGAGCCCAGCACGGTCATGCCCGCACCTGTGCGCGTGGCTCTGAGCGCCGTACGGTCATGCCGGCGCCTCGACGCGGGCCAGGGGCTGATCGACGGCGACGCGGTCCCCCACCGCCACGCTGATCTCGGCCACCACCCCGTCCAGCGGCGCGGTGATGGCCAGCTCCATCTTCATCGACTCGAGCACGACGACGGGATCCCCGGTCTTGACCTGCTGCCCGGCGCGAGCCGGGACGAGCAGCACCGAGCCCGGCATCGGCGCGCGCAGCTCACCGTCGGCGTGGCCGTCCTGCGCGGCATCGGCGTCGGCGGCGCGCAGCGCCCAAGCGCGCCCGCCGTGGCCGATCCACGTCTCGTTCCCGGCGCGGGCCAGCAGCCACTCGCCGCGTCCGTCGATGGCAAAGCGCCCGGGGCCGAGGCCGCGGACCATATCCAGGTACTGCGGCGGGACCTCGACCTCGACCGGCCCTCGCCCGCCGACGGTCAGCCGCCACCAGCTCGGCCGCCGCACACCGCTCAACCGCCATCCGTCGACCCGGTCAAAGGGCGTGAGCGGAACACGATCGCGCCGATCGGCCAGGGTCAGCATCGCCGCGGCGACGGCCACCCCGGCATCATCGATCGGGTCCGCTCCGGGGTCGAAACGCTCGACCAGGCCGGTGTCGATCTCGCCCGCGCGGACGGCGTCGTCGGCCAGCAGCCGCCGCAGGTAACCGGTCGTCGTGGTCACGCCGAGCACGTTGAAATGCCGCAGCGCGAGCTGCATGCGGTCCAGCGCCTGGGCGCGATCGGCGCCGTGCACGATGACCTTGGCCAGTAGTGAGTCAAAGCCGGTGCCGACCACGCTGCCCAGCTCGATCGCGTCATCGACCCGGGCCCCGGCCGGCCGCTCGTAGGCCAGCACGGTTCCCGTCGTGGGCAAAAAGTCGCGGGCGGCATCCTCGGCGGTGATCCTCGCCTCGATCGCGTGCCCGTTCAGCCGCACGTCGTCCTGGCTCAATGGCAGCGGCTCGCCGGCGGCGATCCGCAGCTGCAGCTCGACGAGGTCAAGTCCGCACACGAGCTCGGTGACCGGATGCTCGACCTGCAGACGCGCGTTCATCTCCAGGAAGTAGTGCTCGGCGGGATCGTCGGCGGCAGCGATGAACTCCACCGTTCCGGCGCCCTCGTAACCGCTGGAGCGAGCCAGCGCCACCGCCTCGGCGCCGAGGCGCTCGCGCAGCGCGCTGGAGACGACGGGGGAGGGGGCCTCCTCCACGACCTTCTGGTGGCGGCGCTGCAGCGAGCACTCGCGCTCGCCGAGGTGGATCACGCTGCCGTGCCGGTCGGCCACGACCTGAACCTCGATGTGCCGGGCCCGGGACAGAAAGCGCTCGATGAACACGCGGTTGTCACCGAAGCCGGCCTGGGCCTCGCGCCGGGCGGAGGCCAGCGCGGCGTCGAGCTCATCGGGGGCGTTGACCACGCGCATGCCCCGCCCGCCTCCGCCGGCCGCGGCCTTGACGAGCAGCGGGAAGGCCTCGGGTCCGGCGGCCGCCGCCTGCGCTTCGGTGTAGCTGGGGACGACGGGCAGACCGGCCTGGTCGGCCGCGGCCTTGGCGGCGATCTTGTCGCCCATCAGCTCGCTGGCCCGCGGCGGCGGTCCGATGAAGGTGAGGCCGGCCTGAGCGCAGGCCCGCGCGAAGGCCGGATTCTCGGAGAGGAAGCCGTATCCGGGGTGCACGGCCTGGGCCCCCGTCTCGGTGGCCGCGCCGATGATCGCCTCGAGGTCGAGGTAGGAGCCGACCAGCGCTCCCGACCCCGCTTCGCGGACGTGGGGGGCGGGACGGTCGGCCTCGGTGAACACGGCCACCGACTCGATGCCCAGCCGGTCCAGCGTGCGGACGATCCGGCGGGCGATCTCACCGCGGTTGGCGATCAGCACACGGGAGAACATCGGTCAGTGCCAGTCCACGGGTCCGGCGACGAGCGTGTGGCTGCCCAGCGGTCGGCCCAGGGCCGACTGCACCTGGCGCGCGCAGTCCAGCAGCGCCGCGAGGTCGATGCCGGTGGCCACCCCGGACTCGTGCAGCATCGACACCACGTCCTCGGTGGCCACGTTGCCGGTCGCCCCGGGGGGGACGGGGCAGCCGCCGAGCTCCCCGAAGCTCGACTCAAACGAGCTCACGCCCGCCTCGAGCGCCGCGTACACGTTGGCCAGGCCCTGCCCGCGCGTGTTGTGAAAGTGCGCGGTCAGCTCCAGGCCCGGTAGCGCCGCCGCCGCGGCGGTGAAGAACGCGCGGACCTGCGGGGGGTTGGCCATCCCCGTCGTGTCCCCGAAGCCGATCTCCTGCGCCCCCGCCTGACCGAGCCGCCGCGCGATGGCAAACACCCGCTCGGGGTCGATGTGACCCTCGTAGGGGCAGCCGAAGGCGACGCTGATCACCGCCTCGCAGCGCAGACCCTCCGCGCGGGCGCGGGGCAGCACGCGCTCCAGTCCGCTGAGGGACTCCTCGATGCCACGGTTGACGTTATGGCGGTTGTGGCTCTCGGAGGCCGACATGAAGACGTTGATCTCGTCGAAGTGCTCGCGCAGGGTCAGCGCGTCGTCCAGTCCGCGCTCGTTGGGCACCAGCACGCTGCGGCTGACCGTCTCCGGGATGTCGATTGCGGTCAGGACCTCGGCGGCGTCGGCGAGCTGGGGGATGACGTCGGCCCGGACGAAGCTGGTGATCTCCAGCCGGCTCAGTCCGGTGCGGGCCAGCGCGTTGATCAGCGCAACCTTGGTCGGCGTCGGGATCACCTCGGGCTCGTTCTGAAAGCCGTCACGGGGACCGACCTCGCGGATGCGCGCGTGGGTGGGCAGCGGTTGATCCATGCGTCCCGGAAGTGTTGCTCAGGCGCCGAGCGCGCGGGCGATGACCATCTGCTGCACCTCGTCGGTGCCCTCGCCGATGGTGAGAATCTTGGCGTCGCGGTAGAAGCGGCACACCGGGTACTCCTCGATGTAGCCGTAGCCGCCGTGGATCTGCACCGCTTCCTCGCTCGCGCGCACGGCCAGCCGGCCCGTCTTGAGCTTGGCCTGCGCGGCGGTGAGCGTGAAGGGGCGTCCCTGGTCCTTGAGCCAGGCCGCCTTGTAGACGAGCAGCCGGGCGGCTTCGATCTCGGTGGCCAGATCGGCCAGCTTGGCCTGGATGGTCTGGAACTTGGCGATCGGGCGCCCGAACGCGCGGCGCTCCTTGGCGTAGGCGAGCGCTTGGTCCAGCGCCCCCTGGGCCAGTCCGACGCCCATCGCGGCGACGCCGATGCGGCCGATGTCGAGCACGTGCAGGAACTGGCGAAAGCCCTCGCCGCGCCGGCCGAGCAGGTTGTCCTGCGGCACGCGGCAGTCGGTGAAGGTCAGCGGCCGGGTGTCGGACGCGTGCCAGCCCATCTTGCGGTACGGCTCGCCCTGCTCATAGCCCGGGGTGCCGTTGGCCACCACGAAGGTCGAGATCTCATCCTCTCCCGTGCGGGCGGTGAGACTGACCACCCCGGAGATCTCGGTGCCCGCGTTGGTGATGAACTGCTTGGCGCCGTTGATCACCCACTCGTCGCCGTCCAGGGCGGCCCGGGTCCGGGTGTTGCCCGCGTCCGAACCGGCCTCGGGCTCGGTCAGTCCGAACGCGCCGAGGACCTCGCCGGAGCACAGGCGCGGGAGCCACTCCTGCTTCTGCGCCTCGGAGCCGAACAGGTAGATCGGCTGCGTGCCCAGCGAGGTGTGGGCGCAGAGCGTGATCGCCACCGAGGAGTCCACGCGGGTGAGCTCCTCGACCGCGATCGCGTACTGCAGCGAGGTCCCGCCGGCTCCGCCCACCGATTCGGGGAAAGGGATGCCCATCCAGCCCAGGGCGGCCATCTTGCCCACGATCTCATAGGGAAAGGCCTTGGTCGCATCCAGCTCGCCCGCGACGGGCGCGACCTCGGCCTCGGCGAATTCGCGGACCGTGCGCTGCAGCAGCCGGGTGTCGTCATCGAGGTCGAAGAACATGCTGCCAATGTACCGAATCTCACTTCGGAGTTCGAACGACGGTTCGGACTAAAGTCGTCATGACAGCTACGATGGGGCGCTCGATGCCCGCCCGGCCGACACGTCCCGCGCTCCAGGTCCGCTATGACCGCCGTCGTCAGGAGATCGTCTACGCGGCGGCCAAGGTGTTCGCGACCCAGGGCTATGACCAGACGACGATGCAGGACCTGGCCGCGTCGATGGGTCTGGCCACCGGGGCCCTGTATCACTACTTCACCTCCAAGGAGCAGCTGCTGATCAGCGTCTGCGATCAGCTGATGGAGCCGCTGCTCGCGCGCGCGAGGGAAATCGTGCTCGACGATGCCGCGCCCGACGAGCATCTGCGCGCGCTTGTGCGCCTCTGGGTCGCGCACGTGATCGACCACCGCGACCACATGCTCGTGTTCCAGCAGGAGCGCCACACGATCGAGTCCGGGGCGCAGTGGCGCGGGGTGCGCGAGAGCCGCAAGTCCTTTGACCGGCTGATGGAGCACGCGCTGGCCCTGGCCGGCGCCCACGGCCCGGCCGGACTGGATCCCCGTCTCGCCCACCTCGCGTTGCTCGGGATGGTCAACCACACCGCGCAGTGGTACCGGCCGCGCGGGCGCTTTGACGCCGAGCAGATCGCTGACGGGTACCTCGCGCTGGTGTGTGGCGACAGCGCGGCGTAGACCCGCGCCGCCGTTATCGGCCCGACCGCCGCGGAGCCCCGCGCAGCGGTCATCCCCCTGACTTGGGGCACAGGACGGCCACATCCGCTTCACCCACCGGTCACATCTCGGCCGGGGGCGACCGGCAGCATCGTCGCCTTCCTGCGCCGGGTGCCGCATCGGCTCCCGGGCCCATTCGAGCCGAGGTGACATGACATGCATGGACGTTCACGGTGGGCCGGCGCTGCCTGTGCGCTGCTGGCCAGCGCGGCGCTGATCTCAGCCTGCGGGTCGAGCAGCAGCAGCTCGAGCCCCAGCAGCTCGAGCACGTCGAGCCTGGCCGCCGCGACCGGATCCCAGGCACAGAGCACAGGGGCCGCCAAGCCGACCCTGCTCGTCTACTCGGCCCAGGGCTACGACAAGAACACCGTCGCCGCGTTCCAGAAGGCGACCGGGGTGCCCACCAAGCTCGTCGATGACAGCACCGGCCCGCTGCTGGCCCGGATCCAGGCCGAGAAGGCCAACCCGCAGTGGGGTCTGATCTGGGTCGATGGAGGCACGGCGCTGGCCGCGCTGGACAGGCAGGGGCTGCTGGAGAAGAACCTGAGGGTGCCGGCGCTGAACTCGACCGGGCGCAAGCTGACCCCGGCCGACAAGAGCTTCATCCCCACGGGGGCCACGATGGCCTGCACGATGGTCTACAACAGCCACGCGGTGGCGTCACCGCCCACCAGCTGGCAGGAGTTGCTCTCCGCCACGTTCAACGGCAAGGTGGGGATGAACGATCCCGCCGTCTCGGGGCCGACCTATCCCTGCGTGGCCGGCCTGTTCAATTATTTGGGGGGGATCGCGCCCGGCGAGGCGTACCTCAAGAAGCTCAAGGCCAACGGGCTGCACGTCTCCCAGACCAACGGCGACACGCTGCACCTGTTGCAGACCGGTCAGATCCAGGTGGCCCTGATCCAGAGCTCGGCCGCCAGCGGGGCCGCCAAGACGACCCCCGGGCTGAAGGTGGCCTACCTGCCCAAGGTCACGCTGCTGCCGGGCGTCATCGGGATTGACGGCAAGGCACCGGCGGCGGTCCAGAAGGAGGCTCAGCAGTTCATCGACTACGTGCTCTCGGCTCCGGGCCAGCATCAGATGCAGACCGGAGACCCGACCGGGGATTCGCTGTTCTGGCCGGTTGTTCCCGGCACGGCGCCGTTGAGCGGACTGGCTCCGCTGTCCTCGATCGACGCTCAGGTGATCGATCCCTACGTGTGGGGCCCGCGGGAGCCGTCGATCAACAACTGGTTCACCGCCAACGTCGCTCAGTGAGAGCGTCCAGACCCGACGATCCACCTCGTCTGCGGCTGCGATGAGCACCGAGCCGGTCACCGCAAGCACGCTGGCGGCGCCGGTCGATCCTGGCGCCGCCTGGCGGCGCCGGGTCATGGCCACCCGGCCGAGGCTGCGGCTCAGCGGCGTGATGGCACTGCTTCTCGGGCTGTTGCTCGTCGTGCCGATCGGGGCGTTCCTGCTCGTCGCGGTGATGCCCAGCCTGTTCGCGCAGGGCAACGCGCTGTTCACGCTGAGTCCGTTCGCCACCGCGCTGAGCGGCTCATCCCTGCACGCGCTGGGGGACACCGCGCTGGTCGGGGCCGGCTCGGCGCTCGTCGCGGTGGCCTGCGGGCTGCCGCTCGCCCTGCTGATCCATCGCACCAACGTGATCGGGCGACGGATGTGGACGGTCGGGATCTGGGCGCTGCTGCTCGCGCCCAGTTATCTGGTGGCGCTCGGCTGGGAGCGGCTGTTCGAACCCGGCGGAGTGCTCGTGCGGGCGGGCATCGACGCCGGCTTCGTGCGCGGCCTGCTCTACGGGCCGGTGGGCGTGATCGGGGTCGACGGGATCAAGGGCGTGCCGTTCGCCTACCTGGCCATCGCGGCCGCCCTGCCCGGCCTGGGTTCGAGCTTTGAGCACGCCGCGCGCGTTCACGGGGCGGGACGGCTGCATGCGCTGCGGACGATCGTGCCGATCATCGCCCCCGCCATCTGGACCTCGTTGGCGATCGTGTTTGCGGAGTCGATCAGCGACTTCGGGGTGGCGGCCACGCTCGCCTACGACGCGCACTTCCCGGTCTCCACCTTCGCGCTCTTCAACGCGGTCGACAACGAGCCGATCAGCTTCCCCCTCGCGGCGGCGATCGGGTGCACGCTGGTCGCCCTGGCCGGCCTGGCCCTGCTGGCTCAGCGCCGCGCGCTGCGGGGGCGGTCCTATCAGGTCCTCTCGGGCCGCACCCGGCCCTATACGCGGCACCATCTCCGCCGCCGTGGCCAGCTGCTGGCCGGCGCCGGGGCCGGCCTGTTCTTTCTGATCGCGCTCGGCGTTCCGGTCTTCGGTGCCGTCAGCGCCTCCCTGCTCAAGGGCCTGGGGACCCAGCTGTACGGCTTCTCGCTGACGCTTGAGAACTACCGCCGGGTGATCACCAGCCCGGATCTGTACTCGCCGCTGCTGTACTCGCTGCGCCTGGCCCTGATCGTGGCCACCGTCGTGATGCTCCTGTCGGTCCCGGTCGCCCGGCTGCTGACCCGTCGCGCCGGCGGGAGGGTGGCGGGCGCGCTGGACTACGTGCTGCTCGGCGCCGTCGCCCTGCCGTCGATCGTGATGGCCGCCGGCTACATCCTCGTCTACAACCTCCCGGTCATGCACTCGCTCGGGATCGCGCTGTACGGCACGACCGGCTTGCTGGCCGTCGGCTACGTGGCCGGAGCGCTGCCCAACAACGCCCGCATCCTGATCGGGCCACTGGCTCAGCTGCACGAGACGCTGCTGACCTCGGCCCGGACCCACGGCGCCGGCGGTATCACCGCCTGGCGGCGCGTCGGAGTGCCGGTCCTGTCGCGGTTCATCGTGTGGGTCTGGCTGTACTGCTTTGCCGGCACGCTGCTCGAGCTGCCGATCTCCGAGTTGCTGTACCCGCCGAGCCAGTTCCCCCTGTCGGTGGCGATCGAACGGCGCCTGTCCACCTATGACTTCGCCGGGGGCACGGCGATGGAGGTCGTCGCGGTGCTCGGCGCGCTGCTGATCACCGGAGTCGTGCTCGGCCTCTACCGGCTGCTCACGCCGCGCGGCTGGCGCAACGTGGGAGCGACGACATGACCCGCGCCGGGACCGCGCCCGCGGCCGAGCTCGCGCCCGCGTCCGGCGCCGCGGTCGCCCTGACCGGGCTGGGGAAGCGCTATGACCGCGTGATCGCGCTGCAGGACGTGAGCCTCAGCGTGGCCCGCGGCCGCTTTCTCGTTCTGCTCGGCCCGTCGGGTTCGGGCAAGTCCACGCTGATCCGCTGCCTGGCCGGGATCGAGGAGCCGACCGCCGGTGAGATCGCGATCGGTGGGCGCGTCGTGGCCGGCCGCGGTCGCAGCGTCGCCCCGGAGCGGCGCGACCTGGCCATGGTCTTTCAGGATTTCGCGCTGTGGCCGCACATGACGGTGAGGGAGAACGTCGTGTTCCCGCTGCGCCGCAGGCGGGTCGGCCGCGCCGACGCCGCCGAGCGGGCCCGGGCGATGCTCGACCGGGTGGGACTGGCCCGCCACGCCGATCGCTATCCCCATGAGTTGTCCGGCGGCGAGCAGCAGCGGGTGGCCCTGGCCCGAGCGCTCGTGGCCAAGCCGACCCTGCTGCTGTTCGACGAGCCGCTCAGCTCGCTGGACGCCAACCTGCGCGAGCGCTTGCGGATCGAGATCGGGGCGCTGGTCAGAGAGCACGGCGCGACCGCCGTGTACATCACCCACGATCAGGGGGAGGCGTTCGCGATCGCCGATGAGATCGGCGTGCTCGAAGCCGGCCGGCTCGTCCAGCACGGACCTCCGGAGACGATCTACCGCACCCCGGTCTCGCCGTTCGTGGCCCGGTTCACGGGTCTGGCCGGCATCCTGCACGGGCGCCTGGTCAGCGCGCGACGCGAGTCACCGAAGCTGATCAATGTGACCGTTCCCACCGACGATCCGCTGCGTAACCTCGATCTCACCGCGACCCTCGCACAGGAACTCGAGCCCGGGGCCGCGGTCCAGCTGATGCTGCGGCCCACCGCCGCGCGGATCTGCAACCCGGAGGCCCGGGCGGCCGCGCTGCGCGCGATCATCCGCGACGGCGCCTATCACGGCCGCGGCTACGACTACGTCCTGGATCTGGGCCACGGCGTCGAGCTGGTCGGGATCTTCGACCGCCGTCACTTCCGCCGCGGGGAGACCGTCGGCCTGTACATCGATCCCGCTCGCGTTCTGGCCTTCTCCGCCGACGCCTCGGTGCGTGTCGCGCCGCCCTCGGCCGAGTCGCTGCCGGGTCCGCGGCGCACCGCCGTCGATCCATCTGCGGTGATTCCCTCTACGTTTTCGTCTCCTACGGGTAGGTTTGCCTCATGAGCGGTGCTCAAGTCGGTCTCGTCGTGTCCGTATTCCTCGCCTGCGCGGTCGAAGCCGTCGAGGCGCTGACGATCGTGCTCGCGGTCGGCGTCACGCGCAGCTGGCGCTCGACGCTGACCGGTGTGGGCGCGGCCACGGTCCTGCTGGCCATCGTCACCGCGGCGCTGGGCCCGGCCCTGACCGCGCTGCCCCTCAACGCCCTGCGGATCGTCGTCGGCGGCCTGCTGCTGGTGTTCGGGCTGCAGTGGCTGCGCAAGGCGATTCTGCGTGCGTCCGGCCTCAAGGCGCTGCACGACGAGGCGGCGACCTTCCGCGAGGAGACCGAGGCCGCCCGCCGGGCGGGAGCCGTCGGTGGGGAGTTCGACGGCTACTCGTTCACGATCGCCTTCAAGGGCGTGTTCCTCGAAGGCCTGGAGGTGATCTTCATCGTGCTCACCTTCGGGGCCAACCAGCACGATGTCGGCCTGGCCGGCGTGGCGGCCGGTGTCGCGGTGGTGGCCGTGATCGCCGCCGGGGCGGCCGTCCACGCGCCGCTCTCGCGCGTGCCGGAGAACACGCTGAAGTTCGGCGTCGGGGTGATGCTGACCTCGTTCGGCATGTTCTGGGGCGTGGAGGGCGTCGGCGCGCACTGGCCGGGCAGCGATGCCATCCTGCTTGCGCTGATCCCGCTCACGCTGCTGTTCGCGGTCGGCCTCGTCGCGGTGCTGCGCCGGCGCGTCGAGGCCCCTCCGGGGCAAGTCGGTACCGCGCCGCAGGCCGAGACGGTCAACGCATGAGCCGAATCGAGGCGCTGCTGCGGTTCCTGTGGGATTTCGTGGTCGGCGATGACTGGCGCATCGCCGCCGGCGTCGTGATCGCCCTCGCGGTCACCGCCCTGGTGGCCTCAGGCGGCGTTGCCGCGTGGTGGATCATGCCGATCGTCGTGGCCGGGCTGCTGGCGTTCTCGGTCTGGCGCGTGGCCCTGCGCCGGACCTAGGTGGTTCCGGCGGCGCCGCCGACGGCGGCTACGCTGGGCGGACGATGTCGATCCAGACTCCCGAGGAGCTCGAGCACCTCAAGGCGGCCGGCCGGGTCGTGGCGGCGGCGATCCGGGCGATGCGCAAGGCCGTGGCGCCCGGGGTGACCACGCGCGAGCTCGACCGGGTCGGCGCCCGGGTCTTCCGGGAGGCGGGAGCGCGCTCGGGACCCCAGCTCGACTACGGATTCCCCGGGACCACCTGCATCAGCGTCAACGACGAGGCGGTGCACGGGATTCCCGGCCGGCGCGTGCTGCAGGGGGGAGACCTGGTCAAGCTCGACGTCACCGCCGAGCTGGACGGGTTCTACGCCGACGCCTGTGTGTCGGTTCCGGTCGGCAACGCGCGCCGTTCGACACGGGCGCTGGTGTCCGCCGCCCAGGCCGGCCTCTCCTCGGCGCTGCGCGTGGCCCGCGCGGGCGAGCCGCTCAACGGCATCGGGCGGGCGGTCGAGACGACGGTGACCGACCGGGGGTACACCGTCTGCGTGGGGCTGGCGGGACACGGCATCGGCCGACGCATCCACGAGGCTCCGGACGTGCTCAACCACTTCGTCCCCGGCCCATCACCCGCGCTGGCCGACGGGCTGGTGATCACAATCGAGCCGATCATCTCGGCCGGCGACGGCTCGCTCGCTCAGGCCGACGACGGCTGGACGATCGTCACCGCCGACGGGGCCCTGTCGGCCCACGCCGAGCACACGATCGTGATCACCGACGGCCACCCGATCATCCTGACCGCGTAGCCCGGCCGCGGCTTGGCCCGTGCCGACCCCGGGTAGGCACGGCAGATGGTCGTCTCCACGGATCGGCTCACCGCGGCGCGGGGCAAGGCCTCTGAGTTGGTGGCGGCGTACGCGAGGATGGGCGCCGCGGTCGCCTCGGATGTGACCGGCGCGGCGACCGGCCGGGAGGCCCAGGATCCCTTCTCCGTTCGCGATCCGCACTACATCGAGCAGACACTGCCGGCCTGGCGCGCCCTGTCGCAGCTGTACTTCCGCGCTGACGTGCGCGGCATGGATCACATCCCGGCCCAGGGGCCGGTGCTGCTGGTCGGCAACCACTCGGGCGGGGTCATGATCGCGGACACGTTCGTCTTCGCTCAGTCCTTCTATGACCACTTCGGCCCCGAGCGCGTCTTTCACCAGCTCGCCCACGATCTCGTCTTCAAGGCACCGGGGGCGCGTGCGCTCGTGCAGCGCTACGGGACCGTCCCGGCCTCCCCGGAGAACATGGCCCGGGCGCTGGAGCGCGACGCGGCGCTGCTCGTCTACCCCGGCGGTGACGATGAGACCTTCCGGCCCAGCTGGGAGTCGAGCACGGTTGATTTCGCCGAACGGACGGGTTTCATCAGGCTCGCCCTCGAGCACGACGTCCCGATCGTCCCGATCGTCTCGATCGGGGGCCAGGAGACAGGGTTGTTCCTCGGCCGCGGGCGCGGGCTGGCCAAGACGCTGGGCCTTGACCGGATGCGGCTCAAGGTGCTCCCGGCCGTGGTCGGGCCACCGCTGGGGCTCACCATCCTGGACCTGCCCGTCCGCCTGCCGCTGCCGGCCAAGATCTCGATCCGGGTGATGCCGCCGATCGACCTGCGCGAGCGTCTCGGCGACGATCCCGACATCGCGGAGGGCTACAAGCTCATCCGTGCGACCATGCAGCGCATGCTGACCCGGCTGTCCAACGAACGCACCCTGCCGGTCGTGGGATGAGCTCCCGCGGGCACGTCGTCTACTCGACCACCGACGGCGACCTGCGCAAGCCGCGCGATCCCCAGCTCAAGGCGCGACAGGCCGACGGGAACCGGGTCGAGGTCCGCCGGGAGACCGCCGGGCGACGCGGCAAGCCGGTGACCACCGTCACGGGCGTGCCCGTCGACGACGCCGGCCTCAGGCTCCTGGCGGGAACGCTCAAGAAGCGCTGCGGCGTGGGCGGGTCGGTCAAGGACGGCGTGATCGAGATCCAGGGGGACCATCGGGACGTCGTCGTCGAGATCCTGCGGGCGCAGGGGTATCAGCCTGTTCTCGCCGGGGGCTGATGCGGGTCGACAAGTGGCTCTGGACGGCGCGGTTGTTCAGGACCCGCGGGCTCGCCGCCGAGGCGGTGAAGGGCGGCCGAGTGCACGTCGACGGGGTCGCCGTCACGCCCAGCCGGGAGGTCGGGCCCGAGGACCGGCTCGAGATCACCGTGGCGGGCCAGCGGCGCACGCTGATCGTGCGCGGGCAGGCCGAGCACCCGGCCGACCAAGCGCGATCGCCGCCGCTATGAGTCGGGGCGGGGGTGACGGATCGCCGCCGGGCGGGTAGGACTTCAGGCGATGGCTGACCTTGAAGGCACCCGCTCGATCGAGATCGCCGCACCTGCGGAGCAGTGTTTCGCGATCGCCGCCGACCTGGACCACGTCCCCGAATGGCACGGGGCGATGACGTCGGTCCAGGTGCTCGAGCGCGACGCCGACGGCCGCGCCACGCTCGTCGACAGTGAGATGGACGCGTCGGTCACCACGGTGAGCATGCGCCTGCGCTTCAGCTACGACGAGCCGTCGGCGGTGCGCTGGACGCGGGAGGACGGTGATTTGAAGTCACTGGACGGCTCCTGGCACTTCGAAACCAGCCGGGAGGGTCTCACCGTGGCTCGTTACGCGCTGGAGATCGGGCTGGGCCGCCGGCTCGCCATGCTCGTCAAGACCGTGCGCGGGCCGGTGCGCGCCCGCGTCGAGTCGCTGCTCACCGACCGTCCCGTCGAGGGCCTGAAGGCCCGCGCCGAGAGCGCAGGCTAAAGGCGCACCCCGGCATGTCGGTCGTCATGTACGTCAAGCCGGGCTGTCCCTACTGCCAAGCCGCCCGCGAGCACCTGGCCGCCGAGGGCCAGGCTGACGGGTGCACCGAGCGGGCGGTCGTCCGCTGAGCCGCCGTCAGTCGGCGAAGTCGGTGCTCGCGCTGACCTGCTCCCACGCGTCCAGGTCCTCTCGCAGGGCGTCGAGCGCCCCGCGAAAGCCCTGCAGCGCATCGGTCCCGAGGACGAGCATCAGCGGCGGGTCCTTGCTGGCCAGCACCGTGATGATCGCCTCGGCGGCCCTGGCGGGGTCACCGGGCTGGGTCCCGTGGACGCGGTCGTTCTCCTTGCGCCGGGGACCGGCCGTCGCGGCGTAATCGTCGATCGCCCGCGCCGACTGGGTCAGAGATCGGCCGGCGAAGTCGGTGCGAAAGCCGCCGGGCTCGACGATCATCGCCGTGATCCCGAGCGGGTCGACCTCCCTGCGCAGTGAGGCGGTCATCCCCTCGACGGCCGCTTTGGCGGCGGCGTAGTACCCCGAGCCCGCGGGCGAGATGCGCGCGCCGATCGAGGACAGGTTGACGATCGCGCCGCTGCGCCGGGCGCGCATCCCCGGCAGAACCGCCTTGATCATCGCCACGCTGCCGAAGAAGTGCGTGTCGAACAGCGCGCGTACGTCGTCATCGTCGCCCTCCTCGACGGCGGCCCGGTAGCCGTAGCCGGCGTTGTTGACCAGCACGTCGATCGCACCGAAGCGCTCCTCGGTCGCCCGCACCGCGGCGGTGACCTGATCGGCGCTGGTCACGTCCAGCGCAAGGGCGAGGGCCGTGTCGGGATGGGCCTCGGCGAGGTCGCGCACCGTGTCGGCGTCGCGTGCGGTCACCGCGACGCTGTCACCGCGGGCCAGTACCGCCTCGGCGAGCGCGCGCCCGAGCCCGGTCGAGCATCCGGTGATGAGCCATGTGGACATGAGGGCGGCCCTTTCTGCGGTCGGGGCGGCAGGCGATCCTCGCCGCCTGTTCGATGGAGCCTAGGAACTGCTCGGCGCGGATACACTCGCTCGCTGCGGGGCCATAGCTCAGCTGGGAGAGCGCCTGCTTTGCAAGCAGGAGGTCGCCGGTTCGATCCCGGCTGGCTCCACTACGAAAAGCCCTGCAAAATCGGATATTACCCGTTGTTCGAGCGACGACGTACAAGCCGAGGAGGCAAGCGGGAGGCAAGCAGATGATTCTGCGAGGGCGCGCGCAAGGTCGTCCTGCTCGGTAGCCAAAGCCTCGAATTGCGCGTTCATTTGACGTCACCGTCGTATCCCACGGACCGGAGCATAGGTCCGAAGGCGGCGTTCAATTCCTGTCTTGCTGTCTCCGCGTGTTCTCTTCTCCGGAAGAGATGGACGTAGATGTCCCACGTCGTCTTGGTCGTCGCGTGCCCGAGCTGATCAGAGACGAACTCGACAGTGGCTCCCTGGTCGATCAGGATGCTCGCGAAGGTGTGGCGGCACGTGTGTGGCGTGACCCCGCGCAGCTCCGCGGCGTCTGCGGCTTCTGAGAAAGCTCGGAGGAGTCGGGTGTAGCCGAGTGTGTTGCCGACTCCGTTGCCGAGGACGAGATCCTCGGGCTGTGAAAAACGGGCGGCAAGCCGACGTTTGCGAAGGACCTGCGCCAGCTCGTCCATGAGAATCACGTCACGGCGGCCGGCGTCAGTCTTGACGGGTACGCGTTCCCCAGTACGGCTCATCTGGTGTCGGACACGGATGACCTGATCTGCGAAGTCGATCTCGCTCCACGTCAGGCCGAGCACTTCCGATGCCCGCAAGCCCGAGAACAACAGCAGCGGGATCACTGTCGAGCCTTGGCCTGAAGCGCGCTGCAGCAGGTTTCTCATCTCGTCTGTGGTGAGGTAGCGCTGCTTGGCCCTTCCCGGCTTCGGGCGCTCTCGGCGCACGAGAAGGTCACACGGGTTGGCGAGGATCAGCCCCGTCCGGGCGGCGTATCCGAACAGCCCACGGATCCCCATCCAGCGAGCTCGTATGGACCATGCGGCGGCACCGGACCGGCGCTGGTTGTCGTGCCAGTCGACGAAGTCATCTGGCGTGATTGATGCGAGCTGGCGGCTGGCGAAGGTGGGCATGAAGTGCAGGCGAACGCCGTCCTTATAGGAGGCGACGGTGCGGGGCCGCAGCTCGCCGGCCACTTGAAGTTCGTCGAGGTGCGCGAACCAGTCGTCCTGCACTTCGTCAACGGTGAGCCGGCGTGCGCGCGCGGGAGTGTGCCCGGCGTTGAGCTTGTAGGCGAACTCATCGCGCGCGCGTCGCGCCTCCTGGATTCCTACGTCGCCAACTCGGAGCCATCGGGCATTGCGTTGGCCCTTTGGCGTGGCGCAGGCCCACCACACGTCGCCGGCCCGGTAGAGGCCGCGCTCGACGGCGACACGCTTGTGTTTTCGCGCCATCTACCGGACGCTCCTCAACCGCCGAACGTCTTCGGTGAGGCCGGCCGACGACAGCAGCGCTTGATCGAGCTCGGGTCGGTAGAAAATCTTGGAGCGACCCCCATGGGAGGGGATCTTGCCGCACGCGGCAAGCTTGCGAAAGGTCCCCTCGGGCAATGCGGTGTACTTGATCGCCTCGGCTGTCGTCAGCCAGGGGCCAACCCCCCGTGATTCCATCAGCAGCCTTCCGACCTCTGTGGCCAGTTGGTCAGCCACACGGGCGGCGATCTCGTCGACCAACCGGCCCCAGAGCGGGTCCCCCTGATCGGGGCTAGTGCCCATGTGATCGCCACCCGTCGAGCAGATGTCTGAGGTGCACGTGTCTCGGGTTGTCGCCCATCACGGTCGCGACGTCTCGCCCTAAGCCGTCGAGGTGGCTGCTGTCACGCAGCAGCACGGACATGATTCCGCTCGGGTAGGCGGACGACGTTGCTGCGGTATTGGTCTGC
>DASSZP010000126.1:0-10034 GCA_035713465.1 Solirubrobacteraceae bacterium | reverse complement strand
CGCGTTCCACCCCGAGGTGCTGACGATCGGCTTCGCGCGCCGCGTCGCCACGTACAAGCGCCTGCAGCTGCTCATCCGCGAGCCCGAGCGCGCACTGCGCCTGCTCTCCAGCGACCGGCCGATCCAGATCGTGCTCGCCGGCAAGGCGCACCCGCGCGACAACGACGCGAAGCGGCTCGTCGCCGAGCTGTTCGCGCTGCGCGGCATCAGCGACGCCGTGGCGGAGCGCGTGATCTTCCTGCACGACTACGACCTCGCGATCGCCTCCCAGCTCGTGCAGGGCTGCGACATCTGGCTCAACGTCCCGCGCCCCCCGCTGGAGGCCAGCGGCACCAGCGGCATGAAGTCCGCCATCAACGGCGGCCTGCAGCTCAGCGTGCTCGACGGCTGGTGGGCCGAGGGCTACGACGGGGAGAACGGGTGGGCGATCGAGGGCGAGGTCGATTCCAACCACCACGCTCAGGACGAGCGTGATGCCGCCGCCTTTCACCACCTGCTCGAGCATGAGGTTCTGCCCAGCTTCTACGACCGCGACGAGGGCGGGATCCCGCAGGCGTGGATCGCCCGCGTCCGCGCCTCGCTGCGCACGCTGGGCCCGATGTTCTCGGCCGACCGGATGGTCAACGAGTACGTCCAGGGCCCGTACCGGGGCTGACCCGCGCGGCGCGCAGCGGCGGGGCCAGGGCTGGCTAGTGCGAGCGCAGGTCGCGCGCGAACGCGCGCAGCGCGGTCACGTGCTGGGCATTGATGCCCGCCGCGCACTCGGCGTCGAGCACGCCGGCCTCGGTGCCGCCGCGGAACAGGTCAGAGACGCTGCGGCAGTAGCGGTCCCGGTAGCGCCGCCAGGCCCGATGGCCGGCGACGAAGTCCACCTGACTGGCCCGATCGGCCAGCGCGGTGAAGATCGTCCGGTTCAGGGTGTCGATCGAGTGATCGCTGGCCAGGATCCGGTGCTCGGCGCAGCCCAGCTGCTGCAGGGTGTCGCGCGCGGCCGGAGCGCCGGTGCAGGGCAGCGCCGTGAACACCTCGTGCATCACCGGGGGCGCGAGCCGCGAGGCGCCGAGGCCGGGGGGCGCCGTGACCAGGCCGGCCGCCGTGACCAGGCCGGCCACGGTGACCACCAGCAGCGCGGTCAGGCGTCTCGAGATCGTCATGCCGCCGATCCTAGACCGCGCGTCCAGGGCCGCGTCGAGGCCGATTGACGCGCGCCTGGACGCGGGTCCTGGATCGTGGCTGCGCCCGAGTCGGAGCACAGGCCGCAGCTCGGGCCGCAGCTCGGGCCGCCCACTAGCCCTGCACGTCGGCCAGCTTGCGCGGCGCCGGCCCCACGTACTTGGCCGTCGGGCGGATCAGCTTGCCCTCGCGCTTCTGCTCCATGATGTGCGCCGACCAGCCGGCCGTGCGCGCGCAGGTGAACATCGGCGTGAACAGCTCGGGCGGGACCTCGGCGAAGTCGAGCACGACCGCGGACCAGAACTCGACGTTGGTGGCCAGCACGCGGTCGGGACGCCGGGCCTTGAGCTCGGCCAGGGCGGCGTTCTCCAGCGCCTCGGCGACCTCGACGCGGGGCGCGCCGATCTCCTTGGCGGTGCGGCGCAGCACGCGGGCCCGCGGGTCCTCGGCGCGGTAGACCCGGTGGCCGAAGCCCATCAGGCGCTCGCCCCGGTCAAGGACCGCCTTGACGTACTTCTCCGCGTCACCGGAGGCGGCCACGTCGTCGAGCATCTTGAGCACGCGCGACGGCGCTCCGCCGTGCAGCGGACCGCTGAGCGCGCCGACCGCGGCGCTGAGCGCGGCGGCGACGTCGGCGCCGGTCGAGGCGACGACGCGCGCGGTGAACGTGGAGGCGTTCATGCCGTGCTCGGCCGCCGAGTTCCAGTAGGCGTCGATCGCCTTGACATGGCGCGGATCGGCCTCGCCGCGCCAGCGGATGAGGAAGCGCTCGGGGATCGAGGTCGCCTTGTCGATCTCCGCCTGGGCCACCGGCGGCTGGCCGATGCCGCGGGCCGACTGGGCGACGAAGGACAGGGCCATGACCGAGGCCCGGGCGAGCTGGTCGCGGGCCTGCGCGTCGGAGATGTCGATCAGCTGCCCGAAGCCCCACTGGGGAGCGAGCATGGCCAGCGCGGACTGCACGTCGACGCGGGGGTCACCGGAGTGGACGCTGAGCGAGTGCGGCTCGGCCGGCGGCAGCCCGGGCTTCAGCGTGCCGTCGACGAGCAGGCCCCAGACCTGCTCGAAGGGCACCGCGCCGACGAGCTCCTCGATGTCGACGCCGCGGTAGCGCAGGGCCCCGCCGGCACGGTCGGGCTCGGCGATCTCGGTCGCGAAGGCGACGACGCCCTCCAGGCCGGACTGGACTTCGGATGTGGCGCTCATGTTCTCGTGGCTCTCTCTTCTGGCGATCTGAAAGTCGTTCGCCTACAGGCTAATCCGTGGCTGCGGCGGGAGCCGACCAGGGTCGGCTAGGGTGGCCGCCGTGACCGAACTGCTCGAGCATTCCGCCCTCGCCCTGGCCGCCATGATCCGCTCCGGGGAGCTGTCGGCCTCAGAGCTCGTGCAGGCGTCCCTGGACCGGATCGACGCGCTGGAACCGCACATCAACGCGTTCACCCACGTCGCTCACGACAGCGCGCGCGAGCAGGCCGCGCAGATCGCTCCCGGGGATCCGCGGCCGTTCGCCGGCGTGCCGATCGCGATCAAGGACAACCGCGCCGTGGCCGGGATGCCCCTGACGATGGGCTCGGATCTGTTCGGCGAGCTGGTCGTCGGCCACGACGCCTTCCTGGTCCGCCGCCTGCGCGAGGCCGGGTTCGTGATCGTCGGCAAGACGGCGCTGCCCGAGATGGGCATCCTGCCCACCACCGAATCGCGCCGCAACGGGCCGACGCACAATCCGTGGGACCTGGGTCGCACCCCGGGTGGCTCGAGCGGAGGATCGGCGGCGGCGGTGGCGGCCGGGATGGTCCCGATCGCCCACGGCAACGACGGCGGCGGCTCGATCCGGATTCCCGCCGCCTGCTGCGGCCTGTACGGGCTCAAGCCGGCTCGCGGCCGCGTGTCGGTCGGCCCGGAGGCCGGCGACAGCTTTCTGGTCTGCGACCACGTCCTGACCCGCGACGTCGCCGACAGCGCCGCCGTGCTCGACATCCTGGCCGGTTACGAGCCCGGTGACGCGACCTGGGCGCCGCCGCCGGCCCGGCCGTTCGCGGCCTCGGCCCCGGCCGCGGCGGCGGCGGCGGACGGTCCGGGGCCCCTGCGGATCGGCCTGGCCATGGAGCCGCCGCTGGACGGCGCGGAGATCGACCCCGTGTGCGCGGCCGCGGCCCGCGACGCCGCCGGCCTGCTCGAGTCCCTGGGTCACGGCGTGGAGGAGATCACCCTGCCCTGGGCGGGCCAGGACCTGTTGGCCGACTTCACCCGCGCCTTCGGCCCGCAGATCTCGATGGTGACGCGGATCGGCGGCCAGCTGGCCGGCCGCGAGCCGCAGGAGTCAGACGTCGAGCCGCTGACCTGGTCGATGTGGGAGCACTCCTCAGGGCTCAACGTGCTCGACGCGTTCAGCGCCCTGATGCGGCTGCAGGGCGTGGCCCGGGCGGTGGTGGCCTTCATGGCCCCCTACGACGTGATCCTCACGCCCGCGCTGGGCATGCGCCCGGTGCCGATCGGCGCGATCCACGGCCGCGGCCCGGACCCGTGGGGCAACTACCAACGCTCCGCCGGCTTTACGCCCTATACGGCCACCCTGAACGTGACCGGCCAGCCCGCCGTCTCGGTGCCGCTCTATCACGGTGAGGACGGGCTGCCCACCGCCGTGCAGCTGGTCGGCTCCCCGGCGCGCGAGGACGTGTTGCTGGCGCTGTCGGCACAGCTGCAGGCGGCGCTGCCCTGGCGCGAGCGCCGGCCGTCGCTCCCCGCCTGAGCCGGCCGGCCGGCCTCAGGCGCCGTGCTCCATTGATGCGACGGGGTCGCACAATGGGAGCGCAGCGTCGCTCAGGCTGGGCGCTAGGCGCCGGGCGCCGGGCGCTGGGCTCGATTGATACGACGGGGTCGCACAATGGGAGCGCAGCAGCGATCGCTCAGGCCACCCCGAGCACGGCCCGCATCGGCCGTGGGGTGACCCCGAGCGCCTCGGCGTCCGCGGTCCCCCGGGGGCTGATCAGCGGGACCTCGAGCAGTTCCGCCTCGTCCCAGGTCGCGAACGCGGTCGGGCCGCCGAACAGCTCGACGAGCCCGAGCAGGCGGCGCACCACCGCGTTGGGGACCCCGACGATCCGGCGCTGGCGGCGGAACGAGCGCAGCGCGAGGGCGACGATCTCCCGGTGGGTGAGCGTGTCGGGGCCGGCCAGCTCGTAGCGGCGGCCCACCGCCTCGGCGGCGGCCGTTCCTCCCGGCAGCGCGGCCATCACGCAGCCCGCCACGTCCTCGGCCCAGATGGGCTGAAAGGCCGCGTGCCCCGCCCCCGGGATCGGCATCACCGGCAGCCACGACATCCGCGCCAGCAGGTTGAGGTAGGGGTCGCTGGGCGAGTAGACGATCGAGGGCGCGAACACGGTGTGATCCAGGCTGGAGGCCCGGACGGCCTGCTCGGCCACCGCCTTGGCCCGCATCAGGCGCGCGCGGCTGCGGGTGCAGGCGCCGAGCGTGGAGAAGAACACGAAGCGCTGTACGCCGGCCCGCTCGGCGGCTCGGACCAGGCGCCAGGTGGCCACGCCGGCCAGCTCCTCGATCGAGCCGCCGGGCTGGTCGCGGATCACCGAGGCCAGGTGCACGACGGTGTCGACGTCCCGCAGCGCATGGCGGAAGGAGAGGTGGTCACCGAGGTCGCCGAGGGCGATCTGGACGCGGACGCGCTCGGGCCCCAGGCGGCGGGGATCGCGGACCAGGCAGCGCACCGGTGTGCCCGCGGCCACCAGGCGGCGCAGGACGACACGTCCGACGGTTCCGGTCGCCCCGGTGAGCAGCAGCACCGGCGGGAGGGTACCGGGACCGGCGCATCCGTAGAATGCGGCCCTCGCCGGCCTGGGCCGGCCTCTGGAAACGAAACTAAAGGACTCGACATGGCCTACGTAATCGCCGAGCCCTGCATCGGCACCAAGGACAACTCGTGCGTCGAGGTGTGCCCCGTCGACTGCATCCACCCGACTCCCGACGAGCCCGACTACGACAAGGTCGAGATGCTCTACATCGATCCGGAGGAGTGCATCGACTGCGACGCGTGCGTCGAGGCCTGCCCGGTGGACGCCTGCTTCGCCGAGGATCAGCTCCCCGACGAGTGGCAGAAGTACACCCAGATCAACGCGCAGTACTACGCCAAGTAGCCCGGCGCCCGCCGTTCCCACAGCGTTGACCGGCGCCGCCTTGCGCTCATACACCAGAACCTAGTACGCTGGCGCGCGCTCTGGGCGTGCGCACTTGCATCCTGATCCGCGTGGGGGCCGCGTTCGCCCTCACGGTGGCCGTCACCCTCGCCGTCGTGCTGAGCACGCGCGGCGGCGACGGCCCTCCGGCCGCCCGGGCGGCCGCCGCGGCCTGCCGGCCCGGCACGGTCCCCGCCGACACCGGGCGCGCCTGCGTGCGCATGGGCCAGCCGGAGACGTTCGCCGATCTCGGCACCGCCAACGCGCAGCTCGGCGCCCGTGACGCCGCCCCCTTCGCCGGCACCGCGGCGGGCGCGTTCAGCGCCGCCTACGCGCAGAAGCGCGCCCTGCCCGTGGCCCACGCGGCCGGGGCCACGGCGGCCTGGCATCTGGCCGGCAGCCCGCCGGAGTGCGCCGCCCCGACCGATCACAGCAGCACCTGCCCCGCGGCGGGCCCCGACAACGGCGGCTACGGCTACACCGGCGCGCTCGGCTTCCGCACCCTGAGCGGGCGCATCACGAGCTTTGCCTACGACCCCTCGACCCAGGGCCGCTACTTCGCCTCCCCGACGATCGGCGGGGTCTGGGAGTCGACCGACAGGGGCACGAGCTGGCACTCGATTGGGGACGGGCTGCCCACCCAGGTGATCGGGGCGATCGCCTATGACCAGCCGTTTCACCGGGTGATCGCCGGCTCGGGCGACAACTCCTTCGGCGGCGACGGCATCGCCGGCCATGGCGTCTACTACTCAGACGACGACGGCGCCTCCTGGCGCTCGGCCGCCGGCATCCCCGACCTCGCCCTCAGCTTCCGCGTCCTCGTCTCCCCGGCCGATCCGAGCGGCCGGACGGTGTACGCGGCCACGAGCAAGGGCCTGTACCGCTCCACCGACGGCGGCGCCAGCTACGTCAACGAGAACCTCCCCACCACGCCGGCCGGGTACTCGCCCAACTGCGCCGGGGACACGACCAGCCGCCTGTGCTTCTTCGCCAACGACGTCACCGACGTGATCGTCAAACCGACGGCGACGGGCAACGCGCCCGCCGGCGCGGTGATCGCGGCGGTGGGCTGGCGCGCGGGCCAGAAGGTCGACACCGACTCAAGCGGCAACAACGTCACCGGCTGCACGCTCAACGGGGCGGCCACCCCGTGCGAGCAGGCGCCCCAGAACGGCCTGTACGAGTCAGACAGCGGCGCGCCGGGCAGCTTCACCCACCTGGCACCCGGCAGCGGCGGCGCCACCGGACTGCCGCCGACCGTCGTGCAGGGCCGCACCGCCCTGGCCGTCGCCCACGGCGCCGGCCAGAACTCCGACGCGGTCTACGCGCTCGTCCAGGACGCGCAGAAGTTCAACGGCTGCCCGGACGTGCTCGACCAGGTCGTTCCTCCGCAGGGCTGCAACTCGACGGTGACCGGCGAGGCGCTCGCCACCGTGCTCGACGGCATGTACGCCTCCTATGACTTCGGCAAGACGTGGACCAAGATCATGGACTCGGCGCAGCTCAAGCAGGCCGGGACGGGCAGCGCGCTGCTCGGCGAGGCGGGCTACAACCCGGGCATCCAGGGCTGGTACAACCTCTGGGTCGAGGCCGATCCGACCGCCACCGACAGCGCCACGCACGACCCCTCGCGGGTGCTGTTCGGCCTGGAGGAGATCTGGGAGAACAACCACGTGCTGCCCTCCGGCGGTGGCACCGGCAGCGTCCTGGCCTCGCCGTATCCGGCCTACCCCGGCGGCACCCCGGCGACCGATCCGTGGGTGGTGATCGGCCGCTACTGGAACGCCTGCGGCGGGGTCAGCACGCCGGTCGGCCCGTGCAACCCGAGCCTGAACTCGAGCCCGATCGCCGGATCGACGATCCATCCCGATCAGCACGCGGCGCTGATGATCCCCGACGGCAAGGGCGGGGTGACTCTGCTGGCCGGCTCCGACGGCGGCGTCTACGCCCAGCACGCCGCCGCTGGCCAGGACTTCAGCAACGACAACTGGGGCGACGGCCTGAACGCGACCATCTCCGCCGTCCAGCCCTACGACGCCGAGATGGCCAAGGACGGCACGATCGTCTCCGGGCTGCAGGACAACGGGGAGATGAAGACCGCGCCCGACGGCCACGAGGCCGAGATCTACGGCGGGGACGCCTTCTACACCACGATCGACCCCGATCACAGCCAGAACATGATCGAGGAGTACACCAACGCCTCGCAGGTGAACCTCAGCCGCGACGGCGGCGCCAGCTGGTACTCGATCACCCCGGGCAGTTCGTGCGGCTCGAGCAGCACGGCGCTGTTCTCGACCCCGATCGAGCAGGACCCGACGATGTCCGGGCACCTGCTGGTCGGCTGCACGCAGATCCAGGAGGCGACCGACGCCTACGCCAACCCCTGCGCGGCGCCCGCCGGCGCCAGCGCGGGCAACTGCCAGGCGACCAACTCGCCCTTCAGCACGGTGTTCGACCTCTCGACGCTGCCCTCGCCCCCCAGCGCGCCGAACATCCCCTCGGCGCTCGCGCTGCGCGGCGCTGACGCGTACGTCGGCTACTGCGGCTTCTGCGATACCGCCACCCAGGGGATACCGTTCGCCAACGGGATCGCCACCAACGTTGGGGGCGCCGCGCCGCCGAAGATCGGCACCGGCGACGGCTGGCACAAGGCCTCGGCGTTCTGCGCGGGCTGCCAGACCGCGGACGGGCGGCTGCCTCAGCGCTACATCACCTCGATCCAGGAGCAACCCGGCGATCCGAACACCGTCTACGTGACCCTGGGCGGGTATGAGCGCCGCTGGATCCCGCCGGGCTCATTCGGTGAGGACACCTCCAACGTCGGCGTCGGGCACCTGTTCGTCTCCCACGATCACGGGGAGCACTTCACCAACATCACCGGCAACCTGCCCGATATCCCGGCCAACTGGACGGCCTTCCACGACGGCTCGGTGCTGGTGGCCACCGACCTCGGCGTCTACATCCAGTCCCGCCCCGGCTCGACGCACTGGGACGTGCTCGGCACCGGGCTGCCCAACGCCCCGGTGTTCACGATCCGCCAGAGCCCGGGTAATCCGGACCTGTTTTTGGCCGCCACCTACGGCCGCGGTGACTTCTTCTTCGGCTTCAACGGCGCCACCGCGCCCGGCGGCACCCCCGGCGGCGGCTCGGGCTCGGGTTCGGGTTCGGGCTCGCGGGGCGGCGGCGGCGCGAAGGCGGGATCGGCGCTGGGGAGCTTCGCCCGCGGCGGTCGCGGCTGCACCCGGCCGAGCGGGCGCCTGCGCGGCGGCCGGATCGGTGCGCTCGCGCTCGGTGAGACCCGCGCCCGGGCCCGGCGCGCCCTGCGCCGCCTGCGCACCCAGCCCAACGGCTTTGACGACTTCTGCCTGCGGGCCGGCTACGGGATCCGCGCCGGCTACCCCTCGGCGCGGCTGCTCCGCACGCTGCCCCAGCGGATCCGCCGCCGCGTCGCGGGCCGCGTGGTCATCCTGCTCACCGCCAACCGCTACTACGCGCTGCACGGGATCCGCCGCGGTGCCCGGATCCGCTTCGCCGCCCGGCGCCTGCACGCGCGGCGCGCCCTCCGGATCGGGGTCAACCGCTGGTACCTGGTGGCCGACCACGGCGTCACCGACGTGCTCAAGGTCCGCCGCGGGATCGTCCAGGAGATCGGCGTGGCCGACCGTCGCCTGACCGCCGGCGCCCGCGCCGCCCGCCGTTTCCTGACCAGCTTCCGGCAGGGCTAGGGGAGAAGGCCGGGCCGCATGCGGCCCGGCCCGGGACGGCGCATGCGCCGTCCCGCGGGTGGGTGCATGCACCCACCCGACAGCATCGCTAGGCCATCGGCAGCGACATGCCGGCCGGCTTGGGCGCGGCGGCCGGGGCCGGGGCCTGCATGACCGGCAGCTCGATCGGGGAGAGCGCGATCAGCCCGCGGGCGCCCTGGGTGATGGCCTGGGCGGCGGGGTCGTCGGGGTCGGAGAAGACCAGCGGCATGCCGGCGTCGGCCTGCTCGCGCAGGGCCATGGTCAGCGGCACCTTGGCCAGCAGCGGCACGCCGAGGTCATCGGAGAGCAGCTGGCCGCCGCCCTCGCCGAAGATGGCAAAGCGCTCGCCGCCGGGGGTGACGAAGCCGGACATGTTCTCGACCACACCGCAGATCTCGAGCTTGAGCTTGCCCGCCATCTCGGCCGAGCGGGCGGCGACCTTCTGGGCCACCGGCTGCGGGGTGGTGACGATCAGGAACTTGGCCTGGGGCAGCAGCTGGGCGAGGGTCATGGAGACGTCGCCGGTGCCGGGGGGCAGGTCAATCAGCAGGTAGTCCAGGGCGCCCCAGTCGACGTCCTCCAGGAACTGCTGCAGCGCCTTGTGGAGCATCGGGCCGCGCCACACGACGGCCGCGTCTTGCTCGACGAAGAAGCCGATCGACATCACCTTGATGCCGTCGTGGGCCTCGATCGGGATGAGCTTGCGCTCACCGGAGACCTTCGGGCGCTGGGCGCCGACTCCCAGCATCCGCGGCTGGGAGTAGCCCCACACGTCCGCGTCGAGCACGCCGACCGCCTTGCCCTCGGCAGCGAGCGCCGCGGCGAGGTTGGCGGTGACGCTCGACTTGCCGACGCCGCCCTTGCCCGAGCCGATGCAGACGACGTTCTGGACCTGGGCGAGCGCGCCCTCCGGCAGACCGCCGGAGCG
>DASSZP010000125.1:0-42221 GCA_035713465.1 Solirubrobacteraceae bacterium | reverse complement strand
TCATCGCGCCGCCGCTGACGCCCGCTCCGGAACTGGCCGTGCTGAACCCCGGTGGTCAGCTGGGGCGAGTCGGCGTGGCGCGCCGGCTCCAGATCCTGGCCACCGAGGCGGGCCAGCCCGCGCTCACGTACAGCGCTCTCGGGCTGCCCGCGGGATTGCGGATCAACGCCGCGAGCGGGTTGATCTCCGGCACGCCCGCCCGCACGGAGCGCGGCTCGGTCACCGTGACGGTCACCGACGGACACGGTGGCGCCGCACGGACGACGTTCATCTGGACGATTGCGGGCCGGCCGCGCGTGCGCGCCAGCTCCATTCGCCTGCGCCGCGGCGGACACATCAGGCTCTCGGTGACCATCCTCGCCGGCGCCCGCGCCGCGGGCATCAAGAGCGTCCTGGTCCGCCTGCCCGCCGGCGTGCACCTCGCCCTCACCGCGCGTGATCGCAGGCTCGGCGTCTCGGCCGTGTCCGCCTCCGGCGCTCACCTGCCCAACCGGCCCCGCCTCGTCCACGACGCGCTGCTCGTCAAGCTCTCCCGAACCACCCGCGCCGCGACGGTCACGCTGTTCTCACCGCAGGTCCTCCTGAGCCCGCGCCTGCGGGCCAGCCTCACCGGCCGTCGCGCCCGCACGTTCCGCCTCACGGCCACTCCGAGCGACGGTGCCGGTATCACCACCCGGCTGTCGGCCACCGCCACCATCACGACGACGCTCCGATGATTGCGGCGCCGGCCGGGGCCTGATCGCCTCGGCGATGAGCGCTCCGCCACTCCGGCGGCGGAGCGCAGCCGCTTCCTCGCCCGGGGTTACGCCGGTACGGGCTCCCGACCGTTGGCCGGCGTCTCCTCCGCCGCCGACATGGTGATCGTCCGCGAATCGTCGTCCGACCGCGAACCGAGCGTGATCGGTACCTGACGCGGCTTGCGCTGCTCGGGCTTGGGGATCTGAATCTCCAGGACGCCGCGGTCGAAGTGCGCCTGGACCTGGCCGGGGTCGACGCCGTCGGGCAGCGTGAGCGAGCGGACGAAGCTGCCGAAGGCCCGTTCGATCCGGAAGTAGCCCTCCTCCAGCCGCTCCCCGTCGGGCTTGCGCTCGCCGGAGATCGTGAGCAGGTTGCCCTCGAGCTGGACGGTGACGTCCTCCTCGGACATCCCGGGCAGATCGGCCCGCAGCACGTAGTGATCGGCCGTCTCGACGAGGTCCATCGCCGGCACCCACCGCGCGTTGGCCGCGCCGCCACCAGCAGCCGCGGCGGGCTGGTCGAAGAAGGTGTTGAAGAGCCGATTCATCTCGTTCTGGATGGTGTTGAGCTCCGCCACCGGCTCCCAGCGAATCAATGTCATCGTGAACCTCCTGACGAGAAGGGACAGTGTTCACCTGGGTTAATAGGCCACCCGGGCGTGCCGTCAACCCGCGGCGATCCCGCCCGAGCGACGGAGGATCAGTCCGGTGCGACGTGGTTGGCGGCCGCGCGAAGCTTGCCCAGTGCGCGTTGTTCGATCTGTCGCACACGCTCGGCGCTGAGGCCGATCTGCTCGCCGACCTCTCGCAGCGACCGCTCGGGACCGTCGAGCCCATACCGGGCCTGCAGGATCGCCCGCTCGCGATCGTTCAGGCTCCCGAGCAGCGCACGGATCTGCTCGATCTCGGAGTGGTCGAGCAGCTGCTCGTAGGCGTCACCGGCCAGCGGGTCGGCCAGCAGTTCCCCGAAGGCCCCGACCTCGCCCTCGGCGGCTCGCACCGGTTCGTCCATGGACCGGGGCACGCGTTCCAGGGCGAGCATCTCCCCCACCTGCGCCGGGCTCAGGCCCGTGCGCGCGGCCAGCTCATTGCCACTCGGCTCGCGGCCGTGCTCGGCCAGGTATTCGCCGTGGGCGCGCTTGAGCTGCGAAAGCTGGCGCAGCGCCCGATCGGACAGGACCAGCGGCCGGGTCAGCTCAGCGGTCAACTGCTGCATGGCCTGGCGGACCCACCAGGTGGCGTAGCCCCAGAACGGCGTCCCCCGCGACGGATCAAAGCGTTCCAGGGCACGCAGCAGCCCGACCACGCCCTCCTGCATGAGCTCGAGCCGCGTGATCGCCGAGGAGCTGCGGTACACCCGGGCCAAGCCGGCGATCAAGGGCAGGAACGCCTCCACGAGCTGCTCGCGCGCGCGACGGTCACCGGCCTGCGCCGCGGCCACGAGCCTGCGCTCGTCCGCCGCCGGCAGCCGGGGCCGCGCGCTGAGGCCACGCAGATAGGCGGCCGAGCTCGTCTCCCCCTCGGGCCGGCGGCGACGCAGGTCGTCGGCGAGCTCCCGATCCCGCGCACGCGCAGCGCGCGACTCCGCCTGGAGCCGCGCGCTCTCGTCATGGGTGATCTGGTGCAAGTCGGGGGCCATCTCGTCTGACGCAGGCGCCGCCACCGGGTGATCGCGGGGCGACGCGGTCGCGGTCAGCATGCTCAGACCGCCGGTCGGATGCGGGGCAGCACGATCGCGCGCTGCGCCGGTGAGCTCGGTCCTGGCCGCACCCAGCCGATCCGCCAACGACGACGCACAGACATTCGGACTTCACCTCCTTTCCGCAGGACAACGCGCGATGGGCCGACGAATGGCTGCGGTGGGCGCGGACTCCGGGCGCCGCATCGTGCCTTGAGCGAAGGCGGTGGTGCTCGTGCCGGGACACCCTGGGCTCGCGGCTGCGGGCCCGCGCCCCGTCCGATCAGCCATCTCGTCTCTGTCAACGTCTCTGCCCGCAGTAATAGGCCGCTGCGGGGCGCTGTCAACCCCCGCCCCGCGCGGGCTCCGGCGCCGATCGGCCCAGGTTGGCGCGTCGGTAGGCGCAGGTTAGGACGAACCAATGTTCTGCGGGACGCCTTTCGGGTACGCCCTTACAGAGCGCCGCCGTGTCCCTGGCGCGCGCCATCCGTCCCGACTTCCGACCGATTGGATCCGCCATGAACGCCGACCAGAAGATCGCCCAGTACCTCAGCGAGGCGCGCGCAAGCGAGGACGCCCTGGTTCGCGTCCTGCAGTCGCAGATCGCCATGACCCCGCGCGGCACGTACCGGTCCGGCCTGGAGAAGCACCTCGAGCAGACCCGCCGTCACGCACAGCGGCTGGCCGAGCGGCTGTCCGAGCTCGACACGCGGGGCAACCCGCTTCTGTTCGTCTACGCACTGGCTGGGAACGCCGTCGGTCAGGCGCTGGCCTTCTCCAAGACCCCGCTTGACCTCCTGCGCGGCAGCGGCGGCGAGGAGAAGGTGCTCAAGAACGCCAAGGACGCCGCGGCAACCGAAGCGCTGGAGATCGCGACCTACACGGCGATCGAGCGCCTGGCCACCTCGGTCGGTGACGATGCCACCGCGCAGCTGGCCCGCAGCATCCGCGCCGACGAGGAGAAGATGCTCGAGCGGATCCTGCGCGAGATCCCCAAGCTGACCGAGGCCGTCGCCGACGCTGAGCTGCGTGGCGATCCGTCCTATGACGCGACCAAGACCGGCGCCGCCGACGCCGCCCGCAAGGCCGGGCGCACGACCAGGCGCGCGGCCCGCACGACGGCCGCGGCGACCAAGCGCACGGCGCGGCGAGCTCGTGCTGTGCCGGGGGTCGCTCAGGCCGAGGGCGAGATCAAGGGCGCGGTGGCCGGGGAAGCGGATCTGCCCATCCCGCGCTACGACAGCCTCACCGCCGACGAGATCACCAGCCGGCTGCCCGGGCTCTCCCAGGTCGACCTGGCCAAGGTCGACGCCTACGAGCGCAAGAAGGAGAACCGCACCACGGTCCTGAACCGCATCTCCACGCTGCGCGGCGATGAGCCGTGGACGGGGTATGACGAGCTCAACGCGTCCGAGGTGCAGGCCGCTCTGGCCGACGGCGATGATGAGCGCGCCGCCAGGGTGCCCGCCTATGAGCGCGCGCACAAGAACCGGGCCGGCGTGCTGAAGGCGGCCGAGCGCGAGCAGGCCGCGACCCGCTAGCCCTCGGGCAGCCCCGAGCCACGAGATCCGCCATGCGGGTGGTCGTCACGGGAGCCACCGGCAACGTTGGCACGGCCGTGCTGCGGGCGTTGTCGCCACCACCGACCTCGAGCCGCTGATGAGCACCGGGCGGGCCCGCCGCGAGCTGGGCTGGAGTCCGCAGCATTCCTCGACGGACGCGCTCGCGGAACTGATCGCCGGGATGCGTGACGGCGCCGACGATCAGACCGTCGCGCTGGCGCGGGCCACGGGCGGGCCGCTGCGGCTGCGCGAGTGATGACCGGTCTCGGCCAGCGCCAGTAGCCTGTCTGCGTCTGCGCACCGACCGGCCCCAGACCCGGCTCGTCTGCGAACGGGCCGGCGCGAGACCCGCCGTGTACCGCTCATGAGCCGGGGTAGGCCGAGGCCATGAAAGCATTGACATGGCAAGGCATCAGCGACGTGAGCGTGGACGAGGTACCGGACCCGCAGATCGTCGACCCGACCGACATCATCGTCCGCATCACCTCGACCGGGTTGTGCGGCTCGGACCTGCACCTCTACACCGTGCTCGCCCCGTTCCTGGACGCCGGTGACGTCCTCGGCCACGAGCCGATGGGGATCGTGCAGGAGGTCGGGTCCGAGGTGACCGCCGTCGCCCCCGGTGATCGCGTGGTCATCCCCTTCAACGTCTCCTGCGGCGACTGCTGGATGTGCGGCCACGGGCTGCACTCGCAGTGCGAGACGACCCAGGTCCACGAGTACGGCACGGGCGCCTCGCTGTTTGGCTACACCAAGCTCTACGGGCAGGTCCCGGGTGGTCAGGCGGAGTACCTGCGCGTGCCGTTCGGCAACTTTTTGCCCATCAAGGTCCCCGAGGGGCCGCCCGACGACCGCTTCGTGTTTCTGTCCGACGTGCTGCCCACCGCCTGGCAGGGCGTCGAGTACGCCGCGGTCCCGGACGGCGGCTCGGTGGTCGTGCTCGGCCTGGGGCCGATCGGCGACATGGCCACGCGGATCGCCGCCCACCGCGGGCAGCGGGTGATCGGGGTCGACCTCGTGCCCGAGCGGCTGGAGCGCGTCCGCGCACGCGGGATCGAGGTCCTGGATCTGGAGAGCACCGAGGACCTTGCGGAGACGATCCGGGAGATGACCGGCGGTCGCGGCCCGGACGCGGTGATCGACGCGGTCGGCATGGAGGCGCATGGCTCCCCGGCGGCCGGGATCGCCCACAAGCTCACCGGCCTGCTGCCCGACAGCATCGCCGCGCCGCTGATGGAGAACGCGGGGGTCTCGAAGCTGGCGGCGCTGCACTCGGCCATCGAAATCGTCCGCCGCGGCGGGACCATCTCGCTCAGCGGCGTCTACGGCGGCGCGGCCGATCCGATGCCCACGCTGCAGCTGTTCGACAAGCAGATCCAGATCCGCCAGGGTCAGGCCAACGTCAAGCGCTGGGTCGATGACATCCTGCCCCTGCTCACCGACGAGGACCCGCTCGGGGTCGACGGCTTCGCCACCCATCACCTCCCGCTCTCAGAGGCCCCGCGCGCCTACGAGCAGTTCCAGAAGAAGCAGGACGGGATGGTCAAGGTGGTCTTTCACCCGTAGGTCGACCCCGGTCGCGCGCCGTCTTTCGTAGGATCGCGCCGGTATGGCCGACGGCGCGCGACCGCCCCGCATCGCACCCGGCCGCCCGGCCGAGATCGGACGGGTCAACACACTCATCACGCGGGCGCTCGGAGCCGCCACCGGGGGTGGCCCGCCAAACCTGTTCACGACGCTGGCCCGGCACCGCCGGCTGTTCCGGCCCTGGCTGCGCTTTGCCGGCGTGCTGATGCCCGGCGGCCGGCTGCCGCGTGCGGACACCGAGCTGCTCATCCTGCGCACCGCCCACACCACCGGCTGTGCGTACGAATGGCGCCACCACGAGCATCTCGGACGCGCGGCGGGGCTGACCGCCGAGCAGATCGCCCGCGTCCGCGAGGGCCCGGAGGCCGTCGGCTGGGAGGCACATCAGAGCCGGCTGCTGCGGGCCGCCGACGCGCTGCGCGCCGACGGGGCGCTCGACGATGAGCTCTGGGCGGCGCTGCGCGAGCGCTACGACGAGGCGCAGATGATCGAGCTGTGCATGCTCGTCGGCCATTACGTGATGCTGGCGATGACCATCAACACCCTGCAGATCGTGCCCGATGCGCTGCCCTCCACGCCGCCGCGGCTGGCCCGGGCCGGACAGGCGCTGCTGCGCCGGCGGCGGGGTCGATGAGCCGCTCGAGCCTGCCTGTGGCCGGCCGGCGCGTGCTGATCAGCGGCGCGGCCCGGGGGATCGGCGCCCGCCTGGCCGTCCGTCTGCACGAGCGCGGCGCCCGGGTCGCCCTGCTCGGCCTGGAGCCGGACGAGCTGCGAGCCACCGCGCAGCGCTGCGGCGGCGCACCGTGGCGGGAGTGCGATGTGGCCGACCGCGCGGCCGTCCAGGCGGGGGTCAGCGAGGCCGTCGGAGCCCTCGGCGGCCTCGACGTCGCGGTGGCCAACGCGGGGATCGGGGCGCAGATGACGCTGCTGGACGGCAACGCCGAGGTGTGGGACAGGACCCTGGCCGTCAACCTGGGCGGGACGTTTAACCTCGTCCGGGCGGCCGGCCCCCACGTCGCCCACCCCGGCGGCTACATGCTGCTCACCGCCTCCCTGGCCGCCGCCGTGCACCTGCCGCTGATGTCGGCGTACTGCGCGTCCAAGGCCGCGGTCGAGTCGCTGGGGGACTCGCTGCGGATCGAGCTGGCGCCGGCCCGGGCACGGGTCGGCGTTGCCTACTACGCTGAGCTGGACACGGACATGACCGCGCGGGGCTTTGCCACCGCGGCCGCCGCCCGCACCCCGCTGGCCGGCCGTGGCCGCCTGCCCGTCTCCCCCGTCGGCCCGGCCATCGACGCGCTCGAACGCGGCATCGCCCGGCGCTCGCGGCGGATCGTCTCCCCGTGGTGGGTGGCCGCCGTGCTGCCGACCCGGATGCTGGCCCAGCGTGTGGTCGAGACCCAGATCCACGGGCTGGGCGAGACGCTGGACATTGCGCGCGGCGAGGCGGCGCCGTTCACGACGGCGCAGCCCGCCGACGAGGCCTGACCGACCGGGCGCGGGCGCACGGTATCGGCCCCCCGGACGCGGGCGGTCGGCGCTCGGTGTCGGCGCCCCGGTCCCGTGTGGCGGGGGCGCGACGTAAGAGGCATAGGATGGACGGCAGCCAGGCCCACGAGGAGAGGAGCTCGGGTGGACGTGCAGGTAGCCGAACGGGGCCGCAACCCCTTCCCCAGCGATGGCGTGACCCGCGGCGAGGACGGGATCACGCGCTACGACGACCGGCCGGGCTCACTGGTTCACATGCTGCTGGGCACGGTGGACACGGGCCCCGCGGATCCCGCGCTGACCGAGATCGGCGGAGCGACGCTGACCTGGGGCGAGCTGCGTGACGGGGCCGCCCGCGTGGCCGGCGGGCTGCGCGCGGCCGGCGTGCAGCGCGGGGACCGGGTCACTCTGCGCCGGCCCAACGGGGTCGAATGGGTGCTGTCCTTCTGGGGGATCCTGCTGGCCGGCGCCGTCGTGGTGCCGGTCAACACGCGCTTCACCGAGTCCGAGGTGCAGTACGTGCGCAGCGACTCCGGAGCGGCCTACAACGTCGAGCCCGGCGCGGCGCTGCCCGACGGCGAGCCGCTGGTCACCGAGGACCTGGGTCCCGGCGACCTGGCCGCGATCTTCTACACCAGCGGCACGACGGGCTTCCCCAAGGGTGCGATGACCTCGCACGCCAACTTCCTGGCCAACGTCGAGTCGGCGATCCGTTGCGTCGGCATCGACCGCGCGGAGGGCCGCTCGCTGTCGACGCTGATCAACGTCCCCCTGTTCCACGTCACCGGGACCAACAGCCAGCTGCTGGTCATGGCCGAGCTGGGCGGCCGCACGTACACACTGGCCAACCCGCTCGATCTCGAGGCCTACCTGACCACGGTGAGCCAGGAGGGTGTGCAGATGCTCACCTCGGTGCCGGCCATCTACCACGCGCTCACCCGCCATCCGCGCTTTGCCCAGACCGACCTGAGCCATGTGCGGTGGGTCTCCTACGGCGGCGCGCCGATCGCCGCCGCGTCCGTGCACGCGATCATGGAGGCGTTCCCCGACGCCCGGGTCGGCAACGGCTTCGGACTGACCGAGACCTCGTCGCTGACCTCGTTCCTGCCCCACGAGGAAGCGCTTGAGCACGCCGACAGCGTCGGCTTCGCGATGCCGGTGTGCGACCTGGCCATCGACTACCCCGATCCCGAGACCGGGGTCGGAGAGCTGCTCGTGCGCGGGGAGAACGTGGTCATGGGCTACTGGAACAAGCCCGAGGCGACGGCGGAGACGTTCCGCGACGGCTGGCTGCGCACCGGAGACCTCGGCCGCATCGACGACGACGGGCTGCTCTACATCGTCGACCGCGCCAAGGACATGATCAACCGCGGCGGCGAGAACGTCTACAGCATCGAGGTCGAGAGCGCGCTGACCGCCGCCCCCGGGGTCGGCGAGGTCGCCGTCGTCCCCGTGCCCGACGACATGATGGGTGAGAAGGTCGGCGCCGTGATCGTGCCGGCCGGCGGCGGCGACAGCATCGACATCCCCGCGATCCTCGCCCACGCGCGCGAGCGGATCGCCGACTTCAAGGTCCCGCAGTACGTCAGCGTCCGCACCGAGCCGCTGCCCCGCAACCCGGGCGGCAAGGTGCTGAAAGGCCAGCTCAAACAGGAAACCGAATGGGGAGAGCCGCTGAGATGAGCACCGTCGAGACCGTGCAGGGCACCATCGACGCCGGCGAGATGGGCGTCACGCTGATCCACGAGCACGTCCGCTTCCGCGACGAGGCGGTGGCCGAGAATTGGCCCGGCCGCTACGACGCCCAGGCCGAGCTGGAGGCGGCGCTGACCCAGGTCAACGCGGCCAAGGAGCATGGGGTCACGTTCATCGTCGATCCGACGGCGATGTTCGGGGGCCGTGACGTGCGCTTCATCAAGCGCGTCTCCGACGCGACCGGGGTCAACCTCGCCTTCTGCACCGGCATCTACACCTACGACTATCTCCCCCACTACTTCGAGAACCGCGACGCCGACCAGATCGCCGAGCACTTCGTGGCCGACATCGAGACGGGCACCCAGGGGACCGAGATGAAGGCCGCGTTCCTGAAGTGCGCCGCCGACGCCGCCGGCGTGACCGAGAACGTCGAGAAGGTGCATCGCGCGTGCGCGCGGGCCTGCGTGCAGACCGGCGCGCCGATCATGGCCCATTCGATGCCGGCCGCCAACACCGGTCCGCGCCAGGTCGAGATCCTGCTGCAGGAGGGGGTCGCGCCGGGCAAGATCCAGATCGCCCACTGCGGCGACACGGCCGACGTCGAGTACATCCAGGGGCTGATCGATCAGGGGGTGTACGTCGGCCTGGACCGCTACGGGCTGGACATGTACCTGCCCATCGACCAGCGCAACGCGACCACGGCCGAGCTGCTGCGCCGGGGCCACGCCGAGCAGATCGTCATCTCCCAGGACCACTGCGCGACGATCGACTGGTTCCCGCCCGAGGTGATCGAGCAGCTGCGCGACTCACCGGCCATCCACAACTGGTCGTTCACGCTCGTCTTCGAGGAGGTGCTGCCGTGGCTGCGTGAGCAGGGCGTCTGGGACGATGCGACCTTCCAGACCGTGTTCGTGGCCAACCCGGCGCGCTGGCTCGGGCGCTGACCCCGGCGCGGCGGTGTCGCGCGCCCCCGCGTGGCAGCCCCGTCCGCGCGGCGATCGATCAGCGCAGCGGCGCCAGGCGTTCGGTGAGGCGGCGCAGATCAGCGTCCGGCAGTCCGTGGGCGGTCAGCCAGGCGGCCGCGCCCCCGAAGCGCTGATCGACCAGGGCGAGCACCCGCTCCATCGTCCCGGACAGCGGCGCGTGGCGCTGCGGGTCGTGGCCGGCGAGTTCGTCCCGGTAGGTGGGTGACGCGACGAGCCGCTCGAGGATCGCCTCGATCCGCTCCGCGGTGGCCAGGTAATCGGCGACGATAATCTCCCGGTCGACGCCGGCGGCGTCGAGGGCGAGGGCGACGACGACGCCCGTGCGGTCCTTGCCCGCCGCGCAGTGGACGAGGACGGCGCCCTGCGCCCGGGCGATCGACGCCACCGAGGCCACGATCGAATCGGGGCGGCGGCGCAGGTAGCTCAGGTACGCGCGGACCACCGGCGTCTCCTCGGGAGCCACGCCGTCGTCCACGCGCCACAGATCAACCGTCGCGGCGTCGAGATCGGCGTTGCCCCCGCTGTCGGGATACAGCGACCGGTGCTCGATGCGCACCGACGGCTCCCGGGTCACCGGGCCCGGGCCCTCCCGCGACACCTCGAAATCGGTCCGCAGGTCGACCACGACCTCGACCCGCTCGTCCTGGACGAGACGGCGGACGTCATCGTCGCTCAGCGACTGCAGGTTGTCGGTCCGCAGCAGCACGCCGGGGACGACGGCGCGGGCGTTGACGGCGCCGTCCAGCGCGATCCAACGGGGCGTGAATTGCTCGGTGCTCACCCCCTGATCCTGCCATGGCGCCGACCGGATACCTGCGACCGTCCGGTGAACGGGGGGCTCAGGCGGGTATCACCTCGAGCCGCGCGAGGCTCGAGCAGGTGCACCCGTCCAGGTCGCGGGCCAAGCCGGGGGCCGGGAACATGACCGGAACATGGCCGGTCCACCGTCCTCGGCGGGCCAGGGGCGGGGCCACCGATCTCGCGCCGGGACCGCCGGCGCGAGCTCCGGGCGCTCGGTCACGCGGTGAGGGCAGCGCAGGCGATCAGCCGCGAATCGACGACTCCGGCCGTGCGGTGCTGGTGCACGGCGAGGTACTCGGGGTCGGTGATCATGGCCATGAACGCGGCTCGCGACGGGTAGCGCACGGCCAGCACGAGATCCCACTCCGAGGCCTCCGGTCCGATCACCGACGCCTCGGGTCGCAGCGCGAGCAGCACCTCACCTCCGGCCCGAGCGAGAAAGGCCGTCACCCCGGCGCCGTAGCGGCCGTAGGCCTCGGCCCCGGTGATCCCGTCGGACGCGTCGATGCCCACGGCGCGCTCGTGAAAGCGCAGCAGGTTGAGCATCACCACCGGGCCGTCGTCGGCCGCGCCCTGCAGGGCCACGAGCTGGTGCGGGGTGGGTTCGACCGCGTTCACGACAGGTGGGGCGTCGGATTGAGCAGCAGCGGCGGCCGCGGGCGCTGGGCGAAGTTGAAGTCGCCGACCAGGTTGCCCAGCCCCGGCGCGTTCTCGCGCACGTCCGGGCGCGGGTCCGGGCGTCCGTCGGTCTTCGGGTTCAGACGCTGGTGGTGCAGGAAGTCGTCTTCGATGAACTTCACGTAGGCGTCGAAGCTCAGCTGCTGATGGTCGACGACATGGCGCCGCGCGTAGGGGCTGATGACCAGGCCGGGCACGCGGAAGCCGTAGCCGTTGAGATCGACCACCGGCGGCTTGACGTTGTCGTAGAAGCCGCCCCAATCGTCCCAGGCCAGGAAGATCGCGGTGCTCTTCCACGCCCGGCTGCGACCGATCGCGTTGATCAGCCGGGTGACGTAGCTCTGCCCGGCGGCGATCGACGCGGTCGGGTGCTCGGAGACGATGCCGTTGGGCACGACCCAGGAGACGGCGGGCAGCCGGTTGGTGCGCAGCGCGGTGAACAGCGACGAGGTGTCGCGGATGTCGCCGAGCTGGCGGTCCTCGCGCACGGTGTCGAAACTGGGCAGCGGATTCCAGATGCCGGGGGTGCGGGCGTCCTGCTCCTTGTAGGTGCAGAACATCTCGGCGTCCTCGCAGTCGGGCTCGGGTCCCTTGCGCAGGTAGTAGGCCCAGCTGACGTGAGCCCGGTGCAGCAGATAGGTCAGATCGGTCCAGGCGTAATCGGGCTGCGTGTGCGGCGCCGGGCCGAAGTCAGCGGGCAGCCCCGGGTCCTGGAGGTTGGAGACGCAGCTGGAGGGGTCCCCGGGGGTGCTGCACAGCGCCGACCACTCCGAGACCATGAACAGGTGCGCGGGCAGGCTCCACGAGGCGTTGGGCTCGAACATGTGGTCCTGGAGCACGTAGTGGCGCGCGTAGGCCCAGTAGTTGGGCAGCTCGCGCTGGTCGTGGTAGCCCATCATGTCGTCGCGCAGCCGGCTGTCGCACTCGGTCTTGTCGAACACGATCTGACAGACCTCGCGGGCCCGGATGAACCCGTTCATCGCGCCGTCGGCATAGTCGGCCGTGAACGCGGCGGCGTCGTGCGGGCCGCCGTAGTTGACCAGGTGGGCGTCGTGGTACGGGCGCACGCAGCGGTGGCGCAGCGGATCCGGCACGCAGACCGTGGGCACGCCGTGGCGCATCGGGATCCCCTGCGCCCCGGGGTAGGTGCCGAAGTAATTGTCGAAGGATCGGTTCTCCTGCATGATCACCACGACGTGACGGATCTTGTGGATCCCCGCCTCGGAGACCGCGGCCGTGGCCGTGGCCGAGACGAGCAGCAGTGCGAGCGTGGCGATCAGCGCGGCATGGCGCAGGACGCGGTGGGCGGCGTTCGGGTTCATGGCGCGGGGACCTCCGGGCTCTCGGCGAGGACGTGGCCGGCGCGGTCGAGCGCGCGGACCGTGTAACGGGTGCGGACCGGCACCGCGATCCGGGTCTCAAAGGCCCGGTCGGCGACCGTGACCAGCGTCGCCCGGCCCGAGCGGACCTGCCAGCGGGCGACCTCGGTGGCGCCGTTCCAGCTCACGTAGAGGTCGGTGCGACCGGTGGCGCTCCGCGCCGCCACGGCCGGACGCGTCCGCGGTGTGGCGTGCCAGTCAAAGCGCAGCGCGCGGTAGCTGCCGTCGTCGGCGGGCAGCGCGGCGTCGAACACGAGCCGCCCAGAGGCAGAGAACTGCGAGATCCACGGGGTGGCGCCGAAGCCGACCAGCGCCCCGCCCCCGGGCAGCGTCTGCAGGCTGCCCTCGCTGGCGGCCAGCGAAGCCCCGCCGCGGTGGTACTGGCGAGCCACCATGGCGCGGTGACGACGCAGATCGAGGGCGAGGATCAGGCCCCGTGACGCCCGGGCGTAGTCGGGCGGGCCGGCCTCGTCGTCGAACAGGCCGATCCGGTGACCGGGCAGCGGGCGCGCGTCGTGCTGGAAGTGAAAGACGGCCCCGGGGCCCATGCGGAAGCTGCTGGCCCGGCCCCCGAGCGTCCACTGGATCGCGCCCCCGGCCTGGCGCACCGAGTAGACGGCCGAGGTGTCGCGGGCCGAGACCAGCACGCGGCCCCCCGGGAGCGGATTGAGCGAGTTGAAGTGATAGGCGTCGTAGACGGGGCTCGTCTTCGGGGTCACGTCGGAGTCGCGCAGCGGGATGTGCCCGTAGCCGTGCCACTCCCACATCACCAGCCCGGTGCGGATGTCGATCTCCTGCGCCACGGAGTCCTGCAGCGGCCACAGTGTCCCGGCGGGCGTCCCCGGCCGGTGGATGCGCACGGGCGCGGCGGCGATCATGAACGCCTGACCGTCCGGCGTGATCTGGAACTCGTGGATGTCGGCCGCGTAGCCGTTGCCGGTGTGGACGGTGTGCAGGATGCGGTAGCTCGTATCGGCGATCACCCCGGCCCCCTGACCGAAGGCCGAGGTCGAGACCGAGCCCTGCCACCAGGTCAGCACACTGCGGTGCCCGAGCCGGGCGACCTGCAGCGCCGCGGCGACGTCCGGCGGGGCGAGCTCGTGGAACCAGATCAGGCGGCCGTCGGAGCCGACGATCATCGGCCCGCCCGGGCCGACGGGATGGATGCTGATGGCGTTGACGTTGCCGGGGTGGATGATCGGCGCCGGGAGCGGCGTGAGGAAGATGTCACCGGGCAGGTGGGGCGCGGCCCGGTTGACGGTCAGCCGGGGCGGCAGCAGCAGCGGGTTTGAGACGAACCGCTGCAGCTTGGGCAGCTGGATCACCGGGATGTTGATCGGCGGCCCGATCACCCCCGGGTGCGCGACGGTGAACCGCTCGTTGATCGCGCCGCGGCCGGCCACCACGACCCGCAGTCGCACCGATTCGCCGGGCGCCAGCGAGCGGTCGAGCAGGTAGCTGGCTCCGGGCGCGGAGGCGTACGCACGCAGCCGCCCGGTGTGGCGCCCGCTGGCCGAGCCGATCACCGTCACCGAGCGCACCGACCGGGCCGGCACCCCGAGCACGCTGATCTGGGTGTCAGGCGACGCGTCGGGCGTGCCCGGGGCGGGCGAGATCGCCACCGGTGACCGGTCGGGCGCCGATGCGCGCGCGGACGGGCCCGGCGTGGCGAAGCCGGGCGTGGCGGAGTCCGCCGCCGCGGCCGGCGGGAACGGGCCGGCCAGCGCCGCCAGCGCCGCGATCAGGACGGTGACGGCCGCGACCGAGCGGCCTGGATACGCGGCGGCGCTGGTCAGAGAGGGCGAGATGTCTGCTCCGGGCGGGAAGGGGGTGCGGGGGCCCCGACGCGCTGGGCGACGGAGCACCCCGCGGGGGGGAAGCCATGGTGCCGAACACCACAAGCTCGTTATACCGATTAGGGTGACAGGCTGTCAAACAGCGCGTCACACACGGTAGGATTTCCCGGCATGAGCTCAGCCGGCCAGCGCGGTCGCATGCGCGAGCAGAGGGAGCAGACGCGGCGCGAGATCATCGCCGCCGCCGACCGCGTGCTGCGCGAACGGCCGTACCGCGAGCTCTCGGTCGAGGCGGTGATGAGCGGCACCGGGCTGACCCGGACGGCGTTCTACCGGCATTTCGACGACGTGCCCGACCTCGTGCTGCGCGTCCTGCAGGAGGTGGGACGCGAGCTGTTCGACATCGCCCAGAACTGGCTGAAGGGCAGCGCCGATGACTTCCCCGCCGCGGCCCACGAGGCCCTGAGCGGGGTCGTGGCCTTCTTCGCCCGTCACGGTCCGCTGGTGTCCGCGGTGGCTGAGGCGGCGGTGACCGACGAGCGGATCGAGGCCGGGTACCGCCGCTTCATCGAGGTGTTCATCGAGGTGACCACGCAGGGCTTTGACGAGATGGTCGCGCGGGGCCAGCTGGCGCCGTTCGATACCGAGGGCCTTTCGCGCGCGCTGAACCTGATGAACGAGCGCTTCCTGCTCGATCAGCTCGGCCGCGAGCCGCGCGGTGAGCCCGCGGCGGTGCTGGCCGTGCTGGAGACGGTGTGGCTGCGCAGCGCTGGGGCGGCCGCGGCGGGGTCCCCGCCGGCCGGCTGATCCGCTCCGGCGGCCCGGTTGAGCCCCTCCGGTGGCCGCACGAGCCCGCCGGCCGGGTGGGCCCCCCTCCGGCGGCTGCGCGCGCCCTCAGCGGCGGCAGGTCGTGCCGGGCGCGTAGGACGGGGGCGCCGCCGAGGCGGACCTCCCCCAGGTCCCGCCGCGGCGCGCGAGCGCAAAGCGCAGGCTCCCGCCCCGGCGCAGCGCGGAGAAGTCCAGCCACGCGCGGGTCAGCCGACGACCGTCCAGACGGACGCCGTGGATGGCCGCAGTGGCCGCGGTCGCACCGGGCGCCGTGAGGTGCAGGGTGCCGCCGGGCAGCCGCAGGGTGGCCTGCGGGAACAGCGGCGCGGTGAGGGCCAGCACGCTGGTTCCCGGCACCGCGGGGTACAGCCCGAGCGCGGACAGGACCCACCAGGAGCTCATCTCGCCGCCGTCATCGTTGCCGGGCTCGCCGCCCGCGCCCGGCGAGTAGAGGCCGAGCAGCGCCCGGCGGATGACCGCCGCGCCGGCCGAGGGCGCGCCGAGCCAGTCGTACAGGTATGGGGTGTCGAGGGTCGGCTCATTGCCCAGGAACGCGTACGGGCTCGTGCCCCCGCCGTTGAGCCGGGTGAAGAAGCGGTCCAGCCGGACACGGGCGGCGGCGCGGCCGCCGAGCGTCGCGACCAGGCCCGCGACGTCCTGCGGGACCGCCCACGTGTACTGCGCGGCGTCACCCTCGGCAAAGCCGGTCTCGCTCAGCGGCGTAAACGGCGAGGTCCAGGATCCGTCACGAGAGCGCAGCCGCACGTATCCGGTGGCCGGATCCAGGACGTGGCGCCAGTTGGCCCCGCGGGGCGCAAAGGCCCGGCACAGGTCCGGCGCATGCAGCCCGTGGGCCATGCGAGCGATGGCGAAGTCGGCCAGCGCGTACTCGAGCGTGGTCGAGACCGCTCCCCAGGTGGCGGTGTGGACGTAGGTCTGGGTGGCGACGTTGACGTCGTCCTGCGCCGGGACGTAGCCGAGGTGCAGGTAGTCGGCCAGACCGGGGCGCTCGACGTAGGTGTCGTTCCGGCTCTGGCCTGGAACCGTCGCGCCGTGCACCATCGCCGCCAGCGCCCGCCGGCCCGGGAAGCCGCGCGCGCCCAGCGCCCACGCGCCCGTGAGCATGAGGTCGGCCGGGTCGCCCACCATGACGTCGTTCTGCGTGCCGAGCAGCGGCCACTTGGGCAGCTGGCCGGAGGACTGCGCTCCCTCGTCCAGCAGCGAGCGCGCCATATCCGAGGCGATCTGCGGGGCGAGCATCGCGATCAGCGGGAACTGGCTGCGGTACACGTCCCAGCCGGAGTAGTTGGCGTATTCGGTGCCGGCGCTCGAATGCACGCGGCCGTCCATCCCGGTGTAGCGCCCGCTGACATCGCTGTAGGTGTTGGGCATCAACAGCGAGTGGTAGAGCTGGCTAGCGAACAGCCGGCGCGCCGCAGGTGTGCCGCCGCGGACGCGCGCGCGATCCAGCCAGCCGCGCCAGACGCGGGTCGCTCCGCCGGCCAGGGCGCCCCAGCCGCGCCCGCTCGCCTCCGCCGCCAGGTTGGCCCGGGCCCCGGCCACCGATACGTAGGACAGCCCGATCTGCACCGTCACCGGCCCGCCGGGGCCGAAGGTCGCGTAGGCCCCGGCCTGAGCCCCGGTCGAGGGCATGCTCGGCGGCTGCAACGCGCCGTCCAGCGATTGCGGGGTCGGGGGCAGCGTGCCCGCGCTGACCGTGGCCGCGGCATGGGTGCCATGGCGGACGAGCCGCTGCCCGACCCAGGCCCCGGACGCGGCGAAGGGCCGTGAAAAGCGGGCCGCGAAGAAGACCCGGTAGTGGCCGGGCTCATAACAGAACCATCCGCTGCGGGCCGACCCGGTGATCTCCCGCCGGCGGGGATCCACGGTGACCGCGGCCTCGGTATCGCCCATCGTGCTGCCGCCCGCGTTGATCAGCACCGTGCCCGCGCGGTGGCGCGGGAAGCGCAGCTGCGCGTCGGCGGTGCGGGTCGTGGCGGTAAGCGCCACCGAGATCGCATCCGGCGTCCGGGGATTCAGCGTGACCGAGTAGCGGCCCGGGGCGGCGTGCTCGTGGGCATGATCGAACCGCGCCTCGAAGCGGGGGGCCAGGCGTGCGCTGTGGGCGATCGCCGGGGAGGCATCAAGGCCCCCCGGCACCGCGATCAGGGGAAAGTCCTGCTCGGCCGCACAGCCCGCGCCGGAGACGTGGTCCAGGGAGAAGCCGCGGATGATGTGATCGCGGTACGCGTAGCCGGCGCCGAGCGTGTCGTGGTCGGGGAAGGTGTCGGGGCTGAACTGGACCATCCCGAAGGGCAGCGTCGCCCCCGGATAGGTGTTGCCCGCGCCTCCGCCGGTGCCGTAGTCCGGACCCCCCGAGCGCGTGCCGAGCAACGGGTTGACCAGCGCGACGGGGTCGCCGGTCGCCGTGCTGCCCCCCGGGCGCGCCGCGGCACCGGCGGCGGGCGAGAGCGCGACCGTGGCCAGGGCCGCGGCGATGACCAGGCGTCGGCGGGCAATGGGCACGGCGGGCATCCTCTCACGCGGCGAGACATCGTGGTTGGATAGCTCCCCAGAGCAATGATGGAGCCCACGATCGACCCCGCCCAGAGCCAGCCCGCGCGGCAGGACGCCGGCGCGTCTGAGATCGTCGCCCGGCGTCACGACGGGCGCGCGGCGCTCATCTTCCCCGACCGCCGGCTGAGCTACGCGGAACTGGACGCGCTGACCGGCCGCATTGCCCGCGGCGTCCAGGGACGCCGGCGCGTGGCCGTGCTCGCCGAGTCGCGCATCGAGACCGCGGTCGCCGTGGTCGCCGCGCTGCGGGCGGGCGTCCCGGTGATTCCGGTCAACCCGCGCTCGGGTGTGCGCGAGCTCGCGCACGTGGTCGCCGATGCCCGCCCCGACGCGCTGCTGCTCGCTCCGGACGCCGATACCCCGCCGGGCCTGTCCGACCTTCCGGCCATCCCGGTCGAGCTCGACGCCCCTGGCCGCGACGGTCCGCCCGGTCCGAAGGCTCTGGACCCCGAGGCGGCCGCGTTGATCGTCTACACCTCGGGCACGACCGGCCCGCCCAAAGGCGCGGTGCTGCCCCGCCGCGCGATCGCCACCAACCTCGACGCGCTCGCTGACGCGTGGGCGTGGTCGGAGTGCGATGTCGTCGCCCACGGGCTGCCTCTGTTCCACGTCCACGGCCTCGTGGTCGGGATCCTCGGGCCCCTGCGCCGCGGCGGGACCGCCGTGCACACGGGCCGGTTCTCGCCCCGGGCGATCCACCGGGCGCTCGCCGTCGACGGCGCGACGGTCGTCTTCGGTGTGCCGACCATGTACCGCCGGCTGGCCGACGCCGCCGAGAGCGATCCCGAGCTCGCGCAGGCCCTGGCCGGGGCGCGACTGCTCGTCTCGGGGTCGGCGCCGCTGCCGCGGGCCGAGCACAACCGGATCCGGGCGCTGACCGGACGCGGCGTGCTCGAGCGCTACGGGATGACCGAGACGCTGATGAACACGGCCCTGCGCGCCGACGCCGGGCCGGCCCCCGGCACGGTCGGGCCGCCGGTGCGCGGAGTGCAGTTGCGCCTGGTCGATGATGACGGCGCCGAGCTTGACCGCGCCGACGACGAGACGATCGGCGAGATCCAGGTGCGCGGCCCCAACCTGTTCACCGGTTACCTCAACCGGCCGCAGGCCACGGCGAAGACGATGCGCGACGGGTGGTTCGCCACCGGTGACATGGCCACCCGCGACGCGCGCGGCTACGTCCGGATCGTCGGGCGCCGCGCCACCGATCTGATCAAGTCCGGCGGCTACAAGATCGGCGCGGGCGAGATCGAAGCCGCCCTGCGCGAGCACCCCGCGGTCTCAGACGCTGCGGTCACCGGCGCGCCCGATGACGACCTCGGCGAGCGCGTCGTGGCCTGGGTCGTGCTGCGCGAGGGCGCCAGTGCCGATGCGGACGAGCTGACCGATCACGTCGCCTCCGAGCTGGCTCCCCACAAGCGCCCGCGCACGGTCAACTTTCTCGCCGAGCTGCCGCGCAACGAGCTCGGCAAGGTGATCAAGTCGCGGCTGTAGCCCGACCGTGGCGCCGACGGGGGCCGTGGCTTGACCGTGGCGCCGACGGACGGCCGTGGCTCGACCGTGGCGTCGATGCGCGCTAGACCGCCGTGTCGACGAACTGCTCGCGCAGCGTCGTCTTCTTGAACTTGCCCGTGGCCGTGCGCGGGATCTCGTCCACGAACTCGAACCGCTCGGGGATCTGCCACTTGGCGTACTGAGCGGCCAGGTGCTCGCGCAGGGACTCGGGGTCGGGCGCTGAGCCCTCCCGCGGCACGACCACGGCCAGCGGCCGCTCGCCCCACTTCTCGTCGGGAATCGCGATCACCGCCGCCTCGGCGACATCCTCGTGCGACATGAGCAGGTTCTCGAGGTCGACGGAGGAGATCCACTCGCCGCCGGACTTGACCAGGTCCTTGGACCGGTCGCAGATGCGGATGTTGCCCTCGGCATTGAGGGTGACGATGTCCCCGGTGCAGAACCAGCCGTCGTCGGTGAACTTCTCCGCCCCGGCCCCGCCCAGGTACGCCTTGGCCACCCAGGGCCCGCGAACCTCGAGCTCCCCCATCGCCGTGTCGTCCCACGGGATCAGCTGACCGTCGTCGCTGCGAGCGCGCAGCTCGATCATCGGCAGCGAGGTCCCCTGGCGGGCGCGGTAGGCGATCTGAGTCTCCGGGTCGGCGTCGGCCAGCTCAGCGGGCAGCCGGCAGACGCTGGCCAGCGGCGAGGTCTCGGTCATTCCCCAGCCCTGGACGATGGTCAGGCCATGGCGGTCCATCCCCCGCAGCAGCGACGGCGGAACGGCCGAGCCGCCGACCAGCAGCCCGCTCAGCGCGCTGAGGTCCCAGCGGTCCGGCTCGGCGTCGAGCGCCTCCTGGACGGCCATCCAGACGGTGGGCACGCCGGCGCTGCGCGTGACGCGCGCCTCCTGCATCAGGTCCAGCACACTGACCGCATCGAGCTTGGGGCCGGGCAGGGCGAGCCCCGCGCCGAGCAGGGCGGCGCTGTAGATCAGCCCCCACGCGTTGGCGTGGAACATCGGCACGACCGGGAGGATCACGTCCTGCGAGCAGAGATCGTTGGCGTCGGGCAGACCACCGACGATCGAGTGCAGGACGAGCGCGCGATGCGAGTACACCACGCCCTTGGGGCGACCGGTCGTCCCGGACGTGTAACAGATGGCCGCGGCGGCTCGCTCGTGGGGCTCGGGCCAGGCCAGCGGCTCCGCGTCGGCGATGAACTGCTCGTAATCGACGTAGCCCTCCGGCAGATCGTCGTCCCCCTCGTGGTGCACGACGATCACCGGCGAGAACGCGCGCGCGTCGCTGAAGGACTCGAACACGTCGAGCAGCGAGCCGTCGACGATGATCGCCCGGTCCTCGGCGTCGTTGACGATGAAGCTCAGCTCGTCGGGATGCAACCGCGGGTTGAGGGTGTGGATCAGCGCCCCCATGGCCGGCAGCGCGAAATAGGCCTCCAGGTGCTCGGGCTGGTTCCACATCAGCGTCGCCACCGGATCTCCGGGCCCGATCCCGGCCGCGCGCAGCGCTCCGGCCAGCCGGTGCGCTCGCTCGGCGCACTCGCCGAGGGTCAGGCGCCCGACCGACCCGTCGGGGCGGCGGAAGGTCACCGGCCGCCGCGGGGCGTATAGCTCGGCGCGCGTGGCGATCGCCGTCAGCGACAGCGGATAGTCATCCATCATCAGGCCTTCGCGCATCGTCTCTCCCTCGTTCGTAGGCGCGGTTCGCAGGCGCAGCCGAAACACTACGCGCCCGGCGGCGCGAGCGGATACGGTCGGCGTCGTGGACGCGCGTACCGAACTCTCCTGGTCGGGCTGGGGCGACCCGGCGCAGGCGACCGAGCTCCCGGCCTCGATCCACGAGCTGCTGCGCACCGGCCTGGGGGTCACGCGAGCCACCCCCACCCCGGCCGCGATCAGCGATCTCGTGCTGGCTGCGCCGCGGCTGGACGCCGAGGCGGCCGGGCAGATGGCCGCGGTGGTCGGCGACGCGCACGTCGCGGCCGACCACAGCGCCCGGGCGCGCCACGCCCTCGGCCGCTCGACGCTGGACCTGCTCGCCCTGCGCGCGGGCCGGCCCCTGCCCGCGCCCGACCTGATCGTCTCACCGGGCAGCCACGAGGAGGTGGCGGGCGTGCTCGCGCTGTGCGCCGCGCGGCGGATCGCCGTCGTGCCCTTCGGCGGTGGCACCTCGGTGGTGGGAGGTCTCACTCCCGACGCGGAGGCGTTTGCGGGCTGGCTCGCGCTCGACCTGCGCCGCCTGGACGCGTTGCACGAGCTCGATGAGGTCTCCCGCGTGGCCACGCTGGGCGCGGGGCTGCGCGGCCCCGAGGCCGAGGCGATCCTCGGTGCCCGCGGCTACACGATCGGGCACTTCCCGCAGTCGTTTGAGTACGCATCCCTCGGAGGCTTCGCCGCGGCCCGGTCAAGCGGCCAGGCGTCGGCCGGCTACGGCCGCTTCGATGAACTGGTGCACGGTCTGCGGGTGGCCGCACCGGCTGGGGAGCTGCGGCTCGGGCGTGCCCCCAAGTCGGCCGCCGGCCCCGACCTGCGCCAGCTCATGCTGGGCTCCGAGGGGGCCTTCGGCGTGATCACCGAGCTCACCATCCGGGTCCGCCCGCGGCCCGCGCAGCGGGCCTACGACGGCTGGCGCTTCCCCGACTTCGCGACCGGCTGCGCAGCGTTGCGCCGTCTCGTGCAGGACGGTCCCGTGCCCACCGTTCTGCGCCTGTCCGACGAGGCCGAGACCGCGATGGGGCTGGCCCGCCCGGACGCGATCGGCTCCGCTGAGGCGAGCGGATGCCTGGCCATCGCCGGCTATGAGGGCGACGCCGGCGCGGTCACCGCCCGCCGCGCGGCGGCGGATGCGGTGCTCGCGGACGCCGGGGCCGTGCGCGTGGCCGACGCGGGGGCCGAATGGGAGCACGGCCGCTACCGCGGGCCCTACCTGCGCGACGCCCTGCTCGACGCGGGGGCGCTGGTCGAGACCCTGGAGACGGTCACCTTCTGGTCGGGCGTGCCCGGGCTCTACGCGGCGGTGACCGCGGCGCTGCGCGACACGCTGACCGCGGCGGGCACCCCCCCGGTCGTGCTCTGCCACGTCTCACACGTCTACCCGGCGGGCGCCTCGCTGTACTTCACCGTGGCCTGCGCGCAGGCGGCCGACCCGATCGCGCAGTGGCGCGAGGCCAAGCGGGTCACGGGCGCGGCGATCCTCGCCCATGGCGGCTCGATCAGCCACCACCACGGCGTCGGGCGCGACCATCGCTCAGAGCTTGAACGGGAGCTTGGCGGCCTGGGCGTGGCCGTGCTGCGCGCGGTCAAGGCGACGCTCGACCCCACGGGGATCCTCAATCCAGGGATACTGATTACTCCGTAAAGCTTCGCAAACCTATCCTGGGGGTACCTGAGCCCGTGACCACGCCCGAAAGCGACCATCACGAGCAGACCGCAGCACTGGCCGACCTGGTCGTCGCCTTCGGCGCCAACCTGCAACCGGGCCAGATCCTGGCCATCGCGTCCGAGCCGGGCAAGGAGCCGCTCGCGCGGGCGGTGGCCGAAGCCGCCTACCGCCGCGGGGCCAGGTTCGTTGACCTGAGCGTCTTCGATGTGCACTTCAAGCGCGCCCGGGCCCTGTTCGCCGATCCCGGAACGCTGGGCTTCGTCCCGCCGTGGCTGGGCGAGCGCGCCCTGGCCCTGGGCGAGCACCGCTGTGCCCGCGTCGCCCTCACCGGCCCCAGCGACCCGACCGCGCTGGCCGACGTCGACCCGGCGCTGCTGGGGCGCGACCGGCTGCCGTCCCTGAAGGAGTCGATGCAGGTGCTCGACGCGGGGACGACCAACTGGACGGCGATCCCGGGCCCCACCGCGGGATGGGCGGCCCTCGTGCACCCTGACCTGGATCCCGCCGCCGCCCTGGACCGGCTGTGGGCGGACATCGTCCACATCTGCCGGCTGGACGAGGTCGATCCGATCGCCAGCTGGAACGCGCGGCTGGACGAGCTCGAAGCCAAGACGGTGGCGCTCGACGCCCTCGCGCTCGACGCGCTGCACTTCACCGGCCCGGGAACCGACCTGACGATCGGCCTGCTGCCCTCCGGCCATTGGTGCGCGGCGCGCTTCAGCACCGTCGACGGGATCGTCCACGCGCCGAACATCCCCACCGAGGAGGTGTTCACCACCCCGGACGCCGCCCGCGTCGACGGGCACGTGACGGCAACCAAGCCGCTGTTCACCGCCGGGACCACGATCACCGGCCTGAAGGTCCGCTTCCAGGGCGGGCGAGCGGTGTCGGTGGACGCCGACCAGGGCGCCGAGGTGCTGCGCGGGCTGATCGCCCACGACGAGGGCGCCGCCCGCCTCGGCGAGGTCGCGCTGGTCGACCGGGCCGGGCGGATCGGCCCGCTGGACACCGTCTTCTACGACACCCTGATCGACGAGAACGCAGCCAGCCACATCGCGCTCGGGCAGGCCTACCGTCTCGGCGTACGCGACGACGAGGAGTACGCGCAGCGGGCCAACCACTCGGCGATCCACGTCGACTTCATGATCGGCTCGGACGCCGTGGCGGTGACCGGGCTGCGCCGTGACGGCGAGGAGGTTGCGTTGCTGCGCGACGGCCACTGGCAGATCTGAGCGAATCGTGGCGGGGGGACGTGACCGGCTACCCTGTCCGGCGATTCCAGGAGAGGTGCCGGAGCGGCTGAACGGGCGCGACTGGAAATCGCGTAACGGGGGTCAACCCCGTTCGGGGGTTCGAATCCCCCCCTCTCCGCTGCGGGACCCGATCCGCCTCGCCGGCCTCAGCGCCGGCCGGCGGCGACCGGCGGCGGGGGCCAGCGACGTTCATCCGCCGGCCCGGGTGACCTTCGCGCGGGCCGGGAGGCGGCGCGCTCAGTCATCCGTCCAGGGCAAATCATCCGTCCGGCCAACGTCTGTTTGAGTTGAATTTTCTTCACGGGTGACCGAACCTGTGTTTAGACTCCGCGGACGGGAGCATGAGGTGAGCACGAGGGGACGCCTCCGATGAGCCAACGATGGTGAACCAACGACCTGCACTGCGCCTTGTTGAAGGCGGCCTGGGACCTGAGGTCCGGTGGCTGTGGTTCTGCGGGCACTGCGCCGCTCCCTCGCCGCACGGCGGCCCACCCCCGCCTCATATGCGCGTGTGCCCGTCCTGCGGGCTGGGGCTGCTGCTCGAGGCGCGGGAGGATGCCGTTCCCGGGGATCGGGACGCGTTCCTCGTCGTCGACGCCGCCCTGCGCGTGCAGGCCATGTCACGCGAGGCGCAGCGCTTCCTCGGCATGACCGAGCAGGACGCGGTCGATACGCCGATCGCTGAACTGCTCGTCCCCGCCGACGCCGAGTCCCAGGGCCCGACGGGTTTCGCCGCGGTGATCGCCAGCGCGGCCGACGGCCAGGATCCGGCCACCTCGCGACGCACCGTGCGGCCGTGGAACACCTTCGGTGTCCGCATGCGGGCGCGCATCGCCACCTGCGGACCTCCGCGCGCGGCGCTGATCGTGCTCGAAGACAGCGCGCCGCGGCCCCTGCGGGCCGTCTAACCGCTGCGGGCCATCGAAGCCCGGTCGGGCCCTCGGACCGCTGCGGCCGTCTCGCCGCGCCGCCGCCGACGTCAGGCCGCGGCGGGCAGCTCGGCGGGAGCGCCGAGGGCCGCGAGCACCGGCGGCAGGACGATCGTGCCGTCGTCGCGCTGGCCGTTCTCCAGCAGCGCGATGATCGTGCGCCCGACGGCCACGGCGGTGCCGTTGAGCGTGTGCAGCGTTGCCGGCCGCCCCTCACCGGTGCGGTAGCGGATGTCGAGCCGGCGGGCCTGGTAGTCGGTCGTGTTCGAGCACGAGGTCAGCTCCCGGTAGCGGCCCTGGCCCGGCAGCCACGCCTCGACGTCGTACTTGGCCGCGGCGGAGGCGCCGAGGTCGTCGACGGCGATCGCCACCACGCGGTAGGGGATCTGGAGGTCCTGCATGATCGACTCCTCGATGGCCAGCAGCCGCTCGTGCTCGTCCGGCGCCTCATCCGGCACCACGTAGCTGAACATCTCCACCTTGTCGAACTGGTGCACGCGGAAGATGCCGCGCGTGTCCTTGCCGGCGGCGCCCGCCTCCCGGCGAAAGCAGCTGGAGAAGCCGGCGTAGCGCAGGGGCAGGTCGTCGGCGGCGAGGATCTCGTCGCGGTGCAGCGAGGCCAGCGCGACCTCCGAGGTGCCGACCAGGTAGAGGTCGTCCTCGGGCAGGTGGTAGATCTGCTGCTCGGTGTCGGGGAGAAAACCGGTGCCGTACAGGGCGGCCTCTCGGACGAGCACGGGCGGGATGACCGGCTCAAAGCCCTCAGCCATCAGCTTCTCCATCGCGTAGCGCACGAGCGCGAGCTCGAGCATGACCAGCGGCCCGCGCAGGTAGGCAAAGCGCGAGCCCGACAGCCGCGCGCCGCGCTCCATGTCGATCATCTCCCCGGCCAGCTCGAGGTGGTCGCGCCCGCTGGCCGCGCCCTCGCCGACCTCCCTCAGGACCGTGTCCTGCGCCGGGGCCGACTCGGAGGGCAGGTTGGGCAGGGCGGCCAGCGCCGTGTCGCGCTCGACGCGCAGGCGGGTCTCCTCGTCGGACAGCTCGCGGCCGCGGGCGGCCAGGGCGGCCAGCTGCGCACGCTGCTCCGGGGTCGGCGCTCCCTTCAGCGCGCGGCTGGCCTGGTTCTGCTCGGCGCGCAGCGCCTCGGCCTGCGCGGTGACGGCCCGCCACTGCTCGTCGAGCGCGAGCACGACGTCGACCAGCTCGGCGGCGGCGGGGCCACGCCGGCCCAGCGCGGCGCGGACCGCCTCGGGGTCACTGCGGATCAGCCGGATGTCAAGCATCAGCGGTCACCGCCGGGGGTGCGGTCCGTGACGCGGACCACGTCAAGCGTGCGAATGCTTCTTCTTGCCCTTGGCGGTCCGCTTGGCCGGCGCCGGGGCGGAGGCGGCAGCGGTCGTGCTGCTGCTCGTCGCCGTGGGGGCCTGCGCGGTGGCGGACGGGATCGTCCCGATCGACCGGCTCTGGCAGCGGACGATGCCGGTCAGCTTGGGAGCCAGGCGGCCCGCGTAGGTGGCGACGAACTTGGCCACATCCAGCGCGTCGGACCCGACGACGATGTTCTGGGGCATGATCGCCCCGGAAAAACCGCCGTTCTCGATCGCGTAGAGCACCCGCGCCACGGGCCGCTCGCAGCGGACATTGAAGTTCGGCCCGCTGTTGGCCTGGGCGATGCGCGGATTGGACGCCGAGCCGTTCGCGGCGGCGTAGTTGAGCGAGTGGCAGCCCGAGCAGCGCTGATTGAACAGAACCGCACCGTGGTGCACGGCCGAATCGGCCGCCGTGTTGGGCACGTTGATCTTCTGGGTGCCGCAGGCGGCCGCCAGCGCGGCGACCAGGGCGGCACCAAGGCACAGCAGGGGAACGCGCAGTCGCCGGCTCATCGGGGGCCAGATCATAATCGGATCGCGATCGTGACCCTGGCAACCCACACCCGGCAGGTGGTTCGCGCAACGCTCGCCGTGCTCGGCGCCACCCTGCCGCTGGCGGCCTGCGGGTCGACCACGCGCGTGCCCGCGACGGGGATCGTGCGCGTCGCCCTGTCCGAGTACCGGCTGGCTCCCGCGTCGCTGAGCGCGCGGCCCGGAGCGCTGACCATCCTGGTCCACAACTACGGCCGCCTGAACCACAATCTGGTCATCTCCTACGACGGTGTGCAGGAGGCGTCGACCGAGCCGATCCGGCCGGGCCAGAGCGCCGAGCTGATCGCCAACCTGACCCCCGGGCACTACGTGATGGCCTCAACGGTGCTGGCCGACCAGGCCCTCGGCGCCTACGGCTCGCTCGACGTCGGCCGCTGAGCCGCGGGGCCCCCCCGGGTTTGCCAGGACGGCCGCGCGGCCGCACGAATTCCTGCGCGGCGCGGGAGGAGCCGCTGACCGTGTGGCGAATGACACAGCCAGCCCCGGCGCCGGCTTTGAGACGTTCGCCCCTCAAAAAACGCGATCGTCCTCCTACGGCGGCAACCAGAGGTGTCGGCGTCGGGGTTTTTCCTCTGCTCGTTCCTCGCCCCGGTCCGGGCTCTCGCGCTGGTGGCCCGCGCGCCGTGCCCCCGCGCTCTCGCGGCCGGCCCCGGGCACCCGCGGCCGGCCTTCCTGCCCCTCGCCGGGTCCCGCGATCGCTATAACGGTCGGCCATGGCCCCGGACCCCGATCCCGAGCTGTTCCGTGAGGTCTTCGGGCGCTTCGCCACCGGCGTCGCGGTGATCACCAGCGCCGGCCCCAGCGGCGCGGGCGGGATGACGGCCAACGCTCTGTGCTCACTGTCGCTGGATCCGCTGCTGGCCCTCGTCTGCTTCGAGAACCGGGCCCGGACGCTGCCCATCGTGCGCGAGGCGGGACGCTTCGCAGTCAACCTGCTGGCCACCGAGCAGGAGGAGCTGGCCGGCGTGTTCGCGTCAAAGCTGCCCGAGTCCGAGAAGCTCGACGGCGTCGCCCACCGGATGCTGGACGGCGTGCCGGTGCTGGACGGCTCCCTGGCCTGGGCCGTGTGCTCACTGCAGGAGCTGATCGCCGGGGGCGACCACACGATCGCCATCGGGCGGGTGACCGCGCTCGGCCTCGGTGACGGCGAGCCGCTGCTCTGGTACGGGGGGCGCTACCACGCCCTCCCGGTCGACGCCTGAGCCTCCGGCCTTCCGGCGGTGCCTGAGTCGCACCGCGGGCGCCCAGGCGGTCGCTCCGCCCGAAGGTGATGGATGAAAGTGGCGATACCCCTCGGTTCCGGCTCCCGCGCCGCCGCTGCCTGAGTGCCGCCGCGGGAGGACAGCGCGCCCCCGCTCGTTAGCCATGGACGCAACGACCCAAATTGGGTCGTCGCATCCCACCCTTCGCACCCGGCGCTCCGGTCGCGGCGCGCTCGACCCGCCCAGATCGACCGGCTCAGCAGACGGTGGCGGCGATCAGTAGACGGTGGCGGCGATCAGTAGACGGTGGCGGCCCGCAGCAGCAGCGCGACCATCACGATCGAGGCCAGCACCATCACGCCCAGCTCGCGCTGGACGATCGAGACCACGACCACCTGCTGCTCCTCGGAGGGCAGCCGTCCGACCTCGGCCGCGGACTCATAGCCGCGGGAGTCAAGGACCATCTGGGCGGAGGCGATCCGCAGCTGCTCACCGAGAAAGGAGACGGCCAGGGGCAACAGGCCGTAGATGAGATGCAGGCTCGGCTCCTTGCGGCCCAGCGCGAGCAGGACGCCCCCCAGGGCGACCTCCAGCACCACGACCGCCTGCCCGGCGCGCAGCAGCCGCCAGAACCACGGGTTGTTGTCGACGCGGTGCCAGCACCACGCGCCCCACAGCGCGGCCGCGGTCATCAACACGATCGAGGCGACGCCGACGACGAGGTGCACGGTGCTCACGCGCTCATTGTCGCGCCGCGCCGTCCCGCGCACCGGTCCGCCCTCTGCCCGCCGCCGCCAAGCACCATTTCGCACAAGTAACAACCTGTTACAAGCTCCGGACGCCGAGTGGTATAAACGCCCTTGTGCTTCGGAGTTATCTGCCTGCGATCGTGTTCCTCCTCCTTGGAGGACTGATCGGGGCACTGTTCTCGGTGCTGAACATGCTGGCCGGCAAGCGCCGGCCCAACCGCAGCAAGGACAACCCGTACGAGTGCGGCCTGCCCTCCGAGGTCCGGCGCGGATTCCGCTTCGGGATCAGCTTCTACCTGATCGCGATGCTGTTCATCCTGTTCGACATCGAGGTCATCTTCATCTACCCGATCGCCGTACAGCTGCGGGCCTTCGGCACCTTCGCGCTGTCGGAGACGATCGTGTTCGTCGCGCTGCTGATGGTCGGCTTCGTCTACGTCTGGCGGCGAGGAGCCCTGGAATGGAAATAAAGCGCGAACCCCTGGACGTGCGCCGCCCGTCGGACTTCCGCTCCAAGCAGCTGCTCGCCAAGCAGATGCTCGACAACGAGCTCGAGAACGAGGACCTCGAGAGCTACGTCGAGCAGCGCGTCCTGACGACGACGCTGGACAAGGCGGTCAGCTGGGCGCGCGGCAACTCCTTCTTCCCGCTCACCTTCGGGCTGGCCTGCTGCGCGATCGAGATGATGTCGATCGTCGGCTCCCGGGTGGACATCGCCCGCTTCGGCTTTGAGGCGATGCGCGCCTCTCCCCGGCAGGCTGACCTGATCATCCTCTCCGGGCGCGTCTCGACCAAGATGGCCCCGGTCGTGCGCCGGCTCTACGACCAGATGCTCGACCCCAAGTGGGCAATCTCGATGGGCGCGTGCTGCTCGTCGATGGGCGTGTTCAACAACTACGCGCTCGTGCCCTCGGACAAGTTCATGCCGATCGACGTGCATGTCCCGGGCTGCCCGCCGCGGCCCGAGGCGCTGGCCCACGGGATCCTGCGCCTGCGCGACAAGGTCCAGGGCCATGAGCCCGAGGGCTGGCGCGCGCGCTACGGCGCCGAGGGCACCGAGGAGATCCTCGGCGTCGGAACCCGCAAGCCGACCCGCGCGCCCGACGCGGCGATCAACGTCCTTCCGCGCGGAGACTCCCCCGGTGCCTGACGCCACCGGGCTGGAGCTGATCGCCCACGAGCTCCGCGACGCCGACGCAGAGGCGATCCTGGGCACCGAGTTCGCGCGCCAGCGCGCCGTGCTCGACGTCGCCCCGGCTCACGTGCCGGCCGTGCTCGCGACGCTGAAGGGCAAGGGCTACACCTTCCTGGCCAGCCTGCACGGCGTCGACTACCTGCCCGAGGAGCCGCGGCTGGTCGTGCTCTATGAGCTGCTCGACATGAAGGCGGTAGACCGGATCACGGTGCGCACGCGGGTGGGTGTCGACGATCCCCACGTGCCGACCGTGTGCGAGCTGTACCCGGGAGCCAACCATCCCGAGCGCGAGGTCTACGACATGTTCGGCGTCGTCTTCGACGGCCATCCGGACCTGCGCCGCATCCTCATGCCCGAGGACTACGAGGGCTTTCCCCAGCGGCGCGACTTCCCGATCGGCGGCGAGCCGATCCTCTTCACCCACAACGAAGAGGGCTACGGCGAATGGCAGTAACCGACGACTACCGGCGGCGCGAGGAGTCGATCACCCTCTCCTCCGAGCCGGTGCAGCACGAGAACCGCGAGCTGCTGACCCTCAACATCGGTCCGCACCATCCCGCCACCCACGGGGTGCTGCGGCTGATCGCCACGCTCGAGGGCGAGGTCGTGCGCGACATCAAGCCGATCATCGGCTACGTCCACACCGGGATCGAGAAGACAGCCGAGGACAAGGCGTTCTGGAAGGTCATCCCGATCGTCGAGCGGATGGACTACCTGTCCTACTACTTCAACGCGATGACCTACTGCGGCGCGGTCGAGGAGCTGCTCGGGATCGAGGTTCCCCCGCGGGCCCAGTATCTGCGGGTCATCCATCTCGAGCTCAACCGGATCATGTCCCACCTCGTGTGGCTGGGCACGAGCATGCTCGACCTCGGGGCGATCTCGATGTTCTGGTACGCGTTCCGCGAGCGCGAGACGATCCTCGACCTGTTCGAGATGTCCTCCGGCCAGCGGATGCACACCCGCTACTTCCAGGTCGGTGGCGTGATGGAGGACATCCCCCGCGGCTTTGCCGCCAAGGTGCGCAAGTTCTGTCAGGAAATGCCCTCGCGCGCCGATCAGTACGCCGACCTGCTGGAGAAGAACCAGATCGTGCTCGAGCGCCTGCGCGACACGTGCATCGTCGACGAGCAGACGCTGCTCGGCCTCGGGGTCACCGGGCCGCTGCTGCGGGCGACCGGCAACCCGTGGGACCTGCGCAAGGCCCACCCGTACTCCAGCTACGACCACTTCGACTTCAAGATCCCGGTGGGGACGGTCGGCGACAACTACGACCGCTTCCGCGTGCGCCACGCCGAGTTCTACGAGTCGGTGAAGATCATCTCCCAGGCCCTGGAGGGCCTGCCCGAGGGCCCCTTCATCACCGAGGACCGCAAGGTCGCGCTGCCCCCGCGCCACGAGCTGGCCACCAGCATGGAGGCCCTGATCCACCACTTCAAGCTCGTCACCGAGGGCTTCCGCGTGCCGCCGGGCGAGGCCTACTACCCGATCGAGAGCCCGCGCGGCGAGCTCGGCTGCTACGTCCGCACCGACGGCTCGGCCAAGCCGGCCCGCGTGCACATGCGCGACCCGAGCTTCGTCAACCTGCAGGCGCTGGCCCCGATGGTCAAGGACTCCTACATCGCCGACCTGATCGCGACGCTGGCCATGCTCGACCCGATCCTGGGCGGGATCGACCGATGAACCTGCGCCGGATGTCTTCTGCCTGGCCCGACCCGATCCGAGGCGGGACCGACCGATGAGCGCCGACCGCATGAGTGCCTCGGTTCCGCGCTTCGGGCACGGCTCGCGCGTCCCCGGCTGGGACGACGAAGTCGACCTGACCAAGCCGCCCGCGGTCATCCCCGACGTCGCGCGGACCCCGGTGCCCGAGGCCCTGCGGGCCGAGATCGAGTCGGCGATGGCCAAGTACCCGGACCGCCGCTCGGCCGCGATCCCCGCCCTGCACGCCGCCCAGCGCGTGCACGGCTACTGCTCGCCGACCGCGATCGACCAGGTCGCCGCGGTCATGCAGCTGACCCCGGCCTACCTGACCTCGGTGGCCAGCTTCTACGACATGCTCGAGCTCGAGCCCCGCGGCCACCACCACGATGTCTACGTGTGCACGAACATCTCGTGCTCGCTGCTCGGCGGCGATGAGTTCTTCGACGCCATGGTCCGCGCCGCCGGCGGCGCCGAGGACCTGCACGTGCGCTCGTTCGAGTGCCTGGGCGCGTGCGACATCGCGCCGATGGCCTCGATCGACGGCGAGTACGTCGGCCCGCTGGAGCTGGCCGACGCCGAGCGGATCGTCGCCGACCTGCGTGCCGGCGGCCCCGTGCTGCGCGACAAGCAGCTGCGCTTCCGCCCCTCGGTCGACCCCCACGCCGGCGGCGACGGGACCGATTTCGGCGCTCCGCCGGCCGACGCCCCGCGCGCCGACACGGCCGGGCGGCCGTTCCAGATCGACAACGGGGGCGGCCCGCCCGAGGCCGGCGCCGCCAGTGAGGAATCCTGATGCCGACCATCCTCTTTGATCGCATCGACGAGCCCGGCCTGAACACGCTGGAGGTCTACGAGCGCCGCGGCGGCTATCAGTCGCTGCGCAAGGCGCTGGCCATGGAACGCGACGCGGTGCTGTCGGAAATCATGGACTCGGGCATCCGCGGTCGCGGCGGGGCGGGCTTTCAGATGGGGCGCAAGGTCTCCTTCCTGCCCCATGGCGACATGGTCAAGTACCTGGTCTGCAACGCGGACGAGTCCGAGCCGGGCACCTTCAAGGACCGCGAGCTGATGCAGAAGTGCCCGCACATGCTGATCGAGGGCATCGTCATCGCCTGCTGGGCGGGCGAGATCGACCGTGCCTTCATCTACATCCGCGGTGAGTACCAGCTGCAGGCCGACATCCTCGAGGCGGCGATCGCCGAGGCGGCGGCCGCCGGCTACCTGGGGGAGAACATCCTCGGCTCAGGCATGGACCTGCCGCTCGTCCTGCACCGCGGGGCCGGCGCCTACATCTGCGGTGAGGAGACCGGGCTGCTCGACTCACTGGAGGGCAAGCGCGGCAACCCGCGCCTGAAGCCGCCCTTCCCGGCGATCGAGGGCCTCTACCACGGCCCGACGCTGATCAACAACGTGGAGACCCTCTCCACGGTGCCCCACATCCTGCGGATGGGCGGAGCCGAGTACGCCAAGATCGGGACCGAGACCTCGACCGGGACCAAGCTGATCTCGATCTCCGGGGACGTCAAGCGCCCGGGCAACTACGAGATCGAGCTCGGCATCCCGTCGCGGGAGATCATCTATGGCCTGGCCGGCGGCCCGCCGAGCGGCAAGGAGATCAAGTTCTGGTTCCCGGGCGGCTCCAGCTCCCCGGTGCTGACCAAGGACGACCTCGACGTCCCCTACGACTTCGACAGCCTGGCCAAGGCGGGCACGATGCTCGGCTCGGGCGCGATCATCGTCGCCGACGAGTCGCGCCGCGTCCTCGATACCGCGTTCAAGGTGGCCAAGTTCTACGCCCACGAGTCCTGCGGCAAGTGCGTCCCCTGCCGCGAGGGGACCAGCTGGACGCACAAGATGCTCGGCCGGATCTACACCGGCGAGGCGACCCCGATGGACCTCGACATCATGGCCTCGATCCAGGAGCAGATCATCGGCAACTGCCTGTGCGTGCTCGGTGACGCGATGGCCATGCCGATCGGCTCGATGGTCAAGAAGTTCCGGGCCGAGCTCGAGGCCGAGATCGAACAGGCGCGCCAGCGCAACGAGCTGGCCGCCGTCCAGGACGTCGTCCCCCTCGGTGTGGCCGACGAGCACGCCGGACCGATTCCCGTTCACTAGCTTCACCCCGAGCGCACATGCCCCGCCCAGAGCAGAAGACCATCACGCTGACCATCGACGGCCGCGAAGTCCAGGCCCTCGAGGGGACGATGCTCGTCGACGCCGCCAAGCAGGGCGACGTCGAGATCCCCTACTTCTGTTACGAGCCCAAGCTCGGCCAGCCGGTCGGCGCCTGCCGCATGTGCCTGGTCGAGATCGAGGGGATCCCCAAGCTGCAGACCTCCTGCTCGACCCCGGTCAAGGACGGGATGGTCGTCAACACCCAGACCGAGCGCGTCCAGCACGCCCAGAACGCGATCGTCGAGTTCCTGCTCGTCAACCACCCGCTCGACTGCCCGGTGTGCGACAAGGGCGGCGAGTGCCCGCTGCAGGACATCACCTTCGGCTGGGGCCTGGGCCGCTCGCGGATGATCGAGCCCAAGCGCCACTTCCAAAAGCCGCTGGCCCTCTCCCCCCTGGTCGCGATCGACCGCGAGCGCTGCATCCTCTGCTACCGCTGCGTGCGCTTCAGCCAGGAGATCAGCGAGGACTACCAGCTGATCTTCACCGAGCGCGGCGCCGACACGTTCGTCGGGACCCACGACGGCCATCCCTACGTCGCCCCGTTCAGCGGCAACATCATCGAGCTGTGCCCGGTGGGCGCGCTGACCTCACGCCCCTACCGCTTCCGCGCGCGCCCGTGGGACATCGAGGGCGCGGCCGGGATCTGCACCCTGTGCCCGTCGCAGTGCAACGTCACCTTCACCGTGCGCGACGACCGCGTGATGCGCGTGCTGGCCCGCGACCACGAGGGCGTGGACGACGGCTGGCTGTGCGACAAGGGCCGCTTCGCCTATCAGGCCATCCACGTCGATGAGCGCATCACCCGCCCGATGGTCCGCGACGGCGGGGAGCTGCGCGAGGTCTCCTGGGAGCGCGCGCTGTCCACCGCGGCCGGGCTGGCCCGGCACCAGGGCCGCGTCGGCGCCCTGGCCGGCGGCCAGACCTCCAACGAGGAGGGCTTCCTGCTCCAGCGGCTCCTTCGCGAGGGCCTGGGCTCGACCGATCTGGACAGCCGCACCAGCCCCGGCATCTCGGCCCCGGTGATGCGCGCCCTGTCGACGCCCGGTCTGCAGGCCACGGTGCCCGACCTCGAGTTCGCCCACAGCGTCCTGCTCGTCGGCGTCGAGCCGGTCGACGACGCGCCGATCCTCGACCTGCGCATCCGCAAGGGCGTGCGCCGCAACGGCGTCGCGCTGGCCATCGCCTCGGCCCGGCCGAGCACGCTGGACCGCAACGCCGCGCTCACCGCCCGTTACGCCCCGGGCGACGACGGCGCCTTCCTGGCCGAGCTCGAGGCCGCGCTGGCCGGGAGCACTCCCGACACGCCGGCCGGTGCGCTGGCCGGGCTGCTGCGCGACGGCGGCGAGGATGTCGTGATCGTCTTCTCCGAGCGGATCGGCGACGCCGCCGCCGGCTCCCTGCTGCGGATCGCCGCCACCCTCGGGCTCGAGGGCCGCGCCGGAGCCGGACTGCTCGAGATCCCCTCGGGCGCCAACGGCCGCGGCCTGCGCGAGGCGGGCGTGCTGCCCGACGCCGGACCGGGGTTCGCCGCTCTGACCGGCGCGGCCGCTGGTCGCGACGCCGCCGCCATCGCCCGAGCCGCCGCCGACGGCGAGCTGACCGCCCTGTATCTGTTCGGCACCGATCCGGCCCGCGACCAGCCCGACCGGGCCCTGTGGGAGCGAGCGATGAGCTCGGCCGCGCTTGTCGTCGCCCACGCCGCGGTGATGACCGACGGTCTGCGCGAGCACGCGACGGTCATCTTCCCGGCCGAGTCCCACGCCGAGAAGGAGGGGACGGTCGTGCACCCCGACGGGCGCCTGCAGCGCCAGCGCGTGGCCATCGCCCGGCCGGGAGAAGTGCAACCCGGATGGGCCGTCCTGGCCGAGCTCGAGCGCCGGGTCGGCGGGGACTTCGGCGTGGAGCGCGCCGCCGACGCCTTCGCCCAGCTCGTCGCCGCGGTCCCGTTCTACGCCGGCCTGACCCTGGAGGCGATCGGCGGCCGGGGCGTGCGCTGGCCCGACGCCGAGGGCGCCGCAGGTTTCCCCGCCGGCGACGAGCACGGCCGCGGCCCCGCCGCGGCCCCGGCCACGAGCGCGCCGCCGAGCAACGGACACCTGCGTCTGGGCCGCTACCGGCCGCTGTGGGCCTCCCCCGAGGTCGAGATCTCCCCGGCGCTTCAGTACCTGATCGCCGGCCAGCATCTCGAGCTCTCTCCCGAGGACGCCGCGCGCCTGGGCGTCAACCACGGCGACCCCGTGCAGGTGGCCCAGAACGGAACCCGGGTCAAGGCCACGGCCGCGGTCCGCACCGGCGTGCCCGCGGGAACCGCGTTTTTGGCCGACGGCCTGGCCGCGGACTCAGCCAACTCGCTCACCGAGCCGCTGATCGAGGTCATCACGTGATCGTCACCGCCGCCGTCAGCTTCTTTGAGCCCTGGTGGGTGCAGATCGTCAAGGCGCTGGTCATCTTCGGCGTCATCTTCGCCGTGCTGCCGATCCTGATCGTCTACGAGCGCAAGCTGCTCGGCCGCTTTCAGAACCGCTACGGACCGAACCGCGTCGGCCCGTTCGGCCTGATGCAGCCGCTGGCCGAGATCCTCAAGTTCGCCACCAAGGAGCCGTTTCGGCCCCGCACCTCGGTCGGCTACCTGTTCCGCATCGCGCCGGCGATCGCGATCCTCACCGCGGTCGCCTCGCTGGCCCTGATCCCGTTCGGCGACGTCCAGCACATCTTCGGCCAGCGGGTGGGTCTGTACGGGATCGACGTGTCGGTCGGGCCGCTGTTCGTGTTCGCCTTCGGCGGCATCTCCTTCTACGGGATCATGCTCGGTGGCTGGGCCTCGGGCTCGAAGTACTCGTTCCTGGGCTCGATGCGCGCCGCCGCCCAGCTCATCTCCTACGAGGTCTCCCAGGGCCTGGCCCTGGTCGGCGTGCTGATCACCGCCGGCACCCTCTCGCTGCCCGGGATCGTGCACGCCCAGGGCGGCATGTGGTACTTCATCCCCCAGTTCGTCGGCTTCATCATCTTCATGACGGCGTCGTTCGCGGAGACCAACCGGGCCCCGTTCGACCTCGTCGAGGCCGACGCCGAGCTGGTCGGCGGCTACTTCACCGAGTACGGCGGAACCGCCTTCGTCGCCTACCTGTTCGCCGAGTACACGAACATGATCGTCGTCTCGGGGATGGCCACCACGCTGTTTTTGGGCGGCTGGCTGATGCCCTTCGGCATCCACCCGCCCGGCTGGGTGGACCCGATCATCGTGCTGGCCAAGATGTTCATCGTCTTCACCTTCTTCATCTGGATCCGCGCCACCCTGCCGCGCTTGCGCTACGACCAGCTGATGTCGTTCGGCTGGAAGATCCTGCTGCCCCTGGCCACCCTCAACCTACTCGTGACCGCGATCCTCGTGGTCGCATGAGCCTTTAGGAGCGCCACGTGACCCCTGCCTACGATCCCGGCGCCGACGTCGTCGAGGTGATGCGCCACCCCGCCCCCGGCGCGGCGCGCGGCGCCTACCGCGTGTTCGGCGAAACGCTCCGCGGGCTGAAGACCACCTTCGGCCGCGTCGTCGAGGGCACGACCACGATCCAGTACCCCGAGGAGAAGACGCCGGTCTACCCGCGTTTCCGCGGCCGCCACAAGCTGCACAAGTTCGAGGACACCGGGCTTGAGAAGTGCGTCGGCTGCTCGCTGTGCGCGGCCGCCTGCCCGGCGGACTGCATCCGCGTCGTCGCGGCCGAGAACACGCCCGAGAACCGCGTCTCGGCGGGCGAGCGCTACGCCGCCGTGTACGAGATCAACTTGTCCCGTTGCATCTTCTGCGGCTACTGCGAGGTCGCCTGCCCGTTTGACGCGATCACCATGGGCCACGACTACGAGATGTCGGACTACACCCGCTCGGACCTCATCTTCACCAAGGAGATGCTGCTGGCCGAGCCGATCGAGCGCACGCCGCTGCGGCGCGAGGGCGAGTAGGGGTCTGGCGCAGTGAGTGCCGTCCTCTTCTTCCTGGCCGCGATCGGCGCCATCACCGGCGCCGTCGGCGTGGTCATGATGCGCAACCCGTTCTACAGCGTGCTCGCGCTCGTCGGGCACCTCATCTGCCTGGCTGCGCTGTTCCTGCTGCTGCGGGCCGAGTTCGTGGCCGCCGCTCAGGTCGTCGTCTACGCCGGCGCGGTGATGGTGCTCTACGTGTTCGTCGTCGCCTACATCGGCGGGACCGATGAGCCCGCGGGCGTGCCGGGCGGCGCCGGCACGCTGCGGGTGCTCGGCCCGCTGTTCGCCCTCGCGCTGGCCGTCGAGCTCTGCATCGCCCTGCTCGGCACGGCGCTGAAGGGCATCTCCGGGGACGGTGCTCCCTACGTGTTCGGCTTCGGCACCCCTCGCGAGATCGGCCGCCTGTTTTTGACCACGTACCTGTTCCCGTTCGAGGTCGCCTCGCTGCTGCTGCTGGTGGCGGCGATCGGCGCCGTCGTGCTCGCGCGCCGGCGCCGGGGCCTTGAGGAGCCCGACGACGCCTTCACCGCGCGCGTGCTCACCCCGCGCTCGCTGCTGACCGGCACGATGGCCGAGAGCACCGGCTCACGCCGCGGCTTTGCCACCGATCCCGACCGCGAGACCGACGCCGAGCCCACCGCGGCCGGCACGGCCGCCGACGGCGGCGAGGGGGGCTGGTAAGTGGCCATCGGCTGGTACCTGGTCGTCTCCGCGCTGATCTTCTGCATCGGCGCCGCCGGCGTGCTCACGCGGCCCAACCCGCTGGTCATCCTGCTCTGCCTGGAGCTGATGCTCAACGCGGCCAACCTCGCCCTGGTCGCCTTCTCACGGATGTGGGGCGGCGCCGACGGCCAGATCTTCGCGCTGATCGTGATGGTCATCGCCGCCTGCGAGGTGACCGTCGGCCTCGGGCTGATCGTCGCCATCTACCGGCGCCAGATGGCGGTCAACGTCGACGAGCTCAACGAGCTGCGGGGCTGAGCGTCCGATGAGCACCACCGCCTACGGCTGGCTGATCCTGCTCTTCCCGCTGGTCGGAACCGTCCTGGTCGGCGTCGGCTTCAAGCGGCTGCCCGGCGTGAGCGCCGGCGCGATCGGCACCCTGGCCATCCTGCTCGCGTTCGCCAGTGCGGTCGGCGCGCTGATCAGCCTGCTCGGGCGCCCGGAGGGCTCACGCGAGGTCACCTCGTCACTGTGGAACTACGCCGCGACGGTCGGCGTGGATGGCCAGCTGTCGATCCTCGTCGATCCGCTGTCGATCCTGATGGCGCTGGTCGTCTCCGGCGTCTCGACGCTGATCCACCTCTACTCGCTGGCCTACCTGAAGTCCGACCGAGGCTACTTCCGCTTCTTCGCCTACCTGAACTTCTTCGTCTTCTCGATGCTGCTGCTCGTGCTGGCGGGCAACTTCCTGCTGCTGATCGTCGGCTGGGCCTTCGTCGGCGCCGCCTCCTACCTGCTCATCTCCTTCTGGTACCGGCGCACGACGGCGACCCGCGCGGGGATCAAGGCGTTCGTGATCAACGTGCTCGGCGACGTCGGGCTCGTCCTGGGGACGTTCTTCATCTTCCGCCACACTCACAGCCTGGACTACCTCAAGACGTTCGCGGCGGTGCCCCACGTCTTTCATCACAACTCGACCGATCTCGTGGCCGGCTGCCTGCTGCTGCTCGTCGGCGCCTTCGCCAAGTCGGCCCAGGTGCCGCTGCACACCTGGCTGCCGGACGCGATGGAGGGCCCGACCCCGGTCTCGGCTCTGATCCACGCGGCGACGATGGTCACCGCCGGCGTCTACCTGATCGCCCGCATGCACCCGCTGTTCGAGATGGCCACGACGGCCGCCGACGTCGGTGCGATCGTCGGCTGCGCGACGCTGCTGATCGCGGCCACGATCGCCATCGTGCAGACCGACCTCAAGCGGGTGATCGCCTACTCGACGATGTCGCAGATCGGCTACATGGTCATGGGCGTGTCGGTCGGCGCGTACTCGGCCGGCCTGTTTCATCTCATGACGCACGCCTTCTTCAAGGCACTGCTGTTCATGGCCGCCGGCTCGCTGATCGGGGCGATGGGCGGCGAGCAGTCGCTGGACCGGATGCGCGGCTTCCGCAAGGCGATGCCGTTCACGTTTATCTGCTTCATCGTCGGCGGCTTGGCCCTCTCCGGCCTGCCGCCCTTCTCAGGCTGGCTGTCCAAGGACGACATCATCGCCTACCTCGACCACCGCGGCGGGGGCTTTGAGATCCTCGGGATCCTCGGGTACGTGGGCGCGTTGATGACCGGCATCTACACGTTCCGGATGATCTTCCGCGCCTTCTTCGGCGCGCCCTGCGAGGAGGCGCGCGAGCTCGAGCAGGGCCACCTGGTCCACCACGAAACGCCGACCAACCCGGCCACCGGCGAGGCCGAGGACACCGACGTCGGCTTCCCCGGGCCCGAACATCACATCGCCGAGCGCGACCTGGCCATGAAGGTGCCGATGGCCGTGCTCGCGGTGCTGGCCGTGATCGGCGGCGCGATCCAGATCCCCAGCGTCGACAGCGGCATCACCAAGTTCCTGGAGCCCACCTTCGCCACCTCGCGCCTGGCCCATCTGGAGCCCTCCAGCGGCTCGGCCTGGGTCGGCCTGATCATCGGCGCGCTCGTCGCCGTGGCCGGGATCTCGATCGCCTACCGCGTGTACGTCGTGGCGCCGGGCACCTCGGCCCGCCTGCAGGCGCGCTTCGCCGGCCTGCACCGCTTCCTGGACAACAAGTGGTACTTCGACGAGCTGATCGACGCCGTCGTCGTGCGGCCGGCTCAGTGGCTCGGCCGCTTTGCCGGAACGGTGCTCGAGGGCGGTGTGGTGGCCGGCGGCATGACCGGCGGCACGACCGGGGTCGTGCGCGGGCTTTCCGCCACGGTGCGCCGCCTGCAGACCGGCTTTTTGCGCTACTACGCCGCGGCGATGCTCGTCGGCGTGTTCGGGATGGCCCTCTACTTCCTCATCTCCGCCGCATGAGCATGATGACCCTCTCCTTCCTCGTCCCCGCCGCGTGAGCCTGATGACCCTCTCCTTCCTCATCCCCGCCGCATGAGCCTGATCACCCTCGATTCCTTCATGTCCGCCGCGTGAGCCTGACCATCCTCATCGTCCTGCCGGCCGTGATCGGCCTGATTGCCGCCGCCACGCCGGCCCGCCTGCCGGGCCGCATCGCCGCGCTGGGGAGCCTGGTCACGATCGCCCTGGCCATCTCCTTCGTGGCGCGCTACCACACGGGCGGGGGAATGCAGTTCGTCACCGATTCGGTCTGGATCGCCTCGCTGGGGATCCACTACAAGGTCGGCCTGGACGGGCTCAATGTCGTGCTCGTGCTGCTGACCACGGTGATCTTCGCCGCTGCGCTGCTGTGGTCGGCCACGCGCGACTGGGAGCGGCCCGGGCTGTTCGTCTTCGGGCTCGGCCTGGCCGAGAGCGGGGTGCTCGGCGCCTTCTGCGCCCAGGACCTGATCCTGTACGTGGCCTTCTTTGACCTGATGCTGATCCCGTTCTACTTCCTGTCCGGGATCTGGGGCGGGGCCGACCGGGTCAGGGCCACGACCAAGCTGATCATCTACACGCTGATCGGGTCGTTCTTCATGCTCGTGGCGGCGATCGCCACCGGCGTGATCGCCTCGGCTGACCACCACACCCCGATCACCTTCGTGATCTCCTCGCTCAAGGCCCTGCCGCTCTCGCGCGGGACGCAGGACTGGGTGTTCCTCTGCTTCGCCGCGGCCTTCCTGGTCAAGATGCCGCTGATCCCCTTCCACGGCTGGCTGCCCGACGGCTACAAGACGATGCCGATCCCCGCGGTCGCGGTGTTCTCGGCCATCCTGTCCAAGGTTGCCGCCTACGGCTTCCTGCGGATCGTGCTGCCGCTGTTCCCCTACGCCTCGGCGCACTATCAGACGTTGATGCTGGTGATCGCGCTGGTATCGATCCTGTGGGCGACCCTGGTGGCCATGACCACCCCGGACGCGCGCATGGTCGTCGCCTACTCGAGCGTGGCCCAGATGGGGTTCATCGTGCTCGGCATCTTCTCCCTGCAGTCGCAGGGGGTGCAGGGCGCGCTGCTGCAGATGGTCAACCACGCGCTCGTCTCGGCGCCGCTGTTCTTCTTCATCGCCGTGCTGGCCGAACGGGCCGGGGGGTCGGAGATGCTGGCCGACATGGGCGGCATCGCCTTCCGGGCGCCGATCCTGGCCACGCTGTTCTTGATCGTCTCCCTGGCCACGCTGGCCATCCCCGGCTCGTCGAACTTCGCCGGGGAGTTCCTGATCCTGCTCGGCGTATTCAAGGCCAAGCTGGCTGTGGCCATGATCGCCTCGCTGGGCGTGGTTGGCGCGGCCGCCTACGCGCTGCGGTTCTACATTCGCTCGATGCACAACCGCGTCGG
>DASSZP010000124.1:0-56541 GCA_035713465.1 Solirubrobacteraceae bacterium | reverse complement strand
GCGCTCGCGAGGCGTGCGACCGCACCGGCGCGGCGCTGATCTTCGACGAGGTCCAGACCGGGATGGGGCGGACCGGCACCCTCTGGGCCTACCAGGGGACCGGGGTCGTGCCCGACGCGCTGACCAGCGCCAAGGGCCTCGGCGGCGGGCTGCCGATCGGCGCCCTGGTCACCGGCTCGCGACTGGCCGACGCGCTCCAGCCGGGCGACCACGGCTCGACCTTCGCCGGCGGTCCCGTGGCCTGTGCCGCCGCCCTGGTCGCGCTCGAGCTCTGCTCCGATCCGAAGCTGCTGGCCTCGGTCGTCGAGCTCGGCGAGCGGCTCGCCGAAGCGCTGCGGGAGCTGCCCGGCGTGGTGGCCGTCCGCGGCCGCGGGCTGATGCGGGCCATCGATCTGGGCGGTGCCTCGGCGCCGGAGATCGCCCGGCGGGCCCTGCTCGAGCAGCGGCTGATCGTCAACGCCACCGGGCCGGCCACGATCCGGCTGGAACCACCGCTGATCGTCGAGGCGGCCGAGATCGACGACGCCGTCGCCCGGCTCGGCGCGCTGCTGTCGTGAGCGGGCACCCCAAGGTCAAGGGCCCGGTGTGAGCGGGCCCCCCAAGGCCAAGGTCTCGGTCGCGCTGGACCCCGGGCTGCGCTCCGATGTGGCCGCCGCCGCCGTGCTGCGCGCGCTGGCCGGGGCGATCGAGGGCAACCGCGCCGGCGCGATGGCCGGGGAGGACCCCGAGTACCTGCACCAGCTGCGGATCGCCGTGCGCCGCTCGCGCACCGTGCAGCGCCAGCTGCGCCGCGTCTTCCCGCCGCTGCTGCTGCCCGGGTACCGCAGCGAGTTCAAGTGGCTGCAGCAGGCCACGGGCGAGGCCCGCGACCTGGACGTCTACCTGCTCGACTTCGAGGAGCTGCGCACGCTGCTGCCCGAGGAGATGCGCGGCGATCTCGCGCCGGTGCGCACCGTGCTGGCCCACTGGCGGCTGGCCGCGCACGCGCAGACCTCCCGGGTGCTCGCCTCGCGCCGGGTCAGCGAGCTGCTGACCGACTGGGAGATGCTGCTCGAGACCCTGGTCGAGGCGCCAGTCCACGACCGGCCCGCGGCCGCGGACCCCATCGCGGCGACGGTCGGCCACCGCGTGCGCCGCGTCTACCGGCGGATCGGAAAGATGGGGGCGGCGATCGGACCCGGCAGCCCCGCCGCCGACTACCACGAGCTGCGCAAGAAGGGCAAGGAGCTGCGCTACCTGCTCGAGCTGTTCGGCCCCCAGCTGTTCGACCCCGGCGCGGTCGGGGAACTGGTCAGCTCGCTCAAGGAGCTGCAGGAGTTGCTCGGGCGCCATCAGGACCGCGAGGTGCAGACCTCGGTGCTGGTCGCGCTCGCCGACGAGGTCGCCGGCCTGCCGCGCGGCCCTCGCGCCCTGATGGCGATGGGCGTGCTCGTCGAGCGCCTGCGCGCCGACGAGATCGCCGCGCGGGCGCAGTTTGCCGACGCCTTCTCGCAGCTCGCCTCGCGGGAGCGCCGCCGCCTGGTCAAAGCCACCTTCGCCTGACGTCCCTACCCCCGAACCGGAACCCACACCATGACCGAACCCGAATTCCAGCCCACGGCCAGCTACCTCGCCGATCCCGCCGACGTCCACCGGGTGCTGCTGCTCTACAGCGGTGGCCTGGACACGAGCGTGATGCTCAAGTGGATCCAGGATCAGTACGACGCCGAGGTCGTCGCGCTGACGGTCAACCTCGGGCAGCCCGGCGAGGACTACGACGTCGTCACCGGCAAGGCCCGGCAGATCGGCGCCGTCGATGCCCACGTCGTCGACGCGCGCGAGGAGTTCGCGCGGGACTTCCTCGCCCCGGCGATCAAGGCCAACGCGATCTACGGGCTCGGCTACCCGCTGTTCACCGCCCTGGGCCGCCCGCTGATCGCCAAGCTGGCCGTCGAGTACGCGCGCCGCACCGGCTGTGACACGATCGCCCACGGCTGCACGGGCAAGGGCAACGACCAGGTCCGGATCGAGGCCACGGTCGCCACGCTGGCCCCGGAGCTGAAGGTGATCGCGCCCGTGCGCTCGTGGCGGATGGGCCGCGAGGAGGAGACCGCCTACGCCCACGAGCACGGGATCCCGATTAAATCCCACCCAACCCAGGGCTCCGAGGTCGCCCCGTACTCGATCGACGACAACCTCTGGGGCCGCTCCAGCGAGGGGCGCTGGATCGAGGATCTCAGCCACGCGCCCGAGGACGACGTCTTTCAGCTCGTCACCCGGCCCGAGGAGGCCCCCGACGAGTCGGAGATCGTCACCGTCGGCTTCGAGGCCGGGCTGCCCGTCTCGCTCAACGGCGTGCGCATGGGCCTGGTCGCGCTGATCGAGGCCGCGGGAGAGATCGGCGCCCGCCACGGCGTCGGCATCGTCGATCACATCGAGGACCGGATCGTCGGCCTGAAGGTACGCGACATCTACGAGGTCCCGGCGGCGGCGATCGTGCTGCTCGCCCACCAGGAGCTCGAGAAGCTCGTCGGCACGATCCACCAGAACCAGATGAAGGTCACCATCGATCAGAAGTGGGCCTACCTCGTCTACGCCGGGTTGTGGTGGGAGCCGCTGCGCGAGGACCTGGACGCCTATATGGACGCGGCCAACCGCCTGGTCACGGGCACGATCGGCATCAAGCTCTACAAGGGCTCGGCCCGCGTGATCACCCGCGAATCACCGCACGCCGTCTACGACGCGCAGCTGGCCACCTTCTCGGAATCCGGCGGCCTGTTCGCGCAGGCGGCCTCACCCGGGTTCATCGAGCTGTGGTCGCTGCAGTCGCGCATGGCCTGGCGGTTACGCCACGGCGAGTCGGGCTAGCCTAGGGCCATGGGATACAAACTTCTCGGCTTCGCGGTCTGGCGAGGCGCCCGGTGGTACGTCCGCCGGCGCATGTCCGGCACCGGTGCCAAGCTGGCGGTGGCCGGGGTCACGGCCGCCGTGATCGCCGGGGTGCTCGCCGCCGGGCGACAGGCCGCCAGCTCTGATTAGCCACCGACAGGATTAATACCTTTGGGGGCGAAGATGGCCTGGCGAGCCACGCGTGCCGGCATCACGTCACCGGCTCGTCCGATGGCATGAGCCCGTTCTCCTCCGACGTCCCCCACCCGCTCGAACTCGACGACGTCGGGCGCGAGCGCGCGTCCGCGGGGGAGGTTCGCCTGCGGGTGAGCGGCCGCTGGCTGGCCGCCGCCGCGCCCGCGGAGTCCGGGGAGGCGTTGCTCGTGGTGCAGATCGACGGCCGCCGCCACCGCTTTGCGCCCGAGGGCGATGCCCACGCCCCGTCCCCGGGCCGCTGGGCCGCCTCGTTCGTGATCCCCGGCTGGGCCGAGCCCCGGCGCGATGGCCAGGCCGCGCTGTGGATCGGTGACGCGGTCATCCCGCTGCCGGTGAGCGGCGTCCCGCGGCGTGCGCCCGGCAGCGGCCCGTCCGCGCTCGGCTCCGCGGTCCCCGCCCACGAGCCGGCGCCCCCGGCCCCCGCGCCGCCGCCGATGACGCCGCCCATCTCCGCGTCGCCCTCCGCCGGGCGCCCCGAAGCCGAGCCGCCCGCGCCCGCCTCGTCCCATGACTGGACCTCGGTCGCCTCATCGCTGGCCGAGACCCCCCGCTCCGGCCCGCTGGCCGACGTGCTGCTCAAGGAGACCGTGGCCGCTCTGCACGCGGAGCTCGAGACTCGCACCGCCGAGGCCGCCCGGCTGCGCAGCGCGGTGAGCGCCGCCCAGTCCGAGCTCGAGTCACACCAGCGCTCCCAGGGCGAGCTGGAGGGCACGCTGGCCGAGCTGGGCGACGAGCTGCGGCGGCTGATGGACGCCGTCGAGGAGCAGCGCCGCGAGCTCGAGCGCCGCGACGGCGAGGCCGAGCGCGAGCGCGCCGAGTTCGAGCGCCGCCTGGCCGAGCTGACCGCCGCCCGGGATGCGCGCACCGGCGAGCTGACCGAGCTGCGCGAGCAGCTCGAGACCCTCCGGGGCGAGCTGCAGGCCGCGCGGGAGGACGCCGCCGGCGCCCGGGACCGGCATGCCGCCGAGCTGGTCGCGGCGCGCGGTGAGCAGCACGCGCACATCGCTGAGCTGGAGGGCCGGCTGGCCGCCGCGCAGGAGGCGGTGCAGCGCCGTACGGCCGACGCAGCCGCGCTGCGCGAGGAGCTGGCCGCGGCCCAGGTCGCCCGCGACGCCGCCCGCGGCGAGTCGGCCGCCCTGCAGGCCGAGCTGCACCGGCTCGGCCTCGAGCTGGCCGCGACCCGTGAGCGCGTCAGCGCCGAGAGCGGTGACCTGGGGCAGGCCAACCGGCTGCTCGCGGACGCGCGGGCGCTCGCCGATCAGCTGCGCGGCCGCGGCGCCGGCTGAGGGGCGGGCCCCCGGGGCCGGGTGGGGTTATGTCGCCCCGGCCGCGGGCGCTCTCAGCGGCTTTTCGTGCACCGTGCGGGAAGGCTTCGCCTCGGGCCGACGTCCGTCCGCGAACGGGAATACCGTCGCACGCGTGAGTGACCCGTCCACCGTCCCGTCGGCGCTCGGTATCGAGGCCGTCGAGTGGATCGCCGAAGGCGGCGAGAATCTCACCGTGCGCGTGACCGGCCGCTGGCGCCGGCGCCGCCCGGACTGGAGCGGCCAGCCGACCCTGGTCGTCGAGGCGACCGGCCGGCGCTATCGCTTCCCGGCCATGCCCGAGCCGCCCAGCCTGAGCGGGGCCGGACCCGGCATGTGGCGGATCACCTTCGCCGTGCCGGCCGCGCTGGCCCCGGACCTGGGCGCCCGCGCCTGGCTGCAGTTCGGTTCGGTCTCGGTGCCGCTGCCCACCGCGGTGCAGCCCCCCGGCGCCGAGAACCCGCCCGCCCCCGAGCCCTCGCCGTCGTCGGCCCGCCCTTCCCTTGAGGCCGTGCCGGCGTCGTCTGAGCCCGGCGGGGAACCGGCGGCGTCGGCGCCGGCGGCGTCCTCGGGTGCTGGCACGCCCGCCGGTCCGCCGCCCCCAGGTCCGCCGCCTCCGGCCGGTCCGCCGCACACCCCGCGGGCGCTGGCCGCGATCCGCCGCGCCGAGGAGGCCGAGGCGGCGGTGCAGGCTCTGACCGGGGTGGTGCGCGACCTCGAGCGCGATCTCGCCGCGGCGCGCACGCGCGCCGACGATCTGGCCAGCGCCCTGGCCGGGCAGGAGCGCGACCGCCGCAGCGCCCAGCAGCGCGCGCACGCCGAGCACGAGCTGCGGCTCGACCTGGCCCGCGAGCTGGCCGGTCACAGCCGCGAGGCGCAGCGGGCCCGGGAGGCCTTCGGGCAGCTCGCCGCCGCCGAGGCGCGGGTGCGCGAGCTCGAGGCCCAGCTCGGCGCCGCGCGGCGCCGGATCGACGAGGCCGAGCAGGTCGCCGCCGCGGCCACCGCCGCCCGCGACCGCGCCCGCCAGGCGCTCGATACCGAGCGGCGGCTGCGGGAGCAGGAGTCGGCGCAGGCCCGTGCTGAGCTGGCCGCCGAGGAGGCCGCGCGGCTGCGCATGGAGTCACGCCTGGAGGCGGCCCGGCTGACCGGGCCCGCGCGGGTGCCGGCCGAGCCGCGGCTGCCGCCGGTCCCGACCGCCGCGCTCCCGGCCACCGCGCTCCCGACCACCGCGCTCCCGACCACCCCGCTCCCGACCGTCGCGGTCCCCGCCGCCGAGGCCCCCGGAACCGTCCCGGCCGCCGGCACGACCGCGCTGGTCGCCGCCCTGCGGGCCGAGCTCGACCTGCGCGCGGCCGCCGAGGCGACGCTGCGGGCCCGGGTCATCGACGCCGAGGCCCGGCTGGCCGCCCGCGAGCAGCTGGGCCGGCGCACCGGCCAGGTGCTCGACGCGCTGCGCTCAGAGCTCGACGGCCTGCGCGTGGCCCTGACCGCCGAGCGGGAGGCACGGGTGACCGCCGAGCGCCGCCGCGACGAGCTCGAGCGCGCCCTGGGCACCTCACGGGCCCGCTCACGCGATGCGCTGACCGCGATCAGCGAGCTGCGCGAGGTGCTGGCCGTGCTCACGCCGCCCCCGCGGCCGCCGGCACCACCCGGCGGCGAGGAGGCCGAGCCGCGGGCCGAGGTCGAGCCCGAGCGGCTCAACGCCGCGCTGGCACGCCTGCGCGAGCGCACCCCGGCCCCCGAGGGCACCCCGGCCGCGGAGGGCACCCCGGCCGCGGAGGGCACCCCGAGCGCCGAGCGCCCCCTCCCGCAGGCCCCAACCCCGGTCGAGCCGACCCCGCGCGACTGGCTCGGCCCCGTGTTCCGCGCCCTCACCGCGGCCGATCCCGACCGCGCCGGGCGGCTGCTGGTGGGGCTGCTGCCCGCCCAGCCGGCCGTTCATCCCGACCCGATCGCCTACGACCTGATCCTCGGCGCCCGCGAGGACACGATCCGCGTGACGGCCGAGGATGGGGCCGTGCGGGTCGGGCGCGGGGAGCCGCGCCCGGCCTCGGAGATCGCCTTCTCGGTCACCGGTGACCACGCCGGCCTGGCCCGGATGATCGTCGCCGGGCCGCTGCGCCGGCGCCTGGGCCGCGGCGTGGCCCGCGTGCGCGGCCGCCGCAGCGCGGTCTCCGCGCTGGAGGCGCTCAGCCGCGCCCGGCTGGACCTCGCCGCGCTGCACCGGCTCGGGGTCCGCCTCGACGCGCGCACGGCCCTGTCGCTGGTCGCCCTGGCCGTCGATCCCACGCTGACGACGCGCGAGAGCTTCACGCTCGCCTACGCGCCCGACGGGGAGGAGGAGGTCTACCTCGTCGTCCACGCCGGGGCTCCCCTGCAGGTCACCGGCGCCCGGCCCGCCGGTCGCGTCGCGGTCACGGTCACCGGCCCCGTGGGCACGCTGGAGCGGGTGCTCGGCACCGCCCGGGCCAGTGACGACGCGGTCTCCGGCGACGAATGGCCGCTGGCCGTGCTGCGCAAATGGATCTCCTCCGCGTACAGCGATTGATCTCGCGCGCTGAGCAGCCCGATCGGATGACGGCGTCCGGGCCGGGGCCTATGCTCGGAATCGACGGTGCTCACAGGTCCTCGGCGGCCGGTGAGCGGCCCGCGCGACAGGGTGATCGACCCCGCGCGCGGAGAGACACGCCCCAGCGATGACCCCGACCTGCGCCCACCTCCACGTCCACTCCGAGTACTCGCTGCTCGACGGCGCGTGCAAGATCGAGGCGCTGGCCAAGCGGGCGGCCGAGTTCGACCAGCCGGCGCTCGGCCTCACCGATCACGGGGTCATGAACGGCGCGGTCGAGCTGTTCACCGCCTGCCGCAAGCACGATGTCAAGCCGATCATCGGCTGCGAGGTCTACGTGGTCGACGACCACACGCGGCGCGGCCCGGGCCGGATGGACCGCTACCACCTCACGCTGCTGGCCGAGAACGCCGCCGGATACCGCAACCTGGTCAAGCTCTCCTCGGCCGGCTTTTTGGAGGGCTATCACCGCGGCAAGCCGGGTGTGGACCTCGAGCAGCTCGCCGCCCACGGGGAGGGCGTGATCGCGCTCTCGGGCTGCCTGGCCTCGAAGTTCTGCCAGCTGCTGGCCGACGGGCAGAACGACGGCGCCCGCGCCCACGCGCAGGAGCTGATGGGCGCCTTCGGCCGCGACAACGTCTACTTCGAGGTTCAGAAGAACGGCCTCGCCCTTCAGGACCACTGCAACGAGCAGATCATCCGCATCGCCTCAGAGCTCGGGCGGCCGATCGTCGGCACCGGCGACGTGCACTACCTGCGCCGCGACGACTACCACCACCACGCCGCGCTGCTCTGCGTGCAGACCAAGTCGACGCTGGCCGAGCCCAAGATCACCTTTGAGACCAACGAGTTCTACCTGCGCTCCAACCAGGAGATGGCCCAGTCGTTCGCGCAATGGCCCGAGGCGCTTCACTCGACGCTGGAGATCGCCGAGCGCTGCCACGTCGAGCTCGAGCTCGACGGGCAGCTGATCCCGAGCTTCGCCACCCCGACCGGTGAGCCCGAGGTCAGCTACCTGCGCTCGCTGGTCTGGGAGGGCCTGCGCGCCCGCTACGGCGATCCGATCCCCGCCGACGCGACCGAGCGGGCCGAGTACGAGCTCTCGGTCATCGACCGGATGGGCTTTAACGCCTACTTCCTGATCGTCTGGGACTTCGTCAACTACGCCAAGAACGCCGGCATCGCCGTCGGCCCGGGCCGTGGTTCGGCCGCCGGGTCGATCGTCGCCTACGCGCTGAAGATCACCGATGTCGATCCGCTGCGCTACGACCTGCTGTTCGAGCGCTTCCTGAACCCCGAGCGCGTGTCGATGCCGGATATCGACATCGACTTCTCGGTCCGCGGCCGCGAGCGCGTGATCCGCTACGTGACCGAGAAGTACGGCCACGGCTCGGTCGCGCAGATCGTCACCTTCGGAAAGATGTTCCCCCGCGCGGCCACCCGCGACGCCGCCCGCGTGCTCGGCCACGACTACGCCGCGGGCGACAAGCTGGCCAAGCTGATCCCTGACCCGATCATGGGCCGGCCGCCGAGCTTTGAGGACTGCCTGGCCCCCGGCCAGCCGCTGCGCATGGAGGTCGATCGCGACGCGACGGCCAAGCAGATCGTCGAGGTCGCTCAGGGGCTGGAGGGGATCGTGCGCAACTCCTCGATCCACGCCGCCGCGGTGGTGATCGCCGACCGGCCGCTGACCGACATCGTGCCGCTGCAGATCGCCGACGCGGGCGTGGATGAGAACGGCGAGAAGATCTTCCGCACCGTCACGCAGTTCTCGATGAAGCCGGTCGAGCAGCTCGGCCTGCTCAAGATGGACTTCCTGGGCCTGCGCAACCTCGACGTGATCGAGGACGCGCTCGACATCGTGGCCCGCTCGACCGGGGACCGGCCCGACATGGCCAACCTGCCCCTGGACGACGCCAAGACCTATGAGATGCTCGCCCGGGGCGACTCGATCGGCGTCTTTCAGTTCGAGTCCGAGGGCATGCGCGAGGCCCTGAAGAAGGTCCGCCCGACCGAGTTCGACGACCTCGTTGCGCTCGTGGCCCTGTACCGGCCGGGGGCGATGGATCAGATCCCCACCTACGCCCGGGGCAAGCGCGACCCCGACCAGATCGCCTACCCCGACGAGCGCCTGCGCCCGATCCTTGAGTCGACCAAGGGGGTGATCCTCTACCAGGAGCAGGCGATGCTCATCTCCACGCAGCTGGCCGGCTTCAGCGGCGCGCGCGCCGACGATCTGCGCAAGGCGATCGGCAAGAAGAACCGCGAGGCGATGGCCAAGCTCAAGCCCGCGTTCTTTGAGGGCTGCCGCGCGTCGGGGACCCAGGAGTCGGTGATCGAGTCGCTGTGGGCGACCAACGAGCGATCCGCCGACTACTCGTTCAACAAGTCCCACGCCGCCTGCTACGCGCTCATCTCCTACCGCACGGCCTGGCTGCGCGCCAACTACCCGGCCGAGTACATGGCCGCGCTCATCTCCTCGGTGATGGACACCAAGGACAAGGTGCCGTTCTTCGTCGCCCAGGCCGAGCAGATGGGCATTGAGATCCTGCCCCCCGACGTCAACCTCTCCGACCACACGTTCGTGGTCGTGGAGGGCAACATCCGCTTCGGCCTGGACGCGGTCAAGGGGGTCGGCTATGCCGCGGTGGAGGCGATCAAGGCCGCCCGCTCCGAGGGCGGCCCGTTCACCTCGATCTTCGACTTCTGCGAGCGCATCGACAACCGCTCGGTCAACAAGAAGGCGATCGAGGCGCTGATCAAGTGCGGCGCCTTCGGCTCCACCGGCGCGACCCGCAAGGGGATGCTCGAGGTGCTCGAGTCCGCCCAGGCGGCGGGCCAGAAGGCCCAGCAGGACGCGCTCATCGGCCAGGGCTCGATCTTCGATCTCGAACCGGCGCCCGACAGCGCGGGCAGCGCCGCGGCCGCCTTTGCCGCGCCCAGCCACGCGCCGATCCCCACCGAGGAGTTCAGCCGCACCGAGCTGCTGACCGCCGAGAAGGAATCGATCGGCCTGTTCATCTCCGCGCACCCGCTCAAGGACGTCGGCCCGGCCCTGCGGGCCCGCTCCGACGGCCCGCTGGCCGAGCTGGCCAGCCGCCGCGACGGCGACTGGGTCACGGTCGGCGGGATGATCACCCAGGCCAAGCGGATCAAGACCAAGAAGGGCGACTGGATGATGTTCGCCACGCTCTACGACCTCGAGACGGCGGTCGAGGTGATCGTGTTCGGCAAGGCCCTGGCGGCCAGCGAGGATGCCCTGACGACGGACTCGATCGTGATGATCCGCGGCAAGGTCGACCACAAGGACGCCGCGAAGACCTGCCTGATCGCCCAGCAGGTCGAGCGCTTTGACCCGTCTCCCGAGGAGGTCGCGGCCGCGGCCGCCCAGGCCGCCGCCCAGCCGGTGCTGCGCAGCAACTCCCTGCGCCTGCGCCTGGACGCCACCGTGCTGCCCTCCGGGGTGCTCGCCGAGCTCAAGGACCTGCTGGCCGGCTTCCCCGGTGAATGCGACGTCGTCGTCGAGCTGGCGACCTCGACCGGGCGGCGCTGCCTGCGTCTGGGCCCGAGCTTCCGCGTGGCCCGCAACGCGGGGCTGCACGCCGAGCTGGACCACCTCTTCGGCCCCGCGCTGCTCGACGATGCGCCGGCCGCGGCGGCCACGGCCAGCGTGGCCTGAACGGCCCGGGCCGGCGGCCGCGCTGCCGGCCAGCGTGGCTCTGGCCGCGCTGTCGCTGCTGTGGTCACACACGCTGACCTATGACCCGTGGTCATGGCTGCTGTGGGGCCGTGAGATCATCCACGGCACGCTGTCGACCGCGGGCGGGGGAACCTCCTGGAAACCCCTTCCGGTGATCGTCGACACGGTGCTGGCCCCGTTCGGGGGTGCCGCGCCGGATCTGTGGCTGATCCTCGCCCGCACCGGCGCGCTGATGGCCCTCGTGCTCGCCTTCTGGCTGGGTCAGCGCGTGGCCGGGGCGCTGGCCGGAGGCCTTGCCGTGGCCTGGATCGTGCTCGGCTCGCACGTCGGCTTCGCCTTTGGCTGGTACGGCTTCTACGCGGCCGGCTGGTCGGAGGGCATGCTCACCGCCTTCGCGCTGGCCGCGTTCGCCGCCCACCTGGGTGGCCGGCCGCGCGGGGTGCTGCTGGCCTGGTTTGCCGTCGCGCTCATCCGCCCCGAGGCGGCGGCCTTCATCGTCCTCTACGCGGCGCTGACCGGCCGTCGCGACCGCGCGCTGTGGGTCTGGGCGGCGGGCCTGGTGATCGCGGCCGCGGTCCTGTGGATCGCACCCGACTACCTCGGCTCCGGGCACCTGCTGGCCGGCAGCAGCCGTGCGCTGGATGAGGTGCCGCCATCGATCCGGCATTCCAACGACCCCGGCCTGCGCGACGTGGCGCTGATGCGCGACCTGATCGCGCTCCCGGTGCTGGCCGGAGTCGTCGCCGCGCTGCTGCTCGCCCGCGACCAAACCCGCCGGCTCGTCGCGGTGATGCTCGGCGTCGCGGTGGGCTGGCTGGCGGTGATCGCGATCATGACCCAGGCCGGCTACCCGGGCGTCCCGCGTTTCTTCTTCGCTCCGATCGCGGTGCTCTGTGTCGTCGCCGGCATCGGCTGGGGGGATCTCAGCCGGCGCGTCCCGGGCCGGGTTCCGCGGCTCGCGGTCGGGGCCCTGATCGTGGCCGTCAACGTGGTCTTCCTCGCGGGTCACCTCGGCGACCTGCGTCATCAGCGCCAGGCGGCGGTGTACGAGGCGAGCCTCAACGGCGAGCTGGGGACGGCCGTGCAGCGGCTCGGCGGGGCCGGCTCGATCCGCCGCTGCGGCGCGGTGGCGACCACCCCGCTCGAGGTGCCCGTGCTGAAATGGGACCTCGGCCTGGGGGCGCGCGTCGCCGATCGTGCCGTGGCCACCGGGACCGTATTTCAGGCCACGGTCTTTGCCCAGCACGTCCGGCTGCCCCGCCTGCACCATGACGATGGCCTGCGGCTGGCCCTGGCCTTCGGACGCTGGCGGGTCTATCAGCGTTGCCGGCCCCGCTCGGTGCTGTGACCACCGCATGAGCCGCGAGTGCCGCTGGTCGGTGAGTCCTCTCGGCGCGGTCTTCGGGACCGTCATGGTGCTCGCCGTGCCGGCCTCGGCACTGGGTGACCACACGTTGCAGGCGATCGATTCCATCGTCCTCGTGGTGGGCGCGCTGACCGTAGCTATCAGGGCGGGCATCGGGGCGGGCATCGAGGCGGGCATCGGGGCGGGCATCGAGGCGGGCATCGGGGCCGGCGTGCCCTTCCGCTATCTACCGGGAGGCAAGCGCCGCCGAGCTGGGGGTGTTCGGCCTACAGGGCAGGCTCGAGCGCGCGCCGGCAGGCTGGGCGGTGACGCGGCGACGCGGCACGACCTGAGCAGTCGGCCCCGCGCCCGGCCGGGCGGATGATCCGCGCGGCCCCGAGCAACCATTTCATCGCTCACCTTGGTCAGCGGGGCGCACCTCGCGACGAAGCGGTGGTTTCAAGGACCAAGATCTCGCGCGGCGCGTGAACTCGGCGTAGCGAGCGATATTTCTGTCGCGGCGGGAGCCGGGCCGCGCGCCCGAGGGCCGGGCCGCGCGCCCGAGGGCCGGACCGCGCGGGCGAGGGCTGGGCCGCGCGGGCGAGCGCCGGGGCGGCCGAGCGCCGGGGCGGCCGAGCGCCGGGGTGGGCGAGCGCCGGTACGCGACGCTCAGCGCACGTGCAGGTTGATCCCGAGCAGCAGCAGCGGCCACAGGATCACCGCGAGCAGCAGCGAGACGATCCGTTTGATCGTGTCGGTGTGGTTGAGGTAGTGGTGGTTGGAGGCGAAGTAGACGCCGACCACGATCCACAGCAGAGTGCCCAGGCCCGACCTCACGGCAGCCAGGGGGATCGCCATCCGCCGTGATCGGCCAGCAGCGCGTCGGCTGCCTTCGGACCCCAGGAGCCGGCCTTGTAGCGGATCGCGCGCGGGGGGTCGGTCAGCAGTGGCCCCAGCACCCGCCAGCACTCCTCCACGGCGTCCTGGCGGGTGAAGTGACTGGAGTCGCCCTGCAGAGCCGCGTGCAGCAGCACCTCGTAGGGGGTGGCGCCCTCGCCGCCCTCCTGCGCGAAGGTCATGTCGAGCTCGATCCCGCTCGCGCCGGGCATGTCGGCCCGCAGCGCGTCCAGTCCCATGCGGATGCCGGTCGCCGGATCGATCCGCACGACCAGCTCGGAGGGGGTCGGGCGGCGGCTGCGCTTGAGGAAGGGCAGCTGCGGGGCGGTGTGGAACACGAGCCGCAGCTCGGTCACCTTGACCGGCAGGCGCTTGCCGGTGCGGATGAAGAACGGCACGCCGGCCCAGCGCCAGTTGTCGACCTCCAGGCGCAGGGCGGCGTAGGTCTCGGTGTCTGAGCCCTTGCTCACCCCGGGGATCGAGCGGTAGCCGGTGTACTGGCCGCGCACGTAGTGCTCGGGGTCGGCGGTGGCCATGGAGCGGAACACCGCCGCCTTGGCGTCCTTGAGGCTGCCGGGATCCCCGGCCGCGGGGGGCTCCATGGCCGCCGCGGCCAGCAGCTGCAGCAGATGGTTGACGACCACGTCGCGCAGCGCGCCGACCGGGTCATAGAAGTGGCCGCGGTCCTGCACTCCGAACGGCTCGGCCATCGTGATCTGCACCGAGGCGACGTAGCCGCGGTTCCAGATCGGCTCGAGCATCGTGTTGGCAAAGCGCAGGTACAGGAACTCCTCCAGCCCCATCTTGCCCAGGAAGTGGTCGATCCGGTACAGCTGGGACTCCTCCAGGTGCTCGTGCAGCTGCGCGGCCAGGGTCCGGGCCGAGCGCAGATCGTGACCGAACGGCTTCTCGACGACCACGCGCCGGCCGGCGCCGAGCAGCTGCGCCGCGTCCAGCCCGGCGACCACGGTGGCGAACAGCGACGGCGGGATCTCCAGATAGAACACGGGCTCGTCGGCATGGCCGAGCGCGTTGGCCACCCGCTGGTAGGTCTCCGGGGCGCCGAAGTCGCCGCTCACGTAGGCCAGGCGCTTGGCCAGCCGGTGAAACACGGCCGGGCGGACCGTCTCCCCGGCCGCCTCGATCGCCTCGCGCGCGTGCCGGCGCAGACGCGCGATGCTCCAGTCCTCGGCCGCGACCCCGATGATCTTCTCCGGCAGCAGCCCGCGCGCCTCCAGGCGGTAGAGCGAGCGCAGGGTCATCTTGCGGGCGAGATCCCCGGTGATCCCGAAGACGACCAGGGCATCGGCGGTGCGGTGGCTGCTCATCGCTGCGGCACGCTAGCGGCTGGCGGCGCGTCGGCGGGCCGCCAGGCCACTCTGGCGCAGCGTCCGGCACAGGGCGATCTGCTCGGCGCTGGCCTTGGTCTCCAGCACGACGGGCAGGCCGTCAAAGCGCGGCTCGGAGAGAAAGGCCGCGCAGCCGGTGCGGCCGAGCTCGCCGTCGCCGATCGTCGCGTGGCGATCGCGGTTTGAGCCCAGCGGGGTCTGGGAGTCGTTGAGGTGAAGTGAGCCCAGGCGCGCCAGGCCGACCTCCGCGTCCAGCTGGGTCAGGGTCTGATCCAGGCCCTCGGTGGTCCGGACGTCGTAGCCGGAGGCGAGCAGGTGGCAGGAGTCAAGGCAGACCCCGAGCCGCGGCCCGGCGCCGGAGGCCTCGATCAGCCCCGCAAGCTCGGCAAACGAGCGACCCAGCGTCCCGCCCGCCCCCGCGGTGTCCTCCAGGTGCAGCGGGCAGCGCTCGGTCTCGCTCAGCGCCTGGGCGATCACCTTGCCCGCCCGGGTGATCGCCGCGCCCACGTGGCCCTGCTTGGCCGAGCCGGCGTGCAGGACGACACCGGCGGCGCCGATGCCGTCGCCGATCCGCAGTGACTGGATCAGCGACGCGCGCGTCTTGTCACGGATCTCCTTGTCGGTGCTGGCGCAGTTGAGCAGGTAGACGGCGTGGATCAGCACGGCCTCGATCGGGCTGGCCTGCATCGCCGCGCGGAAGGCGGCGAAGTCGTCCTCGCCGTAGGCCGTGGGCCGCCACATCCGCGGCGACTGGTTGAAGATCTGGATCGATCGGGCCCCCATCTCGGCTCCCCGCTCGATCGCGTTGGGCAGCCCACCGGCCGGTGAGACGTGTGCCCCGATTAGGATCATCTGATCGTGTCCATGCGCGTTCGCTTCGCTCCCTCGCCGACCGGCGCCCTGCATATCGGCGGGGCCCGCACGGCGCTCTACAACTGGCTGCTGGCCCACGGCCCCGGCGACGGGCCGCACGGGCGCGCCGGAACCCTCGTCCTGCGCATCGAAGATACCGACCGGGAGCGCTCTACGCCGGAGAACGTCGAGCAGATCCTCGACGCGCTGCGCTGGCTGGGACTGGACTGGGACGAGGGCCCGATCATGCAGACCGAGCGGGGCGAGCGCCACCGCGAGGCGCTGGAGCGGCTGCTGGCCGACGGCCACGCCTATCACTCCAACGCGACCGCCGACGACGTCCGGGCCTTCAAGGCGCGCGAGGGCGCCGAGCGCGGCTTCCGGGGCGCGCCCGAGGCCTCCGGGGCGGTGCGCCTGCACGTCCCCGACGACGGCGTCACGGTCGTGCAGGATGTCATCCGGGGGACGACGAGCTTTCCCAACGTCAACATGGACGATCCGGTGATTGCCCGCGCGGACGGCTCGGTGCTCTACAACTTCGCCGTCGCCATCGATGACCTCGACGCCGGGATCACCCACGTGGTGCGCGGCGAGGACCACTTGTCCAACACGCCCAAGCAGCTGCTGGTGCTGCGTGCGCTCGGCGCCGAGCCACCCCTCTACGCCCACCTGCCCCTGCTGCACGGCCCCGACGGTCGCAAGCTGTCCAAGCGCCACGGCGCCGCCTCGGTCCAGGAGCTGCGCGAGGCCGGCTATCTGCCCGAGGCGGTCAACAACTACGTCGCCCTGCTCGGGGCCGGCTTTGCCGCCGACGAGGAGCACTTCACGCTCACCGAGCTGGCCGAGCGCTTCCGCCTGGACCGGGTGTCCAAGAACCCGGCCATCTTCGACGAGCGCAAGCTGCGCAACTTCAACGGCCGTCACCTGCGCGAGCTGCCCACCGAGGAGCTCACGCGGCGGCTGGAGGCCTTCACCGGCCGCCAGGGGCTGGCCGGCGCGGTGGCCATCAGCCGGGAGAAGATCCAGACGCTGGCCGACTTCTGGCCCCTGGTCGGCTTCGTCTTCGACGGTCCCGCCGACGACCCGGCCGCCTTTGCCAAGACGATCGGCACCCCCGAGGGGCGCGCGGCCCTCGCCGCCGCCCGCGATGCCCTGGCCCCGGTTGATCCGTTCGCGCCCGAGCCGCTGGAGGCGGCCCTGCGCGGAGTCGCCGAGGCGCAGGGTCTCAAGCCCGGCAAGCTGTTTCAGCCCGTCCGCGTCGCGCTGGCCGGACAGACCGTTTCCCCGGGGATCTTCGAGACGTTGGCCCTGCTGGGACGCGAGGAGAGCCTGCGGCGGATCGACGCCGCGCTGCGCCGATCCGACGGTCACGCTCCCGCTCCCGTGAACCGGCCCTAAACCGCGACGCCGAAGCTGCCGATAGATGGGCGCATGGTCCGGCATCGATGCAGCCAACAACTGTCGCGTGGGTGTGCGCGGCCCGAGAAGGGCGTGTGAACTGACGTGGCAACCCTTGCGGCGGTGAAGGCGGTGCCGACCGATCCCTACGCGAGCCGGGAGCGCCGGCACAACGAAGGCCATGGCCGCCGGCTGACCGCCGCCTTTGAGGCGCTGGAGGCCTATCCGGTCCTGGTCGAGTCCCGCAACCGGGTCCTGCGCCTGTTCGAGGCCGGTGACCCGTCCGCCGCGGATGTCGTCGCCGCCGTCGAGGCCGACGTCGCGCTGACCGTCACCGTCGTGCGCCTGGCCAACCAGGTCGAGGGGCCCACCGCGGGCCGGATCGACAGCGTCGTCCAGGCGGTGGAGGTGCTCAGCTCGCACACCGTGCACGCGATCGCCAGCCGCGCGCGCACCTTTGACTTCTTCGAGCGCACCGCCGTCTGGCAGAGCATTCCCGAGCGCTTCCGCCTGCACGCCGTGGCCACCCAACGCGCCGCCGACCGCCTGGCCCGCGAGATCAACTTCGAGGACCGCGACCGCCTGCTGGTCACCTCGCTGCTGCACGACATCGGCAAGCTCGTGCTCATCCACGCCTACCCCGGCTACCCGGGCCAGGTGCACGGTGAGGCCCGCACCCCCGAGGAGCGCCTGTCCCAGGAGCGCCGCGAGCTCGGCGTCGACCACGCCCTGGTCGGAGGGGTGCTGGCCCGCCGCTGGGGCCTGCCCCGCACGATCGCCAGCGTGATCGAGCGCCACCACGCCGACGACGCCGAGGGCGAGGCGGCTCTGATCCGCCTCTCGGACATGCTCGCCCACTACGTGCTCGGTGGGGCCGTGACCCCGTCGGAGATGCTGTCCGCCGCCCGCACGGTCGGGGTCACCCCGGCCAGCCTGCGCGCGGTCATGTACGAGCTGCCGCTGCCCACCTCCGGCGGCCGTCCGCGCCAGGTCGAGCCCTGCCCGATGTCCTCCCGGGAGGTCGACGTCCTGCGCCGCCTGGCCAAGGGCATGGTCTACAAGCAGATTGCCTCCGAGCTCGGTCTGTCGACGAGCACGGTCCGCACCCACCTGCACAACGTGTACGGCAAGCTCGGGGCGATGGACCGCGCGCAGGCCGTCCTTATCGCCACCGAGCGCGGCTGGATCTAAACGCCCGTGCCCGGCGTGCCGCGCCGGCCCCGACCGGTCCGCGGCGGCCTGTCGAGCCGGCCCCGACCGGTCCGCGGCGGCGTGTCGAGCCGGCCCCGACCGGTCCGCGGCGGCCTGTCGCTGCACTACGATCGCGAGTGCCGTGATCTCGATCACCAGCAAGTCCCCCTACGCGCTCAGCGCCCTGGTCGAGCTCTACCGCCAGGGCGGCTCGGACACGACCCGGCCGGTGCCCCTGGCCGAGCTGGCCCGCCGCCGCGCGATCCCGCCCCAGTTCCTCGAGCAGCTGTTCGCCAGCCTGCGCCGCGCCGGCCTGCTGCGCTCCCAGCGCGGAGTCAAGGGCGGCTACAGCTTTGCCCGCGACCCGGAGACGATCACCGTGCGCGAGATCGTCGAGCTGCTCGACGGGCCGATCGGGCGCGACAGCACCGGCGTCTTTGCCCGGGCCGCGCAGGCCTGCGGCGCGGTTCTGGCCGAGGCGACCGTGGCCAGCGTGGCCGAGGACGAGATCGCCGCCTCCATCGCGCCGATGTACCACATCTAAGAGAGAGCGAACTGACATGACCGTCCCGCACCGCATCCGTGCCCTGCTCACCCTGCTGGTCGCGGCCGCCGTGGTGATCGTCGCCACCGGCTCGGCGCTGGGGCGCGTCGGTGCCCACGGCGCCCAGAAGCGGGCGATCATGAACGCCGCCGGGCTGCGGCCCGCGACGCCGCTGGGCTGTTACGACGTCGACATCTCGACCGCGAACCGGGCCTGGGCGGCCACGCACTACGCGGGCAGCGAGCACAACCCGTGCCTGCGCTACGCCGCCGACGGGGTGAGCATCACCCACTACGCGCGCGGGCGCTGGCACTTCGTCACCGCCGGCAGCGCCTTCAGCTGCCCGATCCCCGGCCACATCCCGGCCGCGGTGCAGCACGACCTCAGGCTGTTCTGCCACCGCGGCTGACGCGCTGCATCAGGGCAACACCCCGTGCCGCTGATGAATCGCGGTTGACGGCGATACCCGTGCCGCTGATGAAGGGCGGTCCGCGGCAATTCTCCGCGCCGGCGATGAAGGGCGGTCCGCGGCAATTCTCCGCGCCGCCGATGAAGGGCGGTCCGCGGCAATCCCCCGCGCCGGCGATGAATGGCGATTCACCGCCACCCCTCGGCGGTCAGATGCCAAAGTTCGCGTAAGGGCGCGCGCTCGGATCCGGAGAACGCTCCCCGTCGGAGACACGCGCCCGGTCGGAGACAGGCCCGGGAGCTAAGCCGCTCAGCGGGCGGAGCCGGAGGCAAAGCCGGCGATCAGGGCGCGGTAGGTCTCCCGCAGGCCCTCATCGACGGCCACCGCCGCGGTGAAGCCGAGCTCGTCGGCGGCCAGCCGCGTGTCCATGCAGGAGCGCTCGAGCTCGCCGGGGCGCAGCGGTGCCAGCTCGGGCTCGAGCTCGGTGCCGCTCTCGTCGGCGAGGATGTCCCACAGCTCCCGGACGCTGGTCTCGACCCCGGTGGCGACGTTGAATGTGCCCCGGTGCCCGAGCGCCGCTCTCAGCGCGGCGACAACGTCGGCGACGTGGATGTAGTCCCGCGTCGGCGCCCCGTTGCCGAACATCTTGGGCGTCTGCCCGGTGTGGATCCGCTCGCTGAAGATCGCCACCACGCCCGCCTCACCGTGCGGGCTCTGGCGCGGTCCGTAGACGTTGCCCAGGCGGCAGATCGCGTGGGGGATGCCGTGGGCCGCGGCCCAGGTGTTGATGTAGGCCTCACCCGCCCACTTGGAGGCGCCGTAGGGCGCCAGCGGGGCCGGGATCCGCGTCTCCGGGGTCGGGATCGGGGCGTCGTTGCCGTAGAGGGCGCCGCCGGTCGAGGTGAAGGCGATCGGCACCCCGCGTGTGCGGGAGGCCTCGAGCAGGTTCAGCGTGCCCTGGACGTTGACCATGCAGTCAAAGGCGGGATCGTTGGTCGAGACCACGACGCTGGCCTGAGCGGCGAGGTGGAAGATCGCCTCGGGCCGGACGGAGTCGACCACCGCCGCGACGGCGTCGGCGTCGGTGATCGAGATCTGCTCCAGGGTCGCCTCCGGCGCGACCCGCTCGGCCAGGCCGGAGGAGAGATCGTCGATGACGGTGACGGCGGCGCCGTCGGCGATCAGCGAGTCGACGACGTGGGATCCGATGAAACCGGCTCCGCCGGTGACGATTGCGCGCGAGATCATGTGCGAGGTAACCCTTCTCAAAAGGACGCGGGGAGAATAGCGGCCGCCGGAGCGCCACAGCCCGTCGCTCTAGGGTATGCGAGGTGACCCCGCCCCCTGACAACGTCTCGGCTCTCGTCGGCCGCACCCCGGTGGTCAAGCTGGGCCGGATCGCCGCCGGCCTGGAGATCGAGCTGTTCGCCAAACTCGAGATGTTCAACCCGGGCGGCAGCGTCAAGGACCGGATCGGGGTGGCCATGGTAAAGGCCGCCGAACGCGAGGGGCGGATCGAGCCGGGCCGCACGACGATCGTCGAGGCGACCAGCGGCAACACCGGGATCGCCCTGGCCTTCGTGTGCGCCGCCCGGGGGTATGACCTGATCCTCACCCTGCCCGAGGGCATGAGCCGCGAGCGCGAGGCGCTGTTGCGCCTGTACGGGGCCGACGTCCGGGTCACCCAGTCGATGGGGGGGATGAACGAGGCGGTGGACGCCGCCCGCGAGCTGGCCACCCACCCCGACGTGTTCCTGCCCGACCAGTTCTCCAATCCGGCCAACCCCGAGATCCACCGCCGCACGACCGGACCCGAGCTGTGGGAGGCGCTGGACGGGCGCATCGACGTGTTCGTGGCCGGGGTCGGCACCGGCGGGACGATCACCGGCGTGGGGGAGGTGCTCAAGCAGCGCAACCCGCGCTGCCACGTGGTCGCGGTCGAGCCGCGCAGCTCCCCCGTGCTCTCGGGCGGCCGTCCCGGGCCGCACAAGATCCAGGGCATCGGGGCGGGGTTCGTCCCCGCGGTGCTCAACCGCGAGCTGCTCGACGAGGTGATCTCCGTCGACGACGAGGACGCGATCGAGATGGCCCGCACCCTGGCCCGCCGCGAGGGGGTGCTGGCCGGCATGTCGTGCGGGGCGGCGGTGTGGGCCGCGCTGCAGGTCGGCGCGCGCCCGGAGTTCCGCAGTGCGCGGATCGCCACCGTGCTGCCGGACTCCGGCGAGCGCTACGTCTCCACGCCGTTCTTCGCCCCCGAGCGCTGACCCGGGCCGGGCCGCCGGGGACCCGGGTGGGCCTCGCTACGCTCTCGGTGTGCTCGGCCTCCCGCTGATCGCGCGCGCCGTCACCGAGGTTCGCAGCGATGTGGCCGCGGCGCGCAGCCGCGACCCGGCCGCCCGGGACGTCGGGGCGCTCGAGGTCCTGCTCGCCTGGCCCGGCGTGCACGCTCTGCTCGCGCACCGGCTCGCTCACGCGCTGCAGGGCGCGGGTGTCCCCCTGCTGCCGCGGTTGATCGCCACCGTCGCGCGGGCGGTCACCGGGATCGAGATCCATCCCGCGGCGCAGATCGGCTCGGGCTTCTTCATCGACCACGGCATGGGCGTGGTGGTCGGGGAGACGGCTGAGATCGGCCGCGACGTGACCCTGTATCAGGGCGTCACGCTCGGCGGCACCGGCTTTGCCACCGGCAAGCGCCATCCCACCGTGCAGGACAACGTGACGATCGGCTCGGGGGCCAAGCTGCTGGGCCCGATCACGATCGGGCACGGCGCCAAGATCGGCGCCAACAGCGTGGTCATCCACGACGTGCCGCCCAACTCGACGGTGGTCGGCAACCCCGGCCATCCCGTGCGCATCGAGGGCCGGCGCCCCGAGGGCCCGGACGCCGACTGGATCCACCTGCCCGATCCGGTGGCCGACGCGATCCGCGGGCTCTCGAACCGGATCGGCGCCCTGGAGCAGGGCCCGGACGCGCCGGGGGTGCAGATCCGCCCGCTGCGCCGCGCGGCCGGGGGTGGCGGCGAGGCCGGGGAGGGCCGGGCCAATCCGGCCACCGGCCCCAACCCCGCCGGCGGCTGATCGCCCGGGCCCGAGGGGCCGGGTCGGGCGCCGTGCATCCGATGGGAAGCAGCTGCGGCGGCGCCGGAAGAGAAAGTCAGCGCGCGCCGGTGGCGGCGAGATGCATCCGGGCGGCCGCCGCGACCTCCTCGGCCTGCGCGACGGTCAGCACCGGGCTGATCGGCAGGGCGAGATGGTGCCAGGCGGCCTCCTCGGTGCCCGGCAGCTCGTGGTCGGGCGCGTACGGGCGCATCCCGGGCTGGCGGTGCGTGGGCACCCGGTAGTAGACCCGGGCGCCGATGCCCTGATCGTTCATCGCGGCGGCGAGACCGTCGGGATCCTCGGTGCGCACGACGTACAGATGCCAGGCCGGCGCGGCGGCGGGGGTGGCCACCGGCAGCTGGACCAGCTCGCCGAGCCCGGCGTGGCGGTAGAAGTCCGCGGCCTGGCGGCGGCCGTCGGACCAGCCGTCGAGGTGGGGGAGCTGCACGCGCAGGATCGCCGCCTGGATCGCGTCCAGCCGCGAGTTGCAGCCGACCATCTCGAAGGTCTGCTTGTCGCGCGAGCCGTGAAAGCGGATCGCGCGCGCACGCTCGGCCAGCTCGCGATCCGAGGTGGTGATCGCGCCGCCGTCACCGAACGCGCCCAGGTTCTTGGAGGGGAAGAAGCTGAACGTGGCCGCCGTGCCCAGCGCGCCCGGCCGCCCGGCGGCCGAGCGCGAGCCGAGCGCCTGCGCCGCATCCTCGAGCACCGGCACGCCAAGCGCCTCGATCTCGGCCACCGGCGCGACGTTGCCGAACAGGTGGACCGCGATCACCGCCTTGGTGTTCGGGGTCAGCGCCGCGCGCACCGTCTCCGGGGTGACCATGAAGGTCTCGGGATCGACGTCGCAGAACACCGGTCGGGCGCCGGTCGGCGGGATGCTCTCCGCGCTGGCGTAGAAGGTGAAGGACGGGACGACGACGTCGTCGCCGGGGCCCACGCCCATCGCGCGCAGGGCGATGGTCAGCGCGTCGGTGCCGTTGGCGACCCCGATCGCCTCCTCGGCGCCGACGTAGGCGGCCAGCTCCTGCTCGAAGGCCGCGACCTCGGGACCGAGGATGAAGCGCCCGGAGGCGACGACGCGCGCGATCGCCGCGTCGATGTCCGCGGCCAGCGGCGCCAGCGCGGTGGCGGTGTCAAACAGGGGGACGGCCATCAGTGGCGCCGCTCGGCCGAGCTGACCGGCAGGCCGGAGTCACCAGGGTGGTGGGCGTCGGGGTCGGCGAGGTTGCGCCGGGCCCGGACCAGGTACAGCGGGCGGCCCTTGACCTCGTCGTAGATGCGCCCGACGTACTCGCCGATGATCCCGATCGCGATCAGCTCGATGCCGCCGAGCAGCAGCACGACGATCGTCAGGGCGCTGAAGCCGGGCAGGTAGGAGCCCAGCAGCCGCAGCACGACCACCACCGGGATGGCCACGAAGGCCAGCGTCGAGATGAGAAAGCCCAGCAGCGTGGCCAGCTGCAGCGGCCGGTGCGAGAACGAGGAGATCGCGTCAAGCGAGAACTTCATCATCTTCGACAGCGTGTACTTCGTCTCCCCGGCGTAGCGCGAGTCGCGCTGGTAGGGGACGGCGGCCTGGGTGTAGCCGACCCACACGGTCATCCCGCGCAGGAAGCGGTTGCGCTCGCGCATCGACAGCAGGGCGTCCAGCGCCCGGCGGTCCAGCAGCCGGAAGTCACCGGAGTTGTGCTCCAGCGGCACCTGGGCGAGCTTGTCGAACAGGGCGTAGAACCAGCGGGCGGTGGTGAGCTTGAAGCGCGACTCACCCAGGCGTTGCTCGCGCACGGCGTAGACGACGTCGCAGCCGGCCCGCCAGTGGTCGAGCATCGTGGTGATCAGCTCGGGCGGGTCCTGCAGATCGGCGTCGATCATCACCACGGCGTCCCCGGCGGCGTGGTCCAGTCCCGCCGTCAGCGCGGTCTGGTGGCCGAAGTTGCGCGACAGGTGCACGACCCGGACCCGCGGGTCGCTGGCCGCCAGCGTCTCGAGCATCAGCGGTGAGCCGTCGGTGGAGCCGTCGTCGACGAGCACGAGCTCGAACGGCAGCCCCTGAAGCGCCGCGCAGACGCGGGCGTGGAACTCCCCGATCGTGCCCTCTTCGTTGTAGACGGGCGCGACGACGCTGACCAGCTCGGGGCTACGCGGGCCCGACAGCTTCATCGCGGAGTTCTCCATCAGCCGGTCATCCTAGATCCACAGCCCTCAGTACCCGACCAGTGCGGCGCCGTGGGGGATGTATCCGGGCAGCTGCACGATCTGCACGAAGCAGGTGAGGATCAGGGTCCAGCGCAGCAGCCGGCGGTCGCCCGACAGCGCCGTCAGCGGCAGCAGCCAGACGACGTACCACGGCAGCAGCGAGCTGGCGGTGACGAGCATCGCGAAGGTCGCCCAGGCCGCGCCGTCGATCCAGTCCATCTGGCCGCGCCACACGCGGCGCAGCAGGCGGATCGTGATCGCGACGAAGATCAGCGTGAACAGCAGGCCGACGATGTGCCCGACGGTCGTGGCCCCGAGGGTGATGAACAGGCCGGGGATGCTGTGCCAGTCACCGTGGCTCTGGCTGTACTGGACGGTGGCGAAGAGGTGGAACACGCCGGCCCCGAACACGCTCAGGCCGAGGGCGAGCAGCGCCACCCCGGAGACGGCCATGGCCAGGATCAGGTCACGCCGGCGCCGCCGGCCGCGCAGGGGTCCCCCGGCGGCGATCGCGAACGGCGCGATCAGCCCCGCGGTGAGCTTGATCCCGACGCCAAGCACGGCCAGGCCGCCGCCGAGCCGCTCGCGTCCGAGGACCGTGGCGTAGATCGCCCCCACGACCGGGACGAGCATCAGCAGGTCGTTGTGCCCCCCGCCGATCCCGTACAGGGCCAGCAGCGGGTTCAGGCCGACCAGCGCGACCGCGCGGACCGGGTCCACGCCCCGGTGGCGCGCGAGGTTCCACACCATCGCCACGATGGCCAGCGCCGAGAGCGCGGCGATCAGCTTGTAGGCGAGCACGCTGGCCACGATGCTCAGCGGGGCCAGGACGTAGCTGAGCACGGTGAACACCGGTCCGTACACGCTCGGGGTGTAGGCCCACTTGGCCCCGACGTACTGAAACAGGGGATCCAGCGCGATCCCGTGCGGTCCGTTGAGGTACGGGTTGACGCCGTAGACGACGCCCATCCGCGAATAGCTCTGATAGCTGAAGATGTCGGTCGAGATCAGGGGCGGGGCGAGCAGCACGATCGCGTAGAGCGCGGCGATCGAGACGAGCACCGAGCGCGCCGACAGCTGCCGCGAGGCGAGCACGACGACGACGTAGCAGCCGAGCATCGCGGCCAGCGCGACCATCGTGCCCCCGGCGTGCAGGTTCAGCCCCAGCGCGTTGAAGGCGCCCGCCAGGCCCACCGCCTGGGCGGGCCGGATCGACTCCGGCAGCAGCGGCGAGGTGTGGGCGGCGGCGACGGCGATCAGCGTGCCGAACAGCATCAGCCCGGCCAGGGCCACCGGTCCGCGGGATCCGCGCAGCGCCTCGCGGGCGCCGAGGTCGCGGCCGCCGGTGGCCAGATCGAGGCCGGCGCTCCGGGAGGTTGCGCCCAGGGGGCTGCGGACACTCATCGTCCTAGAGGATGCCCACGCGCGCGCGTGAACCCGTTTGGGCAATGTTGCGATCCGGTTAGACACTAAGGCGACGCTTAGGAGCCTCCGGCGCGGCCGCCGGTGCGAGCCAGCGCCTCGCGGGCGGTACGCCGCAGCGTCGGGACCATCAGCATCGCCTCCAGCGCGATCCGCGAGGACATCTTGCTCTTGCCCGCCGTGCGGTCGGCGAACACGATCGGCACCTCGCGCACGGTGAACCCGGCGAGCAGCGCGCGGTAGGTGACCTCGATCTGGAACACGTACCCCTCGGCGCGGATGCTGGGCAGATCGATCGCCTCCAGCACCTCGCGGCGGATGCATTTGAAGCCACCGGTGAGGTCGCGCACATCGACGCGCAGCACGAGCCGTGCGTAGATACCGCCGCCGCGGCTGACCGCCTGGCGCAGCAGCCCCCAGTCGCGGACGCCGCCGCCGTCCACGTAGCGCGAGCCGAGCACGAGGTCGGCCTGCTCGGAGGCCCCCAGCAGCGCGGGCAGGTAGCGCGGGTCATGGGAGAAATCGGCGTCCATCTCGATCACGCGTTCGGCGCCGGCCGCCAGCGCGTGCGTGAAGCCGGCCACGTAGGCCTGTCCGAGTCCCGCCTTGCCCGGCCGGTGCAGCACCTCGACGGTGCCGAGCTCCCGGGCCAGCGCGTCGGCGATCGCGCCCGTGCCGTCGGGGGAGTTGTCGTCGACGACCAGGACGCGATGGTCGCCGGGCACCGCGCGCTCCAGTTCGATCAGCGAGGCGCGGACGATCCGCTCCAGGTTGGAGGCCTCGTTGTAGGTGGGGATGATCAGCCAGACGGTCGGATCCATGGCGCAGCGAGCCTAGACGGCGGGGTGGGGGACTGGTTCTGCCCGGTGGGCGGCGATTCCTGCTCTGCCCCGGGGATCGGGGCGGGCGCGGCGTTGCGCGAGGTGCACGAGGGCGGGCGACGCGCCATCATGGCCGCGGGGCATCCCGATGAGTGGCATCGACCGTCTGACACCTGCAGCGTTGCGCGGGCTCACGCGTCCGCGGCGGGGGGCGGGGCGCGGCAACCCGGATCTCTACCGCCGCCGTCAGCGGATGCTCGCGCTCGGCGTGCTCGCCGGCCTGGCCCTGCTGCTGGGCGTGATCACCGGGGCGCTGTCCGGTGGTGGGCGACCGGCGCCGCGGGTCGCCGCCCGGGGCACGGCCTACTTCGCGCAGATCCGGACCCTGGCCGGGTCGGGGCCGGACTCGTTCGCCGCCACCGAGCACGCGGACGAGACGGCGGCGATCAACCACACGCTCGGCTACACGCCGTACGTGCGGGTGGCCGGCGCCCAGCATCGGGAGATCGCGCTGACCTTCGATGACGGCCCGGGGCCGTACACGCCCGGGGTGCTGGCCGCGCTGGAGCGTCTGCACGCGCCGGCCACGTTCTTTGAGGTCGGCATCGAGGAGCGCTACTTCCACGCCTCGACCGCGGCGATCGTCGCCCGCGGCTATCCGATCGGCGACCACACCGAGACCCACCCGGCCATGTCCCAGCTCTCACTGCGCGACCAGGAGGCCCAGTTGCTCCAGGACGCGACGGCGATCGGTGACTACGGCGCGCCGTTCCCGCGCCTGTACCGCCCGCCCTACGGCCTGTGGAACAAGACCACGCTCAAGCTGCTGCACCGCTACCGGATGCTGATGGTCCTCTGGACCGTCGACACCTCCGATTATCAGTCACCGGGCGTGGCGGCGATCGTCCAGCGCGCCGTGCAGGGCGCCCGGCCTGGCGGCATCATCCTCATGCACGACGCCGGCGGGACGCGCGCCGAGACCGTGGCCGCCCTGCCGATCATCATCCGCGAGCTGCGCCGGCGCGGCTACAAGCTCGTCACCGTGCCGCGGTTGCTGCTCGACAACCCGGCGCCCGCGCATCAGCCGGTGGCCTCGCTGCAGGGCGCGGGCGGCTGACGACGCCTACGGGCTGTCGCCGCGGCGCTCGCCGCGCTCAGCGGCGCACGTAGGCGACGCGGTCCCAGCTCGGCTCGGGCGCGAGCTCGATCCGCTCGTTGCCGCGATCGGGCTGGATGTAGACGAAGCCGTTGAGGTCCTCGTCGTAGGCGATGTCCAGCTCGCCCTCCTTGACGCGCTGATCGAGCCACGCGCCGCGGAAGATGAGCCGGCGCAGCCAGTGCACGAGCGAGCGGTCCGAGGGGCCGACGAGCTCGGTCCAGCATTCGTTGACGTGCTCGCCCAGGGCCGACGCGGGGTCTGAGACCTCGCCGTTGACGACGAGGTTGATCAGGTCCTCGGCCTCGTCCTCCTGCACCACGGCGTCCAGGAAACCGAGCCGTCGAGCGGCCTGCTCACAGCGCTCGCGAAAGTCACGCTCGTTGAACGTGAAGCGCAGTTCTCCGTACTCGAGGACGAAGTCGTCCCCGGAGCTGTAGTTCCCACGGCGGTACATCGGCGTCGGCATCATATGCGGCATTCCTTCCCTTCCGAGGGCCTGAATGCGATGTTGCAGGGGGTGGTTCCGGTCGCCCCGCCGACTCTCTACCGACATGGAGTCAGAGCACCCGCAGATCGCGATCGTAGAGGACGATGAACCGACCCGGCGCTTTCTGGCCGACAACCTCGCCGCCGACGGATTCGAGCCCCTGGAGGCGAGCACCGCACGCGACGGGTTGCGTCTGTTCGCCGATCACGCCCCCGCGCTGGCCGTGCTCGATCTCGGCCTGCCCGATGGGGACGGCCTCGAGGTCCTGCACGACGTGCGTGCGGGGGAGATCTCGGTCAGCCACATCGACCCGGCGCTCCCCGTGCTCGTCCTCAGCGGCCGCGGCGCCGAGCTCGATCGCGTGCGCGGCTTTGAGCGCGGCGCCGACGACTACCTGGTCAAGCCCTTCTCCTATCTCGAGCTGCGCGGGCGCATCGATGCGCTGCTGCGCCGCTCCCGGCACCGGCCCGGCGCCGGCCGGCTGAAGGTCGGGCCGCTTGAGCTTGACCCGGCGACGCGCCACGTCGCGCTGCAGGGCCAGGCGCTTGCCGTCTCCAAGAAGGAGTTCGCGCTGCTGCGCACGCTGGCCAGTGAGCCGGTCCGTGTCTTCACGCGTGAGGAGCTGCTGCGCGGGGTCTGGGGCTACAAGTCGGTCGTGCCGACGCGCACCCTGGACTCGCACGCGTCCCGGCTGCGGCGCAAGCTGTCCGACGCCGGCGCCCCCGGCCTGATCGTCAACGTCTGGGGCGTGGGTTACCGGCTGCTCGACGCGTGGCCGATGCCGTGACGCCGATCGCCGTCGCCGGCTGGGCTCTGTGCGCGCTGCTGGCGGCCGCCCTGCTGGTCTGCCGTCGCCGCGGGCAGATCCGCCTGGCCCGGATCGCCGAGGCCGAGCACGAGCTGCGCGGGCCGCTCACCGCGCTGGGCTTCGCGATCGATGCGCTCGGTCCCGACGGTTGGGCCGGAGGTGACGCGCTGCGGGCCGAACTGGCGCGGACGCGATGCGCTCTGGCCGACCTTGCCGGGGCGCGAACAGGGCGACCCTCACCCGCCCTCATCCCCACCGCGATCGACCTCGGCCGCGTCGTCGGCAGCTCGGTGGCCGCCTGGCGCCCGGCGGCCGTCGCGGCCGGCGTCGAGCTGTGCGCGGCGGCGCCGGCGGCGGTCCCCGTGCTGGGGGATCCCGGGCGGATCGCGCAGGCCACGGGCAATCTCATCGCCAACGCGATCGAGCATGGGTCGGGCCCGGTCCAGGTGCGCGTCGTGAGCAGCGGGCGCTGCGCGCGGGTCGAGATCGCTGACGCCGGGCCGGGACCGGCCGGAATCCCGCGCTCCCTCTCGGCGTCCTCGCGTGTCCGCCCGCGGGGTCATGGCCTGCGCGTCGCGGCGCGCGTGGCGGCGCAGCACGGAGGCGCGCTCAGCGTCTCGCCCGCGCATCCGCGTGAGCGCGGAGTCGTCGTCGCGCTCACCTTTCCGCTTCCGCCGGCCGACTAGGGCGAGACCGAGGATCCGGGGCCGGCTGGCGCCCGGGTGCCAGCCCGCGGCGCGGCCTCGACCGGGCGCCGTCGGGCCCGCCAGGAATACACACCCGGCGGACGGAACGACCCCCGATCTGCACGTCGGCGTGCATGCGGTCCATCTGCACTGGACGGTGCAGCGTGGACGGATGTGGGAGGGATCGGCCTCCCACCCCCGAATCGCCCGGTTCTACGGGTGATTACGCACGGTATCGGGCTGAGATGTGGCCTCAGTGGGAGATTGAGTGGGTTTTGGGTTGCAGAGTGGGAGGAAGTGGGGTAGCTTGCTCGCACTTGATCGACCCGGGTGGCAGGGCTCCTCCCACCCAGCCACCCGGGTTTGTCATTTCTCTCGCCCGATGAGCCCCCTTGATCTTCCGCGGAACCTTCGACCACGCGCTCGACGCGAAGCACCGGCTCACGATCCCGGCGAAGTTCCGCGCGGCCCTCGCCGAGGGGGTCGTCCTGGCCGCGTCTCACGAGGTGCAGACCGGGGCCCCGCGCACGGTCGGCATCTGGACGCCCAGCGACTACGACTCCTACACCTCGCGCACGCTGGGGTCGCTGAACCCGGCCACGCCCACGGCCCGCGAACTGAGCCGCTTCTTCTTCGGCATGTCGGCTGACCTGGAACTCGACAGCGCGCACCGCGTGATGATCCCGGCCCATCTCATGGCCTACGCGGGGCTGAGCAAGGAGGTCACGGTCACCGGCGCCGGAGACCATCTCGAGATCTGGGACCGCCAGCGCCACGCGCAGAACCTCGAGGACGTCCTGACCCGTATCCCCGACCTCACCGCAAGCCTTGGCCACACTGCTTGACATGACCAGCCTCCACATCCCGGTTCTCGCCGGTGAGCTGATCGACGTGCTCGATCCGCGCCCGGGGGAGATCGCCGTGGACTGCACCCTGGGCGGGGGAGGGCACGCCCGTCTGATCGCCGATCGCATCGGCGCGGCGGGAACCCTGATCGGGATCGACCGCGATCCCGCGGCCGAGGAGCGCTTCGCCGCGCTGGCTGCCGAGGTGCCCTGTCACACCCGCTTCATCCGCGCGGACTTCGTCACCGCCCTTCAGCAGCTCGCGGAGGAACGGCTGGCCGCGGACATCGTCTACATGGACCTGGGCATGTCGTCGATGCAGGTCGACACCTGGGGCCGCGGTTTCTCCTACGCCTACGACGCGCCGTTGGACATGCGGATGGACCCCGACCAGGAGCTCACCGCCGAGGAGATCGTCAACACCTGGGACGAGCGGCGGCTGGCCCGGCTGCTGCGCGAGTACGGCGAGGAGCGCTACGCGAGCCAGATCGGCCGCGCGATCGGGCGCCGGCGCCGCCATGAGCAGATCGTCTCCACCCAGCAGCTGGTCGAGGTGATCAAGTCCGCGGTGCCGATCCCGGCCCAGTTCGCCGGCGGCCATCCGGCCCGGCGCACCTTCCAGGCCCTGCGGATCGCCGTCAACGACGAGCTGGCCCAGATCGGGGAGGCCCTGCCCGCGGCATGGAAGATCCTCGGCCAGGACGGGCGCCTGGCGGCCATCTCCTTCCACTCGCTGGAGGACCGGCTCGTCAAGCGCTTTTTCGCCGCCCGCGCGCGCGGCTGTGTGTGCCCGCCCGAGCTGCCCATCTGCGTGTGCGGTCACGAACCGGAGGCCGAACTGCTCACCCGCCGTGCCGTGGCACCGACCCCGGGGGAGGTCGCCGCCAACCCGAGGTCCCGATCAGCGCACCTGCGCGCCGCCCGCAAGTTGGAGGTATCGCCGTCATGACGCCTGCCGCGCTCACCCCGGCCGCCGCCCGGCAGGCCAAGCGGCCCACGCCGGCCTCCGGCTCGCGCAGCGGGGCGGCCCCGCGCTCCGCCGGCGCGTCCCGGACCTCCTCGGCGCGCAGCGCAGGCCACCGCCCCGCCTCCCGTCCGGCGTCCCCACGCCCGGCGGGCGCGGCAGCCCGTCCCCGGCGCGTCTCGGGCCCCGCTCAGCCCCAGCGCGCGCCCCGCCGGCCGGCGCCCCGGCCGGCGCGTTCGCTGCCGTCCCTGCGCCCCCGCTCGCTCAGCGCCCAGGCCGCAGCCTTCGTCCGCTCGCTGCCCACGCACCGGCTGCTGGACCGGGTCGTGCGCGGCCGGGCCTGGATCCCGCTGCTCGGACTGCTGCTGGCCGGGATCGTGGCCATGCAGGTCGAGATCCTCAAGCTGAGCCACAGCACCGGCCGCTCCCTGGAAAGCGTGACCACGCTGCAGAGCCGCAACGAGCAGCTGCGGGCCGACGTGGCCGTCCTCGGCGACGATCAGCGGATCGAGCGGCTCGCGGCCGGCATGGGCATGGTCATGCCGGGCCCCAGCCAGGTCCGCTTCCTCAGCGGCGGCCCGGCCAACGTCGGCCGCGCCCTGAACGCCATCCAGGCGCCGAACGCCACGACCTTCCTGGCCAACCTTCCCTCCGCCCAGACGCCCGCGGCGGCGGCCACCAGCGGCGCCACGCAGACCGCTCTGGCCCCCACGACCAGCACCCCCACGGTGACGACCGGTCCGTCCGCTACCAATACCGGCGTGGTGACCAGCAGCGCTCCCGTGGCCGGCGCGGCGACGGGCACTGGCGTGGCCGCATCGCCGGTCCCGGTCGGTTCCGGCACGCCCTCGCCCAACGGTGCCGCCGGCGTGCCGACCGGAGGCTGATCGCACCCGATGGCCGTCCGCGATCTCGACCGCCGGATCGCCGGGATCTTCCTCGCCTTCGTGGCGCTCCTGGGCCTGGCGCTGATCAAGGCGGTCGACTTCGGGGTCTTTCGGGCCAGCAGCCTGCAGCAGGCCGCGGTCAGCCAGCAGATCACCCGCGACGTGCTGCCGGCGCCCCGGGGGACGATCACCGACCGCAACGGCGTGGACCTGGCCATCTCGGAGTCCGCCGACGACGTGATCGCCGATGACTTTCTGATCAAGCAGCCGCTGGCCACCGCGCAGAAGCTCGCTCCGCTGCTCGGCAAGCCGGTGCTCACCGTGCTCGCGCTGCTGTCCAAGCGCGACGGCTACGTGCACCTCGCGCGGCTGCTGCCCGCTGACCGGGCGACGCAGATCTCAAAGCTGCAGATCAACGGCATCTCACTGCTGCCGCGGACGACCCGCTTTTACCCGCGCGGCTGGGCGGCCTCGCAGGTCATCGGCTCGGTGCACGGCTCAGGCACCGGAGCCAGCGGGCTTGAGTACTTCTACAACCATCAGCTCACCGGGACCGACGGGCTGCGCCGGATCGTCAACGACGCCATCGGCCAGCCGATCTCGATCGACGATGTCCGCGCCACCCGTCCCGGGGCGACCTTCCGGCTGACCCTGGACTCGGCGCTGCAGGACGAGGTCGAGCAGGTCCTGGCCGGGGTCGGAGCCCAGTACCGCCCCAAGGGCGCGACGGCGATCTTCATGAACCCGCAGACCGGTGCGATCCTCGCGCTGGCCAATTGGCCCCGGGTCAACGCCAACGATCCGACCAGCGCCCCGACCTACGCCAGCCAGGACCGGGCGGTCAACTTCAACTACGAGCCCGGCTCGACCTTTAAGGCGGTCACCGTGGCGGGAGCCCTGCAGGACGGGCTGGTCACCCCGAGCACGCCGTTCAACATCCCGTCGGTGCTGCAGGTCGCCGACCGCACGATCCACGACGCCGAGGCCCACGGGGACGAGACGCTGTCGGTGGCCGGAATCCTGGCCAAGTCCAGCAACATCGGCGCCGACCTGATCGGCGCCAAGCTGGGGGCCAACCGCTTTGACTACTGGGTCCGTCGCTTCGGCTTTGGCGCCAAGACGGGCGTGAACCTTCCCGGTGAGGACGGCGGCATCATCCTGCCGGTCTCCAAGTACTCGGGCTCCTCGATGGGCAACCTGCCCTTCGGCCAGGGCGAGTCGGTCACCCCGATCCAGATGGCCACCGCCTACGCGGCGATCGCCAACGGCGGCATCCTGCGCCCCGCCCACATCGTCGACGCGATCAACGGCAAGCCGGTCCCGTTGCCCGCCGGCCACCGGATCATCTCACCGTCCACGGCCGCCGAGCTGCGCGGCATGCTGCGCGGCGTGCTCGGTGAGGGTGGCACCGCCTCCGGGGCCGCGATCCCCGGGTACGACATGGCGGGCAAGACGGGTACGGCGAACATCGCCATCAACGGCAAGTACTCCAACACCGAGTTCATCGCCTCGTTCGTCGGCATGGTGCCGACCAACCACCCCCAGCTGCTCGGGATGGTCGTCGTCGACGAGCCGCAAGGCTCGATCTACGGCGGCTCGGTGGCCGCGCCGGCCTTCCAGAAGATCGTCGGCTGGGCCGTGCCCTACCTGGGCATCTCGCCGCATTGATCCACCGCGGGCCAGACGGCGGGGCTCTGGCTGACCGCGTGTTCTGGACGCCAGACCGTTAGCGTGTTCACGCGTGCAGCTGACCGATCTTTTCCCCGGAGCCCCAGCGATCGACATCCGCGCGCTCGCCTACGACAACCGTCTGGTCGAGCCTGGCGCGCTGTTCTTCTGCGTGCCCGGCTTCACGAGCGACGGACACGACTTCGCTCCTGACGCAGCCGGTCGGGGCGCGGCGGCCCTGATCGTCGAGCGTGAGCTGGACCATGTCGACATCCCCCAGGTCAAGGTCAACAGTGTCCGCGCGGCGATGGCGCATGCGGCCGCCGTGTTCTACGGGGACCCGACCGCTGCGCTGAAGACCGTCGGCGTGACCGGCACCAACGGCAAGACCACCAGCGCCTTCCTCGTCCGCGCCCTGCTGGAGGCCGACGGCCGCCAGGCCGGCCTGCTGGGCACGGTCAAGAGCGTCATTGGAGGCGTCGAGCACGACGTCCAGCGGACAACCCCAGAGGCAATCGACCTCCAGCACACCTTCCGGGAGATGCTCGACGCCGGCGATCAGGCCTGTGTGATGGAGGTCTCCTCGCACGCGCTCGAGCTGCGGCGGGCTGACGCGATCCACTTCGCGGCGGCGATCTTCACCAACCTGACCCAGGATCACCTGGACTTCCATCCCACGATGGAGGACTACTTCCGGGCCAAGCGTCGGCTGTTCAAGCCCCCGCTCACGCCGAAGGCATCGATCGTCAACGTCGACGATCCCTACGGCGCGCGGCTCGCCGCCGAGATCGATGCGCCGATCACCTTTGCCCTGCACGATCCGGACGCTCACTACCGTGCGGTCGCGGTCCACTCGAGCCTGAGCGGCTCGACCTTCACCGCCGAGACCCCCGACGGCCCGATCGAACTGAGATCGCCGCTGCGCGGGGAGTTCAACGTCTACAACGTGCTCGGAGCGCTCGCCGCCGCCCGGGCGCTCGGGGTGCCCGCTGAGACCTGCCGGCGGGCCATCGCCGAGGCCGGCCAGGTGCCCGGCCGCTTTGAGACCGTCGATGCCGGGCAGACCTTTGCCGTCGTGGTCGACTACGCCCACACCCCCGACTCACTCGACAACGTGCTGAGGGCGGCGCGTGATCTCACCGAGGGCAGCCTCCACGTCGTCTTCGGTTGCGGCGGAGACCGCGACCGCGGAAAACGCCCGCAGATGGGGGAAATCGCCGCGCGCCTGGCCGACCATGTGATCGTCACCTCGGACAATCCGCGCTCCGAGGATCCGGAGGCGATCATCGCCGAAATCCTCACCGGCATCTCCGGGACCGTCGATCATGAGGTCGACCGAAAGACGGCGATCGCGCGGGCCCTGAGGAGCGCCGAAGCGGGTGACGTCGTCGTGATCGCGGGCAAGGGGCATGAGCAGGGCCAGGAGTTCGAACACGGTCGCAAGCTGCCCTTTGACGATGTGACCGTGGCGCGTGACATCCTGCGGGGGACCGTCGGCTGAAGGGCCGGCGCCCCCGCCGATGAAGGACTGGACACCGCAGCACCTCGCCGCCGGCGCTGGTGCCTCCCTGGCCGGAACGGCCCGAAGCGACGGCGGGCCCGATCGCGTGGCGATCGATTCCCGCCAGGCCGAGCCGGGAGTGCTGTTCGTCGGCCTGCCCGGCCGCCGCCGGGACGGCGGCGAGTTCGCGGCGGCCGCCCTGAAGGCCGGTGCCTGGGGCGTGCTCGTGTCCCCGGCCCACGTCGAGACGGCGCGAGAGGCCGGGCAGGGGATCGTGCTCGTCGCCGATGACCCGCTGAAAGCCCTGCAGTCCCTGGCCACGGCGTGGCGGCGCGAGCTGGGCAGCGAGGGCATGCAGGTCATCGGGGTCACCGGCTCCACCGGGAAGACCTCGACCAAGGACCTGCTGCTGGCCGTGGTCGGTCCGCACCGGCGCACCGTGGCCTCGCGGGCGAACTTCAACACCGAGATCGGGGTTCCGCTCGAGATCCTCGCCGCGCCCGCCGGGACCGAGGTGCTCGTGCTCGAGATGGCGATGCGGGGGAGAGGGCAGATCGCCGAGCTGGCCGCGATCGCCGAGCCGGACGTCGGCGTGATCGTCTCGATCGGGCCGGTCCACCTCGAGCTGCTGGGCACGATCGAGAACATCGCCGCGGCCAAGGCCGAGCTGATCGCCGGCCTGGCGCCAGGGGCGACGGCGATCGTCCCCGCCGGCGAGCGGCTGCTCGAGCCCCACCTCCGCGACGACGTGACCACCGTCACCTTCGGCGCGAGCGGCGATGTGCGCACCACCAGGGAAAGCGCCGAGCGCATGACCATCGACGCCCAGGGAGAGAGGATCGAGCTCGGGGTCGACTTCCCGCAGGCTCACCTGCGCACCGATCTGCTCGCCGCGGTCGCCGCCGCTCGCGCCCTCGGGGTCCGACCGTCCGGGCGCGTCGAGCTGGCCCTGACCCCCGGCCGAGGGGAGAGCGTGGCCGTGGCCGGCGGCATCACGGTCATCGACGGCTGCTACAACGCCAACCCGATGTCGATGCGCGCCGCCCTCACCGACCTCGCGGATACCGCTGCGCGCACGGGCGCACAGCGCCGCGTCGCCGTGCTCGGGGACATGCTCGAGCTGGGGGAGGGGCGCCGGGACTTTCACCTCGCCCTCGGTGAGCTGGCCAACGAGGCGGGCGTCGACCTGCTCATCACCGTCGGACCGGAGGCCGCCGCGATCGCCGAGCGTTACCCCGGCGAGAGCCGGGTGCTCGATGACGCCGCGCAGGCCGCCGAGGCCGTGCCCGGGCTGCTCAGGGCGGGGGACCTCGTCCTGGTCAAGGGGTCGCTCGGGGTCGGGCTCAGAGCCGTGACGCGCGCGCTGGGCGTCAGCCCCGGCGAGCCCGCGGCCACCACCGGGGGACGGCGCTGATGGGCTCCTCCTCGGGTCGCGTGCTGATCGCCGGCACGGCCTCGCTGCTCATGTGCCTGTTCCTCAGCCCCCGCTTCATCACCTTCCTGCGCAACCGCGAGTTCGGCCAGAACATCCGCGAGGAGGGCCCGCAGGGCCACAAGACCAAGGCCGGGACGCCGACGATGGGCGGGGTGATCATCTTCGCCGCCGTCACGGTGCCGTTCATCGTCCTCTCGACCCGGGACTGGCAGGCCCTGGGGGTCTTCGGGGCGGCGATCGCCTGCGCCCTGCTCGGCTTCGCCGACGACTACACCAAGATCGTCAAGCGCCGCTCGCTCGGGCTGCGGGCCCGAACCAAGCTCGTGGTGACGATCGCCATCTCCGTCGGGCTGTGGTGGGTGGCGACCCAGAAGGCCCACCTCCCCGAATCCGTGCAGCTGCGCTTCGCCGACGTCTCGGTCGACCTCGGGCCGTTCTACGTCGTGTTCATCTACCTGGTCGTGGCCGGGACGACGACCGCGGTCAACTTCACCGACGGCCTGGACGGCCTGGCCGCCGGCTGCGCGGCGATCGTCCTGCTCGCCTACATCGGCATCACCTTCATCAGCGGCGATCTCGACCTGGCCATGATGGCGGGATGCCTGGTCGGCGCGTGCATCGGCTTTCTGTGGTTCAACAGCTTCCCGGCCAGCATCTTCATGGGTGACACGGGCTCGCTCGGACTCGGGGGCGCGATCGCCGGCCTGGCCGTCATGACCCGCACCGAGGTGCTGCTCATCCTGCTCGGCGGGATCTTCGTGATCGAGGTCCTGTCGGTGGTCATCCAGGTCTTCTCGTTTCAGACCTTCCGCCGGCGCGTGTTTCTGATGGCGCCGATCCACCACCACTTCGAGCTGCAGGGCTGGTCGGAGACCAAGATCATCCTGCGCTTCTGGATCGTGGCCTCCGCGCTCGGCGCGATCGGGTTCGTCGTGTACCAGCTCAGCATCAAGGCCTAACGCGATGCCGCCCCCGCGCCGCTCCCGACCGCCGCTGCCCGGCGGTCCCTACGTCGTGGTCGGCCTGGCCCGCTCCGGCGTCGCCGCCGGGCTGCTGCTGCGCGACCGCGGCGAGGAGGTGATCGGGCTCGATTCCGGCTCGGCCGACAATCCCGCGCTCGCCGCGGCGGCGCAAAGGCTTTCGCGGGCCGGCGTCGAAGTCCACCTCGATGCGTCAGGTCAGGCCCTTGCCGCCAGGGCCGGGACGCTCATCAAGAGCCCCGGTGTCCCTGCCCACGCCCCCGTTGTGGAGGCGGCGCGCGCCCGCGGCGTGCCGGTGCTCGGTGAGGTCGAGTTCGCCTGGCGGCTGCTCGCCAACGAGTTCATCGCCGTGACCGGCACCAACGGCAAGACCACGACCACCGAGTGGATCGGCCACATCCATCGTGAGGCGGACCGCCCGGTCGCCGTGGCCGGCAACGTCGGCACGGCGCTCTCCTCGCTGATCGGCACCGTCGATCCCGAGGCCACCGTGGTCTGCGAGGCCTCCTCCTTCCAGCTCGAGGACACCGAGTTCTTCGCGCCCGAGGTCGCCGTGCTGCTCAACCTCGAGCCCGACCATCTCGATCGCCACGGCACCTTTGAGGCCTACGTCGCCGCCAAGCTGCGGATCTTCGCCGCCCAGGGCAACGATGACGTCGCCATCGCCCCGACCGGGCTGGGGATCGAGGACCTCGGGGGCTGCGCGCGGCGGATCTGCTTCGGGACCGACCCCGGCTCTGAGCTCGCCGCCCGCGCGGGACAGCTGTGGTGGGATGAGACGCCGCTGATCGCCGAGAGCGAGATCTCGTTGCCCGGCGCCCACAACCGTGACAACGCGATGGCGGCCGCCGCCGCCTGCCTGGCCCGCGGCATCGAGCCCGAGGCTGTGGCCAGCGGCCTGCGCAGCTTCCGCGGCGTCGCCCACCGCCTGGAGCCGGTGGCCGTCCGGGACGGGGTCGCGTTCGTCAACGACTCCAAGGCGACCAACGTCGCCTCCACCCTGGTGGCGCTGCGCAGCTACGCCGGGGGGGTTCACCTGATCGCCGGTGGCGTCGGCAAGGGACAGGACTTCAGCCCGCTGAGCCCCGTGGTCGCCGAGCGCTGCGCCGCGGTCTATCTGATCGGTGAGGCGGGACCGGAGATCGGCCGGGCCCTGCGGCCCTCGGGGGTGCCGCGGCGCACCAGCGAGACCATGGCGCGCGCGCTGGGGGCCGCGGCCGCCGCCGCCCGGCCGGGGGACACCGTCCTGCTGTCTCCGGCCTGTGCGAGCTTTGACCAGTACACGGACTTCGAGGCGCGCGGCGATGCCTTCCGCGCGCTCGTGGAGGCGCTCTGATGGCCACAACAGCTCGTTCGCGCTCCGGCGCCAGCCGCAGCAAGGCGACCACCCGGCGCGGCGCTCCCCCGCTCGAGCACCGCATGCTGATGACGGCCAGCCTGTGCCTGCTGGCCTTCGGCGCGGTCATGGTCTACAGCGCCTCCTCACCTCCCGGCGCGCTGACCGGCGGCGGCAACGGCACCGGGACGCTGATCCGCTACCTGGCCTTCGGGGCGCTCGGCCTGGTCGCCATGTACGTGCTCGAGCGCCGGGGTCTTGAGCTGATCGACGAGCGGGTCACGCGGCTGATCCTGCTCGGCGCCTTCGCCCTGCTGCTGCTCGTGCTCGTCCCCGGCTTCGGCCGCGTGGTGCTCGGCGCCCGCCGCTGGTTTGCGGCCGGCCCGATCCAGTTTCAGCCCTCCGAGGTGATGAAGCTCGCGCTCGTCCTCCATCTCTCTCGCTACCTGGCCGCCCATCCCAAGCGCCTGCGCAGCTTCCGGGAGGCCGTGGGCCCGGTGGCCATCGTGGCCGGGCCGGCGATCCTGCTCATCGTCGTCGAGCCCGACCTCGGGACCGCACTGGTGGTGGCCTTCACGGTCGTGACGATGATGATCGCGGCCGGCATGCCGATGCGCTGGATCGGCATCCTGGCCGGGATCGCCGCCGTCGCCGTGCTGCTGATGACGGTCATCCAGCCCTACCAGCGGGCGCGGCTGACCTCGTTCCTCAATCCCTGGGCCTCGAAGTCGACCGACGGCTTTCAGGCCGTGCAGGGCCAGATCGCGCTCGGCTCGGGCGGGTTCTTCGGCGTCGGCCTGGGCAAGTCGGTGCAGAAGATCTTCTACCTGCCCGAGGCCCAGAACGACTTCATCCTCGCCGTCATCGGGGAGGAGCTGGGCGTCGTCGGCGTGTTCGGCGTGATCGTCCTGTACGGAATGATCGCCTACGCCGGGCTGCGCACCGCCCGGCGGGTCTCCGGCCGGTATGCCAAGCTGCTGGCGACGGGCCTGACCTCGTTGATCCTGTGCCAGGGAACCCTGAACATCTTCGTCGTGCTCGGCCTGGCCCCGCTCACCGGGGTGCCGCTGCCGTTCATCTCCTACGCGCCGAGCAACCTGTGCGTGATGCTCGCCTCGGTCGGGCTGCTGCTCAATCTCTCGCGTCCTGGGGCACGGCAGCTGCGGTCGGTGGCGCCGCCCGAGCGTGACCTCGCCGCTGATCGTGATCGGCGCCGGCGGGACCGCGGGGCACGTCGTGCCGGCCCTGGCGGTGGCCGACGCGCTGCGGGCTGAGGGCGCCCGCGTCGTCTTCATCGGCGGCCGGCGGGCCGAGCAGACGCTCGTCCCCGCCGCCGGCTACGAGCTGCGCACGATCGACGTCGTCTCGCTGCCCCGGCGCGACCCGGTCAAAGCCCTGAACGCCGGTCTCACCGACGCCGGCGCGCTGCGGGCCTGCCGGCGGATCATCCGCGAGCTCAAGCCCGACGCCGTGTTCGGGGCCGGGGGCTACGTGGCCGGACCGGTCGGCCTGGCCGCCGTCGTGGCGCGGATCCCGCTGGTCCTGCTCGAGTCAGACAGCCACCTCGGGCTGACCAACCGGCTGCTCGCGCGCGTTGCCCGTCGCGTGTGCCTGGCCTTTCCGCTTCAGGGCCGCGAGCCGCCCCGCTACCTGGTCACCGGCCGGCCGATCCCGCCGCCGGCCACCGATCGGGCCGCGGCCCGGGAGCGGTTCGGGCTCGGCCCCGATGATCGGGTGGTGCTCGTCTTCGGGGGCTCGCTGGGGGCACGCTCGATCAACCAGGCCGCCGTGGAGGCCTTCGCCGGCGCCGATTTCCGGGTCCTTCACGCCGCCGGCGAGCGCGACTTCGCCGATCTTCAAGCCCCGGGCCCGCACTACGACCTGCGCAGCTACATCGACGACTTCAACCAGGCCCTGCTGGCCAGTGACCTCGTCGTGGCGCGGTCCGGGGGCTCGGTGTTCGAGGTGGCCGCGCACGGCAAGCCGATGATCCTGATCCCGTACCCGCACGCCACCGCCGATCACCAGACCGCCAACGCCCGCTACATGGAGCGAGCGGGGGCGGCCGTGGTGATCCCCGACGGGGAGCTCAGCGCCGCCCGCCTGGCCGAGGCGGCGCGCGAGCTGCTCGGCCGCCCGGAGACGCTGGCAACGATGGCCGCGGCGGCCGCCACGGTGGCTCGGCCCCAGGCGGCAAGCGAGGTGGCGCGGGCGATCCTCGCGCAGGCCCGCTGAGCCTCAGCGAAAGCCCCCGGCTCGCGCGCCGGCCTCACGCTGGGAGAGGACCCGGTCGGCCAGGCCGTAGGCGACGGCCTCCTCGCCGGTGAAGTAGCGGTCGCGGTCCATGTCGTCGTGCACGCGCTGCACCGTCTGGCCGGTGTGCTGGGCGTAGATCTCATCGACGCGGGCCCGCAGGGCCAGCGTCTCGCGCGCGTGGATCTCAATGTCCGAGCTCTGGCCCTGGTAGCCCCCGGAGGGCTGGTGGATGAGGATGCGGGAGTTGGGCAGCGTCATCCGCTTGCCCGGGGCGCCGCCGGCCAGCAGCAGCGAGCCCATCGACATCGCGATCCCGTAGCAGATCGTCTGCACGTCGGGCCGGATGAACTGCATCGCGTCGTAGACGGCCAGACCGTCGTAGACCGAGCCACCGGGCGAATTGATGTAGAGGTGGATGTCCTTGTCGGGATCATCGGATTCGAGGTGGACGAGCTGGGCGACGATCAGATTGGCCGTCTCCTGGGTGACCTCACCGCCGAGGAAGATGACCCGGTCGTTGAGCAGGCGGGAGTAGATGTCAAAGGACCGCTCACCGCGGGCGGTCTGCTCCACGACCATGGGGACGAGAGGCATGAAGGCTCCTTTCCGCGTCCGGGGCGGACGCGATCGACAGGCAACCGGCTGGTACAGTGCAACCGAACCATTGCACGTAACCTACCATACGCGCAACTCAAGAGTTGCACGTCTGACCGGAGGGAAGCCGTCATGACCGAGCAGATCGAGCGCCAGCTGGACCTTCCCGCCCCTCCGGCCGAGGTCTGGCCGTACCTGCTCGAGCCCGCCCGGCTGCAGGAGTGGCTCGCCGACGAGGTCGCGCTGGAGCTGGCGCCCGGCGGCGAGGCGAGCTTCCGGGTCGGCGACGAGCGCCGCTCCGGCTGGGTGCAGGAGATCGTCTCACCCGCGGACGGAGCCTCCGAGGCGCGCCTGGTCTTCTGGTGGAACGCCGACGGAGAGCCGGCCTCGCGGGTGACCGTCACCCTCACCGAGACGGCCGAGCACCACACCCGCGTGCGCATCGTCGAGACCCGGCCGCTGGAGATCCTCGACCTCGTCGGCCTCCCCCTCCCGGGCCAGTGGGACTCCAGCCCGGGGCCGAGCCTCGTCGCCGCCGGCGTATGACCGACGATCTGACCGGGGCCGTGTTCGGGGCGCTGGCCGAGCCCGTGCGGCGGCGGCTGCTGCAGACGATCGCGGCGCGGCCGGCCACCGCGACCGAGCTGGCCGACAGCCTGCCGATCTCACGCCAGGCGGTGACCAAACACCTGAGCTCGCTCTCCGAGGCCGGGCTGCTGCAGCGCGAGCGCAGCGGCCGCGACGTGCGCTACCGGCTCACGCCCGAGCCGCTGTCGCAGGCCATGTCGTGGATGGTCTCGGTCGGGGGGCAGTGGGATGACCGACTCGAGCGCCTGCGCGGCGCGGTCAGCGCCGCCGCGGCCGACCCGCCCGCAGACCGATCATCAGAACCGCGGTAGCCGGGGGGAGAGACCCGGGAGCGTCGCGTCGCTAGCCTCGCCCCGCGATGGCTACCACCGGTTGGTCTCAACGCCGCCTGCATTTCGTCGGGATCGGCGGGGCGGGCATGAGCGGCCTGGCCCTGATTGCCCGGGAGCTGGGCGCGCAGGTCACCGGATCCGATCGCGCGGAGGGCGCGTACACCGCGCGGCTGCGCGAGCGGGGCATCGAGCCGGCCATCGGTCACGCCGCGGCCAACGTGCCCGCGGGCGCGGAGGTCGTGTACTCGACGGCGGTGCCGGCCGACAACCCCGAGCGGGCGATCGCCACCCGCCAGCTGCACCGGGCCGATCTGCTGGCCGAGTTCGCGGCGCTCAAGCGCTGCATCGCGATCACCGGCACGCACGGCAAGACGACCACCTCGGCCATGACGACCCACATCATGCGCGCCGCGGGCCTGGATCCGGCCTTCGTGATCGGCGCCGAGCTGCCCGGCACCGGCCTGGGCGCCGGATGGGGCCGCGGGGACTGGATCGTCGTCGAGGCCGATGAGAGCGACCGCTCGCTGCTCAAGCTGCATCCGGACATCGCGCTGCTCACCAACGCGGAGCTCGACCACCACTCCACCTACTCCTCGCGCCTGGATCTGGAGGCGACCTTCTCGCAGTTCATGGCGCGCGCCCGAGAGGCGGCGATCGTCTGGGACCGGCCCGAGCTGCGCGCGCTGTGTCCCGCCGACGCGATCGCCTACGACGCGCAGGAGCTCACCCTCACGCCGGCGGGCGCCCGTTTTCGCTGGCGCGATCACGAGGTCGCGCTGGCCGTTCCCGGCGCCCACAACGCGGTCAACGCGGCCGGCGCTCTCACCGCGGCCGTCCTGGCCGGCGCCGATCCGGTCCGCGCGGTCGGCGCCCTGGCCGATTTCCGCGGCGCCCGCCGCCGCCTCGAGCTCGTCGGCAGCTCCGCGGCGGGGGCCGCCGTCTACGACGACTACGCCCATCACCCCACCGAGATCGCCGCCGCGATCGCCGCCGCGCGGACGCTGCGTCCGCGCCGCCTGCTCGCCGTCTTTCAGCCGCACCTGTACTCGCGCACGCGCGCGCTCGCGCAGGCTTTCGGCGCCGCGCTGGCCGGGGCGGACACGATCATCGTGCTGCCCGTCTACCCGGCGCGCGAGCGGGCCGAGGACTTCCCGGGGATCGAGGGGCACCTCGTCGCCGCCGCCGCCGCGGACGCCGCTGCGGGGCGGCCGGTGGCGTGGATGCCCGACTTCGCCTCGGCGCAGCGGCTGCTCGAGGACAGCCTGCGCGAGGGCGACCTGGTGCTGATGATGGGCGCGGGCAACGTCGACGCCCTGGGGCGGCGGCTCGTGGCCTGAAACGCCCGCCGCCCGGCCTTCTACGCTGCGCCCGATGCCCATCGCGACGCCCACCGGAGTGCAGCACGACTTCCCGCTGGCCCGGCTGACCACGATCCGCACCGGCGGCCGCGCCGAGCTGTTTGCGCGGGCCGGCACGATCGCGGGCCTGGAGGAGCTGCTGGCCTGGGCTGGGCGTTCGGGCACGCAGGTAGGGGTCGTGGGCTCGGGGTCGAACCTGCTGGTGGCCGACGAGGGGGTCGCCGGCCTGGTGATCAAACTGGACGGCGAGCTCTCAGACATCCGGCTGGACGGCACGCAGATGCTCTGCGGAGGCGGCGCGCGCCTGCCCGCCGTCTCCGCCCGCGCCGCCCGCGAGGGCCTGAGCGGGATCGAGTTCGGGGTCAACATCCCCGGGACGGTCGGCGGGGCGGTGCGCATGAACGCCAACGCCTACGGCGGTGAGCTGGCGCGCGCACTGCGCTGGGTCGACGTCACCGGCCCGCAGGGAACCGAGCGGCGCGCGCCCGTCGCGCTCGGCTTCGCCTACCGGCACTCGAACCTCGCGCCCGGTGAGGTCGTGGCCCGCGCCGCCTTCGCCCTGCGCCCCGCCGATCCGGAGAGCGTCAAGGCCACCCTGGCCGACATGCGCCGCCGGCGCCGCGAGGCGCAGCCCTCGGGCATCAAGACCTTCGGCTCGACGTTCAAGAACCCCGAGGATCCTCGCGCCGAGGGCCGCAGCGCCGGTCAGCTGCTCGACGCCGCGGGCTGCCGCGGGCTGCGGATCGGCGGGGCCGGCTTCTCTGAGAAGCACGCCAACTTCGTGGAGAACCACGGTGAGGCCAGCACCGCCGACGTCGTCGCGGTAATGGCCGAGGGCCGCCGCCGGGTCAAGGAGCGCTTCGGGATCGAGCTCGAGCCCGAGGTCCAGTCGCTCGGCCCCGTTCCGCTGCCGGCCGAATGGACGCAGGCATGATCGCCAGCCGCCGCCGCGCGCCGCTGCGCCGCCGGCTCGGGGCCCGGCGCCCGGGCCCCCGCGTGCTCGGCGCGGTCCTGCTCGTGGTGGTGCTGCTGGGAGGTATCTACCTGTGGCTGCGCGACTCCTCGCTGGTCGCCGTCCAGCGCGTGCGGATCACCGGGGTCAGCGGCCCGGACGCGGGCCGGATCCGGGCTGCGCTGCGGACCGCGGCGCGCAATATGACCACGCTGGACGTGCAGATGGGCCAGCTCCAGACGGCGGTCAGGCCCTACCCGGTGGTCAAGCGCCTCCGGGTCGAGACGAGCTTTCCCCACGCGATGACGATCCGCGTCGACGAGCAGAACGCCGTCGCGGTGATCGCCGCGGCCGGGCGGCGCACCGCCGTCGCCGGCGACGGCACCCTGCTCCCGGGCAGCGTCTCGACCTCGGCCCTGCCCACGATCGCGCTGACGGTGCCCCCGGGCGGCACGCGTCTCACCGGAGATGCCCTGGCCGAGGTCCGCCTGGCCGCCGCGGCCCCCTACCGACTGCTCGCGCGCGTGAGCGACATCGGTGCCACGTCGATCCACGGGCTCACCGCGAAGCTGCGCGACGGCCCGGCGATCTACTTCGGCGGCCCCGGGCAGCTGCGCCAGAAATGGTCCGCGGCTCTCAGCACCCTCGCCGATCCCAAGTCGGCGGGGGCGGCGTACATCGACGTCAGCGTTCCCGACCGGCCCGCCGCCGGCGCCGGCGCGGACGCCAATGCCCCGCTGTCGGGGACCTCGGCGACCACGCCAGCCGGGGCGGGGGCGACCCCGACGGGCGCGGGAACGGCCGCCGCTCCCACCACCACGGGAGCGGCCGCTGGAACGGTCTCAACCTCAGGTTGAGGTTGATGGCAGTCAAACCCTAACTCTCCGAGGCGGATCGAGAGATGGGCGATCTGCAACGATCGTTGCGTTGCGCCGGGATGCGTTGACTTCCCGCCGATACCGTGCATAACGTGGCAGACTCGCCGTACCGCGCATGCGGTCACGAAACACTCAACCCTAACTAGAGGGTCGGACGGAGAAATGGAAAGCGGAAGCTATCTCGCAGTCATCAAGGTCGTCGGAGTCGGCGGCGGCGGAACCAACGCCGTCAACCGGATGGTCGACGCGGGGCTGCGTGGCGTCGAGTTCGTCGCCTGCAACACCGACGCCCAGGCGCTGGCCATGTGCGACGCCGACATCAAGCTGAACATCGGCCACGAGCTGACCAAGGGCCTCGGCGCCGGCTCGAACCCGGACATGGGCCACGGCGCCGCCGCGGAGTCGCGCGACGACATCAAGGAGGCGCTCAAGGGCGCCGACATGGTCTTCGTGACCGCGGGCGAGGGCGGCGGCACGGGCACCGGCGCGGCCCCGGTGATCGCTGAGATCGCCAAGAACGAGATCGGCGCCCTGACCGTCGGCGTGGTCACGCGCCCGTTCTCCTTTGAGGGCACCCAGCGCGCCCGCCAGGCTCAGGAGGGCATCGAGCGCCTGCGCGAGAACGTGGACACGCTGATCATCATCCCCAACGAGAAGCTGCTGACCATCGTCGAGCGCCGCACGACGATCCTGGAGGCCTTCCGCGAGGCCGACAACGTCCTGCGCCAGGGCGTGCAGGGCATCACCGACCTGATCACCATCCCCGGCCTGATCAACCTCGACTTCGCCGACGTGCGCACGATCATGCACGACGCCGGATCGGCGCTGATGGGCATCGGCACCGCCGCGGGCGAGAGCCGGGCGGCCGAGGCGGCCAAGATGGCCATCTCCTCGCCGCTGCTCGAGGAGTCGGTCGAGGGCGCCACCGGCATCCTGCTCAACATCACCGGTGGCCACGACCTGGGCCTGTTCGAGGTCAACGAGGCCGCCGAGATCGTGCAGTCGGCCGCCGACTCGAACTCGAACATCATCTTCGGCGCCGTCATCGACGATGCGCTCGGGGACGAGGTCCGCGTGACCGTCATCGCCACCGGCTTTGATCACAGCCACCGCCCGGGCCTCGGCGGCGTGCAGTCGGCCCGGGAGACGACCCGTCGCGAGCGCCGGGACCGTGACGTCGCCATGGATGAGCGCCAGCGGTCATCGCTGGAGATCTCCGACGACGACATCGACATCCCCAGCTTCCTGCGCGATCGCTGACCGGGCCGGGCCACGCGGGGCCCATCGGCCCCGTTTACTAGCCTGCTCGGGGTGACCTCGGCCGCCGCCGAAACCCTGCGCCGATCCCCCCTGCACGATCGCCACATCGCCGCCGGGGGGCGCATGGTTCCCTTCGCCGGCTGGGAGATGCCCGTCCAGTACGCCGGGGTCCGCGAGGAGCACCTCGCCGTCCGCCGGGCCGCAGGCATGTTCGACGTCTCGCACATGGGCCAGATCGAGACGCGCGGCCCGCAGGCTCAGGCGCTGCTCCAGCACCTGGTCACCGCCGATCTGCGACGGCTGAGCGAGGGCGGAGCCCAGTACGGGCTGATCTGCCGCCCGGACGGCGGCGTGCTCGATGACCTGATCAGCTACCGCCTGGCCGACTGCCACTACCTGACCGTCACCAACGCGGCCAACCACGAGCGCGATCTGGCCTGGTTTCAGCGCCACGCCGCCGACTTCGACGCCGACGTGATCGACCGCCGCGACGACTTCGCGATGATCGCCGTCCAGGGCCCGCAGGCCCGCGGCCTGCTCGCCGGCCTGGCCGACGGCCCGCTCCCGCCCCGCATGCACTGCGCCGAGCGGACGCTCGCGGGCGTCACGGTGCTCATGTGCGGGACCGGCTACACGGGTGAGGACGGGGCCGAGCTGATCTGCGATCCGGCCCAGGCCCCGGCGCTGTGGGACGCGCTGCTCGCCGCCGGGGTCACGCCCGCCGGCCTCGGGGCCCGCGACACGCTGCGCACCGAGGCCTGCTTCCCGCTCTACGGCAACGAGCTGACCGAGACGCGGACCCCGATCGCCGCCGGGCTGGGCTGGGCGTGCCGAGAGGAGACCGGCTTCATCGGGTCAGACGCCGTCGCCGCCGATCGCGCCCGCGGCCCGGCCGAGCGCCTGGCCGCCTTCGTGATCGACGGTCCCGGGATCGCCCGCGCCGGCAACGCGGTGGCCGGCGGCGGGATCGTCACCAGCGGGACGTACGCCCCGTGCCTGGCGCGCGGTGCCGGCATGGCCTACCTGCCCGGCGGCGCCGAGCCCGGCACCCGTCTACAGATCGATGTCCGGGGAACCCTCCGGGATGCACTCGTCGTACCCAAACCCCTCTACGTCAAGGAGTCCTGACCCCGTGGCCGATGCCAGCTATCCCGACGATCTCCTCTATCACCCCGAGCACGACTGGGCCCGGATCGAAGGCGACGAGGCCACCTTCGGGATCACCTGGTACGCGCAGGACACCCTCGGTGAGGTCGTGTTCTTCGATCCCCCCGAGGTCGGGGCGCAGATCACCAAGGACAGCGCCTACACCGAGGTGGAGTCCGTCAAGGCCGTCTCGGACGTGATCGCCCCGCTCTCCGGTGAGGTGCTCGCGGTCAACGAGACGCTCACCGACTCCCCGGAGACGATCAACTCCGACTGCTACGGCGAGGGCTGGTTGGTCCGCGTCAAGCTCTCCGATCCCGCGGAGCAGGATGCGCTGATGGACTCCGCGGCCTACGAGGCGAGCCTGTCGTGAGCTCGTACACGTCGGTCACCGATGCCGACCGGGCGGCGATGCTGGCCGCGATCGGCGTTGAGGCGATCGACGATCTGTTCGCCGACATCCCCGAGGGCCTGCGCCTCACCGAGCCGCTCGCGCTCGGTCCCGGCCTGTCCGAGCAGGAGGTCGACGCCGAGCTGCGCCGGCTGGCCGCCCGCAACGTCTGCACCGAGGATTGCGTCTCGTTCTTGGGCGGCGGCATGTACGACCACTACGTCCCGGCCCTGATCGACGCGATCATCAGCCGCTCGGAGTTTTTGACCCCGTACACGCCCTACCAGCCCGAGGTCTCCCAGGGCGGGCTTCAGGTCATGTTCGAGTACCAGACGGCGATCTGCGAGCTGACCGGCCTGCCGGTCTCCAACGCCTCGGTCTACGAGGGCCCGAGCGCGGTCGTCGCGGCCGGCTACGTGGCCAAGCTGCACCAGCCCGCCCGCACCCGCTTCATCGTCTCGCGCGGCGTGCACCCGCACGCCCGCGAGGCCCTGCGCACCCTGGCGCACGCCTGGGGGATGACCGTGCAGGAGGCACCGCTGGTGGACGGCGTCACCGAGCTGCCCGAGCTGGATGAGACGGTGAGCGCGGTGATCGTCGCCCAGCCCAACTTCCTCGGCGTCGTCGAGGACGTCCAGCCGCTGGCCGACGCCGCCCATCAGGCCGGCGCCCTGGCCATCTGCTCCTGTGACCCGTTGCCGCTGGCGCTGCTGCGCACGCCCGGAGACTGCGGGGTCGACATCGCCGTCGGCGAGGGTCAGACCCTGGGCAACCGCCTGGACTTCGGCGGCCCCTCGTTCGGCTTCTTCGCCGCCACCGAGGGGCTGCTGCGCCGGATGCCGGGCCGGATCGCGGGGGAGACCCGTGACGCCGACGGCAGGCGCGGCTTCGTGCTCACCCTGCAGACCCGCGAGCAGCACATCCGTCGCGAGAAGGCGACCTCCAACATCTGCACCGCGCAGGCGCTCAACGCGCTGGCCGGGGTGATCTACCTCAGCTGGCTGGGCCGCGCCGGGATCGTCGAGCTGGCCGAGCTGATGCTGCGCCGCACCGCCTACGCGCGCACCCGCCTGGCGCAGATCGACGGCGTGACCCTGCTGCACGACCAGCCCGTCGTGCGCGAGTTCGCGATCGCCCTCGACGCCCCCGTCGAGCGGGTCCTGGCCCACTGCCGCGAGCGGGGCATCGACCCGGGCTACCCGCTGGCCCGCGACTACCCCGAGCACTCAGACGCCCTGCTCATCGCGATCACCGAGCAGCGCAGACGGGCCGACATCGACCGCCTCGCCGAGACGCTCCAGGAGGCCGTGGCCGGTGAGACCGCGCCCGGCGCGAGCACGCCCGGCAACCGCGAGGTGCGCGCATGATCTCCGCCGCTGACGATGAGCTGACCATCTTCGAGCGCTCCCGCGAGGGGCGGCGCGCCTTCGTCGCGCCCGCCTGCGACGTGCCCGAGGTGCCGGTCTCCGAGCTGATCGGAGAGCAGCTTCGCCGCCGCACACCGCCCCGGCTGCCCGAGATCTCAGAGCCCGAGATCGTGCGCCACTACAACCGGCTGTCCAAGCGCAACTTCGACCTGGACACCGGCTTTTACCCGCTGGGCTCGTGCACGATGAAGCACAACCCCAAGCTGCACGAGCGCGTCGCCGCACTGCCCGGCCACGCTCGCCTGCACCCGCTGCAGAGCCCGGAGCGCAGCCAGGGGGCGCTGGAGCTGATGTGGAGCCTTCAGCACGCGCTGGGGGAGATCGCCGGGCTGCCGCACGTCTCCCTGCAGCCCTCGGCGGGAAGCCACGGCGAGCTGGCCGGGGTGCTGCTCACCCGGGCCTACCACGAGGACCACGGCCAGCAGCGGACCAAGGTCCTGACCCCGGACACCGCCCACGGCACCAACCCGGCGACCGTGACGATGGCCGGCTATCAGGTGGTCAAGGTCGGCACCGATCCCGACGGCAACGTCGACATCGACGACCTGCGGGCCAAGGCCGACGAGGACGTCGCCTGCCTGATGCTCACCAACCCGTCGACGCTGGGTCTGTTTGAGCCCCACATCGAGCAGATCGCCGAGATCGTGCACGGCGTGGGGGCGACGCTCTACTACGACGGGGCCAACCTCAACGCGATCATGGGCATCTGCCGCCCCGGCGACATGGGCTTTGACATCGTGCACTTCAACCTGCACAAATCCTTCACCCAGCCCCACGGCGGCGGGGGCCCGGGCGCCGGCCCGATCGCCGTCTCGGACCGGATCGAGCCCTACCTGCCGCGGCCCCAGGTGGTTCGCGTCCCCTCCGACAACGGGCACGGGCCGCGCTTTGAGCTGGACTTCGAGCGCCCCAAGTCGATCGGCCGCCTGCGCGGCTTTCAGGGCAACTACGGCGTGTTCGTGCGCTCCTACGCGTACATCCGCTCGCTCGGCGCGGCCGGGCTGCGCAACGTCTCTGAGGTCGCCGTGCTCAACGCCAACTACCTGCTGGCCCGGCTGCGCGCCGAGGGGGTGCTCGACCTGCTCCCGGCGGCCTATGACCGCCTGTGCATGCACGAGTTCGTGCTCTCCGGCGCCCCGATGAAGCGCGAAATCGGGATCAAGACGCTCGATCTGGCCAAGCGGCTGCTCGACCATGGCGTGCATCCGCCGACCGTCTACTTCCCGCTGCTCGTCGAGGAGGCCCTGCTGATCGAGCCCACCGAGACCGAGACCCGCGAGACCCTGGACCGGTTCGCCGCGATCGTGGCCGAGATCCTGCGCGAGGCGCGCGAGGACCCGGAGATCGCCCGCACCGCCCCGCACACCACGCCCGTCCGGCGCCTGGACGAGGCCGCCGCGGCCCGCCATCCCGTCCTGCGCCAGCCGCTGGCGTGAGCCGCCCGCAGACGCCGCCACCGGCCGCCGAGGCGGCGGAGATCGCCGCCTGGGCCGAGGGTCCGCTCGATGCGCTGGTCGGGATCTCCTCGCCCTCGGGGGACGTGGAGGGGGCCGAGGCCGCCCTGGACCTGGCCATCGCCGAGCTGCCCGCGGGGGTCCAGGTGACCCGCCCGCCCTGCTCGACGGCCGGCTCGGCGCCCGACCTGGTGGCCACCCTGCGCGGCGGCGGCCGGCGGCGGATCATGCTGCTCGGCCACGTCGACACGGTCGTCGCCCACGGCGCCCACCAGCCGCTGCGCGACGAGGACGGGCGCCTGTTCGGCTCGGGCACCGCGGACATGAAGGGCGGCGATGTGCTCGCCCTCGGCGTGATGCGGATGCTCGCCCGGCGCCCGCAGCGCTTTGCCGAGCTCTCGCTGCTGCTGGTCTGCGACGAGGAGTGGCGGGTGGCCCCGTTCACCCACGTGCCGCGCTTTGCCGGCTACGACGCCTGCCTGTGCTTTGAGGCCGGGGAGCGGACCTCCGCCGGGGCCGAGGGCGTGATCGTGCGCCGCAAGGCGGCCGGGACCCTGAAGGTGATCGCCACCGGCCGGGCCTCGCACTCGGGCAGCGCCCCCGAGGCGGGGCGCAACGCGCTGCTGGCCCTGGCCCGCGTGGCGCAGCTCGGCGCCGCCCACCACGATCCCCAGGGCCCCGAGCAGCTCAGCGCCGTCCCCACCGTGATGCGCTCCGGGGAGGCGTTCAACGTCGTGCCCGCCCACGGCGAGCTGATCTTCGACCTGCGGGCCCGGCGGCTGGAGGCGTTTGCGCCGGTGCTGGCCGCGTTCCCGGCCGAGCTGGACGAGGTCGCGCTGCAGGCCACGATGGAGCGCGAGTGGCCGGGCATGGACTCAGAGGCGGTGACCGCGCCGGTCATCGCCGCGGCCGCGCAGCGGCTGGGCCGGGCGATCCGCGGCGTCCCGCGGGGCGGAGCCAGCGACGCCAGCCACTTCGCGGCCACGATTCCGCTCACCATCGACGGGCTCGGGCCGCGGGGCGGGGGCGCCCACACGCCGGGCGAGTTCGTGCTGCGCTCCTCGCTGCGCCAGCGGGCCGAGGTGGCCCTGGCCGTGGCCGAGGCCTGCCTGGACACCGAATGATCCCCGAAGAACCCGGTTGCGCCGGGTGGCCGGCCTGCCATCCTTGATGATGTGAACTCCCAGCTGCCCGACCGCCGCCGCGAGCCGATCCAGGGCCTGATGCTGCTGGCCGGCATCGTCGCGCTGATGTGGGTGATCGAGGTGATCAACTCGCTCGACGGCCAGGGCCTGAACGCGGACGGGATCTACCCCCGCAACGTCGACCACCTGTGGGGCGTGATCACCGCGCCGTTCCTGCACGCGAGCTTCCCCCACCTGATCGACAACACGATCCCGTTCGTGTTCATGGGGGTGATCATTGCGCTGCGCGGCGCGGCCCGGCTGGCCCTGGTGACCGCGATCGTGATCCTCATCGGCGGACTGGGCACGTGGCTGATCGCCCCCGCGCACTCGGTCACCGTGGGCGCCAGCGGGGTCGTGTTCGGCTACGCCACCTATCTGTTCAGCCGCGGGATCTTCGATCGCAGCTGGCTGGAGATCCTGGTCGGGATCGTCGTCGGCGTCGTCTGGGGCGGCGCGCTGATCTCAAGCCTCGTGCCCCAGTACGGGATCTCCTGGCAGGGCCATTTGTGCGGCGCGATCGGCGGCGTGGCCGCCGCGGGCATGCTCGCCCGCCCGCGCACCCGTCGCTCCGGCCCGACCACGCTGACCCCGGCCACACGGCGGAGCACCCTGTAGCGCCGTCCCCTCGGCTCCGCGGCGGCGCGGGGCGTTGGGCTAGCCTCAGCGCCCGTGCGGATCTTCTCCGGCATCCAGCCCACGGGCCGCAAGCACCTGGGCAACTACATCGGGGCGATCGAGCAGTGGGTGGCCGGGCAGGACCGCGGCGAGGCGATCTACTGCCTGGTCGACCTGCACGCGCTCACCGTCCCCTATGAGCCGGCCGGCCTGCGCGAGTCGGTCTACGACACGGCGGCGACGCTGCTCGCCGCCGGCCTTGACCCCGGGCGCTGCGTCTTCTTTCGCCAGAGCGACGTGGCTGAGCACTCCGAGCTGACCTGGCTGCTGATGAACGTGACCGGCTACGGGGAGCTCAGCCGGATGACCCAGTTCAAGGACAAGGCGGGCAGCCAGCGCGAGCAGGTCAGCGCGGGCCTGTTCACCTATCCGGTGCTGATGGCCGCCGACGTGCTCGCCTACCGCGCCCACGAGGTCCCGGTCGGCGATGACCAGCGCCAGCACGTCGAGCTGATGCGCGACGTGGCCGAGCGCTTCAACGGCCGCTTCGGGCAGACGTTCGTGGTCCCCGAGGTCCGGGTCCCCGCCGTCGGGGCACGGATCATGGACCTGCAGGAGCCGACGCGGAAGATGTCCACGACCAATTCGAGCGTGCAAGGGACGATCTACGTGCTCGAGGAGCCGGCCCAGATCGCCAAGAAGTTCCGCTCCTCGGTCACCGACTCCGGCGCGGAGATCCGCCGCGGCCCCGAGAAGCCGGGGATCACCAACCTGATCGAGATCCTCGCCGCCGTGCGCCGGACCGAGCCCGAGGCGATCGAGCGCGAGTTCGACGGGGCCGGCTACGGGACGTTCAAGTCCGCGGTCGCCGAGGCCGTCACCGACTACCTGGCCCCGGTCCGCGAGCGCTACGGTGAGCTGCGGGCCGACGAGGCGGGCCTGGAGGCCGTCCTGGCCGACGGGGCGGCCAAGGCGGCGGCGATCGCCGCTCCGGTGCTGGCCGACGTGCGCGCGGCGATGGGCGTGGGAGCGGTCCGACCCCGGGGTTAGAGTCACCGATCGTGGCTCTCGTCGATCTCGAGCTGGATCTGGACGTCTTCGCCGGACCCTTTGATCTGCTGCTGACCCTCATCCTGCGCGAGGAGGTCGACCTGCTCGAGGTCGACCTGGCCGACGTGGTGATCACCTACATCGATCACCTCGAGCGCCGCGGCGAGCTCGACCTGGAGGCGGCCACCGAGTTCCTGGTCCTGATCGCCGCCCTGCTGGAGCTCAAGTCGCGGCTGCTGCTGCCCGGGGAGGAGATCGAGGAGGTCGATCTGGACCCGGGGGAGGCGGCTGAGGAGCTGCTCGCCCGGCTGCTGGCCGCACACCGCTACCGCGCTGCCGCCGCGCACCTGCAGGACCGCCTGGAGGACGAGCACGGCCACCGCTTCCGCTCGGCCCCGGCGCCGGCCCACCTGCGCACGGCGCGCCTGCACGACGCCGCCGCCGTCTACCGCCCGGCCGTGCTGGCCAAGGCCCTGGGCACGCTGCTGGCCCCGCCGCCCAAGGTCGACCTGCACCACGTGACGATCCACAAGGTCACCGTGGCCGAGCGGCTGACCCATCTGCGCCGCTTGCTGCGCCGCGGCCGGTTCACCTTCAGTGACGCGGTGGCCAGCGCCGACCGGGTGACGGTCGCGGTCACGCTCTACGCGCTGCTTGAGCTCTACAAGCAGGGGGAGGCGACCTGGTCTCAGGACGAGCCGTTCGCCGAGATCGAGATCGCGTCGCTGCGCGCCCCGCTGGCCACGGTGACGAGGCTGAGCGCGTGACCGTGGTGACCGAGGAGCTGGAGCGCACCCTGGAGGGGCTGCTGTTCCTCAGCTCTGACCCGCTCGGCCCCGAGGCTCTGGGCGAGGCCGTCGGCGCCGAGCCGCATGAGGTCACCGAGGCGTTGATCCAGCTGCGCGAGCACTACGAGTCCGCGCGCCGGGGCCTGGTCCTGCGTGAGCTGGCCGGGGGCTGGGTGCTCTCCACGCACCCCGACGTCGAGCCGGCCGCCCGGCGGCTGCTGGCCAAGCCGCGCACGCCGCCGCTGACTCCGGCTCAGGCCGAAACGCTGGCCATCATCGCCTACCTGCAGCCCGTCTCGCGGCCGGAGATCGCCCGGATCCGCGGGGTCAACGCCGAGTCGGCGGCGACCACGCTGCTCGAGCGCGGGATCATCGAGGAGGCCGGCCGCTCGCAGTTCGGCGCCGTCCTGTACCGCACCACGGAGCTGTTCCTGAAGCTGTTCGGCCTTCAGTCCCCGGCCGATCTGCCCGAGATCGAGGGCTTTGACCCCTCACCGGAGTTCGAGCAGGAGCTGCGCGAGCGGCTGCTGCGCGCCGGGGACGCCCGCGCCGGCATGGGGGCCACCACCCCCGGGCCCGAGTCGGCCCCGACCCTCGAGGAGTGAGCACCTACGTCTTCCGGCGCTCGATCGTGAGCAGGAAAGGTGCGCTATACGGGGATAACCTGCTCACGAAGCTGGTCGCCCGTGCCCGACGATCTGCCCAAGCGGTCGACGACGAGTAACTATCCGGCGCGTTCTTGGCGAAGGTCGAGAAAGCCCGATGGATGGATAGCCATGCGATAATCGCATGTGATGCACACGTGTTAATGTGGGGCACATGTCCAAGATGATCCAGGTCCGCAACGTCCCTGACGACGTGCACCGGACGCTGAAGTCACGCGCCGCGCAGGAGGGCTTGTCCCTCTCGGACTACATCAAGCGCGACCTCGAACAAGCGGCCGCCCGCCCCTCGTTGAAGGAGCTCGACGCGCGAGTGCAAGCAGCCGGTCGGTCCAACGTCTCCACTGACGAGATCGTCGAGGCGCTGCGCGAGCTGCGCGGCGACTGACGCCCGTGCCGGTCGTCGATGCGTCGGTCGTCGTTGAGTACCTGATCGGCGCTGAGCATGCCGACCGAGCTCGGGAACGACTGCAGTCCTTCAACGGGTCGCTCTGGGCGCCTCATCTCCTCGACGCGGAAGTCGGTCACACCGTCCGGCGTTTCGCCGCGCAGGGAGCGATCTCGGCCTCCCGGGCGCGCACGGCGCTGGGTCATCTCGCCGAGCTTCCCATCATTCGCGTCGGTCACCTCGGCCTGCTCGAATCCGCCTGGGCGCTCCGCGCCA
>DASSZP010000123.1:0-176864 GCA_035713465.1 Solirubrobacteraceae bacterium | reverse complement strand
GCCGGGCCAGGCCGAAGGGGACCTCGCCGACCAGCCGCGTGGCCCGCGCCACGAGCGAACCGGCGCCGGCCGCGTCACACTCCGCGGCCAGCGCTCGCAGCAGCGACGATTTGCCGATCCCCGGCGGCCCCTCGATGACGGCCAGCCCGCCGTCCCCCTGGCGGGCCGAACGCACCAGCTCGGAGAGGACGTGAAGCTCGGCGTCGCGCTCCCGGAGATCCACGGACCGGGAAGATGCCAAAAGCTCGCCCGTGCCGCGCAGGCAGGCCCACCGACCGAAAAGAAAAGTGAAGGGGGCACCCCCTCACCCGGGGCGGGTAAAACTTCCTGTCGTACCGAAGGCGCACGCAGGGCAGGGGGCGCGTCCTCGGTCGACCTTGAATCCATGCAACGGCTCTGGGTGGCGGCGGGGGCGCTCGCCACCCAGAGCCGGGATTCAGTCCCGGTGCCGACGGCCCGCGTCGTTACAGGCCGTAGGAGCGGCCGATCACGTCGAGCATGATCTCGTCGGTGCCGGCGCCGATGCGGTTCAGGCGCAGGTCGCGCCAGGAGCGCTCGATCCCGTACTCCTGCATGTAGCCGGCCCCGCCGTGAATCTGGATGCACTCGTCGGCCACCTCGACCGCGATCCGGGCGGCGTACAGCTTGGCCATGGTGATCTCGCGCACCGGGTACTCGCCGTTCTGAAAGCGCCAGGCGGTCGTGTAGACCATCTGCCGCGCGGTCTCGATCTTGGTCGCCATCTCGGCGAACTTGTGCCGGATGACCTGGAACTTTCCGATCTGGCGCCCGAACGCCTCGCGCTCCTTGGCGTACTGCAGCGTCTTGTCGAACACGTGCTGAGCGCCGGCGACCGAGCCCGCCGCGCCGATCAGCCGCTCGCCCTGAAGCTCCCAGGAGATGTGGTAGAAGCCCTTGCCGACCTGGCCGAGCACCGCCGATGCGGGGACGCGCACGTCCTGGAAGGCGAGCAGGGCAGTGTCCGAGGCGTGCATGCCGAGCTTCTTCAGGCGCTTCTCGCGGATCACCCCGGGCGTATCCATCGGGACGAGGAACAGGGTGATGCCGCCATGGCCGGCGTCCGGGTCCGTCTTGGCCACCAGCACGATCGCGTGGGCGCGGTGCCCGTTGGTGATGTAGGTCTTGGCGCCGTTGATCACGTACTCGTCGCCGTCCTTGACCGCGCGCGTCTTGATCCCGGCCACGTCGGAACCGGCGTCGGGCTCGGTGATGCCCAGGCAGAGGATCTTGGTCCCGGCGATCGCGGGGGCGGCCCAGGTCTGCTTCTGCTCCTCGGTGCCGAAGGCGAGGATCGGCGGCATCGCCATGTCGGTCTGCACGGCCACGCCCATGGCCAGGCCGCCGCAGTTGGCGTGCACGATCTCCTCGGCCAGGACCAGGCTCGAGTAGTAGTCGCCCCCCTGGCCGCCGTACTCCTCGGGCTTGTCCAGGCCGAGGAAGCCGAGCTCGCCCATGCGCGTGAACACCGAGTCGGGGAAGGTCGTCTCCTCCCACTCCTCGGCGTGGGGGGCCAGCTCCTTGATCGCGAAGCGGCGGATCGACTCGCGCAGCTGCTCGTGCTCGTCGGTGAAGATGAAGTGCGTGCGTTGTGAGGCGAAGTCGGGCTTGACGACGTCGGCAGTGGCCATGAGGGCTCTCTCCCTGGGGTCGGCGGGGGGCGGGGGCGGTCGCGCCGACGCTATCGGGGCGCGACGCCAAAGTAAACAGTAGAGCTTTCTACTTTCCACTGCGACGCACTCCGCGGGCCGCCGCGTCATGATCCGCGCATGACCTACGCCACACTGCGCTACGAGCTCGCCGACACCGGGGTGGCGACGATCGCCCTGGATCAGCCCGAGACCCGCAACGCGCTCTCCGACGAGCTGCTCACCGACCTGATCGCCGCCCTGGAGCAGGTCCGCGACGACCCCGCCGCCCGCTGCCTGGTCCTCACCTCCACGCACGAGAAGGTGTTCTCCAGCGGCGGCAACCTCGGCGGCTTCGCGGCCGACGTCGCGCTCGTGCACAAGCACTTCGCCACCGCGCGCTTCCCGGCCGCCTTCCGGCTGCTCGGGGAGCTGGGCAAGCCGTCGATCTGCGCCGCCAACGGCCACGTGCTCGCCGGCGCGCTCGGCCTGGCCCTGGCCTGCGATCTGATCGTCGCGCGCGAGGGCGCGCGGTTCGGCACGCCGGAGATCAACGTCGGCCTGTTCCCGTTCATGATCATGGCGCTGATCTACCGCAACGTGGGGCGCAAGAAGACGGCCGAGCTGATGCTGCTCGGTGAGCAGATCTCCGCGGCCGAGGCCGAGCGGATCGGGATCGTCAACCGGGTGCTGCCCGCCGATCAGTTCGAGGCCGGCGTGGCCGACTGGGCCACCCGGCTGGCCGCCAAGTCACCCGTGCTGATGAAGCTCGGCAAGGACGCGATGTTCCGCCAGCAGGACATGGCCTACGCCGACGCGGTCGACTTCCTGCGCGCGCAGCTGACCGTCGCCTTCTCCACCGAGGACATCCGGGAGGGCGTCAGTGCGTTCTTTGAGAAACGTGCCCCGGAGTGGAAGGGGCGCTAGGTCGAGCCCGTGCCGATCGCCCCGTGCCGATCGCCCCGTGCCGATCGCCCCGTGGGTAGGCGAACTGCTGCTAATCAGGTGTTAGACGACACACGGGGGGTGAATCGCGCGCCGGGGACGCAGTCCCCAGGGGGGTGTGTGCGGCAACTGCTGATTACCAGCATTGGAACGACACACGTGCCACGGGGGGGAGGCACGGACGACCGGACGACGGCCCGTTGCGCTGGCCGGGCCAGCGCACGGACGACCGGACGACGGCCCGTTGCGCTGGCCGGGCCAGGGGCGCTGAGCCTGGCGGCTCAGGCGGCGGCGCCGGAGAGCCGGACCCGGCGCGCGGCGCCAAAGCCGACCATCCGCGAGGACGTCTCGTCCCACAGCTTCAGCCGCACGGCGCGCATCCCGTCCCACAGGGAGAGCGTCGGCACGCTGGCGAACACCTCGTGGTCGTCGTGCGCGCGCTGGAGGTTGTAGTTCGGGATCTTGGCGTTGAGGTGGTGCACGTGGTGCAGGCCGATGTTGCCCGAGAAGAACTGCAGCACCGCAGGCAGCTTGAGGTAGGAGCTGCCGCGCAGGGCGGCGTCGGCGTAGGACCAGTCGCCCCCGCGCTCCCAGTAGGCGTCCTCGAAGGTGTGCTGGACGTAGAACAGCCAGATCCCCGCCGAGCCCGCCATCAGCGCGGCCGGCGCCCATACGACCAGGAAGGTGCCGAAGCCGAGCACCGCGATCGCCGTTCCGAACACGACGAAGATGGCCAGGTCGGTGAGCAGCACGCTGTGGCGCATGCGCGGGCGCTGGGCGCGGGTGGCGATCCGCGGCCCGATGATCATCGCGAACACGGGGCCCAGGCCGAACATGACCAGCGGATTGCGGAACAGGCGGTAGGCCAGGCGGCCGCGCCACTGCCGCGCGTTGTACTCGCTGACGGTCAGCGTGGGCAGATCGCCGACGCCGCGGCGGTCGAGATCCCCGGAACTGGCGTGGTGCACGGCGTGGTCGTGGGCCCAGCGGCGGAAGGGCGCGAGCACCATGAACCCGCAGACCGCGCCGACGATCCCGTTCGCGCGCCGGGAGGGCAGCAGCGAGCCGTGGGTGCAGTCGTGAAAGACGATGAAGGTGCGGACCTGGAAGCCGGCCGCCGGGATCGCGAGCAGCAGGGTCAGCAGCGGGGAGATGCTCAGCGCGAGAACCATGGCCGCGAGCAGGGCCAGGTAGGGCACGACCGAGGTGGCGACGTCAAGCAGTCCGCGGTCCCAGCGCGGCTGCGCGTACGGGGCCAGGCGCTTGCCCCAGCTGGGCTGGCGGTCGCACGCAGGGGCGACGAGGGTGACGGTGTCGATCGGCATCGGACGTTCCCGAAAGAACCGATCGGGGGGCGGACAACGGGGGTGCCCCCGGAGTCGGGACTCCGGACAGGCCTCTTGACCATACTGCCCCACCACCGGGGAACGCAACCGGGCCTAACCCAACGTTGACGCTGGCCGCCGGGTCTGCCAGAGTGGAAAGTAGAACGTCTCACTTTCCGCATGGCCACCTCTGACGCTCCCATCACCAGCCTGCTGCGCCCGCTCGCCGAGGATCTGCGGGCGCGCCGCGAGCAGATCCGCCTCGGCGGCGGGGAGGAGAAGATCGCCGCTCAGCACGAGCGTGACAAGCTCACCGCCCGCGAGCGGCTGGAGCTGCTCGTCGATGCGGGGACCTTCGTCGAGCTGGGAATCCACGGCCGGCCGCACTTCTCCCAGGCGGCGATGGCGGGCAAGAACGCCCCCGCCGACGGGGTGATCACCGGCTACGGCAAGGTCGACGGGCGCCTGGCCGCGATCGTCGCCTATGACTTCACGGTGATGGCCGGCTCGATGGGCATGACCGGGGAGCTGAAGGTCACGCGTCTGCGCGAGCTGGCGCTGACCAAGCGGATCCCGCTCATCTGGCTGCTGGACTCCGCCGGCGCGCGGATCCAGGAGGCGGTCGGCTCGCTGTTCGCCGGCTCCGGGTACCTGTTCCGCGAGGAGGTGGTCAACTCCGGGGTGATCCCGCAGGTCGCCGCGCTGATGGGTCCGTGCGCCGCGGGCACGGCTTACATCCCGGGCCTGGCCGACTTCGTGCCGATGGTCAAGGGTCGCGGCTCGATGGCGCTGGCCGGCCCGCATCTCGTGCGGGCCGCGGTCGGCGAGGACGTCACCCAGGAGCAGCTCGGCGGCTCGCGCGTGCACTGCCGCAAGTCCGGCGTGGGGGACCTGGAGGTCGCTGACGACCCCGCCTGCATCGGGGCGATCAAGGCCTATCTGAGCTACTTCCCCTCCAGCTGCGACGAGCCGCCTCCCGTCCGCGCCTCGCGCGATCCGATCGACCGCGCCGACGAGGAACTGCTCGACGTGCTGCCGGAGTCCAACCGCAAGCCGTACGACATGTACGAGGTGATCCGCCGGATCGTCGACGACGGCGAGTACTTCGATCTCAAGCCCCAGTTCGCCCGCACGATCATCACCTGCCTGGCCCGCTTCGGCGGCCGTCCGGCCGGGATCGTGGCCAACCAGCCCAAGCATCTCGGCGGGATCCTCGACAACGACTCGGCCGACAAGGCCGCGCGCTTCATCAACCTCTGCAACGCCTACGGGATCCCGCTCGTCTACCTGATGGACGTCCCCGGCTTCATGGTCGGCACCAAGGTCGAGGAGGCGGGGATCATCCGCCACGGGGCCAAGATGCTCTACGCGACCGCCAACGCGACCGTGCCCAAGATCACCGTGATCACGCGCAAGGCCTACGGGGCCGGCTACTACGTGATGTGCGGGCGCGCCTACGAGCCTGACCTGATCGTCGCCTGGCCCAGCGCGGAGATCAGCGTGATGGGCGCCGAGGGCGCCGTCGAGATCATCTTCCGCAAGCAGTACGAGGCGGCCGAGGACCCGGCGGCCAAAAAGCAGGAGCTGATCGAGAACTTCCGCAAGATCATCGACGTCTACGTCGCGGCCGGCAACGACATGATCGACGACGTGATCGACCCCCGGGAGACCCGGGCCACGATCTGCCGCGGCCTGGAGATGGCCGCCGGCAAGACGGTCGAGCGGCCCTGGAAGCGCTCCGGTGTCGTCCCGGTCTGAAGCGGGCGCGGGCATGAATGGCGATTCACCGCCGGGGGGTGACGGTGAATCGACGTTCATCGCCGTTTCGAGCAACCAGGAGGCATGACGATGAGCACGTCTGACCCGGCGGTCATCACCTGCGCGATCTCGGGCGCGATCGCCAACCGCGATCAGTGCCCGGCGATCCCCTACACGCCGGCCGAGTACGCCGCCGAGGCGCGGCGGATCGTCGACGAGGGCGGGGTCCACATCCACATCCACGCGCGCAGCCCCGACGGCGCCCCCAGCTACGAGATCGAGGACTTCGTGGCCATTCGCGAGGCGATCGTCGCGGAGATCGGCGACGCGGCGATCATCAACTTCTCCACCGGGACGGTCGGCGTGCCCGTGGAGAAGCGGGTCGCCTACCTCAAGGCCGGCCGGCCGGAGGTGGCGGCGCTCAACATGGGCTCGCTGAACTACGCCAAGTACTCGGCCAGCCGCAAGGACTTCGTCTTTGCGTTCGTCTTCGCCAACCCGTTCGACGAGATCATCGCCCTGCTGACCGAGATGCGCCGCCTGGGCATCAAGCCCGAGCACGAGTGCTTCGACGTCGGCCACGTCGCCTCGCTGGTGCCGCTGGTCGACATGGGACTGCTCGAGGCGCCGCTGCACGCCGACTTCGTGATGGGCGTGGTCGGCGGCATCCCCGCCACCGCGCGCAACCTGGCCGCGATGGCCGACAACATGCCGGCCGCCGGACCCGGCGGGGTCGAGCACCACTGGGGGGTGATCGGCATCGGCCGCGTGCAGTGGTCAATGGTCGCCGCCGCGCTCACCCTGGGCGGCTCGGTCCGGGTCGGGCTGGAGGACAACTTCTACCTGCCCGACGGGACGATGGCGCGCTCCAACGGCGAGCTGATCGCCCGCGCGCGGCGCCTGTGCGAGGACTGCGGCCGGCGGCCGGCCACCGTGCAGGAGGCGCGCGCCCGGCTCGGGATCGCCGCCCCCGAGGCCCGGGGCCAGGCCGAGCCGGCGGTGCCGGGCGTGGAGGCGTGATGGCCGCGCTGCCGCTCGCCGGCCTGCGCATCCTCGATCTCAGCCGCCTGCTGCCCGGGCCGTTCTGCTCGCTGCTGCTGGCCGACTTCGGCGCCGACGTGATCAAGGTCGAGGACACCGGCATGGGCGACTACGTCCGCTGGTCGCCGCCCTACTACGAGGGCGCGGCGGAGACGAGCCGCAGCGCCCTGTTCCTGGCCCTGAACCGCAACAAGCGCTCGGTCCGCGTCAACCTCAAGTCCGACGAGGGCCGCGAGGTTCTGCTGCGCCTGGTCAGCGACGCCGACGTGCTGATCGAGTCCTTCCGGCCCGGGGTGATGGACCGCCTCGGCGTCGGCTACGAGCGCCTGCGCGAGGTCAACCCGCGCCTGGTCTACTGCGCGATCAGCGGCTACGGCCAGGACGGGCCCAACCGCGACCGCTCCGGCCATGACATGAACTACCTGGGCCTGAACGGGATCCTCGGGCTCACCGGGGACCCCGACGGGCCACCGGTGCAGGCCGCGGCGCAGATCGCCGATATCGGCGGCGGTTCGCTGATGGCCGCGGTCGGGATCATGGTCGCTCTGCGCGAGCGCGACCGCTCGGGCGAGGGCCAGCTGGTGGACTGCTCGATGTTCGACGGCGCGCTGTCCTGGCTGGCCATGGTCGCCGGCGAGGCCTTCGCCAGCGGCCGTGGCGCGCGCCGCGGGGAGCTCCCGCTGGCCGGGCGCTTTGTCTGCTACCGCCCCTACGCCTGCGCCGACGGACACGTCACGCTCGGCGCGCTGGAGCCCAAGTTCTGGGCCGCCTGGTGTCAGGGCGTCGGCCGTCCGGACCTGGTGACCGGCCAGTTCGACTCCCCGGGCTCAGACACCCACACGGCGGTATGTGAGATCTTCCTCGCGCGCTCGCGCGAACAGTGGCGGGCCTTTGCCTCCGAGCACGACTGCTGCCTGGAGCCCGTGCTCGAGCTCGACGAGGTGCTCGACTCAGAGCTGGTCCGCGCGCGGGAGATGGTCGTCGCGATCACCCAGCCCGGCGTGGCCGAGCCGGTGCGCCAGCTCGGGGTCCCGATCAAGCTCAGCCGGACCCCCGGTGACCCCGGCCGCGTCCCCGGGCCCGAGCTGGGCGAGCACACCGACGCGATCCTCGCTGCGGCCGGCTACGGCCCGGAGGAGATCGCCGCCCTGCACCAGGCGGGTGCGGTGGCCGGCTCGGAGCAGACCGTGAAGGGCGTGTTTTTGTCGTGACGGCCGTCGCGGCCGTGACCGCGCTGCCGCCGGGGGCCGGGCGGCCGGCACCGGGCGGGACCGGGCGCGTGGGCTGATGGCCGACCGCGCGGTCACGGCGGGCCGGCTGAAGATGTCCGAGCTGGCCGAGCGCTCGGGGGTCAGTGCCGGGACGATCAAGCATTACCTGCGCGAGGGGCTGCTCGGGACCGACGACGACGTGCTGCGCACGAGCCGCAACATGGCCTACTACCCCGAGGAGTTCGTCGATCGGATCCGCCTGATCAAACGCCTGCAGGAGGAGCGGTTCATGCCGCTGCGCGTGATCCGTGAGGTGATGAGCGACGATCCCGAGCGCGCCATCCGGGTGATCGAGCTCGAAGACCGGATCCTTGAACGCGCGATCGAGGTGGGGGAGACCGGGCGGATGCCGCGGTCGCGGGTCCAGGAGACCTACGACGTACCGCGCAACGTGCTGCACCGCCTGGAGGAGATCGGGGTGCTGACCCCGAACAGCCGCGGCTACGACGCCGATGACGTGGCCATCATCGAGGCCATCTCGCGCTTTCGCGCCGGGGGATATGAGGAGACGATCGGCTTCACCGTCTACGACACCCTGCGCTACCGCGAGGCGCTCGCGCCGCTCGTCGCCGAGGAGGTCTCGGTGCTGCTCGCGCGGCTGGCCGGTGAGGTCGAGCCCGAGCGGGCCGTGGAGATCATCTCCTCGGGCGCCGAGCCGCTGCGTGAGCTGATCGGGGCGATGCACTCAAAGCTGCTGCTCGCCGAGCTGCGCCGCCAGCGGGGCGTCCGCGGCTAGGGCGGGAGCCGGCTCGGCGGCGACGGTGAGCGTCATCAGCTCCTCCTCGGAGCGGGCGTGGCGGGGCAGCAGCGGGGTGACCACGAGCATCGCGGTCAGCCACGCGACCTCCCACCACATCGTCCGCCGCAGAGCCGCGGCAAACCCGGCGTCCTGCAGGGCGGTGAAGAACACCGTCCCGAGCACGGCCACGCCGATCGCAGCGCCGAGCTGCTGCAGCGCGTTGAGCACGCCCGAGGCCGAACCGGTCTCGGCGTCGGTGACCGCGGCCAGGATCGTGTTGAAGGCGGCGACCACGAACAGGCCCATGCCCATCCCGACCACGAGCAGCGGGGCGACCAGGCCCCAGGTCGAGACCCGATCGGTCGCGCCCATGATGATCGCCACCCCGGCGTAGCCGGCCAGGGAGATCGCGCCTCCGGCCTGGATCAGCGCCCGGCCGGCGCCCGCATTCATGCGCTGGGCGGCGAGCGGTGCCGTCAGGGCCGTGCCGAGCGCGAAGGGCGCGAGCGTGAGGCCGGCGTGGATCGCGCTGAAGCCCTCCCCGAGCTGCAGGAACAGAGTGACGGCGAGCATCGCCCCGACCATCCCTCCGAAGTACAACAGCAGGACGAGCGCACCGGCCGAATAGCCGCGGTGGGCGAAGGTGCTCGGGAGCACGAGCGGATCGCGCCCGGCGCGCTGGCGCCGGCGCAGGTGCCAGCCGAAGGCGGCCAGCAGCGCGACCCCGGCCGCCATCGCGGCAAACGTCCAGGCCGGCCAGCCGAGCTCGTGCCCGTCCATCAGCGGATACACGATGGCCAGCGCCCCGACTGCGGCCAGCAGCGCGCCGGCGACGTCGAGCTCGCGGGCGTGCGTGCCCCGGGTCCGCGGCAGCAGCCGCGATGCTCCGCCGATCGCCAGCAGGCCCAGCGGGAGGTTGACCAGGAAGACCAGCCGCCAGCCCGAGCCGAACAGGTTCAGGGCGATGAGGCCGCCGCCCACGATCGGCCCGACCATCGCCGCTGAGCCCATCACCGGTCCGAACAGGCCGAAGGCCTTGGGCAGCTCCTCGGGCGAGAACACTTCGCGCATGATCCCGAGGCCCTGGGGGATCATCATCGCCCCGGCCAGCCCCTGGATCAGGCGGGCCGCGATGAGGATGCCGGTCGACGGGGCCACTCCGCACACCGTCGAGGCGGCGGTGAACCCGCTCGCCCCGACCAGGAACATCCGCCGGCGGCCGAACAGATCGCCCAGCCGGCCTCCGGTGAGCAGCCCGACGGCGAGGGCGAGCGCGTAACCCCCGACGATCCACTGCAGGCCCGTGGCCGAGGTGCGCAGCTCCCGGTGGATCGTCGGTGCGGCCACGTTCACCACCGTGCCGTCGAGCAGATCCATGCACTCGGCGGCGAGGATGACGGCGAGGATCAGCCAGCGTTTGGGGTGCGATGCGGACATCCGGGCTCCTGAGGTGAACGATGTTTACGAACGTTGTTCCACATACCGAACAGTGTTCCAAGCGAACGTCGTTCGTGTCAAGTACGCTCCGTCTGTGACCGGCGGTGAGCTCCCCTCCGTGCCGCGCCTGCGGTCGCGCGCGGCGCCGCGGACCCAGGCGCGACCACGGTCGCTGAACCGGGAGACGATCGTCGCGGCGGCTCTGGCCATCATCGATCGCGAGGGCCTGGACGCGCTGACGATGCGCACCGTCGCGCACTCCCTGGGCACCGGGGCGGCATCGCTGTACGCCCACGTCGGCGGCAAGGAGGAGCTGCTGGAGGCGGTGATCGACCACGTCATCGGGGAGATCGACTTCGCCGTCCAGCCCGACCCCGGCCGGTGGGCCGAGCAGACCAAGCACGCCGTGCGCTCGATGCGCGACGCGTTTGCCCGCCACCGTGATCTCGCCCGAGCCAGCTTCGCCCGGATCCCCATGGGGGAGAACGCGCTCCGGGGCATCGAGGCCATGATCTCGGTGCTCCAGGCCGGCGGGCTGCCAGACCGGGTCGTGGCCCTCGCCTGTGACCTGCTGCCGCTCTACGCGATGGCGACGGCCTACGAGGAGAGCATCTATCAGGCCCACGGCGTCACCGAGGCCGAGTTCGACGAATACATCGCGGCGATGCGCGACTACTTCCAGGCCCTGCCCGCCGAGCGCTTTCCCAAGGTCGCCGCGCTGGCCGTGGCGCTCACCTCCGGCGACGGGAACGAGCGCTTCGAGTTCGGCCTCGACGTGCTCGTCCGCGGTCTGGCGGCGATGGCCACCTGAGCCCCCCGAGCGCGCGGTTCACCACCAGACGTCGTGTGCCTCCATCACGCCGTAGCCCTCGGCGAGCTGCACGCCGGGCGCCAGGGAGCCCGAGAAGGTGCCGAACGGCTGGCGGTAGTGACTGCGCACGAGCAGGCGGTTCTCCCGTCGTTCGCGCGTGGCCTCGGCGCAGAAGCGCAGCTGCCCGACCGCGCTGAGATCCTCGCTGAACGAGACCGGCTGCGGTTCGGACACGACGCCGTCCAGCCACACGCTGCGCTCGCTGGCGGCCGGCGGGTCGTTGACCCCGCTGACCAGGTTCCAGGCCACGTCGGCGCCCTGGGGGGTCGTGCCGACGCCCGCGCTCCAGCGCCAGCGGGTGTGGCGCTCGTAGTAGGCAGCGGTGTCGTCGATCACCGCCCGCGCGCGCAGCTCGTGACGACGGCCGTCGAGGGTCACGATCCCCTCGGTGGGGACGTCGCCCTGCTTGCGCGTCCACCCGTAGGCCGCGCCGCTGGGGCAGATCGCTTCCACGCCAGGTCCCTCGGTCAGGTCGAGCGCGATCTGCACGGGCCCGTCGTTGACGCGGATCCGCCCGGTGGCCAGCGCCACGCGCCCACGACCCGGCCGGGTGCGCTCGTACAGGCGCTGCGCCTGGCGGTCCCACACCGCCCAGAACGCCTGACGCGCCGGACCGATCCGCACCGTGGCGACGCACAGCATCAGCTCGGGGCCGAACACCCCCACGTAGCGCCACGCCTTCAGCGGCCGCCGCCCCTGTCGCGCGGGCATCGCCGCCGGCGGCAGGGCGAGGGCGGCCAGGCGGGGCGGGCGCCGAGCGCCGAAGCGCCCGCGGTAGGGGAGGGTGGGTTCGCCGTCGCTATCGTGCAACACTGACTGACCAGTCAATCGGGAGGGAAGCTGCGATGCGCGTGGGCGCGATCCAGATGAACGCAGGTGCGGACCCCGGACGCAACCTCGAGACCGCCGAGCGGCTCGTGCGCGCCGCCGCGGGGCAGGGCGCGTCGTTCATCGTCCTGCCCGAGAAATGGTCCGTGCTCGGCACGGCCGAGGACCTGCGGGCCGGCGCGCAGGCGCTGGACGGGCCGGCGATCAGCTGGGCGCGCGCGGTTGCGGCCGAGCTTGGGATCGACCTGCTGGCCGGGTCGATCTACGAGGACACCGGCCACGGGCGGCTGGGCGCCAACACGAGCGTCCACGCCGGGCCCGACGGCGAGATCCGGGCCGTGTACCGCAAGATCCACCTGTTCGACGTCGAGGTCGACGGGCGTCGCTACGCCGAGTCCGAGACCGAGGTGGCCGGGGACGAGGTCGTCGTCTCCACCCTGGTCGACGGCACCGTTCTCGGCCTGAGCATCTGCTACGACGTCCGCTTCCCGGAGCTGTACCGGGCGCTGGCCGGCCGCGACGCGCGGATCATGGCCATCCCGGCCGCGTTCACGCTGGCCACCACGCGCGATCACTGGGAGACGCTCGTCCGCGCCCGCGCGATCGAGAACCAGTGCTTCGTGATCGCCCCCAACCAGATCGGCGAGCATCCGGGCGGCATCCGCACCGGGGGGCGCTCGCTGATCGTCGATCCCTGGGGCGTGGTCCTCGCCCAGGCCGGGGATGCCGAGACGGCGATCGTGGCCGAGCTGGACATGAGCCGGATCGATGCGGTCCGGGCCGGCATTCCCGCCCTGCGCCACCGGCGCCCCGCGGTCTACGCGGCCGAGCCCGGGGTGCGCGCGTGACCGCTGCGGCCACCGACAAGCGCCGCCTGATCCTCGACGCGGCCCTGCGCGTGTTCGCGCGCCAGGGCTTTCACACCTGCCGGGTGTCGGACATCGCCGACGAGGCCCATGTCGCCTACGGGCTCGTCTACCACTACTTCTCCTCCAAGGAGGAGATCCTCGACACGCTGTTCCTGGATCGCTGGGGCGTGATGCTGGCCGCGATCGCCGACGCCGACGCCTCGTCGCAGCCGCCGCGGGACAAGCTGTACGCGATCGCGTCATTCATCGTCGATTCCTACCGGCACGATCCCGAGCTGATGAAGGTGATCATCGTCGAGGTGACGCGTGCGGCCAACACCTTCGGGCGCACGCACCTGGCCAAGATCCGCGAGGCCTACGCCGGGATCGCGGCCATCGTCGCCGCGGCCCAGGCCGCCGGCGTGTTCCGCGACGACATCACGCCCGAGTTCGCCGCCCAGGCCTTCTACGGCTCGGTCGAGCAGGTGCTCACCGGCTGGATCTTCGAGACCGGCCCGGTCGCCGACGCGGACATCGACGCGGCCAAGCGACAGATCGTCGAGACGATCTGCGACGGACTGCAGCGCCGATGACCCACCCCGGGTCGCCGGCCGCCGGTGAGGCCGCGCCCAGGCCGAGGGTTGGGAGCGCCGCGTCCGGGTATGAGTCTGCTTGAATCCCCCGCTATGTCCGAGAGCCCCCTCGTCAAACGTCTCATGTGGTCCGGCCTGCTGGCCGGTATCGGCGCTGTCGCCAGCGTCGCGACGACGCGACTGGCTGCGGTCATCTGGATGCGGGTCTTCGGGGAAGAGCCGCCCGAGTGAGCGACGCACCCGAGACCCCCGCCGACGAGCCTGCCGCGGTCGTGCCCGATGAGCCGACCGAGGTGCGTCCCCCCGCGGCCGACCTCGCTGCGGGTGGCCCTCCGGCCCCGGCCGTCGAGCCCGACAGCGACGCCGCGATCGCCGGCGCGACGCCCGTGACCGCCGCTCCGGCTCCCGAGCCGGTTGTGCCGAGCGCTGAGCCGGCCGCTCCGGCCTGGACCCCGCCCGCTCCGCCCCTGGACAGCAGCGCGTCAGACAGCTCCAGCTCTGGAGCCGCGGCTGTTCAGGACCGTCCCGAGCTCGCTGTGGCCGGCGCGTTCGCGGGCGGACTCGTCCTCGCCATGATCCTCAAGCGCCTTGCCCGCTGAGAACGAGAATCTCGCCCGCGCCCTGACCGATGTGTCAGAGCGCCTCTCGGTTCTCGTCCGCGAGGAGATCGAGCTGGCCAAGGCCGAGGTGACGGTCAAGGTCTCGAGCATCGCCCGCGGGGCGGCGGCGGTTGCGGCCGGGGCCGTGTTCGGCGTCTTCGCCCTCGTCTTCGTGCTGTTCACGATCGCCTGGGCGGTCAACGCCATCACCGGAACGCTCTGGATCGGGTTCGCGGCCGTGATGGTGGTCCTGCTCGTGCTCACGATCGTCGCCTTCCTGTTCGCCTGGCGCAAGCTCAAGGTCGGCGCGCCGACCCCCAAGATGGCCATCGAGGAGGCGGGCAAGATCCGCCAGACTCTCAAGCCAGGACAGGGCGCCTGATGGCCGACCGCTCCCCCGAGCAGATCCGCGCCTCGATCGAGGCCAACCGGGTTCAGCTCGGCACCGCCGTCGAGCAGCTCCGCGTCGAGGTCGTCCGCCTGACCGACTGGCGGGCTCAGCTGCGCCGCTACGAGCCTCAGGTCCTGGTCGGCGCCGCCGCCGCCGGCTTCGTCATCGGCGGCGGGATCGCCGCCATCGGCGCGCTCACCTTCGGGCGCCGCAAGCGCAAGAGGAACCTGCTCGGCCGCTAGCCCGCCGGACGCTGGACCGCCGGTCAGGCCAGCAGCGAGTTGGCCGACGGGGTCAAGGCCAGCAGCGAGTTGGCCGACGGGGTCAGGCCAGCAGCGAGCTGGGCAGCCCGCCGGCCCCGAGCAGGCCGGGCCCGACGTGGGTGCCGATCACCGGCCCGATCTCGGAGATGACCCTCGGCGGCACGCCGAAGATCTCGGTCCCGCGCGCGGCCAGCTCCTGGGCCTCGGCCGGGGCCTGGATGTGCTGCACCATCCACGCGTCGGCGCCGTCGTCGGCGCGGCTGCGCAGCAGCTCGACCATCCGCTCAAAGGCACGGCGCGAGGTCCGCACGCGCTCGATCGGGGTGATCTCCGACTCGACGGTGAGGATCGGCTTGATCTTCAGCGCCGAGCCGAGCCAGGCCTGGGCTCCGGCGATCCGCCCGCCGCGGCGCAGGTACTCCAGGGTGTCGATGGCGAACCACATCTTCAGCGCCGCGCGGGCCTCGCGCGCCCGGGCCAGCACCTGCGCCCCGTCCAGGCCGGCGCGGGCGGCGGCGGTGGCGGCGAGGATGACCAGGCCCTCGCCCCCGCACGCGGTCGCGGAGTCGAACACGTGAACGGCGCCGGCGCGATCCCCGAGCTGATCACGGGCCTGCTCGGCCGAGCGCACGGTGCCGGACATGCCGCCGGCCAGGTGGATCGAGACGATCTCATGGCCGGCCTGGAGCAGCGGCTCGTAGACGGCGAGGAAGTCACCGATCGACGGCTGCGAGGTCGTGGGCAGGGCGGGCGCTGAGCCCAGGCGGCGGTAGTAGGCGGTGTAGTCGGTGATGTCGCTCTCGCGCACCGCGCCCTCGGGCCAGCGGACGTACAGGCTCACCTCGTGGACGCCCTCGGCGGCGATCGTTTCGCGCGGAAGGTAGTGGCAGGTGTCGGCGACGACGGCGACGGACATGACCGCGGCACCCTACCAGCGCTCGCGGAGGTCGTACACTGCGCCCCGCGCGTGTCGCAGACGCTCGTCACCGGAGGGACCGGCTTCATCGGCGGTCATATCGTCCGGCAACTGGTGCAACGCGGGGACGACGTCGTGGCCACGGTGCGCGCCGGCGCGCGCACGCAGGACCTCGAGACGCTGGGGGTGCGAATCGCCGCCGCCGACGTGCTCGACCGCCGCGCCGTCCGCCGGGCGCTGAAGGGGGCCGCACGGGTGTTTCACGTGGCGGGCGCCCCCGCGCTGAACCTCGCCCGCGCCCGCAGCTTCGCCGTCAACGTGGAAGGCACGCGGATCGTGCTCGAGGAGGCGCTGCGGGCCGGCGTCCAGCGCGTCGTGCTGACGTCCTCGGTGGCGGCGATCGGCCCCGCTCCCACCGGCACGAGCGCCGACGAGACACTCCCGTGGCAGGCCGGGCAGCACCACATCCCCTATCTCGACGCCATGCACGAGGCCGAGCTGGTCGCCCAGCGGCTCGCCGCCCGGGGACTGCCCGTGGTGATCGTCAACCCGGCCCACACGCTGGGGGCACCGGCCGGGACGGCCGGCCGGCTGGGCTCCAGCGCCGGTGTCGTGCGGGCCGTGATGCGCCGTGAGCTGCCGGTCTACGTCGAGGGGACGCTCAACGTCGTGGGGGTGACCGACGTGGCCCGCGGCCATCTGCTCGCCGACGAGCGGGGAGCCGTGGGCGAGCGCTACATCCTCGGCAACCGCAACATGACCGTGACCCGCCTGCTGTCCAACCTGGGCCGGCTGGCCGACGTCGAGCCCCCGCTGATCCGGGTCCCGCTGCCGGTCGCGCTGGCCGTGGCCCAGAGCGCCCGCCGGGCGGGCCTCGATGCGCTGCCCAGGGCGGTCGAGATCCGGACCGCGGCCATGAACTGGGCCGTCGTCAACCGCAAGGCCCGCCGCGACCTCGGCTGGCGGCCCGGACCGCACGAGGACTGCCTGGAGGCCACCGTGGCCTGGCTGCGCGAGCACGAGCCGCGCCGCGTGGCTCGTCCCGGCACGCGCCAGCCCCGGGCCCTGCGTCTCACCGGTGCCGTCATGCGCCGGGCCGGGCTCTGACCGGCCCGTATCGTTCCCATCCATGGCCACGCTGTACCGCTGCCGCACCCCGACCGACTGGCTGTGCCCGTGCGGCGCAGTGGCCCGGGCCCTGCGCCGCGACGGCATCGCCTACGAGACGGTCCGCGTGCCGCAGCGGCGCAGCCTGCGCGAGGAGGTGCAGGCGCTCAGCGGTCAGTCGCGGGTCCCGCTGCTCGTGCTCGAGGGCGAGGTCATCTGTGATTCGCGCCGGATCCGCGAGCACCTCGAGCACCGCCGCGATCCGCGGCCCTGACCGGCCGTCAGGCGCGGGCCAGCAGCGCGGCGACCGACGCCCGGTCCGGCGGCGCGGCTACGCCTCGCTCGGTGACCAGCGCGGTGATCAGCCGGGCGGGGGTCACGTCGAAGGCGGGATTGCGGCAGGACGTGCCCGCGGGGGTCAGGATCTGCCCGGCGACCGAGCTGACCTCGGCCGGGTCGCGCTGCTCGATGACGATCGCCGAGCCGTCGTCGCAGCCCGGGTCGATCGTCGTCGTCGGTCCGATGACCACGAACGGGATGCCGGTCGCCGCCGCGGCCAGCGCGTGCGCGTAGGTGCCGACCTTGTTGGCGACGTCCCCGTTGGCGGCCACGCGATCGCAACCGACGAGCACCGCGTCGACCTCACCGGCGGCGATCAGCCCGGCGGCGGCGCCGTCGACGATCAGGGCGTGGACGATGCCGGCCCGGCCGAGCTCCCACGCGGTCAGCCGCGCGCCCTGCAGCAGCGGTCGGGTCTCACAGACCAGGACGTGCTCCAGCCCGCCGCGGGCGTGCAGCTCGTAGATCGCCGCCAGCGCGGTGCCACGGCCCGGTGCGGCCAGCGCGCCCGTGTTGCAGTGCGTGAGGACCCGTCGCGCGCCGGCGAGCAGATCGGCGCCGTGGACGCCCATCGCCGCGCTCGCCGCCGTCTCCTCGGCGTGCAGGGACCGGGCCTCGGCCAGTGCGGCGGCGGCGGCGTCCCGGCGGTCGGCTCGCCGCGCGGCCGCGGCGACGCGCCGGACGGCGTGGCCGAGGTTGGCCGCGGTCGGGCGGGCGTCGGTCAGCAGCGACGCGGCCGTGTCCAGACCGTCCGGGTCGCGCGCCAGCGCGAGCGCCACGCCGTACCCCGCGGCGACGCCGATCAGCGGAGCCCCGCGGATGGCCAGCCGCCGGATCGCCGCCGCCACCGCCTCGGCGTCGTGCAGCTCGAGCTCGGTGGTCTCGCCGGGTAGCCGCGTCTGATCGATCGCCCACAGCGCCGCGCCGTCGTAGCGCAGCGCCTGGACCGGTGCGACAGCGTTGATGCCCGGCGGCACCCTGGATCCCTGCACGCGCACGACCGGGGAGCCTATTGACCCCCGGCCGCGCGGGGGCTAGAGGCGGTTCTCGATGCCGAGCGGGGCGGGCTCGGCGGGGGCCGGCCCGGCAGCGGGTGCGGCCTCGGCCGGAGCCTGGACACCGAGCGCGTCGGCCAGCTCGCCGGACTCGTACATCTCGGTCACGATGTCGCAGCCGCCGACCAGCTCACCGTTGACGAACAGCTGGGGGATGGTGGGCCAGTCCGACAGAGCCGAGAGCTCCTGGCGGATACGCGGGTCGGGCAGGACGTCGACGGCGGCGAACCGGGCGCCGAGGCTCTGCAGGATGGCCACGGTCCGGGCCGAGAAGCCGCAGGCGGGCGCGTCCGGGTTGCCCTTCATGAACAGGATGACGGGGTTCTCGGTGATCGCCTCCTGGATGGCGTCACGCATCGGGTTGGCGGCGGTGTCGGTCATGGGGCCTCCTCTGGCGGTCGGGTCTGGAGCGAGAGAGCGTGGATCCGGTCACCCAGTTCGTCACCGAAGACGTCATAGACGAGCCGGTGCTGGGCGATGCGGGAAAGCCCGGCAAAGGCGGGGGCGGAGATGACCGCGTTGAAGTGGTGGCCGTCGCCGGTGACGCTCGCGACCGCGCCGGGAATCCCGGCTTCGATCCGCGTCCGCAGCTCCTCGGGAGTGGCAGGCATGCTCCTCAGACTACCCAAGGGCCCACCGCTATACTTCCGAAAGTAATGATCACTCTCACTGACAAGGGAGCCGAGAAGGTTCGCGAGTTCCTGGACACCCAGAACGCCGTCGCCGCTACCGCGGGACTGCGCGTCGGGGTGCGGGGCGGCGGCTGCTCGGGCTTCCAGTACGCCCTCGCGTTCGATGAGCAGCGCGACGGCGACGAGGTCTTCGAGGACAAGGGCATCCGCCTGCTGGTCGACACCCCGAGCCTGCCCTACGTGCGCGGCTCGATCATCGACTTCGTGGATGGGCTGCAGGGGGCCGGCTTCAAGGTCGAGAACCCCAACGTGGTCGCCGCGTGCGGCTGCGGATCCTCGTTCCGCGTCGCCGAAGAAGAAGAGGTCTCGGCGGTCTAGCGCCGCCGGGCCGGCTCACACCAGTCCCGCGGCGACCGAGGCCCAGAGAAAGCGGCAGGCCAGCGTGCGGTGCGGGCGCCAGGCCTGCGCCAGGGTGATCACCTGCGCGGCGTCCGGCAGCGCGTCGAGTTCGTAGGCGTGACGGATGGCCCGGCGGATCCCGAGGTCGCCGGGGCAGACGACGTCGGGTCGCTCGAGGTGCAGCATCAGGAAGACCTGGGCCGTCCAGGGCCCGATCCCGCGGATCGCGACCAGTGCGGCCTGGACATCGTCGTCGCTGCGCTCGGGCAGCCGGTCGAGATCGAGTCGGCCACCGGCCACCTCGGCGGCCAGGGCCCGCAGGGTGGCCAGCTTGGCCCGCGACAGCCCCGCCGCCCCCCGCAGCGTCTCGGGGTCCGCGGCCAGCACCTCGGCCGGACCGGGCGCACGACCGCCGTGATGCGCGAGCAGCCGCGCGTACATGGCCGCCGCCGCCGCGACCGACACCTGCTGGCCGAGGACCGCTCGGACCAGAGCGGCGAAGTGATCGCGGGGATAGTCGCGCCGGGCGTCGGCCCCCGCGGCGGAGCCGACGCGCGCGATCACCCGTCCGAGCCGGGGGTCGGCGCGGGCCAGCGCCGCAACGGCCGCCGGGGGCGCGACGGCCGCCGGCGCGACGACGCCCGCCGGGGACGGTCGAGCCGCCGCGCGCGTCACCGCAGGCCGCCCGGTCAGGCGGTCAGGGACAGCGCCTCGCCGTCCAGCGCGCCCAGCGCGCGCTCCAGCGAGCAGGCCACGCAGGTGAAGGTCGGCGTGTCGCGCAGCGTGTAGGCGCTGGACTCGGTCGTGCGCAGCTTCTGCACGAGGTCCAGGAAGGCACCCGGGTCGTCGGTCTCAAAGGCGACGACGAACTCCTGATCGTCGAGACCGAACGAGTAGCTCGTGTTGAGATCGATCGAGGGGAACTCGCGACCGATGCGGATGTGCTCCTGCATGATCCGCCACCGTTCCTGCGCGGGCAGCGCGTACCAGGCCCGGGTCTTGACGAAGGGATAGACGAAGAGGTACTTGCCGTGGCCGGGTCGAACCTCAAGACGGGACTCGTCGGAGTACTCCGACGCCTTCGTCATGGCCAGCAGCGAATACGGCATCGAGCACCACTTCATCAGCCCGCTCTGGGCCAGGACGACGTGGAACTCGTGGATGCGCTCGAGGTTCTGGGCCTGGCTGAGCAGCAGCATGTCGGCGTCGCCGCGCGTGCCGACGAGCGAGAAGGTGCGCAGCAGGTGACCGTCGGCGAAGTCCTCACACGCCGCCGCGAACTCGCGCTTGTCGGACGCGCGCTGTTCGGGGTCGAGCCGGCGCCAGGCCGGATCGACCTTCAAAAAGCTGTACTTGACGAAGTGCCGGACGGGCATCGCAGGCCTGATCATAGGCCAGCCACCCGCCGCGGTCTCAAAGCCCTGTCGGTAGCCCGGGGAAGGGGTTAAGATGGACGGGATGCGAATCGCCTTGGTTTCGCCGTACTCCTGGACGTATCCCGGCGGAGTGACGCGGCACATCGAAGCCCTGGCCGAGCAGTTCATCGCCGAGGGGCATCACGTGCGCGTGCTGGCTCCCTACGATCCGCCCGACACCGCCTCCGCGGTGCTGCACCGCGGCGCCCGTCCGCAGGCGCTGGCGGCACCCGACTACCTGGTCTCGCTGGGCCGGACGGTCGGCTTCAAGGCCAACGGCGCGGTCTCCAACCTCGCCTGCACGCCGTACTCGGTCGCGGCCCTGCATCGCGAGCTGCGCACCGGTGGCTACGACGTGGTTCACATCCACGAGCCGGTCGCCCCGCTGGCCGGCTGGGTGGCCACCGACTCGACCCGGCTTCCGCTGGTGGGCACCTTTCACTCCTTCTCCGAGAGCCGCATGGCCAACGGCATCGCCAACGTGATCGGCGCCCGGCGGGTGCTCAACCGGCTGCACGTCCGCATCGCCGTCTCCGAGGCCGCGGCCTGGACGGGGCGGCGCTGGTTCGGCGGCCACTACCGGATCATCCCCAACGGGGTCCACACCGACGGGCAGGCCTTGGCCCGCGCCGAGCAGCATCGGCCCGGTGACCGGCTGCGCATCGTGTTCGTCGGCCAGTCGGTCGAACGCAAGGGCCTGCCGCTGCTGCTGCGCGCCTTCGAGGCGCTGCGCGAGCACATCCCGTGCGAGCTGACGGTGATCGGGCCCACGCGCGAGGAGATGGCTCCGATGCTCTTCGACGACCGCAACATTCGCATGCTGGGCAAGGTCTCGGACGTGATCAAGCGCGAGGAGCTCGCCCACGCCGACGTGCTGTGCGCGCCCTCCCTGGGCGGCGAGAGCTTCGGCATGGTGCTGACCGAGGCCTTCGCGGCCGGGACGCCGGTGGTGGCCTCGGACATCGCCGGCTACCGCGATGTCGTGCGCGACGGCGTCGACGGTGTGCTCATCCCCCGCGGCGACGCGCAGGCGCTCGCCGAGACGCTGCGCGATCTCTGGGAGGAGCCTGAGCGTCGGGCCGCGATGGCCCGCAACGCCGCCCGCGACGTGGAGCGCTTCGCCTGGCCGCACGTGGCCGAGTCGGTGATGGAGGCCTACCGCGACGCGATCGCCACGCCCGCGCCGGTGGGTCGCGCGCAGCGGGCCGCGGTCCGCGTCGGGGTCCGGGCCGCCGATCTCAAGCCCCACGTCCCCGCGCGGCGCATGCCCAGCCTGGAGCCGATCCCCGCCGGCCGGCAGCGCAACCCGGCCGTGGCCATCGCCCGGCGCCTGGGCCTGGCCGCCATCTCGCTGGGCGGCATCCTGCTCGCGATCCTCGCCCTGAACAAGATCGGCCTGAGCAACATCGCCAACGCGCTGATCAACTCGAGCCCGAGCTATGTCCTGCTCGGCCTGGCCGTGATGTGCGGCGCGATGGTGATGCGCGCCTTCTCCTGGCACGCGATCCTGCGCGCGGCGATGCCCCGGGCGCGGGTCCGGCTCGCCGACGCGATGCAGGGGACGTTCATCGGCGTGCTCATGTCCTCGACCCTGCCCGCGCGCCTGGGTGAGCCCTCGCGCGCCCTCGTCGTCGCGCGCCGTACCGGCCGCGCCCGCGAGAACCTGCCCGTCGTGCTGGGCACTCTTGTCTCCCAGACGCTGCTCAACCTCGTCGCGCTGGCTGTGCTCGGTACGGTCATGTTCTCCTCGGTCGATCTGTTCAGCGGCCATCAGAACGCGCTGCTGATCGCCGCGATCGCCCCGGCCGTGCTGCTCGTGCTCGTCGTGCTCGCCCCGATCGTGCTCCCGCGCGGGACCGCGGGCTCGCGCCTTGGCCGCCTGTACACCGTGCTTGACCAGGCCCGGCGGGCGATGACCCGGGTCCGGGCGGGCCTGGCCGTGTTCCGCCAGCCCCGGCTCGGGGCGATCGCCGCGCTGGCCCAGTTCGCCGCCTGGGCCCTGCAGTGGCTGTCCTGCTACATCCTGCTCGTCGCGCTGGGCCTCAGCCACCAGGCGGGAATGGCGGCCGCCGCCGCCGTGCTGTTCGCGGTCAACATCACCGCCGTCCTGCCCGCCACCCCGGCCAACCTGGGGGTCTTTCAGGCCGCCTGTGTTGCCGTGCTGCACACCGGCTGGCACGTCGGCTACGGCACCGGGGTGGCCTATGGCGTCATCCTGCAGGCCGTCGAGGTCGTCACGGCCCTGCTGATGGGTGCCCCGGCGCTGGTCAAGGAGGGGATGTCCTGGCGCGAGGTGCGCCTGCGGGCGATGCACGCCGCACCGGTCAAGCTCCCCGCGCGCACACGCCCGCCGGCCCGCCGCTCGGGCGCCGCCAACGCCGAGAGCTGAAAAGGACGAGCGTCGGCCCGCCGCCGGCGGGCCCGCCGCGGCCGCGCTCAGGCCCCGGCCATGGCCGGCTCGTCCTCGGACGACCCCGTGGGATCGCCGCCGGTCGGGTCGATCGGGTCGGCGTCGGGCAGGATCCCCAGACGGGTCGGGTCCTTGTCGGTCCCCGCGATCAGCTCGTCGCTGGCCTGGCGCTCGTTGTGCGGCAGGGTGCCGTTGCGCATCCCGAAGTAGACGGCCTGCGGATGGTGGGCGACGATGGCCAGGGTGGACTGCTCGGGCTCGACCGCGTAGCCGCCGGACAGCTGCAGGCCGATCGAGGGCGCGTCGAGCAGGGCGAACACCTTGGTCAGCTCGGACTGCTCCGGGCAGGAGGGATACCCCCACGAGTAGCGCCGGCCCTGAGCCGGGCCGATGCCCAGTTCCGCGCGCGCGCGGGCGTGGGCCCACTCGGCCATGCCCTCGGCGGTCTGCACGCCGAGGCCGTGGACGAACAGCTGCTCGGCGAACTCGCCGTCTGCCTCCAGTGAGGCCATCAGCTCGGTGACCTTCTGGCCGGCGGTGACCGCCTGCAGGGCGACCACGTCGACCTCGGACGGGTCGGCCGGATTGCGCGGGCGGTAGAAATCGGCCAGGCAGATCCGGTCGTGGCGCGGCTGGCGGGGGAAGACGAGCCGCTGCAGCTCGCGCTCACCGGGGGCCTGCGGGTCCCACACGATCAGCTCGTTGCCCTCGCTGTTGCAGGGGAAGTACCCGAGCAGGGCCCGGGGCTGCAGGTAGTCCTGCTCGGCCCACATGCGCTCCAGCCGGGGCTGGAAGTCGTCGCGCAGCAGCCGCGTCCAGTCCTCGCCCTTGACCCCGCGCCCGCCCCAGTGCAGCTTGAACAGCACGTGGGTGTCCAGGTGCGGGTAGACCTCGTCGAGGTCGACCTCGAGCTCGCGCACGCCCCAGTACGGCGGCTCGGGGACGGGCACATCGGTGCGGGCCTGGCTGCGGACGCTGGCGTCCGTGGTGGGCGGAGCGTCGTCGGGCTCGGCTGCAGGCTGCTCACGCAGGATCCGGGCCGCCTCCCGGGTCTTGGTCAGCAGCGCCTCACGCGCCTCGTCGTCGATCAGCTGATCCATCTTGGCCAGTCCCTCGAACGCGTCCTTGCAGTAGAAGACCCCGGGCGCGTAGATGTCGTCGCCCTCGGACCCGTTGGGGTACAGGATCCGGTGGCCGAACTTCCGGTTGATGGCCGCGCCGCCGATCAGCACCGGGAAGGGGAGCTCGCGCTGGTGCAGCTCCTGCACGCAGGCGGGCATCTGCTTGGAGGTCGAGACGAGCAGGGCCGACAGGCCGATCGCGGTCGCGTCGTGCTCGACGGCCGCCTCGATGATGGTCGAGATCGGGACCTGCTTGCCCAGGTCGATGACCGTGTAGCCGTTGTTGGTGAGGATCGTGTTGACCAGGGACTTGCCGATGTCGTGCACGTCGCCGAACACGGTGGCGATGACCACGGTGCCCTTCGTGTAACCCTCGAGCTTGTCCAGGTAGAGCTCCAGCCGGGCCACCGCGCGCTTCATCACCTCGGCCGACTGCAGCACGAAGGGCAGGATCAGCTCCCCGGCGCCGAACTTGTCCCCGACCTCCTTCATCGCCGGCAGCAGCACCGTGTTGAGCGTCGGAACGGCGCCGATCTTCTCGTTGCAGGCGTCGATCCAGTCCTCCACCCCCTCCTTCTTGCGGCGCAGGATGTGGAAGTGCAGCGCCTCCTCGGGCTCCATGCCCTCGGTCGGGTCGGCCTGGGCCGAGCTGTCGTCGGTCGCCGGGCCCTTGGACTCGAAGTGGGCGATGAACCGCTCCAGCGCGTCCTCGCGGCGGTCGAAGACCAGGTCATCGGCGAGTTCGCGCTCCTGCTCGGTGATCTCGGCGTACGGGGTGATGTGATTGGGGTTGACCATGGCCAGGTCCAGGCCGGCCTGCACGCAGTGGTGCAGAAAGACGCTGTTCAGGACGCTGCGGGCGGGCAACCCGACCCCGAAGGACACGTTGGAGACGCCGAGCGAGGTCTTGACGCCGGGTAGCTGCTCCTTGATCGCGCGGATCCCGTCGATCGTGGCCAGCGCGCTGGGTCGCCACTCGGGATCGCCCGTGGTCAGGGTGAAGGTCAGGCAGTCGAAGATCAGCGCCTCGGGCTCGAGCCCGTGCTCCTCGCAGCACAGGTCGCGGATCCGGCGGGCGATCTCGAGCTTGCGCTCCGCCGTCTTGGCCATCCCCTCCTCGTCGATGGTCAGCGCGATCAGCGCGGCGCCGTGCGCACGCACGATCGGCACGACGCGGTCAAGCTTGTCGCGGCCGGCCTCGAGGTTGACCGAGTTGACGATCGCGCGCCCCGGGATGTGCTCCAGGGCCGCCTCGATCACCTCGGGCTCGGTCGAGTCGACCTGGATTGGGGCAGGCTGGCTCAGCGAGATCCGCTTGACCACCTGGCTCATCTGCGCCGACTCGTCCTGGCGCTCGGTGAGCGCGACGCAGACGTCGAGCACATGGGCGCCCCCGGCGACCTGGTCCTCGGCGACCGTGAGCAGCCCGTCGTAGTCGTCGGCCAGCAGCATCTCCTTGGCCTTGCGCGAACCCTGCGAGTTGACCCGTTCGCCGACCAGCGTGGGCGCGGGATCCTGGGTCAGCGGCGTGGCGGCGATCATCGAGCTGACGTGGATCGGCCGGCGCTGGGGCCGAGCCGCCGGGGCGTGCCCGCTGACCCGGTCGGCGATCGCCCGGATGTGATCCGGGGTCGTGCCGCAGCAGCCGCCGACGATCGAGACCCCGTAGCGCTCGACGAACTCGCCCAGCGTCCGGGCCAGCGGCTCGGGCTCCTCGGGGAAGATCGTCTCGCCGTCGGGGCCCTGGAGCGGCAGGCCGGCGTTGGGGATGCAGTGCACGGGGACCGAGCTGTTCTCGCCCAGGAAGCGGATCGCGTCGCGCATGTCCTCGGGGCCGGTCGAGCAGTTCAGGCCGATCACGTCGACCTCGAGCGCCTCCAGCGTGGCCAGCACGGCGCTGATGTCGGTGCCGAGGAGCATCTTGCCGCCGTTGGGCAGCAGCGAGACGCTGCACTGGATCGGGACCCGCCGGTCCAGCGCCTGCATCGCCTCGCGCGCGCCGAAGATGGCCGCCTTGACCTCGAGGATGTCCTGCGCGGTCTCGATGATGATCAGGTCGGCGCCGCCCTCGATCAGGCCGCCCGCCTGCTCGGTGAAGACGGTGACGAGATCGCGGAAGCCGATCTGCCCGAGCGTCGGATCGTCGGACGCGGGCAGAAAGCCCGTGGGGCCGATCGATCCGGCCACGAAGCGGTCCGCGCCCGCGGCCCGGCGCGCGATCTCCGCCGCCTTGACGTTGATCTCGCGCGTGTGATCCTCAAGGCCCCACTCCGAGAGCTTGAGCCGCGAGGCCTGGAAGGTGTCGGTCTCCAGCACGTCGGCGCCGGCGTCCAGCATCGCGCGATGCAGCTGCTCGATCACGTCGGGCCGGTTGAGCACCAGCGCCTCATGGCAGCGCCCGGGCAGGCGGTAGTCCTCCTCGAGGCTCAGGTCGTACTGCTCGAGGGTGGCGCCCATGCCGCCGTCAAAGACGATGGTCCGTTCGCGGATCGCGGTGAGGTAGTCACGCATCCGGGAGATGGTAGCCCAACCTTGACAAACTTGTGGCAAGGTTGTGACGAGCTCACGGGCGACGGCAAGAACCCCGACGCCCGGGCGCTCCGGGTGACCGCAGCGGGCGGCTCCCGGCCTGGGATGGACGTCTGTCCGTTTTTCTCCCCTTCGGTGCGCAAACCGGTCGGTTGCTCCCGATAGCGACAGGGCAGGCAAGGGGGACGTTTCGGCGCGCCGCGCGCCGCCCCCCACGACGGCGGGCCTTGACGCCCGGTTCCCCGACGAGACAAGGATGAGCTCTGAGATGTCGACCGTGCCCGATGCTGTGCTCCCGTCGTTTAACCGGGACTCGCGCCCCGAGCCCACTCCCTTGGAGCGCGCGCAGACCCTCTGCGATCTCGGACGCTGGTCCGAGGCCACCCTGGCCACCCAGGAGGCGGTCGCGGCCGCCCCGCGCGATCCGGCGGCCTGGTGCCTATCGGCCCGGGCCCAGCTGGGGGTCGGGCGAGCCCGGGCCGCCCTGCAGGCCGCCCAGACCGCCGGCGCGCTGGACCCGCACGCCGAGGAGCCCCACCACCTGTCCAGCCTCGCGCTGGAGGCGCTCGGCCAGGACATGGAGGCGGCGAGCGCCGCGCAGGACGCCACCCGCGCGGCCCCGCAGTCCTGGCGGGCCCACGCCCGGTTGGCCCGCTGCCTGGCCGTGCTCAAGGACCGGCTGCCCGAGGCCCATCAGGCCGCCGAGCGCGCCCGGGTCCTGGCTCCCGGCGAGTCCGGGCCCCACCTCGCCGTGGGTGCGGTCGCCCTGGCCGCGGGCCGCTCCCAGGACGCCACGTCCGCCTACTGCGCGGCGCTCGGGGTTGATCCGCAGTGCCTTGAGGCCCACAGCCGGCTGGCCTCGCTCGGAGACGGGCGTGCCGCGGGCTCGGGGTTGCCTGCGCTGCGGCTCGGGCGCCGGTGGCTGCGGATCTTCCGGGCCGCCCGGTGAGCCTCTCCCGCCCGGGCGCGGGGCGGTGGCCGCCACGGAGCGCCGTCCGCGTCTCCGTGCGCGTACACACTCCTCAGGATGGGTAGACCTGACCGTGTGCACCTTCAACCGGCTCCTCTGAACGTCACCTTCGCAGCTGAGCCCGTGGCGGTCGGCAGCGCACGACACGCGGTGGCCGACTTCGCCGAGCGGGCCGGCGCGGATGCCGGCCAGATCGAGGCGATCCGCCTGGCCGTGTCCGAGGCGGTGACCAACGCGATCGTGCACGGCTACCGGTCCGGGCAGGGCGAGGTCCTCGTCACCGCCGCGCTGGCCGAGGGCGAGATCTGGGTTCTGATCGGCGACCAGGGGTGCGGCATGCGCGCCCACGCCGACACCCCGGGGCTTGGGCTCGGGCTGGCCCTGATCGCCCAGATGGCCGACGAGATGTGGATCGCTCCCCGGGCGGAGGGTGGCACCGAGATCCGGATGCGCTTCCCCCTGACCCGCGCGCGGGCCCGCAACCGCACCCCGGTGGTGATCCGGGGCAGCCTGCGCCATGGCCCGACCGGTCGCGGCGAGACGCGGTTTCACCGTCACCGCCCGCGCGGCGTCGCCCTCTGGCGGACCCGCCGGCCGGCCTGATCCGGCGCCACCGGCGACGGTCGGACCGCCGCCGCGGCCCTAACTGCGAGGGTCGGTCCGCCGCGCCACCTTCGCGGCCTCATGGGTCTTCTCGACGATCACGTGGCCGCCCCGGCGTTCGACCACCTTCTCGATCTCGGGTATCTCGTGCCCGTCGATGAGCACGAAGCGCCGCGAGTGTTCGCGCACCGCCTCGTATTCGGCCACGGTGAGGCTGAGCAGCAGGTTGCACCCCAGCCGCGAGCACTCGCAGCGGAACTGGACAGTCTTGGACTCATCACCCGGCCACTGCCCGCGCAGGATGCTCTCGTTGACCTCGCGAAAGACGACCTCGTTGGCGGCCAGACGGCGCTCCTGGCTGTCATCCATGGCGGGACACCGGGGTGCCGCCGGCGGCAGCGGACGCGTACAGGGCTTCGATCGCGGCGGCTTGGCCGAGCGCGTCGGCCCGGCCGAGCCTCGGCTCGCGCTCTCCGCGGATCGCGGCCGCCATGTCCTCGGCCTCCAGACGGTAGGGGTCGGCTCGGGGCACCGGGATCTGCTCGGCGCCGGCCTCCGTGCACAGCTCGATGCCGGAGTTGCGACAGTGCCAGGGGTCGGCGACGCGCAGCGAGCCGTGCTCGCCGGTGACCTCCAGCTCGGAGCGGACGGCGGAGCAGAAACCGGCGTCGAAGTGCGCGGTGACTCCGCCGCTGAAGACCATCGTGCCCACGAAGGCGACATCGACCCCGTCGCCGCCGAGCACCTGCTGCCCGGTGACGCGCTCGGGCTCACCGCCGAGCATCCGTGCGCCGCTGACGCAGTAGCAGCCGAGGTCCATCAGCGAGCCGCCGTCCAGGGCCGTGGCCAGCCGCACGTCGCCGGGGTCGGTGAGCGGGAAGCTGAAGCTCGCGCGGATCAGGCGCAACGGGCCGATGGCTCCCGCGGCGACCAGTTCGGCCACCCGCAGCGTCTGCGGGTGATGGCGGAACATGAACGCCTCGCACAGGATCAGGCCCTGCTGCTCGGCGAGGTCAAAGGCGGCGGCGACGGCCGCGGCACGGCGGCCCATCGGCTTCTCGCACAGCACGTGCTTGCCCGCGCGCAGCGCACGCTCGGTCCACTCGAGGTGCAGGGCGTTGGGCAGCGGGATGTAGATCGCGTCGACCTCCGGATCGGCCAGCAGCGCGTCGTAGCCGTCGTGCGCGCGGTCGATGCCGTGTTCGGCGGCGTACGCGCGGGCGCGCTCGCCCTCGCGACTGGCCACGGCGACGACCTTCAGTTCATCGGACGCGGCGCAGCCGGCGAGGAACTTGTCGTTGATGCGGGCCGTGGAGAGGATGCCCCAGCGAAGGGTCATGGCCGACACCACGTCCGCGGCTGAGCGAGAATGACGCGGATCATGGTCAGGGGGAGACTACTGGCGCGCCCCGCCAGCGCCCGGATCCGCGGACAAATGTCTGCGCCGGCCCGTCCGCGGGGTGCTCGGCATGGCTGATGCCGTGACCGCGTTCGCCCCCGGCCGGGTCAACCTGATCGGGGAGCACACCGATTACAACCAGGGCCTGGCCCTGCCCTTCGCGATCAGCGAGGGGGTGACGGTGACCGCCTGGCCCGGACAGGCCGGCACCGTCGAGGTCTACGCCGTCGATCTCGACGCGCATGACCACTTCGCGCTGGACGGTCCCGAGCCGGCCCGCGGCTGGCGCGCGTTCGCGCGCGGAGCGGTGGCCGAGCTGTCGGCGGCGGGAGCGTCACTGACCGGCGCGCGGCTGCGCATCACCGGCTCGGTCCCGCGCGGCTCGGGGTTGTCGTCCTCGGCGGCGTTGGAGGGGGCGCTCTGCCTCGCCCTGCTGGCCATCGCGCGGGCGCAGGTCCCCGAGCCGATCGCCCTGGCCAAGATCTGCTCGCGGGTCGAGAACGAGTGGGTCGGCGCGCGGACCGGCCTGCTGGACCAGATCGCCTCCCTGTGCGGGCGCCCCGATCACGCCCTGGAGATCGACTTCCAAACGCTGTCCGTGACGCCGGTCGCACTCGCCCTGCGTGATCACACGCTGGTCACCCTGGACTCCGGTCAGTCCCACGTCAACGCCGGCGGCGAGCCGGGCGCGGAGGGCTACAACCGCCGCCGCGAGGAGTGTGCGCAGGCCTGCGCGGCGCTCGAGATCGACAGCCTGCGCGCGGCCACGCCGGCCGACGTCGCCCGCCTGCCCGCCCCGCTGGACGCGCGCGCCCGCCACGTGATCACCGAGAACCAGCGCGTGCGCGAGACGGTGGAGGCGCTGGCCCGGGGCGATCTGGTCGCGGTCGGCCGGCTGCTCGACGCCTCGCACGCCAGCCTGCGCGACGACTTTGCCATCTCGACGCCCGCCGTCGAGGCGACCGTCGAGCGGCTGCGCGACGCGGGAGCGATCGGAGCCCGGATCGTCGGCGGGGGCTTCGGCGGCCACGTCCTGGGCCTGCTGCCGCCCGGCGCCGAGCCGCCGCCGCAGGCCGTCGTCGTCACGCCCGGTCCGGGCGCGCACCTGCTCTAGAGCGGCGGGGCGGGGCGCGCGTCGCGCAGGGCGGGGTACAGGCCACGGAAGCGCGCCGCCGCCTCGCGGTAGGGCTCGATCCACGCGGCCACCGGCTCGATCGTCTCGCCGCTGCGGACGGTGGCGACGCCCGCCGCGTCGACGTCCGGCCACACGCCCGCCGCCACGCCCCCGAGCAGGGCGGCTCCGAACGCCGCCCCCTCACTGACCGCGACCCGGGTGAGCGGCAGCTCGAGCACCGAGGCCAGGATCGACAACCACAGATCGCTGCGCGCGCCGCCCCCGGTCACCCGTCCGGACGGCGCCGGGACGCCGAGCCCGCGGATCAGGTCCAGGCCGTCGCGCAGCCCGAAGGCGACGCCCTCCAGGACGGACCGCAGCATCGCCGCGCGGTCGTGGCGCAGGGAGAGGCCGACGAACGCCCCGCGGGCCTGCGGATCGGCGTGCGGGGTGCGCTCGCCGTTGAGATAGGGCAAGAAGGTCAGGCCCTCGACCCCCGGCGCCCAGCGCCCGGCGTCCGGCAGCAGCGCGTCGAAGGCAACCCCCGGCGCCAGCGTGTCGCGGGCCCAGGCCAGCGAGCCCGCCGCCGACAGCATCACGCCCATCACGTGCCAGCGGTCGGGTGATGCGTGGCAGAAGGCGTGCAGCCGGCCCTCGGGGTCGGGGCGGAAGCGCTCGTCGGCGGCGAACACGACCCCGCTGGTGCCGAGCACGACCGACAGCGGGCCCGGCCGCGTGACGCCGACCCCGGTCGCTCCCGCGGCCTGGTCGCCGGCGCCGGCGGCGACGGGAACCCCCTGGTGCTCGCCGGCCGCTTGCGGGGACTCGAGCAGCTCGGGGAGCATCCCGGGATCGAGCTCGAGCCCGGCCAGCACCTCCTCGCTCCAGCGCCGCGCGGCCACGTCGAGCAGCAGCGTTCCCGACGCGTCGGAGACCTCGGTGGCGATACGGCCGGTGAGCCGCAGACGCACGTAGTCCTTGGGCAGCATCACCGTGGCGATCCGTGCGTAGACGTCGGGCTCATGGCGGCGCAGCCACAGCAGCTTGGGGGCGGTGAAGCCGGGCAGCGCACGGTTGCCGGTCAGCGCGATCAGCCGCTGCAGGCCGATCCGGGTCTCGATCTCCGCGCACTCGCGCGCGGTCCGCTGGTCGTTCCAGAGGATCGCGGGCCGCAGCACGCGCTGCTGGGCGTCGAGCGCGACGAGGCCGTGCATCTGGCCCGAGAGCCCGATCGCGTCCGGGGCGCCGGCGCGCTCGCGCAGCACGGCGAGGACCGTCTCGCTGGCCTGCCACCAGTCCTCGGGGTCCTGCTCGGCCCATCCCGGCTGCGGGGTGGCCAGCGGGTAGTCGGCCGCGGCGACGGCGAGCACCGCGCCCTGCTCGTCGATGGCCACGCCCTTGACCGACGTGGTCCCGACGTCCAGGCCGATCAGCACGGGCTCACCAGCGACCTCGCGATCGTGTCCGGGGGACGCTCAGCTCTCGGCGCCCAGCGCCGCGTAGACGAGCTCGTAGGCCCGCACGGCGTCCTTGCGTCCCTGCGCCTCGCGCAGCGCCGGCTCGTCGATCCGCGCCGCCACCGAGTCGATGAACCGCCACTGCAGGACCGAGCGCCGCACCGCCCCGACCTGGTCCTCGGTGTAGGGATACAGGTCGAAGCCGAGCCGTTCGCCCGCCGAGCCGTAGCCGCAGCGCCGTAGCTCCAGGGCCAGTTCCAGCGTCTCCATGAACGCGGTGGCGCCGACCATGTTGTCGTCGTCGAACGTGCCCCAGCCCGAGTTGGCGTGCTGGTGCCCGAGGACTCCCTCGGCGGCGAGCAGCGCGGCGTACTCGGGCAGGTGCTCGCCGTTCATGATCAGGTGCTGCCAGTCCATGTTGACCTTGACGTTGCGCTGGCCGTTCTCGCGCAGCTTGTGGATCACGTGCAGGCACATGCCGATGTTGCGCATCAGGATCTTCATCGCCGGCTCGGAGTTCTTGTGCTCGAGCAGCAGCGTGATCCCGTGGCGCTCACACTCGGCGGCGGTCTCGCCCAGCCCCTCGATCAGCCACTTCCACGCGTCGGCGTAGCCGGACTGGAAGGGATAGTTGTAGCCCTCGCCGCCGGGCCAGACGATCAGGTTCGCCCCGAGCGAGCCGGCGAAGGCCGCGGCATCGGCGAGCACGCCGCGGGCGGCGGCGCGCAGCGCGGGGTCGGGGTTGACCAGTCCACCGTGCGCGAAGCGGGGGTCCAGGTGCAGGCCGCCGGCGATGCAGAAGATGTCGTGGTCGTCGCCCAGGGCCGAGCGCACGGCGTCGAGGTTGTCCTCGGAGAGCTCGTTGGGATAGTGGAACTCGTAGCCGTCCATCAGATCGCCCAGGCCGGTGACGGCCCGGTGGACCTTGTCGGCCACGGGCTCGACGGTGTAGTCGTGCTCGGGCTGATAGCCCCCCGGCACGAAACGGGTGATCATCGGCCCAAAGGCCCAGATACCGAGACTGGTCTTCAGCATGCACCCTCTTCTCTCTCGATGGCGCGGGGAACGTTACCGCTCGGTCCCCTTGACGGGAGGGCGCCCGTTAGCGTTAACATGCCCGCGGCTCGCCGCCCGTCCGGTCCGGAGCGACCCGGGGGCGAGGAACGCGGTGGAGAGGAGAGAGATGGACAGCGAGGGTCGCGGGCGCCCGATCGCACGCCCGCGTCGCGCTGCCGTGATGGCGGACGTCGGCCGTCTGGCCGGGGTGTCTCATCAGACGGTCTCGCGCGTCATCAACGGCAGCCGGCACGTGAGCCCGGAGACGCGCGAGCGCGTCAACGCCGCGATGCGCGAGCTCGGCTACCGCCCCAACTCGATCGCGCGTGCGCTGGTCACCGGCCGCTCCAAGACGCTCGGCGTGGTCAGCTTCGACACGACGCTGTACGGCCCCGCCTCGACGCTGTTCGGCATCGAGCGCGCCGCCCACGCGGCGGACTACTTCATCATCGTGGCCAGCCTGCGGGCCCTGGACCGCAGTTCCGTGGACGAGGCGGTGGACCGGCTGCGTCTGCAGGCGGTGGAGGGCATCCTGGTCATCGTCTCCGAGGATGAGACCGCCCAGGCGCTGCTGCACGCCTCGGCGGACGTGCCCCTGGTCGCCGTGCAGGGTGGTCCCGGGCACGGCGTGCCCGTCGTCGCCGTCGATCAGCTGCAGGGCGCCGCCGCCGCCACCCGGCACCTGCTCGAGCTCGGTCATCGCACCGTGCACCACGTCGCCGGACCGCGGGAGTCGCTGGAGGCCGGGCAGCGCGAACAGGCCTGGCGCGAGGTCCTGCATGCGGCCGGCGCCGACGTTCCGCCTGTGCACCGCGGCGACTGGGGCGCTCCGCTGGGCTACGCCCACGGTCGCGAGCTCGCCGCCGATCCCGAGGTGACGGCGGTGTTCGTGGCCAACGACCAGATGGCCCTCGGGGTGCTGCGGGCGATGCACGAAGCCGGCCGCCGGATTCCCGAGGACGTCAGCGTGGTCGGCTTCGACGACATTCCCGAGGCGCCCTACTTCACGCCACCGCTGACCACCGTGCGCCAGGACTTCGGTGAGCTGGGGAGCCTGTCCCTGCGCATCCTGATCGGCGCCATCGAGGCCGCTCAATCCGGCCGGGGCCTGCCCGCCGGGGCCCAGATCGCGCCGTCGCTCGTCGTTCGCGCCAGCACCGCCCCGGCACCGTGACCGGTGGTCACCGATGGCGTTGGGCACCGTGACCGGTGGTCACCGATGGCGTTGACACGCCGTTGATGTGATCGCTAACATGCCGCCCGCCGCAAGACAGAGGGGGCACGGACGTACATCCGTAGGAACGCCCGCTTTACCCTCGGTTAATATCAGTGGACAGGCGGACGCGCGTCTGAGACGGTAGCCGCGTTAGCCGGTCAGAGAGAGACAGGAGGAGGGTCGTATGTCCGATCACGATGTCCTTGGTGACGCCATCGAGCGTCTGGAATGGGACGAAGCGCGCGACGCCAAGCGCAACGGGGAGAACCCCGAGACCAAGTGGCACCAGGTCACGCGCCGTGCTGCGCTGACGGGTGGCGCGGCGGGCATCGCCGCTCTCGCCCTGCAGGCCTGCGGCGGCTCGAGCTCGAGCTCGAGCGGAACCACGTCGGCGTCGGCGTCCAGCGGCGGTGGCAGTGCCGCGGGCGGCATCTTCGGATCGAGCAAGTCGTACAAGTTCACGCTGGTCAACCACGTGACCACGAATCCGTTCTTCACCCCCACCCAGAGCGGTGCCGCGGACGCCTGCAAGCTGCTGGGTTGCTCGTACCAGTGGACCGGTTCGCAGACCAGCAACGTCAACGAGATGGTCAACGCGTTCAACAGCGCCATCAGCGCCGGCAGTAACGGTATCGGCGTCGCTCTGGTGGACCTGCACGCCTTCAACTCGCCCACGGACAAGGCGATCGCCCAGGGGATTCCGGTCGTCGCCTACAACGCCGACGCCGCCGGCAACAACCGGCTCGCCTACATCGGTCAGGACCTGTTCGTCTCCGGCCAGGAGATGGGCAACCACATCGCCGAGCTCGTGCCCTCGGGCGACGTGGTGCTGTTCATCGCCACCCCCGGGGCGTTGAACATCCAGCCACGCATCGACGGTGCGCTTGCGACGCTGAAGAAGCATCCGTCGATCAAGACGCACGTCGTGGCGACCGGAGCCGACGTTCCGGGCGAGCTCACGAAGATCGACGCCTATTCGGTCGGAAACCCGAACACGAAGGGTTACTTCGCGGTGGACGCCGGCAGCACGCAGAGCCTCGCGCAGACGATCCAGAAGCACAACCTCCGCAGCAAGGGCGTCAAGGGCGGCGGCTATGACCTCACCCCGGTCACGCAGAAGCTGCTCGCGCAGGATCAGATCGACTTCACCATCGATCAGCAGCCCTACCTCCAGGGCTTCTTGCCGATTCTGGAGCTGTACATGTACAACGTGTCACAGACGCTGACCGGTATGGCGGACGTCAACTCGGGCCTGAAGTTCCTCACCAAGAGCACGGTTGGCCCGTACAACAGCACCAAGAGCCGTTACGAGGGAACCTCCACGACGGCCGGCGTGCAGAAGAGCTAGTACGGACGCGACCAAGGTCGTCTGGAGGTATCGCCCGCAATGACAGCTACGTCCGAGACGGAAAAGCCGACGACACCTCCCGCCGAGGGCCCGGCAGCCAGCCGGTCCCTCGGCGCGACCATCGTCGACTTCATCCGCAAGTTCCTGGCGCTGCGCGAGGGCAGCATCATTCTCGTCACGCTGGTGACGTTGCTGTACTTCGTGGCGAGCTCGAGCCGCTTCGGCAGCAGCGACAACTTCAAGACGCTGCTGCCGTACTTCGCGCCGGTCGCGATCGTGGCCGCGGGCGAGGTTTTCGTGATGATCCTCGGGGAGATCGACCTGTCGGTCGGGGCGATCTACCTGTTCATCCCGTTCGTCTGGGACAAGCTCGATGGTCTTGGCATCGGCCTGTATCCGAGCCTCATCGGCGCGCTGATCGTGGCCGTCGTGATCGGCGCGATCAACGGCTTCTTCGTCGCCTACGTCGGGATGTCGTCATTCGTCACCACGCTGGGGATGCTGTTCACGCTTGACGGGCTGACCCTGATCATCTCGCACTCCACCCCTGTCTCCCCGGTGCCGGGGACCGAGACCGTCGGCCTTACGAGCTTCCAGCAGATCTTCGGTGGGGGAACCTATTCCGAGCTGATCTGGGCGATCGGGATAGTGATCGTGCTGCAGGTCATTCTGTCGTTTACGCGGTGGGGTCTGTACACCGTCGCCGTCGGGGGAAACCGTGTGGCGTCGGCCGAAGCCGGCATCCGCACCCGTCAGATCATCATCCGGAACTTCATGCTGTCCGCGCTGCTCGCCGGTTTCGTCGGGGTCCTCGAGGTCGTGCGGACGACCAGCGCGACTCCGGATCCGTCCGGATCCAACGCGCTGCTGCTGATCTTCGTCGCCGCGGCGATCATCGGCGGGACACTGATGACCGGTGGCGAAGGAACCATCGTCGGGGCGCTGATCGGAGCGCTGTTCATCGGGATCCTCCAGGATGGTCTGATCATCAAGGGCGTCAGTGCCAACTATTACTTCTTCTATCTCGGGATCGCGGTGATCATTGCGATGTCGCTGAACGTCGTTGTCCGGCGAATCCGATCGGGGTCAGGCCATGGATGAGCAGATCTCCGCACCCGAGCGCGTCGTCGGGCCGGTATCGGCTCCGGATGATGTGCTGCGCGTCGAGCACATCGCAAAGCGCTTCGGTCCGACCGTCGCCCTGCGTGATGTCAACCTGCATCTCCGCAAGGGCGAGGTGCTCGGCCTGCTCGGCGACAACGGGGCCGGCAAGTCGACGCTGATCAAGATCCTGTGCGGCTTCCACAAGCCCGATGCGGGAACGATGTGGTGCAAGGGCGAGACATATGCGCCCAAGAGCGTGATCGAGGCGCGCAGCCACGGGATCGACACCGTCTATCAGGACCTGGCCCTGATCGACCAGCTTTCGGTGTACCAGAATCTGTTCCTGCGCCGTGAACCGGTGCAAAGACCCTTGCCGTTCGTCAACTTCCGCCTGATGCGCCGCAAGTCGCGTGCGGCACTGGACGACATCGGCATCAACATCCCGCACATCAACCTGCCGGTCGCCCGGCTGTCCGGAGGCCAGCGGCAGGCGATCGCGGTCGCGCGGACGGTCTCCGGTGACGCCGACATCCTGCTGCTCGACGAGCCGCTTGCCGCGATGGGGGCGAAGGAGGGCGGGATGATCCTCGACCTGATCGCGCGCCTGAAGGAAGAGGGGAACGTCTCGATCATCATGATCCTGCACAACTATGCGCACGTGTTCGCGGCCTGCGATCGCGTCAGCCTGATCGCGGACGGCGTGATCGCCCTGGACAAGCCTACGGCCGAGACCTCAGTGGATGAGCTCAACGAGATCGTCGTCGAGGAGTACCGGCGGGCGCGGCTCGCCGCGAGAGCCGCCAAAGGCGGCGTCACCCCGGCGGCCAGCAGCGGGGGCGCCACTCCCGGTGAGGGCGAGGGCGCTGGCGCGAGCGGCGGCGGCACGCCGCCGCCAGCCGCTTCGTGAGCGCGCATTCGTACGCGATCGGCGTCGACTTCGGCACGGAGTCCGGGCGCGCACTTCTGCTCGATCTGAGCACCGGCGAGGAGCGCGCGATCGAGGTCGTGCGATATCCCCACGGAGTGATCGATCGTGAGCTCGCGGCCAGCGGCGAGCCGCTCGGCCCCGACTGGGCGCTGCAGGATCCTGATGACTGGGTGACGGTGCTCGAGGAGGCGGTGCCTCAGGTCGTCGCAGCGGCGGGCGTGGACTCGTCGCAGGTCGTTGGGATGGGCATCGATTTCACGTCCTGCACGGTGCTGCCGGTCGATCGGCAAGGCGTTCCGCTGTGTAAGCACGAGCAGTGGCGCCGCCGTCCCCACGCGTGGCCGAAGCTGTGGAAGCACCATGCCGCCCAACCTGTGGCGGACCGCTTGAACGAGGTGGCGCTCGAGCGCGGCGAGGAGTTCCTCTCGCGCTACGGCGGGCGCATCTCGTCGGAGTGGTACTTCCCGAAGCTGATCGAGATCTGGCTCGAGGATCGCGAGGTGTTCGACGCCACGGCCGCCTTTGTCGAGGCCACCGACTGGGTGATCTGGCATCTCACCGGCCGCGAGTGCCGCCAGAGCTGCACCGCCGCCTACAAGGCGATGTGGTCGCCCGATGAGGGCTTGCCCTCGCGCGAGTACTTCGAGGCCGCGTATCCGGGGTTCGGCGATCCCGCGGCCAAGCTCGGGACCGAATTCGTCGCGCTCGGCACGCGGGCGGGGGACCTCATGCCCGAGCGCGCGCGAGCGATGGGGCTGGCCGAGCGGACCGCAGTCGCGGTCGGCAACGTGGACTCGTTCGTGTCGGTGCCGGGCGCGGGGGTGGATCGTCCCGGCGTGTTCGTCAGCGTGATCGGCACCTCGATCTGCGACATGGTGCTGGGCGAGAGCGAGGTGCGCCTGCCCGGCATCACGGGGGTGGCCCGCGACGGGATCCTGCCCGGGCTGTGGGGGTATGAGGCCGGCCAGCCCGCGGTCGGCGACATGCTCGCCTGGTTCGTGCGCACGCTGGGCCGGGGACCCGACGCCTTCACCGAGCTCGAGTCCGGCGCCGGTGCGCTGGCCCCGGGATCGACGGGCCTGGTCGCGCTTGACTGGTTCAACGGCAACCGCTCGATCCTCGCCGACGCGGACCTCGCCGGCGCCATCTTCGGGCTCACGCTGCAGAGCTCACCGGTGGAGATCTACCGCGCGCTGCTGGAGGCGATCGCTTTCGGCAACCGCCGCATCATGGACAACTTCGACGAGCACGGGGTCGCGCTGCACGAGATCGTGGCCTGCGGGGGGATCGCCGAGAAGAGCCCGCTGACCATGCAGCTGTTCGCCGACGTGAGCGGTCGCCGGGTGCGGGTTCCCGCCTCCAGCGAGATCCCGGCCCGGGGGTCGGCCCTGTTCGGCGCGGTCGCGGCCGGGCGGTTCGCCGACATCGGCGAGGCCGTGCGGGCCACCCGTCCCGGTGACGCGCGCACCTATGAGCCCGACCCCGTGGCCGGCGCGGTCTACGACGGCGTCTACGCGATCTACCGCCGCCTGTACGAGACGCTCGGGCAGACGCAGGTCGATCTGCTGCACGACCTCAAGCGCATCCGCACCGAACAGAGAAGGAGACAGTCATGACCACCCTGCCGCGCATCGGCCTGCTCGGGATCATGCAGGAGCTCTATGACGACATGATCCCCGGCATCACCGAGCACCAGGCCCGGTTCGCCGCCCAGGTGGCCGAGCGCCTGTCCGGCGTCGCCCAGGTCGTGTTCGAGCGCCCGGCCCGCAATCAGGACGACATCGAGACGCTGAGCGCGCAGCTGCTCGCCGACGGGGTCGACGGGGTGATGATCGTGATGCTCACCTACGGGCCGGCGATGCGCTCGATCCGCGCGCTGCGCACCCTGCGCAACGTTCCCGTGCTGCTGGCCAACATCCAGCCCGAGCGCGAGATCACCGCCGACTGGAACATGGACAGCCTGACCTACAACCAGGGCATCCACGGCGCACAGGACCAGGCCAACGCGCTCGTCCGGGCCGACGTCCCCTTCTCGGTCATCACGGGGGACTGGCAGTCTGACGCGTTCGCCGGCTCGTTCGGCGACTGGGCCCGGGCCGCACTGGCCATCTCGACCCTGCGTCGCTCGCGCCTGGCCCTGATCGGCTATCCGATGAACGGGATGGGCGACATCACCTACGACCACGAGGCGATGCTGCGGCGAATCGGGACCACCGTGGTCAGCCAGGACCTCGGCCACATCGTCGCCCGCATCCAGGCCGTCAGCGACGCCGACGTGCAGGCGGTGATCGCCGAGCACCGCGAGCGCTTCGCCATGGACCCCAAGCTCACCGAGGAGAACCACGCCTACGCAGTCCGCTTCGAGCTCGCCCTGCGCGCGCTGATGCAGGAGGGCGGCTACGCCGGGTTCTCGTTTCACTTCGACGCGATCGGCGGGGACGGCCGCTTCCGTCAGCTGCCCATCCTCGCCGCCTCGAACCTGATGGCCGACGGCTACGCGTTCGCGGCCGAGGGCGACACCAACACGGCGATGCTGATGATCGCCGCGCAGGCGATGATCGGGGACGCGCACTTCTCCGAGATGTACGCGATGGATTGGGCGCGCGACTCGATCCTCATCAGCCACATGGGGGAGGGCAACTGGAAGGTGGCCCGCTCGGACCGCCCGGTGCGCCTGATCGACCGCCCGCTCGGCATCGGTGGCCTGGACAACCCGCCCACGCCGGTGTTCGCGGCCGAGCCGGGCCGGGCCACGACCGCCGCGCTGATTCCGATCGAGGGCGACTACTACCGCCTGCTCGTCGGCCACGGGGAGGTGCTCGACACCCCGGAGTTGCCCCATGTCGAGATGCACAGCTTCCACCTGCGGCCCGACGCGGGCATGGAGGCGTTCATGGACGACTGGCTGCGCTTCGGCGGCCCGCACCACTTCGTCACCACGCTCGGCGAGCACGCCGGGCGCTGGCGGGCCTTCGCCGAGCTGCTCGAGCTCGACTACGAGGAGATCTGATCGTGGCCGGGGCGCAGAGCCGCGATGAGCTGCAGGCCGCCGTTCTGGCCGCCAACCTCGCCCTGCCCGAGCACCGGCTGGTCACCCTCACCTGGGGCAACGTGTCGGGGCTTGACCGTGAGTCGGGGACGATGGCGATCAAGGCCAGCGGGGTCGACTACAAGTCGATGACCGCGCAGGACATGGTGCTGATCGACCTCGAGTCCGGAGAGCCCCTGGTCGACGACGGGCGGCGCCCGTCGACCGACACGCCGACCCATCTGGCCCTGTACCGGGCCGCGCCGCAGCTGGGCGGCATCGTTCACACTCACTCTCCCTGGGCCACCGCGTGGGCGCAGGCCGGGCGGGCCATCCCCGTGCTGGGAACCACCCACGCCGACCATTCCGGCGAGCCCGTCCCGGTCACCCGGCAGCTGACCCCCGACGAGGTGGCCGAGGACTACGAGGGCGCGACCGGGACGGTGCTGATCGAGACCGTCGACGGGCGCTTCGGCGAGATCCCCGCCGCCCTGGTCCGTGGCCACGGGCCGTTTGCCTGGGGAGCGAGTCCCGAGGCGGCGGTCAAGGCGGCGGTCACGCTCGAGTCGCTGGCCCAGATGGCGCTGCTCACCGTGGCGCTCAACCCCGAGGCCGGGCCTCTGGCCCGGTACGTGGTCGACAAGCACTACGAGCGCAAGCACGGCCCCGGCGCCTACTACGGGCAGGGCTGACGCCCGCGCCCGCGGCGCACCGCGGCCGGGGCTGAGCCTGCGGGCCGCAGCTCACCAGCGATCGTGGACGTGGTCGCGGATGTGGCGGTCGTAGATCGCCTGCACGCCGTCGCGCTGCGCGGCCCGCAGCGGCGGCAGCTCGGCCGCGGAGACGTTCTGCGTGACCTGCTCGGGGTTGCGGGCACCCGGGATGACGGTGCTCACGCCGGCCTGGTCGATCACCCAGCGCAGGGCGAACTGGGCCAGCGTCGTCCCCTCGTCGACGAGCTCGCGCAGCTCCTCGACGGCTCGCAGGCCGACCTCGAACGGGACGCCGGCGAACGTCTCGCCGACGTCGAAGGCCTCACCGGTGCGGTTGTAGTTGCGGTGGTCATCGGCGGCGAAGCGCGTGTTCTCGTCGTAGCGGCCGGTGAGCAGGCCCGAGGCCAGCGGTACGCGGACGATGATGCCCACGCCAGCCTTGCGCGCGGCCGGCAGAACCTCCTCCAGGGGCTTGAGCCGGAAGCAGTTGAGGATGATCTGCACCGTCGCCACGTGGGGGCGGGCGATCGCCTCCAGCGCCTGTGCGCACGTCTCGACCGAGACGCCGTAGTGCTCGATGAGGCCGTGGTCGACCATCTCGTCCAGGGCCTCATAGGTGCCCCGGTCGGTGAAGACATCGTCAGGCGGGCAGTGCAGCTGGACGAGCTGCAGCCGGCTCTGGCCGAGGTTCTCGCGCGAGCGCCGGTTCCAGGCCAGGAAGTTCTCGCGGTTGTAGTTCAGCGCGACCTGTTCGACCCGCCGCCCCATCTTGGTGGCCACGAACACCTCGGGGTGTTCGGCCTTCAGTGCGCCGCAGAACTGCTCGCTGCGGCCGTCTCCGTACACGTCGGCGGTATCGAAGAAGGTGACGCCGGCCGTGTAGGCCGCGTCCAGGGTGGCCCGGGCGGCGTCGGGATCGACGTCGCCCCAGTCGGCGCCCAGTTGCCAGGTGCCCAGTCCGATGACGCTGACGCTGGTGCCCAGCCGGGGGATCTCTCGTGACTCCATGACCTGGATGCTTGCTGCTGGCGGCCGGTTGTAAACATCGTCTCAGCTCAGAGCGGGTGGCCGGACCGTGGCGCGGGGAATCCTCCACAATGCAGCCATGACCGACGACGGCCTGCGTGAGGCCCAGGACAAGATGCGCGCGGCGGGTGCCCACGAGGAGGCGATCCGCGCCTTCGCCGGCGCCTACCGGCGCCTGGTCGGGGGGGACGCGGCCCTGCTCCCGACCGCGGAGCTCGAGCCGGCCGGTGACGTCCCCGAGTTCGAATCGCTGCCCGAGGCCGACCCGGCGCGGGCGCTCGAGCGGGTCGTGATCATCAAGCTCAACGGCGGGCTGGCCACCAGCATGGGCCTGCAGCAGCCCAAGTCGCTGGTGCAGGCTCGGCAGGGCCGCAGCTTCCTGGACATCATCGCCGCCCAGACGCTCGCCCTGCGCGAGCGTCACGGCGTGCGCCTGCCGCTCGTGCTGATGAACAGCGACGCGACCCGGCGCGCGACCGCGGAGGCGCTGTCCGCCTTCCCGGAGATCGCCCACGAGGGGATCGATCCGGACTTCATGCAGAGCATGATCCCCAAGCTCGACGCCGAGACCCTGGGTCCGGTGAGCTGGCCGGCCGCCCCCGCCCTGGAATGGTGCCCGCCCGGTCACGGTGACGTGTACGGAGCGCTGCGACGGTCGGGCATGCTCGCGGCCCTGCTCGAGCAGGGCTTCCGGTACGCGATGATCTCCAACGCGGACAACCTCGGCGCGCGGATCGACGCGCGGATCGCCGCCCACGTCGCCCGCGAGGAGCTTCCGTTCCTGATGGAGGTCGTGCAGGGCACCGAGGCCGACCGCAAGGGCGGCCACATCGCTCGCCGGCGGGCCGATGGCCAGCTCGTGCTGCGCGAGACGGCCCAGACGCCGCCCGAGGACGAGGAATCCTTCCGCGATTACCGGCGCTGGCGCTACTACAACACGAACAACCTCTGGATCGACCTCGAGGTCCTGCACGCCACGCTGGAGCGCGCGGACGGGGTGCTCGAGCTGCCGCTGATCGTCAACCGCAAGACGGTCGATCCGCGCGACCCGGACTCCACCCCGGTGATCCAGCTCGAGAGCGCGATGGGGGCGGCCATCGAGAGCTTTGCCGGAGCCAGCCTGCTGCTCGTCCCGCGCACCCGCTTCGTCCCGGTCAAGACGACCGACGATCTGCTCGTGCTGCGCTCCGACGTGTACACGCTCGGTCCCGGCGCGGAGGTCGATCCGCTGCCCGCGCGCGCCCTGGAGCTGCCCTATGTCGCGCTGGACTCGCGCTACTACAAGCTGCTGGACGCGTTCGAGCAGCGCTTCCCCGACGGCCCCCCGTCCCTGCGCGAGGCCCGGCGGCTCGTGGTCCACGGCGATGTGACCTTCGGGCGTGACGTGATTGTGCGGGGTGTGGCCGAGCTCGATGAGCCCGAGCCGGTGCGGCTCGGGGACGGCGCCGTCGTCGGCGACGGTGCGCCCGTCGGCGACGGTCCGGCCGTCGGAGACGGCTGAGCGGCTCGCCATGGCGCTGCTGCCCGAGCAGGGCGAGCCCGTCACGATCGTCGTCTGCGACGCCCACGCGATGGTGCGCGCGGGGCTCAGGCTCCTGCTCGAACGCGACCCGAATCTGCTCGTGCTCGCCGACGTGGCCACGGCGGCCCAGGCCGATGACTGCGTCGAAGGGCTGGATCCAACCGTGGTCGTGCTCGATCTCGGGACCCCGTCGCCGCACCAGCTCGAGCCGGTGATGCGCCTGCGCGCCGCGCATCCCGCCACCGCGATCGTCACGATCGCCGCCGCCCCGGATGCCGAGCTGGCCCGTGAGGCCCTGCGGCTCGGCGCGGCCGGCTTCGTGCCCAAGGCCGCGCCCCCCGAGCAGCTGCTCCAGGCCGTGCGCGCGGCGGCGGCCGGGCGCACCTACCTCAGCCCCGAGCTGGGGGCACAGCTCGCGACCGACCCCGGCGCCCGCGGCACCGAGGACCTGACCCGGCGCGAGGTCGAGGTGCTGCGCCTGATCGCCCACGGGCACACCAACAGCGAGATCGCCACGCAGCTCGTGCTCAGCGTGCGGACGATCGAGTCGCACCGCGCCCGGATCCAGGCCAAGCTGAAGATCAGCGGTCGGGCCGGGCTGGTCGCGCGGGCCCGGGAGCTCGGGCTGGTCTAACGGCCGTGGCCGCGACCTGATCGGTTGCGTACCCCCCGATCGCAGCCGCGTGGCGTCCCTAGGCGCCGAGCCGGCGCCGGCGGGCCGCCAGGGCGCGGTGCAGCCGCTCGGCCTCTCGGTCCGGTGACCCGATCAGCCGGCGCCAGGTGAGCCGGTAGGTGGCCAGGTCGAGCGCGAGGGCCTCCGCATCGTCGTCGCGGTCGGACTCAAACAGCGCGCGGTCCTGGTGATAGTGCCAGCCGTCGAGCTCGAGGATCAGCCGCTCGGCGGGGAAGAACGCGTCGCGCTCGCGACCGGCGATCCACACGTTGAGCTGCGGGATGGGCAGGCCGTAGCGCTCGCAGAACGGGATCAGCAGGTCCTCAAAGCGCGACCGGGTCGGAGCCTGGGTGTCGTCGCGCAGGGCGAGCAGGCGCGGCCGTCCGGGATGATTGACGCAGCGCAGCAGCACATCGTCCAGCTGCGCGACGGACAGGAGCCCGGACCGCCGGCCGTCGGCGAGCAGGCGACCCAGCGTCACGTCGTCCAGATCGGGCGCGCAGTCTAGGACCGTCCGGGCGGGGCTGGTGACGCGGACGCCGAGGTGGGTGCAGACATCCCGGTCGGCGAGGCTGCGGGACCGGTGCACGACGATCCCCGGTCGTCGGCGCTGGGTCGAAACCGTCACCTGCATCGTGTGCGGCCATCGGCGGCTCAACCCCAGCAGCGCCAGCCCGGAATGATGGCTCAGAGCGGCGAGCCGGCCGCACGCGAGCACCGCTGCGGCCGCGTACTCCAGCGGCGTGGCCAGCGGGCGGCCGACGGCGTAGACGCCCGTGTGCACGACGAACAGGCGGCCGCGCGTGATCCAGCCGGCCAGCGTGGAGGCGGGAAGCCCGAGCGCGATGAGCTGTGCCCATGTGACGCAGCCGTGCTGGCGCTGGGCCAGCGCGACGGTGCGCTTCCATAGTGCGACCCCGTGGGACAATGGGAGCGCAGCGTCGCAGCGCGCGCCGCGTCCACGGCCCGATCGGGGCCGATTGGCACACAATTGTGACCCGCGCGGGTCACGGCGCCACGATCGTCACCGAGTTGTGACAGGCGTGCGTCCGACGGGCGGGACTCCGGCGGGGGCGGCGGGGCGAGGGCGGTGTCAGCGGCCGGGGCGGCCGCCGGCCCTCCAGCGGGGCGGTGTCAGCGGCCGGGGCGGCCGCCGGCCCCACCGGCGCCGGCGATCTCGTTGCGACGCTCGCGGCGCCGGGCGGACGTGGGCAGCGCCAGCGTTCGCACCGACACGGTCCGGGCCCCGCCGCGGGCCAGAGCCATCCGGGCCCGGTGCGCGGTCGCCGTCTTGCCCCAGATCATCGTCTGCGGCGTGTAGCGCAGCAGACCGGCCCAGGTCGCCGGGCCGACCACCCCGTCGGCGACCAGGCCGCTGGCGGTCTGGAAGTTCATCACCGCGGTCTGGGTCGCCTGGCCGAAGCCGCCGTCGACGGTGACCGGCTGGCCGGCGGCGACGAGGTGCTCCTGGATCCAGACGACAAGGTCGCCGACGGCGCCCTTGGCGATCGAGCTCATCGTCTTGGCCGCGGCGTAGCCGGCCAGCGCGCCAACCGGGCGCGAGAGCGCGCTCCAGTCGCTGCCGGAGGCTTCCTGCCAGTCCCACCAGCTGATGTTGGGAGCGCCGTAGGCGCGCGACAGCTGCCGGAAGCGCACCACCTGGTGGGCCGGTGGGTTGCCGTAGAGCTGACCGAGCGGGTAGATCGGGCGCGCGTAGGGCTCGTTGAAGGCGTAGGTGTGCGCGAACACGGCATCGGTCGTGGTCCCGATGTCGCGCCAGTACATCTGCGGGACGTTGTATTGCGCTCCGCCGGGGCCCAGGAACACCGAGTAGGGGAAGGCGGGGTGATAGTCGACGTAGGGGAAGCCGGCCAGGGCGAGCGGGTAGGCGGCGCCGATGAGCGTGCGCAGGCGGGTCATGTAGCTCTGCGCCTGGACGTAACGGCCCTGGTATTCGGCCTCGGCGTCGATGACCAGGCAGTCGGCGCCATCGCGCACCGCCTGGGCGCCCATGTACGCCTCGGTGATCGGATGGTTGCCGTAGACGTACTGCCAGCCACAGACCTTGATGCCGGCGGCGTGCAGAGCGGAGATCAGCTGCGGGGTGAACTGCGAGCTCCAGAAGCTCGTCCCGTCGCTGGACTTGATCAGCAGCGTGCCGACGCCGTAGTGACGCGCCCCGGCGATGATCGAGTTGACATCGCCGCCGTTGGACTGCGGCAGCTCCCAGATCCACATCGTGCGGCGGTCCAGTGGGTTGCCCGCGCGCAGCACCACGTGCCGCCGCGCTCGGCGGGGGGAGGAAGGGCGGTGCGGCGTCGAGTGGGATGCGGCGGGACCGGGAATCGACGTTCCGCCCGAGGCGCCGAGGGCGCACGACGGGCCGATGACGAGACTCACCAGTGCCAGCGCGGCGGCCAGGAGCCACCGCGTCCGGCCAAGCCCCCCAGCTCGACGGCCGTGTACCTCGCGGACATCGACCATGCGAACGCTCACCGTAGCGGAGAACCCGCCGGCCGCCCGCAAGTTGCGATGCGTCCAGCGGGTTCTTATGGCCCGTTTATGCGAGCGGCACGGCGGCTACTTGATGAACAGGATCTCCGCGTACTTGGGCAGCGGCCAGAGATCGTCGGCGACCAGCTTCTCGAGCCGGTCGACGCCCTCCCGGACGGCCTCCATGGCCGGAATCGTCGTGTCGCGCATGTACTGGGCGTGCCCGAGCAGTTCCTCCTCGGGCTGGTTCTCGGCCAGGTTGGCCGACTCCAGGCCGCGCAGCGCGTCGACCGTCTCCGACAGCGTGCTGTTGACCTCGGAGGCCAGCTCGGGCAGCTCGGCCGCGGTGAGCGTGCTGATGTAGCGCGCGGCCGCCGGCACGATCATCGTGCGGGCGATCGACGCCGCCGTCTCGGCCTCGATGTTGAGCTTGGTCACGTACTGCTCCAGGAACACCTCATAGCGCGACTCGAGCTCGCGCTGGGAGAGCACGCCGTAGTTGGAGAAGACCTCCAGCGTGTCGTCGGTGAGCAGGTAGGGCAGCGCGTCCGGCGTGGTGCGCAGGTTCAGCAGGCCGCGTCGCGCGGCCTCGTCATGCCACTCCTGCGAGTAGCCGTCACCGTCGAAGATGATCTGCTTGTTGGCCGCGTAGCTGCGCTGCAGGATCGGCCGCAGCGCCGCCTCGAGGTCGGTGCCCGCGTTCAGGCCGTTCTCCAGCTCCTCGGCCAGGTAATCGATCGCTTCGGCGACGATCGTGTTGAGCACCGTGTTGGGCAGCGACAGCGACATGCTCGAGCCCAGGGCGCGGAACTCGAACTTGTTGCCGGTGAACGCGAACGGGCTGGTCCGGTTGCGATCGCCACCGTGCATCGGCAGCGGCGGCAGCACCGGGGTGCCGAGCCCGAGCAGCGACTCGGGCGAGGACTCACCGACGTCGCCGCGCTCGATCGCTCCGAACACGCGCTCCAGCTCGGCGCCCAGGAAGATCGAGATGATCGCCGGCGGCGCCTCGTTGGCTCCGAGGCGGTGATCCTGCCCGGGCGACGCGATCGAGGCGCGCAGCAGGCCCTGGTGCTTGTTGACCGCCTGGAGGACCGCGCAGCAGAAGAACAGGAACTGCAGGTTCTCGTGCGGGGTCTCCCCGGGTTCGAGCAGGTTCTCGCCCTCGTCGGTGCTCATCGACCAGTTGTTGTGCTTGCCCGAGCCGTTGACGCCGGCGAACGGCTTCTCGTGCAGAAGGCAGACCAGCCCGTAGCGCCGGGCCACGTTCTGCATCACCTGCATGGTCAGCTGCTGATGGTCGGCACCGACGTTGGAGTTCTCGAAGATCGGCGCGACCTCGTACTGGGCCGGGGCGACCTCGTTGTGGCGCGTCTTGATCGGGATGCCGAGCTTGGCCAGCTCACGCTCGGTGTCGAGCATGTAGGCGAGCACGCGCTCGGGGATCGAGCCGAAGTAGTGGTCGTCCAGCTCGTGGCCCTTGGGCGGCTTGGCCCCGAACAGCGTGCGGCCGGTCGTGATCAGGTCCGGGCGCTCGAAGTAGTACTGCTCGTCGATCAGGAAGTACTCCTGCTCGGGGCCGACGGTGGTGAACACCCGCGAGGCGCTGTCGTTGCCGAACAGCCTGATCGCCCGCATGGCCGACTTGGACAACGCATCCATCGAGCGCAGCAGCGGGATCTTGTGGTCCAGCGCCTCGCCGGTCCAGGACACGAACGCGGTCGGGATGCACAGCAGCGCGCCGTTGGGGTTCTCGAGGATGAAGGCGGGGGAGGTGGGGTCCCAGGCGGTGTAGCCGCGGGCCTCGAAGGTGGCGCGGATGCCGCCGGTCGGGAAGCTCGACGCGTCAGGCTCGGCCTGGATCAGCTCCTTGCCGGAGAACTCGGCGATCGCGGTGCCGTCGCCCACCGGTGAGTAGAAGCTGTCGTGCTTCTCGGCGGTCAGGCCGGTGAGCGGCTGAAAGACGTGGCTGTAGTGCGTGGCGCCCTTCTCCATGGCCCATTCCTTCATGGCCAGCGCGACGGCATCGGCGAGCGAGGTGTCCAGCGCCTCGCCCTTGGCCAGCGTCTTGTTCAGGCGCTTGAAGACGTCCTTGGGCAGCCGCTGGCGCTGGACCGCGGGGCTGAACACATTGGCGCCGAAGACCTGGTTGTCGGTGGTGGTGAGGTCAGGCGCACCGAGGATTTCGCCATCCGGGCTCCACTGGGCGGCGAGGACGTTCTGCTGGCGGATCGGCATGCTGAACTGAATTCCTTCCTATGAGATCTTCGGGCGCGGCCGGGCGGCGTGAACGCGCATGAACGGTCATCCCGCGGCGAACGGGACGCCCCGATGCTAGGCGACACCCCCCGGCGGGGTCACTATCCCAATGTCCAAACCGTTGCGCGGCGGGTGCGCCGGACGGCGAAGGAAAGGCCGCTCGCGCGGGGCGCGACGGCCGTACGCGCAACCGGCGGGCCGGCCGTACGCGCAGCCGGGGGCCGGCCGTACGCGCGGGCCGGTCGGCCGTACGCGCAACCGGCGGGCCGGCCGTACGCGCAAGCGGCGGGCCGGCCGGGCTTGCTCGCGCCGCTCGCGCGCGCGGGAATGAGATACTGCCCGCGTGCTCCGCTCCCCCCGCCCCGGCCGATGAGCGACCTGCCGCCCGGCGCCGCCGAGCGGGGACCGATGAGCGTCTACGTCCCCGACCCGGGGCGCTACGACGAGATCCCCTACCGCCGTAGCGGCCGCAGCGGCCTCAAGCTCGGAGCCGTATCGCTCGGCCTGTGGCAGAACTTCGGCGACGACCGGCCGTTGGCGGTCAGCCGCGCGATCCTGCGCCGGGCCTTTGACCTCGGCATCACCCATTTCGATCTGGCCAACAACTACGGGCCTCCCTACGGCAGCGCCGAGCTGAACTTCGGGCGCATCTTCCGCGAGGACTTCGCCCGCCTGCGCGACGAGCTGGTGATCTCGACCAAGGCCGGCTACGACATGTGGCCCGGGCCCTACGGCGACCGTGGGTCGCGCAAGTACCTGATCGGCTCCCTGGATCAGAGCCTTCACCGCATGGGCCTGGATCACGTCGACATCTTCTACTCGCACCGGTTCGATCCCGAGACCCCGCTGGAGGAGACGATGGGGGCGCTCGACTTCGCCGTGCGCTCGGGTCGCGCCCGCTACGCCGGGATCTCCAGCTATTCGGCCCGGCGCAGCGAGGAGGCGATCGCGATCCTGCGCTCGCTCGGCACCCCGCTGCTCATCCATCAGCCCTCCTACTCGATGTTCAACCGCTGGATCGAGCCCGAGCTGATCGAGCTGGCCGGCCGTGAGGGGTTCGGCATCATCGCCTTCTCGCCGCTGGCTCAGGGCCTGCTGACCAGCAAGTACCTGAACGGCATCCCCGAGGACTCGCGCGTGCGTCGCGGGCAGGCCTTCGACGCGTCGTTGATCACCGAGGAGAACATCGCCCGGGCGCGGGCGCTGAACGAGATCGCCGCCGCGCGCGGGCAGAGCCTGGCCCAGCTGGCCATCGCCTGGGTGCTGCGCGATCCGCGTGTGACCTCGGCCCTGATCGGCGCCTCGAGCGTGGCCCAGCTGCAGGACAACGTGGCCGCCCTGCGCCGGCTCGATTTCGAGGACTCAGAACTCGAGGCGATCGACGCGCATGCCGTCGACGGCAAGATCAACATCTGGGCCTCCTCCAGCGACGCCTGAGCGCCGCCGGGGAACGCCCTACTGGCCGGACCCCGCGACGATGTTGCCGTTGTTGTCCACGTAGGACTGGGCCGGCTTGGCCGAGATGTCCACCGCGAAGGTGCCGTGGGGCGGCGATCCGCCACCGGTCACGGCCCGGGCGCGGCCGTTGAGCCCGGCGGCGACCTCCCAGGCGAGCACGTGATGGCCGGGCTGCACCGCGGTTACCTTCCAGTCAAAGCGGATCGTGCGTCCCGGCTTCAGCCGCCCCAGGGCCCACGTGTTGGAGTACGCGCTGGCCGCTCCGCCCGCGCCGCCGTTCCGGCAGCTGTAGCCACAGCCGCCCGGCGGCTGATCGACGATCCACACCGCGCGCGAGGGGTTGGCCAGACCGGATTGGTTCAGGTCGGCCCCGAACGCCGCCGCGCTCGTGCCCTCGCCGCGGGGGGCGGGGAACGCACAGGTCACGTTGCAGACCGTCACGGCCACGTCAGGAATCGCCCGGTGGCCGGTGTTGCGGACGGTGATGACCATGTGGCTGTGCTGCGACAGCGTCTGGCTGGCCGGGAAGCTCGCCGTGCTCACCGCGACGGGGAACGTGCCCTTGGGCTCGTTGGCGTCCTGGCGCTGGCCACCTCCGCACGCCGACAGCGCGAGCACTGTCCCTACGGCGGCGGCCATCCCGGCGCTCCTCACTCTCCAGGCCCTCAAAGCGCTCGGACCTTACCACGCGCGCGGGAGCCGAACCGCCGTTAGACGGTCGATCGGTGCCGCGCGGCCCGTGCCGAGACACCGTCAGCCGGTCGATCACGGCGCCCGCTGCGGTTGGCACTTGGTCTTTGGCCAGGCGTTGCCGTAGGCTTACGCCGTCGTGGGTCCAGCCTGGATGCCGGACCCGCTCATCCTGGAGGAAGAGATCCGTTGATCAGAGCCGTCGCCGACCGCGCGTTCCTGCCGACCAAGAACGTGCTCGAAGAGGTCGGCAACATGATGATCCTGACCGGCAAGACGCTGGTCTCCGCGGTCCGTCCGCCCTACCCGTACGGGAGCGAGTTCGTCGGGCAGTTCCTGTTCGCGATGCGGCTGTGCTGGTTCCCGCTGCTCGTCTCGACGATCGCCTTCGGCTACGAGGCCCCGGGCCTGCAGGCGGCCAACTTCCTCGTTCTCTTCGGCGCCCTGGACCGCCTCGGCGGCTTCTTCGTGCTCGCCTCCGTCCGGGAGTTCGCGCCGTTCGTGGATGCGATCGTGCTCGCCGGGGTGGCCGGCACCGCGATCACGGCGGATCTCGGTGCGCGCAAGATCCGTGAGGAGCTCGACGCGCTGCAGGTGCTCGGCGTCGATCCGGTCAAGAACCTCGTCGTGCCCCGCTTCCTGGCCCTGATGCTGCTCACCGGCCTGTTCGACGTCTATGCGCTCATCTTCGGCGTGTTCGGCGGGATCATGGCCACGCTGGTCAACCACGCGCCGCTCGGTCCGTTCTGGGCCACCTTCTTCAACAACGCCTCGACCACCGACCTCTGGGGGTCGGTCGTCAAGACCACCCTGTTCGGGGCCATCATCGCGATTGTCTGCTGTTACAAGGGGATGACCGCGTCCGGCGGCGCCGAGGGGGTCGGTCGAGCGGTCAACCAGGCCGTGGTCATCTCGTTCTTGGGCATCTTCGCCTTCAACTACGCGTTCACCCAGACGTTGCTGGCCACCCATCCCGAAATCACCACGATCATCAAGTAGGTGCCGTGAGCAGCCTGATCGCCACTCCCAAGGGCTGGGTCGAAGCCTTCGGTGAGATCGTCAAGTTCAACTGGCAGATCATCCGCGAGGTCCTCACCCTCCGGGTCTTCCGCTTCTTCGGTGAGGCGCTGCGCCAGGCCGGGATCCTGATCATCTCCTCGACCCTGGTCATCTGGGGCCTGGTCTTCATCATCGGCCTGCAGTGCGGCATCGAGGGCGCCTACTTCACCTATGGGGAGGGCACGCCCGCCTACTCGGGCGTGTTCGCCGCCTGGTGTGACCTGCGCGAGCTCGTCCCGCTCACCTTCGGCTACATGATGGCGGCCAAGGTCGGCACCGGGATCGTGGCCGAGCTCGGCTCAATGCGGATCTCCGACGAGATCGACGCGCTCGAGGTGATGGGCATCAGCGGTATGACCTTCCTGTGCGCGACCCGGCTGCTCGCCGCGCTGCTCGTGCTGCCGTTCGTCTACCTGGCCTCGATCGGCGCCGGCTTCTTCGCCAGCTACCTGGCCGTCGTGCAGCAGATCGGCTACGTCTCCTCGGGCGGATTCTTCCTCATCTTCTGGCAGTTCCAGAACCCGCCGGATCTCTTATACAGCTTGATCAAAGCCATGAGCATGGCCATCGTGATCGTGCTCGTGGGCTGCTACTACGGCTACAACGCCAGCGGGGGACCGGTGGGGGTGGGCACCGCCACGGCCAAGTCCATGGTGCTCAACATCGTCGCCGTCCATCTCATCGGCATGCTCGGGACCCAGCTCTTCTGGGGCGCGAATCCGCGAGCACCCATCGGAGGCTGAACATGACGGATGGCAACGCAGAGCACTCAGACCAGCCCCGCGAGAGCGGGGTCGGGGCGCAGGACGACCCCCGCAACATCGGCGATCAGCATGAGTCCAACAGCGCCTCGGCCCGGGGGGCCGAGGTCGAGTTGAGTCCCGAGGAGCGCGAGGAGCAGGTCAAGAGCGCCGCGCCCGAGGGAGGCGAGATCAAGGAGACGCCGAGCATGGAGGAGGCGATCGAGCATCCCGGTCCCTCCGAGGCCAACGCCCAGGGCGATGAGAAGGGTGAGCAGGAGACGTCCGGCTCACGGGTGTCGGTCGTCGACGAGTCGCCGCCGCGGCCGGGCCCGCCGGATGGCGTCTCCGACGAGGAGTACAAGTGGCACACCTACAAGGTCTATCCCTCCGGCCGTCCCGACGCGGTCGAGTTCATCGACACCTACAAGTCCTTCGGGCGCTCGCACATCCTGCGCGGCCTGAACATGGGCCTGCCCGAGGGGATGGTCTCGATGATCCTCGGACCCTCGGGCACGGGCAAGTCGGTCTGCATCAAGCACATGGTCGGCCTGCTGTACCCGGACAAGGGCGACTGCCTGGTCCACGGCCAGTCGGTGCCCAACATGGCCGACGACGACCTGTTCGACATGCGCAAGAAGTTCGGCCTGCTCTTCCAGGACGGGGCCCTGTTCGGCTCGATGAACCTCTACGACAACGTCGCCTTCCCGTTGCGCCAGCACACCGAGAAGGGCGAAGACGAGGTCGAGGACATCGTCATGCGCCGGCTCAACGAGGTCGGTCTCGGTCACTCGCGCACGAAGATGCCCAACGAGCTGTCGGGCGGGATGCGCAAGCGAGCCGGATTCGCGCGGGCGCTCGTGCTCGAGCCCGACATCGTGCTCTTCGACGAGCCGGACTCGGGCCTTGATCCGGTCCGCACCGCGCTGCTCGGCGAGCTCATTCTCGAGATCCACCGCGACATGATGGACGAGGCCAAGGAGAAGCAGAAGGAGCATCTGCCCACGTTCTGCGTGATCACCCACGACATCATGAGCGCCCGGCGGGTCGCCGACTACATCAACGTCCTGTGGAAGGGCCGGATCGTCGAGGCCGGTCCCGCCGAGGACATGCTCAACTCCGAGAACCCGTTCATCCGTCAGTTCCTCTCCGGCGAGTCCCAGGGCCCGCTGACGATGGACTGACCCACTGCCCGCCGGGCCGCGCCGGCGGCGCGCGGGCGCCCGGCGCGCCGGTACTCTGAGCGAGGCGATGTCAGTCGGAGAGAGGTTCGAGCGGCTGATCGCCGCGGCCACGCGCCGTCCCGTGGCCACGGTGTTGATCGTCGCCGTGCTGGCTGCCGCGGGCGGCCTGCTCGCCCTGTCGCTGCGGCCCTCGGCGGGTATCGACACCTTCGTCTCCCCGTCCTCGGCCAGCTACCGGGCCACGGTCGATGACCAGCGCCACTTCGGCCAGGACGCGGTCATCGTGCTCATTCACGAGTCGCTGCCCGACCTCGTGCAGACCAAGGACCTGGCGACCCTGACCGAGCTCGAGGCGTGCTTTGCGGGCCAGTATGCCGTGCCCAGCGCAAGCCTGCGCGCCTTCACGTTCACCAGCGCCCACGCGGCCTACGGTGGTCCCAACAGCCCGTGCGCCAAGCTCAAGCGTTACCAGCCGGCGCTTGTCGTCTACGGCCCGGGGACGTTCCTCAACCGCGCCGTGGCCGCGGTCAACACCGAGATCACGACGATGCTCGCCGGCGTCGGAACCGCGGTGCGCAACGCCGAGGCCGCGGCCTACCAGCTTGCCCTCGGCCGCCATCTGTCGGCCATGAGGGCCAAGGCGGCCGCGGCCGCGGCCGGCAAGCTCGAGCAGCAGCAGCAATACCAGTCGCTGGAGCAGATGGCGCTGACCTCGGGGATCACGTCGCTGCCCTCGATCGACTCACCCCAGTTCATCCCCGAGGTGGTCTACGACCAGACGCGCGGGGTCAACCAGCCCAAGTCGCGGTTCGCCTACCTGTTCCCGAACAAGAACTCGGCCCTGATCCAGATCCGCCTGAAGGCGTCGCTGAGCGACGAGCAGCAGGCACGGGCGATCGGCTGGATCCGACAGGCGATCGCCATGCCCCAGTTCCGCTCGGCCTACGGGGGGCGGTATACGGTCAGCGGTGTCCCGGTCGTGCTGCACGACCTGTCGAGCACGATCTCCGGCTCGATCGCCCGGATGCTCGTCGCCGTCCTGATCGTGATGGCGCTCGCGCTGCTGGTCGTCTTCCGCAGCCGCCTGCGCCTACTGCCCCTCGTTCTGGCGCTGGCCGGGGCCGGGATCACCTTCGGCCTGCTCGCCGCCCTGGGAGCCCCGCTGACCCTCGCCTCGGTGGCCGTGCTGCCGATCCTGATCGGCCTCGGGGTCGACTACGGGATCCAGTTCCAGGCCCGCGCCCAGGAGGCTCGTGCGGAGGATGGGGCCGCAGGCGGAGCGCAGGCCGCCGTGGCCCGGGCCGCGGGTCGGGCCGCCCCGACGATCGCCACCGCCGCGCTGGCCACCGCGACCGGATTCCTCGTCCTGCTGCTCTCGCCCGTGCCGATGGTCCAGGGCTTCGGCCTGCTGCTGGTGGCGGGGATCGCGGTCGCGCTCGTCGTCGCCCTGACCGCGGGCTCGGCCGCGCTGGTGCTGGGCGACCGCGGCGGCGGCCCGGTCGGGGCGAGCGTTCGCGGTGCCGCCGAGATCCTGCGGCCCGCGGGGCAGGCGCTGGGCGGCGCCGGCGCGGCCCTGGCCGCGGCCGCGCGCGGGGCGGGGGAGCTGCTGGGCGCGGCCGGCCGGCGGCTGACCGGCCGCGGCTCGCGCGCGCCGGCCGGACGCTGGCAGCGCCGGCGTCGCCGCGGGGACCGGGGCACCGGGATCATCGCTGCCGTCGCGGCGCATCCCGGGCGCGTGCTCGCGCTGGCCGCCGTGCTCGCCCTCGGCGGCTGGGTCGCCGACACGCAGACCTCGGTGCAGTCCGACGTGACCAAGCTGGTGCCGTCGAGCATGCCGGCCCTGCGCCACCTGCGCACGCTGGAGAAGGTCACCGGGGTCTCGGGCGAGATCGATGTGACCGTGCGCGGCCGGGACGTGGCCACGCCCGCCGTGGTCGGCTGGATGATCCGCTACGAGAACCAGCTGCTCAGCCACTACGGCTATCTGGAGACCAGGGGCTGCGCGTACTCGACCCTGTGCCCGGCACTGTCGCTGCCCGATCTGTTCTCGACCTCCAGCCAGGCCACGAAGACCAGCGCGGGCCTGACCCAGAGCGCGATCGACCAGCTGCTCTCCGCCGTGCCGACCTACTTCTCCCAGGCGGTGATCACCCCCGATCACCGCGAGGCGACGCTTGCCTTCGGCATCCGGCTGATGCCGCTGGCCCGCCAGCAGCGTGTGCTCGACTACATGCGGTCGCAGCTGCACCCGCCGCCGGGCATCCAGGCGGCGCTGGCCGGCCTGCCCGTGCTGGCCGCGCAGGCCGATCAGGCCCTGTCCTCATCCGGGCACCGGCTGCTGACCCTGCTGATCGGGCTGATCGCCGTCGCGCTCGTGCTCGCGGTCGTGTTCCGCGCGCTGGGCCGGGCCATCGTCCCGATGGTCCCGATCGCCTTGGCCACCGGATGGTCGGCGCTCATCCTCTACCTGATCGGCATCCCGCTGAATCCGATGTCGGCGACCCTGGGCGCGCTGGTCATCGCGATCTCCACCGAGTTCAGCGTGCTGCTGTCCGAGCGCTTCCGCCAGGAGCGGGCGGCTGGGCATGACCTGTCGACGGCGCTTGAGCGGACCTACCGCTCGACCGGCATCGCCGTCGTGGCCAGCGGCGTCACGGCGATCGTCGGCTTCGGGGTGCTCGTCTTCTCCGACATCACGATGCTGCGTGACTTCGGCTTTGTCACCTTCATCGATCTGGTCGTCTCCCTCGGCGGCGTGTTGCTCGTGCTCCCGGCGGTCCTCGTGTTGTCCGAGCGCGGCGACCTGCCCGATGCCGTGCGCGCCGTCGCGGGCCCGGCCGCGGCCCGGTTCGGGCGGCTGCGCCGTCGGCCCACGGTCGCGTGAGCGACGACGAGGATCCGCCCGCGCCGGCGGCGGACCAGCCGCTCGGCAACCCGCCCGCGCCGGCGCAGGGGCCCCCGCCGGGCGACCCGCTCGCGCCCGAGGATGGGCAGACGTCCGGCGAGGGGCTGCCCGCGCTGCGCCGGCTCGACCCCGACCGGGCGCGTCCCGCCGCCGGTGACCCGGCCCTCGGGGCGCCGGCCCCGGACGGCGCGCCGACGAGCTGGACCCGATCTGCCACCAGCGTCGCCGTGGACACCCGCCGCTACCGAATGGCCATCGGCATCTTCGGCCTGATCCTCGTCGTGGTCGTTTCCATCTATCAGTTCGCGGCCAACGGGGTGGCCACGACGGGCATCCCGCCCGGGCACCGGCTGCGCTGGTTCGCCGCGCCGCTGGCCAGCACGAACCTGATCGGGGACGCCAACCTACGCCCCCCGTGCACCGCATCGCGCCACGACCGGCGCGCGCTGAACATCTGCCTGATCTCGGCTTCGCACCCGCTCGTGCTGTCCCTGTTCGTGCTCGGCTCCGGGGCCTGCGAGAACCAGGTCGATGCGCTGCAGACCCTCTCGCGGCGGTACCCGTCGCTGCGCTTTGCCGCGGTGGCGATCAACGGCAGCCGGGCCGACACCGCGGCCGCCATCCGCTCGCACCGCTGGACGATCCCGGTCGCCTACGACCGGGACGGCGGCGTGGGCAGCGTGTACGGCGTCGCGGTCTGCCCGATGGCCGAGCTGGCGCTGCGCGGCGGCATCGTGCGCGATGAGCTGATCGGCGACAACTGGCAGACCGTGGCCGAGCTCGAGCCGCGGATCGCCGCCCTGGCCCGCGCGTCCACGGGGTGAGCGAGACCCGGCCGGGAACGGGCCCCGAGAGCGGGGCGGAAGGCTCTCGGCCAGGCCCCGAGCCCGAAGCCGCGCTCACCCCCGCTGAGGGGTTCATCGCGCCCGCGCTCGCCTCCGAGTTCCCAGGGCTGCGCCTGGTCTGGGCGACGACCGCCGCGCGCCGGCGTCCGAGCCCCCGGGCGCTGGCCCGGCGCCTGGCCGCGGCGGCCGACCGCTACCGTGGCGCCGGCGTGATCGCGATGCGCACCAAGCCGGTGCCGGGCGCCTACCGCAGCTTCTTCCGCCAGGTCGGCCTGGACCCCGACGTGCAGCGCATCCCGGCTGAGCACGTCGCGCTGGAGCGCCTGGTCCACGGTGGCTTTCGTCCCGGGGACGTCATCGACGACGCCTGCCGGATCGCGCTGATCGAGACCGGGGTGCCGGTCTACGCGGTTGACGCCGACCGGGTCGCCGCCGGCGGTCTCGGCATCCGTCCGGTGCTCGCCACCGAGCTGGAGCCGGCGCCGCCGGCCCAGGCCCCGCGGGCGGGGATCCAGGCCGGGGCCCTGGTCGTGGCCGACGCCGAGCGCGTGCACGCGCTGCTGTTCAGCCCGCCCGGTGCCGGACACGCGCCCGGACCGCGGACCGAGCGGGTGACCCTGTATGCCGTGGGGGTCGATGGCGTGCCGCAGGTGCACATCGAGGAGGCGATCTGGATTGCCCTGGAGATCCTCGGCCCGGCGGCGGCTTCCTGAGCGGGGCCGGCGTTCCCGCGGTCGGCACCCGGACAGTGCACCGGGAAGCGGTCGTGGGCGCCGCCGCCAGTTGCTAAGGTCGCGTCATGGGGAGCACCGTGCTGGATCCGGCGATCGTTTCCCCGGCCGCGGTCGGGACGGCCGGCCGTGAGCGGGCAGACGCCCAGCGCGCCGCGCGGCACACCCTGCGCGCGCAGATCGCCCATCTCGAGGCCGAGCTCGCCGAGGCCTTCGTCACCGCCTTCCCGATGGGGGGGCTCGACCAGCCTGCGGCCTACGTCACCACCCCGCGGCTGCTCGGACTCGGAGAGCTGGAGCGGGTGCGCGACGATCTCGCCCAGCGGCTGCGCGCCGCCCGGGTCCGGATCGCCGAGCGCGCGCAGGAGCAGGAGGACAAGCGCTTGGTGCTCGAGCGCATGATGCTCGAGCCGGGCGCCTACCGGTTCGTGCGCATCTCCCGGGCCGAGCTCGGCGAGCCAGGCTGCGGAGCGTGGGAGGTCAGGCCGCGCCTGGGCCTGATCGGCATGCTCATGGGCTGGTGGCACGTCAAGCTCTCCTCCGGCTGTCCGTTAGCCGGGGGCCGTGGAGCGTGCTCCGCGGCCCGTTGAATCCGCTCGGTCACACCGGAAAGGGACGATGCGCGGCCGGTTGAGAGACGGGACCGGCGCCGTGCTGGTGGTCCTCATCATGTTCGTCGGCAGCCTCGTGCTGTGGGTCGGCACGCCCCTGCTGTGGCTCTGGGTCGGATCTCAGATCCAGGGGTCCACCGGCTCGCTCGGCACGGCCCTGGGGGCAATGTTCGTCGGCGTCGTGCTCACCGTCACCGCCGTGGCCGCGGTGCTGGCCAAGCTCTCGGACGTGTACCGCAGCAACCGCATCGGACGGGGGATGAACGATCCCGGCCATGTCGTCCTGGAGGCGGTGCTCGTGGTCAGCGCGGGCCTGACCCTGATCGTGTTCGTGGTCTGGTTCTTCTTCTTCGCCGGCGCGAGCCCGGTCCCGCTCGGCATCCACATCTGAGCCCTCGGCGCCGCGGCGCGCAACCGACGCCGCCGGACTCCGGCACGGACCCGCCGCCGCCGGGCCGGCCGGCGGCGGGACCGGTCCGCATCAGGCCAGGGTGAGCATCGCCTCCGGACGCTCGAGGGCGGCCGGGGGGACGACGTCCGACGCCCTCAGGGCCTCGGCGAGGATGCGCCGCTGACGCTCGGTCAGGGTGTCGATCCGCTTGGTCTCGACGATGTGGTTGCGGGCCAGGAACTTGCGGCACCGGGTGGAGCCCCAACGACGCTGGCTCATCAGAAGATCGCCTACCGACCAGCTGGCGGCTTCCCTGGGGCAATCGAGGAGTACCTCTGCGGCCGATACCTCGCCGAGGCTGATGCGCCGCTTCAGGCAGGCTCGCGCGAGACGGATCTCATTGGCGCGCTCCAGCGCCCGAAGCCGCTGCGGCTCAGGCGTCCCCGTGAAGGTCTGCGTCATGTGGCTTGCACACTCCCTGTTGACTTCAGTCCGCGCAGGGGCGGACGTTGACGTTGACGTTGACGATCGCCGCCGGTGCCCCGAGCACCGTCGCAGACGACGTTGACTGCACATATATGGGGGCCGGTCGACCCCGTCCTTTTCCGGTCCTCCCCGTTCCGAGCGCGGCCCGCCCGGTGGGTTCCCTCTTCGCTCCGGGCGACCATTCCCGGCGACGGGTAGAACCTAGAACATCGCGCCGGTCACAGCAACGTCACAACTGGAGTTGGTGTGCACAGAGCGCGTTTTTTATGCGCGGCGGGTCTTGTGCACGATTGAACAAAACCCCGGCGGGTAGAGGTTTGGGCCGCTTTGCACCGGTTGCCGGATCATCTCGGCGCGCGGGGCGTTGCCGTCCCTGCCGACGAGGCCGGCCTCAGCCGGTGGGCAGGGGGCCGTGCTCGGCCTCGAACGCCCGCTTGACCGCGCCGAACACCTCGAGCGCCTCGTCGAGCGTGCGGTGCTCGTGGGTGGCCATCACGCTGGTGCGCAGCAGCGCTCCGGCGGGGGGGACGGCCGGATGCAGCGCGGTGTTGACGAACACCCCGCCGTCGTAGAGCGCCTTCCACAGCAGCCCGGCCTTCCAGTCGTCGCCGACCACCACCGGGACGACCGGGGTGACGATCTCGGTGCCGTCGGCCAGCTGCGTCGCCGCCACGACCTGGAAGCCCAGCTGCGACAGACCGGCGTGCAGGTACCGGGCGTTGTCCAGCACGCGGGCGAACAGCTCGCGGCCCTCATCGGAGCGGCAGATGCGCACGGCGGCGAGTGCGGCCCCGACCGCGGCGGGGACACCGGCGGCGGTGAACATGAAGGGCCGAGACTGGATCCGCAGGAATTCGATGACATCGGCCGGGCCGGCGATCACGCCGCCGCAGGAGGCCAGGGACTTGGAGAAGGTGGCCATCCGCAGGTCAACGCGGTCCTCGACTCCGAACAGCTCCGCGGTCCCGGCCCCGCGCGCGCCGAGCACACCGAGGGCGTGGGCCTCGTCGACCATCAGCCGGGCGCCGTAGCGGCTGCACAGCTCGGCGATCTCGGGCAGCGGCGCGACGTCCCCCTCCATCGAGAAGACGCCGTCGACGACGACCAGCACCCCGCCGCCGTCACCGGAGGCGCGCTGCAGCTGATGCTCGAGACGGTCCAGGCGGTTGTGGCGGAACGGGCGCAGCTTGGCCCGCGAGAGGATGCAGCCGTCGAGGATCGACGCGTGGTCACCGGAATCGGCGATCACGGTGTCGCCGGGGGCGAGGATCGTGCCCAGCGCACCGAGGTTGGCCTGGTGACCGGTGGTGAAGACGATCGCCGCCTCGACCCCCATCCAGTCGGCGAGCTCGGCCTCGAGCTCGAGGTGCAGGTCGGTCGTGCCGTTGAGAAAGCGCGAGCCCGTGAGCCCGGTGCCGTACTTGTTGACCGCGTCGATCGCCGCTTGGCGGACGCGCTCGTCGCCGGTCAGGCCGAGGTAGTTGTTGGACCCGAGCATGATCCGCCGCGCGCCCTCCATCTCGACCACGGGCAGGGTCGGTCCCTCGAGCACGCGGAAGTAGGGGAGGATGTCGGCTTCGCGGGCGGCGTTGAGCAGGTCGAGCCGCTCGAACTCCCGGGCCTTGGCGAAGACGTCGATGGAGGTCGTCATGGCCGCCGATGGTAGTGCCTGGGGCCCCGGATCCCCGCCCACCGTCGCAGCCGACCGCATCCGCTGTCACCATGTCTGAGCGCATGTCGCACCACGCTCCGCATCTCAGCGCTCAGCCGGTCGCCGAGTCAGGGACCGTCGCTCCCGACCCGGAGGACGGCGCCTGGGTCGAGGCCGAGGAGGTCGTCGACGGTCTGCCCGTGCTGGCCGAGGTGCGCGCCATCGAGCGCGTCTCGCCCACCCTGCCCGCCGTCCAGGCCGCCGCCGCGGCGGCCACCGGCTTCGTGGCCGGCGCCGCCACCCTGGCCCTCGTCCGGCGCCACAGCGCCCGCAAGACGGCGCGGGTGACCGCTCGGCGCACGGCGGGCGGTCTGCCCATCGTGGGCACGCGCTCATTCCTGGTCGACGTTCACCTGATCGCCAAGCCGCGCCCGTGACCGCCACCGCCGCGGCGACGGCTGCGCCCGCGCGCCCAGCCGCGGACGCGATGGTGGAGGTGCGCACCGAGGTGCGTCCGCCCTGGCCCTTTCGGCTGCCGCGGCGCAACGGCATGGACGGTCTGACCCGTACCCGCAACGGGGTCCTGCACCGGCTGCTGCACGTCGGCTCCGAGCCGGTCATCGTCCGCGTCGCCCAGCCGGCACCCGACCGGGTGCTGTTCGGGGCGCGCTGCGCCGACCGCGATGCGGCGGCATCGGCGATCGCGCGCATGCGCCAGGCGCTCGGCGTCGACCTCGACCTGCGCCCGTTCTACGAGCGCTTCCGCTCCGATCCGCTGATCGGCCGCTCCGTGCGGGAGAACCCCACGCTACGGGTGACCGGGCGGGCCGAGCCCTTCGAGGCGCTGGCCTGGGCGATCTGCGAGCAGCTGATCGAGTACGAGCGTGCCGCGGCGATCCAGCGCCGGCTGATCGCCCGGCTGGGGCGGCGCTGCCCCACCACCGGCCTGCGCGACTCACCGAGCGCCGCCGTGCTCGCCGGGCAGGCGCCGGCTCTGCTGGCCTCCTTTGACCTCGCGCCCAAACGGGCGCTGACCCTGATCCGGGTGGCACGGGAGGTCGCGGCGGGGCGGGTGCAGCTCGACCACCCCGACCACGAGCGGGGCTGGCGGCGGCTGCGGGCGATCAGCGGCGTGGGCAGCTGGACGCTGCAATCGCTCGCGCTCGTCGGGCAGGGCCGGATGGATCAGATCCCCGCCGGCGACCTCGCCTACATCAAGCTCGTGGGACGGCTGACCACGGGGGACCCGCGCGGGCGGGCCACCGAGGAGGAGGTCGACGGCTTCTTCGCGCCGTACGCCCCCTGGGCGGGCCTGGCCGGGCTGCACGCCCTGCGCAGCGCCGGCAGCCCCACGGCCCGGCGGCTCACCGCCGCCTGAGCGACGGCTAGGGCCCCTGACCGGCCAGCAGCTGGTTGGTCTCCGCACCGACCACCGCGCTCGCGTTGGTGATCAGGTGATGGGCGAGCATCCACTGCCCGTAGGCCGTCCACTGGGCCGGGCTCTGCCAGCCCCACGGCTTGCCCGGCGCGGGGAAGAACGAGGACAGCGTCGCGGCCACCGAGGCCTTCTGCAGGCGGGCATCCAGTCCCGGGTTGGCGGTGTCCAGAGACGCCACCCCGGCGGCGGGGTCAGACCGGACCGACTCATAACCCCGCCCCAGCGCCTGGATGAAGCGGCGCAGCATGTCGTTGCGGGAGGCGATCTCCCCGGTGCGCGCGACGACCACGAGCTCGTCGTAGGTCGGCACGCCCGCCTGCTCGACATGGATCACGTTGACCCGGCGCCCCATCTGGCGCAGCTGCAGCGCCTCATAGTTCCAGTAGGCGCCGAGCGTGGCGTCGACGCGTCCGGAGAGCATCGACCCGACCAGGTTGGCGCCGACGTTGACCTCGTGCACCGAGCTGGGCCGCACGCCGTTGCGCTGAAGGATCGACTCCAGGTAGGCGTGCTGATAGGGGATGCCGGCCGTGCCGACCGTCTTGCCCTTCAGATCGGTGGGGGCGGTGATGTGGCGGGCGCCGAGGGACACGATCGAGGTCAGCGGCCGCTGCACGATCGCGCCGATGGAGGCGATCGGCAGCCCCTTGTCGCGGGCCAGCAGGACCTCGGGCTCATAGGAGATGGCCACGTCGACCTTGCCCGCGGCCAGCAGCTGCAGCGGCGTGGCGGGATCGGTCGGCACGTGGACGTGGACGTCCAGGCCCGCGTTGCGGAAGGCACCGGTGGCCAGCGCCCGGTACAGCCCCACGTGGTCGGCGTTCGGCGTCCAGTCGAGCATCAGGCTGACCGGCTGGGGGCTGGCGCTGGAGGGAGCGATGACATCCTTCTTCTCGCCGCAGGCGGCGAGCGCCACGGTGGCGAGCAGAGCGATGAGCGTGAGGATCAGGCGGCGGGTCATGGGGTGGGGACGTCTCCGGGTCGTTGGTGGGCCCACGGTACGGCGAGATGTTCGGCGAGGGTCAGCGCGGCGAAGAGCAGGATCGCGAAGAGCGACAGGATCACGACGGTCGCGTACGCCCGCGCGGTCAGCAGCTGCGGGATCGACTCCTCAAACAGGAAGCCGAGGCCCGCGCTGGCCCCCGACTGCTCTGCGAACACGGCGCCGATCACGGCGACGATGACGGCGATCTTGGCCCCCGTGAACACGCTGGGCAGGGCCGCCGGGAGCTCGACGTGGCGGAACGTCCGCCACGGGGTCGCGTCAAAGGTGCGCATCAGCTTGATCAGCTCACCGTCGACGGCGGCGAAGCCGGCCAGCGTCGTCACCACGACCGAGAAGAACGACACGAGCGCGACGACGACGATCTTGGGCAGCAGGCCGAACCCGAGCCAGAGCACGAGCACCGGCGCGAGGATCGGGATCGGGATCGTCTGCGAGGCGATCAGCAGCGGGTAGACGGCCCGGCGCACCGTGTCCGAGAAGCGCATCGTGACGGCCAGGGTCAGGGCGGCCACCATCGCCGCGAGGATGCCCAGCAGGATCTCCTCGGCCGTGACCAGGAAGTTGCTCCACAGCAGTGCGCGGTCGTCGTACAGCGATGTCGCCACCGCGTGCGGCGCGGGCAGGATCAGCGGGCTGGCGCCGCCGGCGTCGACGAACACCTCCCAGCCGCCGATCAGCACCGCGAGGAGCGCCAGCGCGCGCCAGCCGGAGAGCACCCGCCTCACTCGGGCACCCCGAGCGTGCGATGGATCCGGTGGCGCAGCGCCGAGACGGCCGCATCGGTGCGCCGGCGCGGCCGCGGCAGCGTGATCTCGATCGTCTCAAGCACCCGCCCGGGCCGCGGTGAGAGGACGACGACGCGGTCCCCGAGCAGGATCGCCTCCTCGATGTCGTGGGTGACCAGGACGACGGTGCGGGGCTCGCCGGCCAGGGTCTCGGCCAGCCACGCCTGCATCTCGGCACGGGTGATCGCGTCCAGCGCGGCGAATGGCTCGTCGAGCGCGAGCACGGGCTTTCCGGCCAGCAGCGAGCGCAGGAAGGAGACCCGCTGGCGCATCCCGCCCGAGAGCGCGGGCGGGCGCGCGTCCTCAAAGCCGCCCAGGCCCAGGCGCTCGAACCACGGCGCCGCCTGCGCCCGCGCGCGACCGCGATCCAGGCCCCGCGCGCGCAGGGCCAGCGTGGCGTTGTCCAGCGCGCCCAGCCACGGCAGCAGCAGATCGCGCTGGGGCATGAGCGCCGCGGGCGCACAGTGCGCTCGGCCGCTGTCGGGTCGCTGCAGACCACAGACGATCTCCAGCAGGGTCGTCTTGCCCGACCCGCTGGGCCCGACGACACACGCCACCTCGCCCGCCGCCGCGTGCAGTGACACACCGTCGAGGGCCGGTACCGGGCCGCGCCGGCCCGCGTAGGTGCGTCCGACCCCCTCCAGCTCGACCCCGGCGCCGGCCGCGCGATCCACGGGGCCGGCCGGTGGCGCCTGGGTGGTCATCGGCCGATCACCGCCGGTGCCCTGTCTGAACGTCGCACCACAGCCGTCACGCGCTCCCTCCGCGGGCATTACCCCACAGGTTCGAAGGGTCAGCGCCGGGTCCTTGGTGGGCGCTATCTCAGCCGGCCTCCGCCAGCCCCCCTGGTTGTCACTTCGGGGGGGATGTTAACGAAGGTTGCGTGGGGTATCGTGGCCCGGCATGCGTCGCGCGAACCCGGTCCGACGTCTGATCGTGTTCGCGCTGCTGGTCGCGGTGCTCAGCGTGGCCGCGATCATCGTCATGGCCCTGCCTGACACCTCGCAGGCCGCCGGCCGCCGGCTCGGACCCCGGATCGGGACCGCGATGGGCGTGCTGCCGCGGCTCGGCGCCCCCGATCCCGCCACCGGGCGCAACATCCCCGTCGTCTACCACGGCGGCTCGGTGATGCGCGACGTGACCGTCCACACCGTCTTCTGGGCGCCGCCCGGGCACCACTTCGATGGTTCGCCCGGGGCGGGGGCGCTGGGGTACGAGGCGCTGATCAAGCAGTTCCTCACCGATGTGGCGCACGACTCGGCGGCCCCCGCCGGCATCTTCTCGACCCTGAGCCAGTACGCCGACGGGGCCGGCGCCGGCCAGAGCACCGTGCACTACGACCCCGCGGTCGATTCGGTCGACGCCACCGATCCCTACCCGGCCGGCGGCCACCAGTGCGCCTCACCGTCGAGTGTCACGACCTGCGTCACCGACCAGCAGCTGCAGGCTGAGCTTGAGCACCTGATCGGCGCCACCCCGGGCGTGCGGGGTCTGAACAACCTGTGGTTCATCTTCCTGCCGCCCGACGTCGACACCTGCATCAACGCCGGTTCGTGCGCGACCAACGCCTACGCCGGCTACCACTCGCTCTTCGATCTCGGTCACGGCGCGACGGTGTACGCGCCGATTCCCGATCCGCTCGTCGAGCTGACGCCGGCGCCGGGTTCTGACCCACAGGGCAATCCCGAGGCCGAGTCGGCGCTTGACACCGTCGCCCACGAGTACGAGGAGGCGGTGACCGACCCGTACGGCACCGCGTGGATGGACCCCAACGGCTTTGAGGTGGGCGACAAGTGCGAGAACGGTCCCCAGCAGGGGACGCCGCTGGGCTACGCCCCCGACGGCTCGCCCTACAACCAGGTCATCGGCGGCCATCAGTACCTGCTGCAGGACATGTGGTCAAACCCGGCCTCGGGCTGCGTCCAGAGCACGACCGCGACCCAGTCGGGCCTGCCGCTGCACACCGTCTTCCTGCACCAGTTCAGCCCCGCGGTCTCCGGCCGTCTCGGTGTCCCGGCGCGGGTGCCCGTGACCGTCACCCTCGTGCGCGGGCTCGGCGCGGTGGCCCTGGCGCGGACGCGGACACGAGCGGACGGATCCTGGGGGCCGGTGCTCCTGCGCGGCGCCGACGGCCTTGCACACGGCGTCGGCGATGACCGTGACGGGCTGGTCATCTCCTACGGAACTGGGCACGGCGCTCCCCACCCCGACATCATCGCCACCGGCGACGGCGGCAATCCCTTCACCCAGTCGGGCTCGACCGGCTTCTACGTGCTCGACCACTTCACCGGCGTGGGCTCGGCCGCGGTCAGCGTCGGGCCGTGCTCGCAGGTCGGCGTGCTCGCCCTGCGCATCGGGCGCTCACCGGCGCCGTCCCCGATCCCCCTGTGCGGGACCGAGAGCGACATCGCCACCGTCCCCACCGGTCGCATCGGTCTCGGCACTGCGGTGACGTTGACCAGTGAGGACAACCGCGCCGTCAGCCCCGACGAGCCGGGGGGCGCCCTGGTCTCCCTCAGCGTGACGCTCGGCGAGCCCGGCGCGGCGGCCGGACCCGACAGCCAGTCGGGGCCGCTGGCCTCCGGCTTTCCGTCCTGCACGGCGTTCCTGCGCATCCGCTCGGTCCGCTGCACAGGGCTGCGGTCCGGGGCCCGTTACCGGCTGGCCGGTCATGCCGTCCGGGCTGGGCTGGGCGGCGTGCTGTTCACCCGCGGGGTCAACCTCGCCGCCGGGCGTGCCCTGGCACTGGTCAACGCGGCCGGCCGCCGGCTGACCGTCCTGCACGTCGCACGGCTGCGGGTCGCGATCAACGGCAACGAGACCGTCGTCGCCTCCGGTGTCTGCCAGCCCGGTGACTACGTGGGCGCGCCCCTGACCCGCGCGCCGCTGTCCAGCGCGGTCGGGCTCGGACCGGCCGGCGAGGGCACGGTCTGCCCCGCCAGTGGCCGCGCGCACGGCCTGCCCACCGCCAACATCGCCCAGACCGACGACCTCAGCGGTGGCCAGACCGAGACCCAGGTGCCACTCATCGCCTCCACCGCTCCGCTTCAGGACGAGACGATGTACGGCCGTTTTCTCGCCTCGGCGCAGTCCCGGCTGCCGGGACCGCACGGCGCCGGCGCGGCCGCCGGAACCCCGATCGCGCTGACCATCCACGCCGCCGGTCGCCGTCGCCCCGTGTTTCACGCCGGCAACGTCGACACCGCGCGCGGGGTCCGGGTCCGCCGCCTGGCTCCCGGGGCGTACACCGCCAACTGGGTCCTGCACGACGCCAACGGCGACACCCGCACCGTGCAGACCCGCTTCACCGCGCAGTAGCCGGTCCCGCGCCGCGCTCGGCTACGGCGCCGCGGTGACCGACTGTGAGAGCACGCGGACGAACTCCTCGAGCTGATCGGTGCGCCAGCACTCGAAGGCCTGGCAGTGCTGCTCGTAGGAGGAGATGACCGAGTCGCCGTAGTTCCAGTACAGGCGTGGCTCGGGGTTCAGCCAGAAGGTGCGGCCCGCCTTGGCGCAGATGGCGGCAAACACGTCGTCGCGCGGAGGCCGGCCGTTGGTGCGCGCGTCCCCGAGCACGATCACCGTGGCCCGGGGGTGCAGTTCGTCCTCGATCAGGGCCAGGAACTCCGTCCACACGCGGCCGTAATCGGTGTAGCCGGAGATGTCGGCCACGCCGGCATCCCTGGACACGGCCTCGGAGGCGGCACGGAAGTCGCGTTCGCGCTCAAAGACCTCGGTGACCTCCGAGATGCGCTCGATGAACACGAACGAACGCAGCTTGCGGAACGAGTCGTGCAGCGCGTGCAGGACCGAGAGGAAGAACGTGCTCGCGCTGGTCACCGAGGTCGAGACGTCACAGAGCACGAAGATCTCGGGCCGGCGCGGACGGCGCGGGCGGTACTTGAGGTCGATCGGGACCCCGCCGGTCTGCAGCGAGGCGCGCATCGTGCGCCGCACATCGACGTGGGCATGGCGGCGGCGGCCCTTGGTCTCGTGCCCCTGGCTGGCCAGCCGGCGCTTGAGCTGGGCCACGACCCGATGCACGGAGGCGAGGTCCTGGATCGGCCCGGTGGGCAGCGAGCGGTCAAGCTCGGTGAGCGGCCGCTTGGGGGGCAGGCTGGAGGTCCGCTCGATCATGCCGCGCTCGAGCTCGCGGCGCAGCTGCTGCTCGAAGCGCCGTAGCTGGTCGCGGGGCACGCCGTCGCGCCGGGGGTCGTCCTGCGGCAGGTCGGGCTGCGGCTCGGTGCGCAGGCCCAGGGCGCGGCGGATCCGCTGCACGTCGACGCCGAGCACCCCCGAGCCCTCGCCGCCGCCGAAGGCGGCGATGGCCAGCCGGGCGAGATCGCGCAGGCTCGCCTCGGACCCGTCCTGCAGCGCGGCGGCGATCTGCCGCCGCAGCTCGTCGAGATCGACGTCGAGACCCTGGCCGCGCGCCGCGCCCTCGCTGATCTGCTGGCGTGCGGCCTCGGCCTCGGCGGCGCGGAAGAAGAAGCGCTCGAAGACGAGCGCGAAGATGCGAGCGTCGTCAGGCGACTTGGCCAGCGTGGCCGCCAGCGCGCCGCGGAACGCGGGCTGCTCGGTCCACGGGATCTGCTCCAGCGCGGCGAACGCGTCCAGCAGCTCCGAGGTGCCGACCGCCATTCCCTCCGAGCGCAGCTCCTCGGCGAAGCCCAGCAGCTGGCCGGGGAACCCGCCGGGGGTTCGCTCGGGGATCTTGGCGTAGAGCCGGCGCTGAGGGTCGGAGCCCGGCACGGCGCTTTAGGCCGCGGCGTCCTCGCTGGGACGCTCGAGCTTGACCCCGACCCGGGCCGCGACCGTGTCCAGGTCGGTCCGGTGCTTGACGATCACGCTCATGGTCTGCCGGAACATGTCAGCGTCGATCTCGGTCGCCCCGAGCAGCAGCAGCGCTCGGGCCCAGTCGATCGATTCGGCGATGCTCGGTGGCTTCTTGAGATCCAGGTCGCGCACCTGCTGGACGATCTCGACCAGCCGTCGGGCCACCGACGCGTCGAGCTCGGGCGTGTGCAGGCGGACGATCTCCAGCTCGTGCTCGAGCTCGGGGTAATCGAGCCACAGGTACAGGCAGCGGCGTTTGAGCGCCTCGGTGAGCTCACGGGTGTTGTTGGAGGTCAGCAGCACGACCGGCTGCGTCCGCGCCTCGATCCGGCCCAACTCGGGGATCGAGATCTGAAAGTCGGAGAGCAGCTCGAGCAGCATCGCCTCGAACTCCTGGTCGGTCTTGTCGATCTCGTCGATCAGCAGGACCACCGGCTCCGGGGAGGCGATCGCGGTCATCAGCGGCCGCGCGAGCAGGAACTCCTCGCCGAAGATGTCGCCCTGCACGTCCTGCCAGCCGGTCTCCCCGGATTCGGTCTGGATGCGCAGCAGCTGCTTGCGGTAGTTCCACTCGTACAGCGCCTTGGCCTCATCCAGGCCCTCGTAGCACTGCAGGCGGATCAGCTCGCGACCGAGCAGGCGCGCCAGCGCCTTGGCCAGCTCGGTCTTGCCCACTCCGGCCGGCCCCTCGACGAGCACGGGCTTGCCCAGCTTGGTGGACAGGAAGGAGACCAGCGCCGTGTCGTGGCCCGGGAGATACCCGACCTCGCGCAGGCCGTCGGCGACCTGCTGGACGGAGTCGGGCTCGGGGGTGGTGAGGGGCATGGGGCGGGGAGAGGAGGACCGAGCCGTGAGAGGACCGGCGGGCGGTGACTGACATGCAATATAGGGTTCGCGCCGCGGATGCTCCTGCTCATCGCCTCCCAGCACGCCCAACTGACGGCGATGATCGTGGTGATGTTGTTCGGCCTGCTGATCGGGATCGTCGGGCATCTCGCCCGCGCGTCGTGGCTGATCCTGACCGGGATCATGATCATCGGAGCCGCGAGCGCCTACTTCCTGGTCTTCGTCCAGACCGGACGCTGAGCGCGGCTATTCCGGGCGGTCCAGCGGGATCGTGAGCTGATCGTCGGGCTCGCCGTGACCCGGCACGGTCGGCGCCTCGGAGTCGGCGGGGCGGGCCCGGACCGTGGGGGCCTCGGAATCGGGTTCGCGATGGATCGTGGGCGCCTCGGAGTCGTCGGGGCGGGCGTGGACCGTGGGGGCGCCCGAGGCGGCCGGGCGCGGCCGGACGGTGGCCGCCGAGGGGCGCGCAGGACGCTCCGGGGCCTCGGGATGGCCCGGCCGGTTCGGGCGGCGGCCGTGGGAATCGGGCGTCAGCCAGCCGGCGTCCGGATCGGGGACCGGCCCCGCGCCCTCCTCGTCCCGGCGGCCGCGGCGTCGGCCCCGCCGCGGGCGCTCGCCGGGGAGCGGCGGCTCGGCCTCGTGCTGCAGCCGAATCCGCTGGCCGGAGTACGCGAGCAGCCCCGCCACGCCGAGCGCGATGAAGATCCCCCACTCGATCCCCGAGGTCGTGACGAACTGGCCGTGCCCCTCGGTGCCGGACTTGTCGAACATGCGCCAGAGGATGAGCACGCCGGTCCAGAACCCGGCCGCGGTGACCACCCCACCGTCGCCGCCGGGCACGTGGAAGGCACGGCCCTCGGCGCGGAAGAACAGCAGCGAGAGCACGGCCAGCGACACGAGCAGGACCGCGGCCTCCACGAACGAGAAGGCGGCCCAGCCGGTGAGGCTCGCGCTGGGCAGCGTCGCATGGCGGGCGAAGCCGGTCGGAATCACCGTCTCCTGATACCAGGGCAAGAACAGGGTGGCGAACAGCGCCACCGCGGCCAGGGCGGCAAGACGGCGCTCGGGCGGCAGCACGCGCCACGCGAGGCGCACCCGGCTCGCCGCCGATCGCGGGGCCCGGCCTGCGGTGCTGCCGGACTGGGGCACGCGATCGATTGTAGGCCTCGGCTCGGCCGGGCCGTGACGATCCGCCGGCCGCCGCGGCCGCCCTCGGCGGCACCTGGCAGCTAGAGAATCGGGATGTCCTGCACCTCGTCGGAGCCGCGCGGGCGGCGCTCGCTGCGGTCCAGATACCAGTCGATCAGCGCCCGGACGGCCAGCAGCAGCTCACGCAGCGCCTCGGCGATGCGGCGCTGGAGGTCGGGCGGGATCCGCTCGCGCAGGGACAGGATCGCCTCCAGCAGCTGATCGAGCTCGCCCCGGACGCCGGAGCCGGCGGCCGCCGCCGCGTCGGTGGGCGGGTTCTGCCAGCCGGCCGGCGGGGGGCGGCGGACCGCGCCCTCGGTCGCTTCGGCGATCAGGCGCTCGGCCGCCTCCGAGGCCCGGTCCAGGCGCTGCTCGAGACGGTGCAGCAGGTCGTCGCCCTCGGGCTCGCGCGTCTCAGCCATCGACGTTCACCCCCGGATCGAAGCGGACCTCGAGCGCGCCGTCGCTGAACGTCGCCGCAGCCGGCCGGAAGGCCCCCATCGCCGCCGGCAGCATGATCGTGCGCTTCTGGCCGTCGACGCCGACGATCAGCTCGAGTCCGATCTTCTTCAGCGAGATCGCCCCCTTCTGCGCGAACGGGAGGCTGAGGCGCAGCCGGGCGCCATCGGCGTCGACCTCGAGCTGCTGGGTGACGGTGTCGTGCAGCACGGCGGCGGCATCGCGTTCGGCGAACAGCTCGGCGGCGAGCCGGTCGAGCATCACCGGCCCGACCACCTCCTGCTCGAAGTACGGCGCGCGCAGCACCGGAACCGGCGCGAAGGCCGAGTGCACGAGCGCCAGATGCTCCTCCTGCACGGCTCGCCAGGCGGCGAAGTATGCGCCCACGTCGGCGGGGAACAGCCGGTTGACGACGACGGCGTCGGTGAGATAGCCGTACAGGTTCAGGTACGTGAAGGTCCGCATCGCCTCGCCGATCACCATCCGGTCGGGGTTCATGACCAGGCGGACCGTGCACCGCCGGCGGTCGCGCAGGATGCCGTTCATCGCGATCAGGTTCTGCGACAGGCGCTGGATGTCGGCGAACGCGGCCGAGGTGGGCAACGAGATGTCCAGCAGCGTTCGGGCCAACGGCCGGGCCGCGGCGAGGATCTGCTTCTCGTAGGGGAAGACCTTGTCGATCCACCATTGGGCGACGTCGGGGAACGAGAGCAGGCGCAGCGTCTCCCCGGTCGGCGCGCAGTCGACGATGATCGCGTCCCACTCGCCCGACTCGTTGTGGGCCTGCAGGCGCAGCAGCGAGAACAGCTCGTCCATGCCCGGGGGGACGGTCAGCTCCTCGGCTGAGATCCGGTCCACGCCGCGCTCCATGAACACCTCTCCGAGCCAGTCCTGCACGCCTGACCAGTGCCGTTCCATCTCCTCCTGCGCGCCGACCTGCTGGGCCCACAGGTGCTCGGACACCGCGGTCGGTTCGCCGCCGGCCTCGGCCTGAAGCGACTCAGCCAGGCTGTGGGCCGGGTCGGTGGAGACGATCAGGGTGCGCAGGCCGGCCGCGGCGCAGCGGCGCGCGGTTCCCGCCGCCACCGAGGTCTTGCCCACCCCGCCCTTGCCCGTGTACAGGATCGTGCGCGGACGCATCCGGCGAGTCTATGGACTCCCACCGGGCCCGGCGCGGGTCAGCGGGTGATCTGCAGGCGGCCGGTGATGCGGCTTGTGTTGCCGGCCAGATCGGTGGCCGTGAGCAGTACCGAATAGATGCCGGGGCGGCTGATCACCGGCACGGTGAAGCTGTGCACGCCGTATCCGAAGCTCGCGCTGGTGAGCAGGACGGTGCGCGCGCCCTGGGTCACGGTGATCCCGACGTGGGACACCTTGGAGAGGCGGAAGCGCAGCTGGGTGGTCCGCTTGACGCGGCCCCGGCCGGTCAGCTGGGTGAGCACCGGGGGCGTGGTCTCATCGGCGGTGAAGTGCTGAGCGGTCGTGCAGTACACCGGTGCTGAGGTCAGCGTGCACAGCTGGCTCAAAAAGCCGGTGACGAGCTGGTGGTAGCTCAGCGTGTCCTCGATCCCGGGCTGATAGAGCGACCACGCGCCGGTGTCAAAGCGCGGGACCTCGGCCATGGCCTCGGCGTTGCCGGCCGCGAACAGCTGCTGGGCCCGCGGGTCGCCGCTGACCTGCGCATAGGTGTCCAGCCCGATCAGCGTCTGCAGGAAGGCGTTGATGATCGACACCCCGGGCGCGAAGGTGTACTGCAGAAAGCGGGTGCCGTTGGGCGCGGCGACGCCGACTCCCACCGGCGGGCCGGCCCCGAACAGAGCCAGCGCCCGGTCGGCCACCGACAGGTAGCCGGCGTCCTCGGTGGCCAGGTAGGCATGACTGAGGGCCTGCAGTCCCGTGGCCTGGGACATCGCACTCGTCCACGGGGGGCGGCCACCGTCGAAGTTGAAGTAGTACTCCCAGGCCAGGCGCCCGCCGCGCTGGGCGGCCAGCGGGATCATCTCGGCCATCAGCTGCTGCAACGCGGGATAGCTGCCGGGCCCGGAGCCGAACAGGCCGTTGGCCCGCCCGAACGTCCCCAGCACCTGAAGCTGAATCCCCTGGCCGGGGTAGTACTCCCAGACCAGCTGGGAGCCGGTGAACTCGACCCGCTGGTCGGGCGCCAGCAGCGGTCCGTGGGTCCACCACTGGACGTTGCGAGCCAGGGTGGTGAACAGGGCCGGCAGCCGTGACGCGGTCAGCTGCCCGGACGCGGCGATCCCGTGCAGGGTCTCGGTGATCGCGGTCAGCTCGGCCCGCCGCGTGCCCCGCAGCCGTCTCTCGGTGGCCAGCGCCTGGGTGAAGGCTCCGCGGTACAGGGCGTAGGCGGCGGGCGTGATCTGGCCGGTCCGCTGCAGGCGGGCCAGCTCGGAGGTGACGGTGCGCTCGGGCCGCTGCGGTGCCCGGCGCGCATGCATGCGGCCGCGAGCCAGGGCGACATGCGCACGCGGTCTCGCCCGCGCGGGCCGGGAGCCCGGCCGGGCGGCGCTCCGCGCCCGGGCCGCGCTCGGCGCCATGGCCGGGGCGAGCGCTGGGGCAGGGGTCAGCGCCGGCCCGTGAAGGTACGGGTCGTTGACGGGGACGGCGCGTCCGTCGTGGCCCAGGACCAGCACCGGAGCGGCCGCAGCGCTGGAGGGCAGGGCCAGCAGCGCCAACACGGCAACCGCAATCCTGCGCACCCCCCCGATGCTACATTCGCGCCAGTGGCGGCGCGACGACTGAGGAGGAAGTTGCATGCGTAAGCGGACCGTACGCGGCGCAGTTGCGCTGACCCTGGCGCTTGTGCTCGCGATCGCGGTGGGGGCGTGCGGATCGAGTGCGAACTCGACCTCGGGGTCCGGCTCGGCCGGCGCCCAGGCGCTGCTCACCGACACCTTCTCGGGCTCGCACGCGATCAAGAGCGGCGTGCTCGGGTTCAACCTCAGCGTCAACCCGTCCGGTTCCAGCTCGATCAAGGGCCCGATCACGCTGTCGCTCACCGGGCCGTTTCAGAGCCGCGGCGCGGGCAAACTGCCCCTCTCGAACCTGTCGATCGACATCAACGCGCTCGGCCATCACGGCCAACTCGGCCTCGTCTCGACCGGCTCGGCCGGCTACATCACGCTCAAGGGGGCGGCCTACCAGCTGCCCTCGGCCGAGTTCGAGAAGCTCGCCTCGAGCTTCACCGGAGGGGCCGGGGGCTCCACCGGAGGACTGGCCAAGTTCGGGATCAAGCCCCTGCACTGGCTGACCGCCCCGACGATCGTCGGCTCAGACAGCGTGGCGGGAGCCCCCACGACCCACATCCGCGCCAAGCTCAACGTGTCCGCGCTGCTGTCCGACGTCTCGACCTTCCTCGGCAAGGCGGCCGCCTCGGGCGCGACCGGCACGGCCGCGCTGCCGACGAGCCTCTCACCGGCCACCCGGCAGAGGATCGCCGCCGAGATCCGGAATCCCACCGTGGACATCTGGACCGGAGCGACGGACAAGACGCTGCGCAAGCTCGCCGTCGGCCTCACCATCCCGGTCAGCGGCAGCGCCTCGACCCTGCTCGGTGGCCTGACCTCGGCCACGATCCAGTTCGCGCTGCAGTACTCACAGCTCAACCAGCCCCAGTCGGTGGCCACGCCGACCAACGTCAAGCCGTTCTCGGAGTTCCAGCAGCAGGTGCAGGGCATCGTGGGCACGATCGAAGGGCTCGGCGGGGCATCCGGCAGCTCGGGTGCCGGCACGTCGACCTCGGGATCGGCCGGCGGGGCCAACCCCGCCGGGGTGCAGAAGTACAGCCAGTGCATCCAGCGGGCCGGCGGCGACGTGACCAAGATGCAGAAGTGCGCGCCGCTGCTCACCTCGGGCTGAGCGGGCGTTCAGCCTCCGCGCTGAGCGGGGGTTCAGTCTCCGCGCTGAGCGGGGGTTCAGCCTCCGCGCTGAGCGGGGGTTCAGCCTCCGCGCTGAGCGGGCGTTCAGCCTCCGCGGGCTGAGCCGGCCGCCCGCGACGGACCCCTTCCGTCGCGGCTCCGGAGCCGAGAGGGCGACTTACTCCTCGGGGTCGAGGTCGGGCTCGAGCTCTTCCTCGTCCTCGACGAGCTCGTCGTCCCCGGTGTGCAGCCCGGCGTCGTGATGACGGATGGTGAAGCGCTCGAGCAGGGCATCGCGCTGGTGCTCATCGACCGGCACTTCGTCGGAGACCAGCACCCAGTCGTCGCCGTCGGAGGCCTCGAGGTCGAGAGCCTCGGTGTCGAGCGCCGAGGAGTCATCGACGATGACCAGGACCTCGGTCAGGGGGTTCAGGTAGGTACCGGGGCGGTTGACGAGCTCCTCGAGCTCGATGCGGCGGGGGGCAGGCATCGGCGGCAGACTAATGATTCACGCGGCGCCGTGCCACCGTGAGAAGGGACGTGAGGTGGCCACGGCGCTTCACGCCTCGCTCAGGGCCGAGATCTCTCGCGCGACCTCCGTCTCGACGTCCAGCGGCGGCTCCCCGCGCCGGGCGCGGCGATGGTTGCGCGCGATGACGAGATCACGGATCTCCTGCCGCAGTTCGTCGTCGACCGCCGGAGCGGTGAGCCGGGCGAGCTCGGCCTCGACGTCGACCTCGGGCTCGCCGCGCCGGCGCCGGCGCGCGTTGCGGGCGTCGAGCATCTGGCGGATCTCGAGGTCGCGCTCAGCGGTGGTGCTGGCCGCCGGCCGCGCCGCGGAGCGCAGATCCGATTCCAGCAGCAGGTGATCCTGGCCGTAGGACTCCCACGTGCGGCGGCTGAAGAGCAGGGCGAGCACGGCCCCCACGACGCCGATGCCGCAGACCACGAAGACGACGATCCCGAACGCCGACTGCATGTCTTTTAGTGTCGCACCCTCGGCGGTTCGGCACGACGGACCGCGATCCGGAGCAGGAAAGGCCGCGTGAGGGGGCATTTCCTGCTCACGATCCCGGGGCGGGCCCCGAGGGCGATCCGAGGGCGGCCCCGCAGACGATCCGAGGTCGGGGCCCGCAGACCATCCGAGGTCGGGGCCCGCGGACCATCCGAGGTCCGGGGCCCGCAGACGCTCCCACGGGGGACTGCCCGCGATCGGCGGCGCGCCCCTGTTGCCTTCCGCAGCCGATGGGGTACTCTGCCCAGAAGACATTGACTGACTAGTCAATCGATAACGTCAAGGAGAAGCATCCGTGGTCGATTTCACGCTCACCGACGAGCAGCGGAGCATGCGCGAGATGGCGCACGACTTTGCCGCCAAGGAGATTCGCCCTGTTGCCTGGGAGTACGACCGGGACGGCACCTGGCCGGGCGAGATCCTCGAGAAGGCCTGGGAACTGGGCCTGATGAACAACCATCTTCCCTCCGAGTACGGAGGCGCCGGCCTCGGCTACCTGGACGGCGCGGTCATCGAGGAGGAGATCGCCTGGGGCTGCTCGGGCATCGGCACCTCGCTGTCCTGCAACGGCCTGGCCACCGCGCCGATCATCCTCGCCGCCTCCGACGAGCTCAAGAAGGAGTACCTGGGCCGCCTCGCCGAGGCTCCGCTGCTGGCCTCCTTCTGCCTGACCGAGCCCGACGCCGGCTCCGACGTCTCGGGCATGAAGACCACGGCCGTCCGCAAGGGCGACAAGTGGGTCCTCAACGGGTCCAAGTGCTTCATCACCAACGGTGAGTACGCCAACTACTACACCGTCTACGCCAAGACCGACAAGGAAGCCGGTCACCGCGGCATCTCCTGCTTCATCGTCCCGCGCGACGCCGGCGTCACCGTCGACAAGCACGAGGACAAGATGGGTCAGCGCGCCTCCAACACGGCCACGATCTCCTTCAACGACGTGGAGATCCCGGCCAACCACCTGATCGGTGAGGAGAACAAGGGTTTCAAGATCGCGATGATGACTCTGGACCGCACGCGTCCCGGCGTCGCCGCGATGGCGACCGGCGTGGCCCGCGCGGCGATGGAGTTCGCCATCGACTACTCCAAGGAGCGCGTCCAGTTCGGCGTTCCGATCGCGATGCACCAGGCGATCCAGTTCATCATCGCCGACATGGCCACCAAGGTGCACCTCTCGCGCCTGGCCACGTATCACTCGGCCGCGCTGCTGGACCAGGGCCGTCGCAACACGATCGAGTCCTCGCACGCCAAGCGCTTTGCCGCCGACACCGCGATGGAGGTCACCACCGACGCCGTCCAGGTCTACGGTGGCTACGGCTTCATCAAGGAGTACAAGGTCGAGAAGCTCATGCGGGACGCCAAGATCCTGCAGCTCTACGAAGGCACGGCGCAGATTCAGCGCCTGGTCATCGCCCGTGAGACGCTGCTCCCGCGTCGCATCGAGGAGCCCGCGGCCGCCACGGTCTGACCGTCCCCTCGTCTCGTCTGACCACGGGCCGCCCCTCCGCTGTGAGGAGGGGCGGCCCGTTGGCGTATCCATCGCGTCGGGGTGCTTAGCTCTGCGCATGATCCGCTCACGGGCCATGGCCTGCCTGGTCGCGACGGCGCTGGCCGGCGTGCCCGTCGCCGTGGCGGCCGGCGCCGTCCTGCCTGGCCGCCCCGCGGTCCTGCCCGCGGGCGCCGGCCTGCTCATCAGCCACGCGAGCTCACGGGTGATCCAGCCGCAGCCGGCCCGCGGGAGCTGCCACGCCCGCGGTCGCGGCGCGAACGCGCTGCCGGATCGCCGCTGCACGCCGGGTGCGATCGACCCCGCCGTGACCCACTCGGATCTCGGCCGCACGATCTGTCGTTCGGGCTACAGCGCCGGCGTCCGGCCCCCGGAGTCGGTCACCGAGGCCGAGAAGCGGGCCAGCATGGCCGCCTACGGCGATCGCGGCTCGATGCACGGCTACGAGTACGACCACCTTGTCTCTCTCGAACTGGGCGGCGCACCCAACGACGCGCGCAACCTGTGGCCCGAGCCGGGGGGAATCCCGAACGTCAAGGACCGCTTGGAGAACCGGCTGCACGCGCTCGTCTGCCGCGGGGCGCTCAGCCTGGCCACCGCACAGCGGGCGATCGCCGTCGACTGGCTGGCCGCCTACCGGCGCTACGTCGGCTGAACGGGACGCTGAGATCCGCGGCGGACAGGACCGTCGCCGCCGCCAGGTCCGCTGGCTACGATCGGCCTCGTGAGCCTGCTTCCCCAGGATCCGCTCGTGCGCTGGGTGTTCTGGCTGATGGTGGCCATCTCGCTCGCCATCCCGCTGCTCGTGGCCGTGCTGCTGGCGGTGACCCAGTGAACGGGCCGACCCGCGACGCTGCGGCAACGTCCGCGACGGGGGCGGGCCGGTGATGCTGCGCGAGCCGTCCCTGACCGTGCGTCTGGCCATCTCCTGGCTGACCAACGCGATCGTGCTCGCGGTCGTCGCCGCCCTGCTCGGAGGGGTTCACGTGCGCTCGGCCGGCGCCTTGATCGCCGCCGCGGCCGTGTTCGGCGTGCTCAACACCGTGCTCAAGCCGCTGCTGCGCCTGATCACCTTCCCGCTGGCCGTCCTCACCCTCGGGCTGGCCTGGTTCGTCGTCTCGCTGCTGATGCTCGTGCTCACGCGGGACATCGTGTCGGGCTTCCAGCTGCACGGGACCGGAACCCTGATCGCGGCCACGATCCTCGTGTGGCTGGTCAACCTCGCGCTGGACTTCACCCCCGGCCCCTGGCAGATCACCGGCAAGCGACGGCGCCGGCACGAGCGTCAGACCCAGCGCTTGCGCCGGAAGTAGACGGCGAAGCCGACCACCGAGGCGACCAGCAGGCCGATCCCGAAGACGAGGAACGACCACGTCGTCTCGGTGATGTGGTTGGTCAAAAAGGCGAAGTTCTGACCGAAGAAGCCCGTCAGGAAGGTGAGGGGGAGAAAGATCGTCGCGATCACGGTCAGCTGCTTGTTGATCTCACCCTGACGGTTGGCCACGGTGGAGAGGTACATGTCGGTGGCCCCGCTGAGCAGATCCCGGTAGGAGTCCACCAGCTCGGCTACACGGACCAGGCTGTCGTACAGATCGCGGTAGTAGAGGCGGTCGTCGGTGCCAAGGCCCGGCAGGGCGGTGATCGTGTCGGCGTCGCGCGCGAACAGGTCGCGCATGGGGGAGACGACGCGACGCATCGCCACGAGGTCACGCTTGAGCGAGAAGATCTGCTGCAGCAGCTCTGTCGTCGGGTTGTCGATGACCTCCTGCTCGAGGTCGTCGATGTCGTCGTCGATCCGCGAGAGCACGGGCACGAAGGTCGAGGTGACCGCGTCGAGGATCTTGTAGACGAGGAACTGCTCGGAGCGGACCGGCTGCCGGTCGTAGCGGGTGCGCACCGCTTCCAGCGCCTCGAAACGCGTGCGGTGAATCGTGACCACGTAGTCGCCGGAGATGATGATGTGCATCTCCCGCAGCAGCGGGCCGCCCGATTGCGTGCCCGCGTCGACGCCGAACACGACGAGGAACACGTAGCCCTCGTACTCCTCGAGCTTGGGCCGTTGCTTGAACGTGTGCGCGTCCTCGACGGTCAGCGGGTGCAGGCCGATCAGCTCGGCGAGGCGCTTGAGCTCGTCGGGCTCGGGGGAGATGAGGTCGACCCAGACGAAATCGCGGTCCTTGAGATGGACGGCCAGTTCCTCGTGCTGGGGATTCGACAGGCACGGGACGCGCAGCGGCTGCGCCCCGCCGGCCCCCATCTCTGGCTCGCTCACGGGGCGCACGCTACCAACCGGCCCCGACACGCCGGCCGGCTGCCGGGCGGTGGCCGGCGCGCGACGGACTGCCCGTCCGCACCGACACGGCGGTCGGCCGCGACGGACTGCCCGTCCGCACCGACACGGCGGTCGGCCGCGACGGACTGCCCGCCCGCACCGACACGGCGGTCGGCCGCGACGTCGCCACCAACGGGCGGCCGGCTACTCGGTCCGCGAGAACTCCCAGATCGCGATGGCCAGCATGACCAGCCCCAGCCCGAGGATCACCGCGGCCTCGAGCACGGCCGGGACCGGCCAGCCCCACCAGGTCACCCCCGGGTCCAACGCATGGCGCGCGGCGGGGGAAATCGAGAGGTGTGAGAAGACGAGTCGGCGCATCGGGTCGACGGCGTAGGTGAGCGGGTCCAGGCGGTTGAGCACGGTCAGCCAGCCGGGCAGCCCAGTGGCCGGGAACAGGGCGCCGGAGATGAAGAACATCGGCATCACGATCATCTGCATGACGCCCATGAAGGACTGCATCTGCTTGATGCGCACGGCGATCATCACCCCGAAGGCGGTGATCGTGAAGGCCAGCAGCAGCTGCAGCACGAGCACGCCCAGGATCAGCAGCGGGTCGTAGGGGACGTGGACGAGTCCGGCCAGGCAGATGACGATCACGCCCTGCACCCCGGCGACGGTCGCCCCGCCCAGGCACTTGCCGATCACGATCGAGCCGCGGCGGACCGGCGCGACCATCATCTCGCGCAGGAAGCCGAACTCCCGGTCCCACACGATCGAGGCGGCGGAGAACATGGCCGTGAACATGACGGCGATGCAGAGGATGCCCGGGTAGATGAACGTCTTGAGGTCCACACCGTGGGTGCCGGCGCTGGACAAGCGCTGCAGCCCGGAGCCGAGCACGAACAGGAACAGCAGCGGCTGCACGAGCGAGGTGACCATGCGCAGGCGGTCGGCGCGGAACCGGATCAGCTCCCGGCGCCAGACGATGCGGATCGCCCGCAGCTCGGAGGTCAGACTGCGCGCGGGGACGGTGACGCGGACGATCTCGGTCCGCAGCGGGGCGCCGGCCGGGGCACCTTCCGTGGATCCGGCCGGGGCCGCCGGCCGGGGGGTGGTGCTGCCCGGGCGAGGCGTCGTGCTGCTCATCGGCGCCCCATCATCTGCATCATCACCCGGTTGCGGTGCTTGGCCCCGTCCTCCTCGGCGTCGCGGATGCTCGAGCCGGTGAAGGACATGAAGACGTCGTCCAGGGTGGGACGCGAGACCGAGACCGAGCGGATGGCCGGGTGGGTGGGGTGCCATCTCTCGAACAGCCCCGGGATGAACCGCTCGCCGGCGGGCACGCTGAAGCTCACCGCGCCCTCGCGGATCACGGCGTCGACGCCGAAGCGCTCGTGCAGGATGGCGAGCGCCGCCGTGTCGTCATCGGTGTGGATGGTCACCCGGTCGTGCCCGACGCCCGCCTTGAGCGTCTCGGGCGAATCCAGGGCGACGATCTCCCCGTGGTCCATGATCGCGATCCGATCGCACCATTCGGCCTCGTCCATGTAGTGCGTGGTCATGAAGATGGTGATCGCCTCGCGCGCCTTGAGCTCGCGGATGTACTCCCAGATCGACCGGCGGGTCTGCGGGTCCAGGCCGATCGTCGGCTCATCGAGGAACAGCACGCGGGGCGAGTGCATCAGCCCGCGGGCGATCTCCAGCCGCCGGCGCATCCCGCCCGAGAAGGTCGCCACCGGCGAGTCCCGGCGGTCCCACAGGCCAACCATCTCCATCACCTGGCGCATCCGCGGGAGCACGAGATCGGTCTGCACGCCGTACAGGTCGGCGTGCAGGCGCAGGTTCTGGGCCGCGGTCAGGTAGCCGTCCAGCGTCGGGTCCTGGAAGACCAGGCCGATGTTGCGCCGCACGTCGTCGCGCGCGGTGACGACGTCATGGCCGGCCACCAGGGCACGGCCCGCCGACGGGCGGGCCAGCGTGCAGAGCATGTTGATCGTGGCGTCTTCCCGGCTCCGTTGGGGCCCAGGAACCCGAACACCTCGCCGGTGGCGACCTCGAAGCTGACGCCGCGCACCGCTCGTACCTCGCCGTAGTCCTTGGCGAGGTCCTGCACGGTGATGGCCGCGGGGCGGGGACTCGCTTCCGGGCCGTGGCTGGGTGCGGAATCGGTCATCGGCGAACTGGGTCGAGGGTACGCCGTGTCCGGCCGGACGTCCGTCCCGTGCGGGCCTGCTCCCAGTGCGGGACGGACGTACGCGCCGTTCAGTCCTCAGTCGCGTCCGCCTGCGCGCCGTCGTCGGTGTCGTCCTGGTCGCCGGTGTCGTCCTGCGCGGCCAGGATGCCGTACAGCGTGCGCCGCGTCTCGGCCAGCACCTCGGTGGCCCGGGCGCGCTGCGCCTCGTCGCCGACCGAGGCCACCTGCCAGGCCGCCTTGCCGATGCCGAGCACGAGCGGTCCGAGTTCCATCAGCACCGATTCGGATTCCTCATCGGAGGACGCCCACGGATCGGGCTCGGAGCCGCGCGTCGTTAGGTGGGTGCGGCCGCTGTCGGTGATCTCGAAGTGACGGGCGCCGTCGGCCTCGCGGGAGCGGACCAGGCCCTCGTCCTCGAGCTGGGCGAGCGTCGGATAGACCGAGCCGGGGCTCGGGCGCCAGCGACCACCGCTGCGCTCCTCGATCGTCTGCATCAGCTGGTAGCCGTTGCGCGGCTCCTCGGCGAGCAGACGCAGCAGGGCGAGGCGGACATCCCCCCGGCGGGCGCGTCCTCGGCCGCGGCCGCGGCCACGTCCGGGTCCCGGGCCGGGGCCCCACGGACCGGGGCCGAACGGCCCTTCGGCGCCGAAGGGGCCGCCGCGCATCCGGCGCAGCGCGATCAGGTTCTCGATGTCCTCCGGAGACGGACGACCGTGACGGCCACGCCCTCCCTTGGCCTTGCTGTAGATCCATCCGGCCAGCGTCTGCAGGGCCGATTCGAGCTCGGCACGATCGTGCCGGCCGCTCTCGGCGCCGCAGCCGTGGCGGTGGTGGTGATGGTGCGGGCCGTGGTGGCGGTCCCGCGGGCCCCAGGCTCCTCGACCGGGGAAGTCTGAGGCAAATGCGTTGCCAGACATATCGTTGTCCTTCTGTCGATCAATAACGATGCGTCAACGATATATCGGAAAGTGTCGGTTGTCAAGCAGCTCGAGGCGCCTCCCGGGAGAGGGCGCGAGAGAGCGGGCGGGGGAGGGCCGCCGGGGGAGACCGGGCGGGAGAGCCACGGGAGAGCCGATGGGGGAGAGCGAGCGCGGGTCAGTCGCGCGAGCCGCGCTGGCGCAGCCAGTCGGCAACCTGCTGGCTGACGTCGCCGACCTGGCTGCCCAGGTTGGTGACGTTCTCACCGAGCTCCCGGAACAGGGCGCGGAAGCGCTCGGCGTAGAACTCCATCGCCTCACCGGCCTCCTCGCGCACGTCGGTCTCCTCACCGCGGCGGCGGTATTCGCCGCGCAGGATCCGGTCGTACTCGCCGCCCTGCACCCAGCGCATGACCTCCGAGACGCGGCGCACGGCGAAGGAGTGGGTGACGCCCAACTCGAGGAAGAAGCGCCGCACCCGATCGTGCCCGTCCTCCCAGTTCTCGTACTCCATCGCCTGGGCCATGAAGGCATCGAGATCGAGCTCTGAGGCCGGCATCCCGCTCGTCACGGTCATCAGCGCCCGGCAGACGATCTGCGGGTCGCGCACGGCGAGCGTGGCCGCCCGATCGCAGCTCAGCTCGGCCGCGCGCATCCACTCGAGCAGGACGGCACGGACCGCACGCAGCGGCATGCCGATCATCCCGGGCAGGTTGACGCCGCGCAGCAGGATGTTCAGCGCCGTCATGTACAGCACGTGGTCGGACAGGATGTGGCCGAGCTCGTGGGCGAGGATCGCCCGCTGCTCACCGGGACCGAGCAGTGACAGCAGCGCCGAGTCCATCACGATCATCGGGTCCTTGGAGCCGATCGTCTGGGCGTTGAGCTCCATCTGGCCCGCCACGTACAGCGCCGGTGTGTGATCGAGATCGAGGATCCGCACCACGCCCTGGTGTGACGTCCACAGCCCGGGCAGCTGGCGCTCGGAGACCTTGACCGAGTTGCCGAGGTAGAACTGGCGCAGCGCCCGCTCGTAGCGGAACTCGACGAGCTTGCGGACCACGGTGTCGAGCATCGGCACCGCCTTGAGCGCCGCCGTCGCCGCCCGATCGGCCGGATGCTCGTAGGCCTTGGCGGAGATCTCCGGGAACGGCTCGAGCGCCTCGGGCAGGAAGTCGGTCATCGCGGTCTGGTGCGGAGCCTACTCCCACGGCGCCGGCGTCGGCGACAATCACGGCGATGAGCGCCGTCACCGTCGCGCAGACCTTCGCCGCGACGGTTCCCGACGCCGAGCGACTGTGGTCTGAGACCGCGCGCTGGCCGCGCTGGGTCGACGGTCTCGAGCGCGTGCTCGAGGTCAGCGGCGGCTGGCCCCAGGTCGGCTCCGCCGTGCGCTGGGTCTCGGGGCCGGCCGGGCGCGGCGAGGTGACCGAGCGGGTGACCGCGCGCGAGCCGCTGAGCACACTGGTCACCGCGGTCAGCGACGCGAGCCTGAAGGGCGAGCAGACCGTGAGCTTCATGCCCGGAGCGGGCGGCGTTCACGTCACGCTGCGGCTCGACTACCGGCTGCGCAGCCGCTCCCCGCTGATGCGAGTCGTCGATCTGCTCTTCATCCGCCGCGCGATGCGCAGCTCGCTGGAGCTGACCCTGGCCCGGTTCGGGGCCGACCTTCAGGCAAGCGCCCCCCCGCCGCCCTAAACTCCGTCCGCCGCCGGGACGCGAGCTCAGAGTGCGTCCTTTCACCCGACCGATTGCGAAAGGCCCCGTGTTCGTCTTCAAAGCCGCCGTGGTCGGCGCCGGCACGATGGGAGGCGAGATCGCGCAGACGATCGCCGCCGCCGACATCCCCGTCGTGCTCAAGGACGTCGATCCGAAGTTCGTTGATCAGGGCCTGGACAAGGCCCGCTCCCTGTTCGAGGTCCGCGTCCAGGCCGGCAGGCTCGACCCGGCCGAGCGCGACCGCCAGCTCGCCCTGATCACCGGCACGACCGGGTATGAGGGCTTCGGTGACGTCGACTTCGTGATCGAGGCCGTGCCCGAGCGGATGGCGATCAAGCAGACGGTGTTCGCCGAGCTCGACGAGGTGACCCCCGGCCACGCGGTCCTCGCCTCCAACACCTCGTCGCTGTCGATCACCGAGATGGCCGAGGTGACCGGGCGGCCCGACCGGGTCGTCGGCTTTCACTTCTTCTTCCCCGCCTCGGTGATGCGGCTGGTCGAGGTGGTCGAGGGTCAGGACACCTCGGCCGAAACCGCGCAGGCGGCGGCCAACTTCGCCGCCGCGATCCGCAAGACGCCGATCCGCTGTGGCGAGGCGCCGGGGTTCGTCGTCAACCGGATCCTCAACGCGGCCGTCTCGGAGCTGTGGCGCCATCAGCATGAGACCGGCGTCGCGATCCCCGAGCTGGACCGGGTCGTGGCCGAGACCAAGGTGGCGCCGATGGGACCCTTCTACCTCACCGACCTGCTCGGTCTGGACACGGTGCTGCACGTCGCCGAGCACCTCCGCGACGCCTACGGAGATCGCTTCTTCGTGCATCCCGAGATGCGGTCGCTGGTCGCCGCCGGCCATCTCGGCGCCAAGACGGGAAAGGGCTTCTATGAGCACTCCGCCTGAGTCCGCGCTGAACGCCGAGGAGCTCACCGACCGCTTCACGCTCAAGGCCCTGGTCGAGGCGTGCCTGGTCCTGGAGGAGAACGAGGCCGCGATGCGCGACATCGACCTGGGGATGATGGCCGGCGCGGGGATCGTGCCGCCCCCGTTCCAGCGTGCGGACCAGACCGGCCTGGACGTCGTGCTGGAGAAGCTCGAGACGGCGGCCGAGCGCTGGGGCGACGCCTTCCGGCCCCCGGGGATCCTGCGCCGGCTGGTGCTCGGGGGCCGGCTGGGGGTCAAGGCCGGCCAGGGCTTCTATCCCTACCCGCGGCCTGACGTGGGCTGGGCGCAGCGCCCGGTCAAGCTCGAGACGCGCGAGCAGGTCGCGATCGTGTGGCTCGACCGGCCGCCGGCCAACTCGCTCTCGCCGGAGATGATCGGCGAGTTACGCGACGCCTGGGCGGCGATCGCCGCCCAGCCGGCGATCCGCGCGGCCGTGTTCGCCTCCGCCAACCCGATGCTGTTCTGCGCGGGCGCCGACATCAAGGCGTTCGCCCAGATGGACGCCAGCGCCGGCCCGGAGCTGCTCGACGCCGCCCATGGCCTGTTCTCGGATCTCGGGCGCTCGCGTGTCGCGACCATCGCGGCGGTCAACGCGGGAGCGTTCGGCGGCGGCTGCGAGCTGGCCATGGCCTGCGACGTGCGGATCGTCGCCGAGTCGGCCAGCTTCGGGCAGCCCGAGATCAACCTCGGCATCATCCCCGGCTTCGGGGGCACGCAGCGGCTGCCCCGCCTGGTCGGTGCGGGCAAGGCGCTGGAGCTCAACCTCACCGGGGAGCCGATCGGCGCGATCGAAGCGCTCGAGTACGGTCTGGCCACACGCGTCGTGCCCGATCACGAGCTGCTCGACACCGCTCTGGCCTGGGCGCGCAAGCTCGCCGGTCAGGCGCCGCTGGCCGTCGAGCAGATCAAGCGGGTCAGCGGCCACGGTGATCTCGATGCGGGGCTGGCGGCCGAGAAGGCCGCCTTCGCGGCGGTGTTCGGCTCGCAGGATGCGCGCGAGGGCATCAGCGCGTTCGTGGGCAAGCGTTCGCCCCGGTTCACCGGCCGGTGAGCACGGTCTCCGCCACCGCCGCCGAGCGGCTCGCCGAGTTGATCGCCGGAGCCGGCTCCGTGGTCGCGCTCACCGGGGCCGGTATCTCGGTTCCGTCCGGCATCCCGGATTTCCGGACCCCCGGGACCGGGCTGTGGGAGAACGTCGATCCGATGGAGGTGGCGCACATCGATGTGTTCCACCGCGATCCCGAGCGGTTCTGGCACTTCTACGGCGACCGCTTCCAGTCCCTTGAGGACAAGCGTCCCAACGACGCCCATCGGGCCCTGGCGGCGCTGGAGTCGGCCGGCCGGCTCGACGCGGTCATCACCCAGAACATCGACCGCCTGCACGCTCGCGCCGGTTCACGCGAGCTGATCGAGGTCCACGGCACGATCGACCACTCGTCCTGCCTGGTCTGCGGTGAGCGCCACCCCCTGGAGGAGGTGCGGGCGCGCCAGCGCGCCGATGCCCATGGCGTGCCGCGCTGCTCGTGCGGTCATCCGCTCAAGCCCGACGTGGTCCTGTTCGGGGAGTACCTGCCCGCGGACGCGCTGCGCCGGGCCGAGCTGCTGTGCGCGGCCGCCGACCTGCTGCTGTGCGTGGGCTCGTCGCTGGAGGTCTATCCGGTCGCGCAGCTGCCGCAGATCACGCTGCGCGCCGGCGGCCGGCTGGCGATCGTCACCCAGGGCCCGACCCGGCTGGACAGCCAGGCGGCCGTCCGCTGCTCCGGTGACGTGGTGGCCGAGCTGAGCGCGGTGCTCGCCGCCCTCGGCATCGAGGCCCCGGCCGGCGACGCGTTCTGAAGGCCTTCCCGCCCCACCCCGGTCTCGGTAACTCGTCCTGAGGGAAGTTCAGCTCGCTCGGCGCCCCTGGCTTGACGGGCTCGCCGGCGGCGGGCGGGACCGGTCGCGACCCGTGGGTCAGGCGTTCTGCACCGCGCGGGCCCGCAGGGCAGCCTCGATGCGGGCGGCCGCCCGGCTGACCGTCTCCTGTTGCGCGGCGGAGAGGGCTCCGCTCAGCGCCGACTGGCCGGCCGCGCCGACCGGATCGCGCAGGTCGCGCAGCTCCTGCAGCCGCGGCGCGATCGCCGCGGCGGCGGCATCGCCGGGCAGCTCGGCCAGGGCGGCATCGAGGGCGACGACGAGCTGGAGCGCGGCCTCGCGGTGACGGCCGTGGTCGAGGTCCAGCCGGGCGCGCAGGACGAGCTCCTCGCAGGCGAGCAGCGGCTCCCGGGCGCCCAGCACCGCCGCCAGCCGGGCCTGGGGGTGCAGGACGCGCGCGCGGCTGCGCCGGGGCTCGCGCGCGTCGTGCTCGCGGGCGTGGGTCCACTGTCCCTCAGCCACCTGCTCGCCGATCCCGTATCCGAGCCGGGCCACGATCGCCTGCGCACGACCGACCGGAGGCACGTAGGGGTCGGCGGTGACGAGGCGAAAGGCGTGCAGCACGCGGTTGAGCACCTCCAGCGACGCCTGCAGCTCATCCTCGCCGGCGGCGTCCAGCCAGGCCGCGGCCTGGGCGTCGGACCCGGCCGGTGTGCCGGTGTCGATCACCGTCGCCCGGGATGTGGTCACCGCCGCCGGCGGCGGCTCGGCCGGAGCCTCGCGGCTGCGGCGGGCGAGACGGCGCCGTTCCGGAGCGCCCAGCGTGGCCAGCACGAGGATATGGCTGGGGGCCCCGTCCGCCTCCCCGGAGTCGCGCACCAGGTACCGGCCGTCGGGCGGTCCCAGCCGCCAGGGGACCTCGAACTGGGCGAAGCGAAAGCGCGGGGCGGAGGCGGCGCCGGGAGCCAGGGCGTCAGTGCCCGGTGCGCAGCGCGTACCGGCTGGGGGCGATCGGGACGACCGGCTCCGGGATCTGACTGATGCGGTTGATCAGCTGCACCCACTGGCCGGGCCGCAGCAGGCTGCGCACCTGCTGGGAGAGCTTGCGGTTGGCGCCGAACTCGGGGGTGAAGGTGATCTGGATCCGGTTCTTGTGGTCCGGCAGCGCGATCGTGTTGCTCTGGCCCTTGTAGGACACCGCGGAGATGATCTGGTCCGGTCGCATCGAGCCCTGCAGGGTGAGCAGGCGGCGGATCGCGATGTCGGTGATCGAACCGGGGCCCTGGTGGCCGAGCACCGGGATGTTGTTCAGCTCGGAGATGTCGACGCTGGACCCGGTCGCGCCGGCGGCGTCGGTCCCGGTCTGGCCGCCGCGGGCGGCGCCGCACTTCAGGCCGGTCACGTCGGGCTCGAGGCCCGATGCGGACAGGAACTCGATCGTGGCCAGCACGCGGCGGTCGATCTGGCCGGTGGCGATGTCCCGCCGGCCGCAGTTGTAGATCTTGACCTTCGGGTCCTGGAGCACCCGCGCGATCAGCTGGGTCTTGGACATCAGCAGGACCTGCCCGACCGTCGGGTTCTTGGCGCCGGGGCCGAAGAACGGATCGACGCCGGCCGCCCGGTAGACGGCGGTGGCCTCGAGCAGCTTCCAGCCGTCGAGGATCGGCTTGGGATCGATGTACGGAGCGTTGTGGCCGGCAGGCTGGACCTGGAAGTAGAGGTGCGAGGCCAGCTGGGGCGTGGGACCGGCGATCCGGCCCAGGATCGTTCCCGCGACGACGATCGAGCCCTTGTGCAGGCGCTTGAGCGTGTACTGGTTGCGCCCCAGGTGCAGGACGTCGGAGAAGTAGTTCTGGAAGTTGGTCACCTCGGCGCCGGAGTTACGGACCTGGGTGACGCCACCGGCGGCGAACGAGGCCGGTCGCGACGGATGGGCGAACAGCCGTTCCTTGGCCATCGGCACGGCAACGCGGGTCGCCGGCGTGGCCGGGGTGACCGGCAGCGAGATCGGGCCCGCCGAGGCCGACTTGACGGCCCTGCCCCGGTGCCCGGCGTGCCGCAGGGCGGCCGTCGAAGCCCGCGTGGTCTGGACCCCGGCGCTGGCCGCCGACAGCTTGGGCAGCGGCTGGCTGCCCGCACTCGCCGGGGCGAGGGGAGCGCCCGCACCGGCACCGGTGCTCACCGAGCCGGGGCCGCCCGCAACCTTGGCCGCCTTGGCCTCCGCCGCGCTGATCTTCGGCGCCTTGCCGCGGGTCGTGGCCAGCTCACGGGCGATGTCGGCCGGAGTGATCCTGACCGGCCGGGGCACCGGATAGGTGCGCGAGACGGTGCCGAGCTGGCTGTAGGTGTAGAGGTTTCCGGTCGCGTCCTGGAGCACGACGTAGCGACCGAGCTTGGCGTTCTGGCCGATGTGGACGACCTTGCCGTCGTTGACGGCGATCACCGGCGAGCCCTGCTTGGCGAAGATGTCGGTCCCGGTGCTCTGCGGATTGGAGTCGATCGCGATCGCGGCGTTGGCCGTCTTGGCGCGATGGTGCGAGAGAGCGACGACCGAGCTGTCGGCGTACTTGGCCGGCGCGGCGACGGGGAAGTGGCCCTGGACCAGGCCGGTGAGCGCACCGATCAGCTGACCGGGGATCCCGCCGATCAGCTTGGCCCGCAGCAGCACCGACTGCACGTACCAGAAGGCGTGGTTGTAGGCGAAGATCGCGCGGCCCAGGTTCTGCGACGCCCCGGCCGCGTGCAGGTAGCGGGCGGCGGTGAAGATCGCGTCGACCGGGTTGTACGGGTCGGCGACGCCGTCGCCGTTGGCGTCCACGGCGTAACGCTTGAACGTCGAGGGCAGGAACTGCATCCATCCGATCGCGCCGGCGGTCGAGGTCGACAGGTTCCGGCCGTAGTCGGTCTCGATCTCGTTGATCGCCGCCAGGACCTGCCACGGCACCTGGTACTCGATGCCGGCGGCCTGATAGATGGGGATCAGGAACGGGGGGATCCGGAATGAGTCGATGAAGAAGTTGGGCACGCCGATCGGCGCCGGCCCCGGGAGCGACAGAGAGAAGCTCGGGTTGGCCGCGGTGGGGACACCCTTGCCCGTCGGCAGCGCGACCTTCTTGGGCTTGGCCTTCTTGTGGCCGCCCGTCGCCGCCGGGGTCTGGCCCGCCTGCGGGTGGCTGGACGCCTTCTGCTTCTTGGCCGGGCCGTTGGGGCTCGGCGACGGCGCGCTCGTGGTCGACGAGCTTGAAGCTGAGGTCGAGGTCGAACTCGCGGAGCTGCTGGAGGTGCTCGAGCTGCTCGAACTGCCGGAGCTGCTGGAGGCGGAGCTCGAGCTGGAGGAACTGGTGCTCGACGAGGTGGTCGTCGCGCTGCTCGAGCTGCTGTCCGGGACGCAGTTCTCGGTCTCGCTGGCGACAACGCCGGAGACGGGAGGCAGGTTGAGGCTGGCGATCGGGGTGCCCGGAGCGACGTTGGGCACGGTGAACGTGTAGCTCTGGCCGGTGAGCACGGTGATCGTGACCGTGCACGTCTGAGCCGAGGCGACGGGTGCGGAGAAGGCGGCCAGGGCGACCAGGAGACTGCCCGCAAGGGCGAGCACGACGAGCAGCTTCCGGCTACGCAATCTCTCCCACTCCTCCGATGGTCACAGTGTTCGCGGCACGCTTGGGATCCCAGATACGGCGCCCGCGTCCACGACACAAGGCAACGTCACGCGGACGCTACTGGTTGCTCTTCACCTTTGCAATTCGGAACCGTCGCGCTGATCACCGGCTGTTCACCGTCCGGGGTGGCCCGGACGGCGGCGTGCCGGCCACAGACTTCCCGTGCGCGCGCGAGGCCGGGCACCGCGGTCGGCGCGCGGCCCCGGCGGCGATGCGCGGGAAATCGGCCGAAAGGACCGGCGAGCCGTCGGCACGATCCTCAGGCTAAGGCTCGACTTGAGGCTCAGCTATGTCCGCACGTGCGCCCTCGGCGGCGCGCCCGGGGCCCCGGGTTACCGGGGGCGCCCGGGCGGTGAGAGTCCGCGGCGGCACGGGTAGAGTTCCGGGTATGAACGACGACAACAGCCTGCGCACCCGCGTCACCAAGCAGGGCGAGGAGGCGATCGGCAAGCTCGCCCAGGATCTGCTCGAGAACCCGGTCGTGTCCGGCGCCCTGACCCGCGCCTTTGAAACCCGCGAGCGCGCGATGCGGGCCCAGGAAGCTGCCCTCGGCGCGCTCAACCTCCCCTCGGCCAGCGACCTCGAGCGGCTGACCCGGCGGGTCCGTAGCGTCTCGCAGCGGCTGGAGGGTATCGAGGACGGCCTCGACCGCCTCGAGACGCGGGTGGGACGGGCCGACCGCAGCACCGATCTGGAGGAGCGCCTGACCAAGATCGAGGCGGCCCTCGCGCGCCTCGAGGCGCGACCCGCTGCCACCGGGAGGACGGCGGCGAAGAGCACCCCGGCGCGCGCCCGCAAGACCCCGGCCGCCAAGGCCATGGACAAGGCCAAGCCGCCGGCCGACGAGCCCGGCGCCTGACGACGTCGATCAGCCGGCGCGGGTCAGCGCCGTCGTTGCGATGGCCCCCAGCCGGCGCTCGGCGCTGAGCAGATCGTCCTCGGCGATCCGGCGGCGCTGCGGGATCAGCAGGTCGGAGACCAGCAGCAGGGCCGCCGCGGCGAAGCCGCGCCGGCGCCCCAGCGTGAACAGGGTGCTGGCCTCCATCTCCACCGCCCGCGCGCCCTCCTCGCGCCAGGCGTGCTCCTCGCCGGCGCGGCCGTCGTAGAACAGATCGGTGGAGACGACCGTGCCCCGGGCGGTGCCGCCACCCGCGGCCTCGGTCAGCCGTTCGAGCAGTTCGGGATCCGGGCTCACGCGTCCGGAGGCCCCCAGGGCGGCACTTGTCCCGTCGGCGACGATCGCCTCGGTGACGACCAGCGGCTCGCCCAGGACGAGCGCCGGGTGCAGAGCGCCGCAGGTGCCCACGCGCACCATCCGCCGCGCCCCGAGGTCATACAGCTCGGCGACGACGATCGCCGTGCTCGGGCCGCCCATGCCCGTGCTCTGGATGGTGAGCGGCGCTCCGTCGGCCGCCACGCCGGTGTAGCCCCACAGTCCGCGGTGGTGGTTGAACATCTTCGGTGTGTCCAGCAGCGCCTCCGCGAGACGCAGCGCCCGCCCCGGGTCACCGGGCAGGAGGACCCGTTCGGCCAGTGCGGCGGTGGGATGCAGGTGGATGGGCTCGCTCATCGTCAGGCGCTGGATCGCGTCGGGTCGGTGCTCACGGGCCGATCGGATTCCGGGAGCGGGCAGCTTAGTGCGCTCCGGGCGCGGGCATACTGCGCGGTCATGGTCTGCCTCCCGCCCTGCGCTGGCGTGAGTGGCGCGCGGACGCAATCCCCGAATAGACTGCCCGCGCGATGACCCAGTTCGCCTCGGCCAAGGAATTCCGGGAGGTCATGGACCGGACCTTCACGATCATGAGCGAGGACCCCGAAATGGGGCCCGCGCTGCGCGACGCCGACACACCGCAGCGCTTCGAGTTCACGGACTTCGATCTGGTGGTCAACATCAGGGCCGGGCGGGGTGATGAGCCCAACCTGGCCTGGGAGTGGTCCGACGACATCGACTGGGAGCCGCGGGTGCGGATGACGATGAGCTCCGAGACCGCCAACAAGTACTTCCAGGGCAAGGAGAACGTCGCCATCGCGATCGCGCGGCGGCGGATCAAGACCGGGGGAGACGTCAAGGCGGCCCTGGCCATCATCCCGATCACCAAACCGCTGTTCGCCCGCTACCGCGAGATGGTCGCGGCCGACTATCCGCATCTGGAGCTGTAGGACCGACTGCCACCACGCGAGTGACGGCGTCCGCGACAGGGCATTGACTTTGATGGCCATGACGAGTAGACCTGTCCTCACCAGCAAGGCAACAGGCCGGAGCGTGGACGAGCCTCAGTGCATGTCCGCGAGGCGCCGCCGGAAACGTGACGAGCGCCGACGGCCGACGCAGCGGGCCGTATCGCCCGCGGGCGGCGGGGCCACGTCCTCACCGGGACCCCGTCGCCAACTTGCCGGCTGTCTCCCGCGCTCGGTGATCGGCACCAGGGCCGGCTCTCGCCCGCATCCCGAGACACGCTCCGTGGCCGGATCTCGCCTGCGCCCCGATCGCCTCCCGCGCGCGTGACCCTCACGCAGGCCGCCCAGCGTGTCGGCGTGCGGCCGGCCACCCTGCGTCGCTGGGCCGATCGCGGGCTGATCCCCGAGTACGACGGCGAGTGGAATCCGGCGGCGATCGGCACCGCCCGGGTCGTCGCGCGCATGCGCGAGCGCGGCCACAGCCTGGCCGACATCGCTCGCGCCACCGAGGAGGGCCGGCTCGCCTTCGGCTTTTTGGAGGAGCTGTTCCCGTCGGATCGCGAGCGCGTCTCGGTGCCCGAGGCGGCTCGGGAGACCGGGCTGGACGAGGCGCTGGTCCGCCGGCTCGTCTCCGGGCTGGGGCTCAGCTCCGAGCAGTCGGACTCGGTCTCCGAGGACGAGGTTCAGCTGATGCGCTACGTCGAGGCCGTGCTCGCCTCGGGCTTCCCGCTCGTGGCCCTGCTGCAGCTCGTGCGGGTCTACGGCCAGGCGATGGCCCGGATCGCCGATGCCGAGGTGCGGCTGTTCCATCTCTACGTCCACGAGCCGCTGATGCGATCGGGGTCAAGCGGGGTCGAGACCGCCGAGCAGATGCAAGCCATCTCCCGCGAGGTGCTGCCGCTGGCCGGCCCGGTGCTCGACCACATTCATCAGCGCTACCTGCAGCATTTCGTCGAGCAGGACGTCGTCGGCCACATGGAGATCGATCTCGACGGCGGGTCGATCGACCTCGGGCGGATGCGCGTGGCCATCGCCTTCGCCGACCTGTCCGGCTACACGCGCCTGACCGAGGAGGAGGGGGAGCTGACCGCGGTCGACGCGGTCGAGCGGTTTTTGGACGCGATCGAAGCGACGCTGCCCGACGAAGCCCGGGTGATCAAGACGATTGGCGACGAGGCGATGATCGTCGGCTCGGATCCGACCACGCTGACCGACTGGGCGGTCGGCTTTCAGAGCCTGCACACCGAGCGTCCGCTGCCCCGCATCGCCATCCACTACGGGGTCGCGCTCTATCGCGACGGCGACTACTACGGCCGCGAGGTCAACATCGCCTCCCGCGTGGCGGCACGGTCGGCCGCCGGCGAGGTCCTGGTGACGCGGCCGATCGTCGACGCCGCGGCCGGGACCAGCCCGCACCTGGACTTCGACGCCATCGGCGAGGTCAAGCTCAAGGGGTTCACCGAGCCGACCGAGATCTTCATCGCCCGCCAGCGAGCCGAGAGCTGATGTACGACGCGGTGCGCGACGCCGGGCTGCTCGCGTCCGGGCGCCCGGTCGTGGTCATGTTCTCCGGCGGCCGCGACTCGACCTGTCTGCTCGACCTCGCCGTGCGCATCGCCGGACCCGACGCGGTCACCGCCGTGCACGCCAACTACGGCCTGCGCGGCGCGGCCGACGCCGACGAGCGCCACTGCGCCGAGGTCTGCGAGGCGCTCGCGGTGCAGCTCGACGTCCGCCGGCCGGTGCGGTCCGGGGCGTCCGGGTCGGCGGCCGGCGGCGCCGGCGAGGGCAACCTCCAGGCCTGGGCCCGGGCCGAGCGCTACCGGGCGGCCAACGACCTCGCCATCGCCCGCGGCGCCGACGTGGCCGCCGGCCACACGCGCTCGGATCAGGTGGAGACGATCCTGTACCGGATCGCCTCCTCGCCGAGCCGGCGCGCGCTGCTCGGCATGCGCGCGCGCCAGGACTCGCGTCCGGCGCTGATCCGGCCGCTGCTCGCGTTCACCCGCGAGCAGACCGCCGCCTACTGCACCGAGCGGGGGCTGCGCTGGCGCGAGGATGAATCCAACGAGTCGGCCGCCTTCGCCCGCAACCGGATCCGGCGCGAGCTCATCCCCGCCCTGGAGCGGATCCACCCCGCGGCGCAGGAGAACGTGCTCGCGCTCGCCGCCGTGCTGCGCGACGAGGCCGACGTGCTCGAGGAGGTCGTGGCCGCGGCCCTGGACGGAGCGCAGGACCGGATCGCCCTGGAGCGCCTGCGCGAGCTGCACCCCGCGGTGCGCCGGTTGGTGATCCAGCGCCTGGCCGACGGCGCGGCCGGGCGTCCCGCCGCCGGCGTGGCGCGCCGCGCCGAGGAGATCGCGGCGATGCGGGAGGGAGCGGAGCTGCACCTCCCGGCCGGGGTATGCGCGCAGGTCCGCGACGGCGTCCTGCGCCTCGGGCGGACGGAGCGAGAGCGCAGTCCGCAGGAACGGCCTGAACCGTGACCCCACGCCCCCGCGGGGCATCCGCGAGGATGCCCTCTTAACATGGGGGCCGTGAGCGACGACGCCGCGATCGGGGACATCCTCGTTCCCGAACAGGATCTGGCGCGCCGCGTGCGCGAGCTGGCGATCGAGATCTCGCGCGACTACACCGGCAAGGACCTGCTGCTGATCGGCGTCCTGAAGGGGGCGGTGTTCTTCGTCGCCGACCTGATGCGGGCGCTCCAGATCCCCGTCCAGGTCGACTTCATGGCCGTCGCCTCGTACGGATCGGCGACCAAGTCCTCCGGGGTGGTGCGCATCCTCAAGGACCTCGACGCGCCGATCGAGGGCCGCGACGTGCTGATCGTCGAGGACATCGTCGACTCGGGCCTGACCCTGCAGTACCTGCTGCGCAACCTGGCCGGGCGCAATCCGCGCTCGCTCGAGGTCTGCGCGCTGCTGATGAAGCCCGAGCGCCAGAAGGTGCAGCTCGATGCGCGCTACGTCGGCTTCGAGATCCCCAACCGGTTCGTGATCGGCTACGGCCTGGACCACGCCGAGCAGTACCGCAACCTGCCCTACGTGGCCGTGCTCGAGACGCCCGCGGCCGACGCGCCCGTCTGAGCGCCGTCGCGGACGCCAGGACCCCCGCCGGGGCACTCTGCAGGCCCGCGCCCATGCGCCCCCGAGCGGGAAACCGTGCTGCTACGCTTGCTGATCCCGGTCCGAACGCCGAGACTGCATCGCGCGGGGCCCCGGGCCGACTGAAAGACAAGCATGAGCAGGTTCTTCAAGAGCGCCGCGTTCCCGATCCTGATCGTCATCGTTCTGGCGTTCTTCGCCCAGAAGCTGATCGGGAGCTCCCACAGCGGGCAGCATTACACGTTCGGCAACCTGATCACGCAGCTGCAGCAGCGCGACGTCAAGGCCCTGTCGCTGGATCAGAAGTCCAACGAGGCCGACGTCACCCTGACCAACGGTCAGAAGTACACCGTCGGCTATCCCGACTCCTACGCGCCGCAGCTGATCAACGACGGGCAGAAGTACGTGCCCGCGCAGGGTTTCGACGTCCAGTCCAAGAGCTCCAACGGCTGGCTCTCGCTGCTGACCTACATCCTGCCCTTCATCATCTTCATCGGCTTCTGGATCTTCCTCATGAACCAGGTCCAGGGCGGCGGCTCCAAGGTCATGTCGTTCGGCAAGTCCCGCGCCAAGCGCATGTCGGTCGATTCGCCCAAGATCACCTTCCGCGATGTCGCCGGCGTCGACGAGGCGGTCGAGGAGCTGCACGAGATCAAGGAGTTTTTGGAGAACCCCAAGAAGTTCCAGGCCCTCGGCGCCCGGATCCCCAAGGGCGTGCTGCTCTACGGCCCCCCGGGCACCGGCAAGACGCTGCTGGCCCGCGCCGTGGCCGGTGAGGCGGGGGTCCCGTTCTTCTCGATCTCGGGCTCTGATTTCGTCGAGATGTTCGTCGGCGTCGGCGCCTCCCGCGTCCGCGACCTGTTCGAGCAGGCCAAGCAGAACAGCCCGTGCATCATCTTCATGGACGAGATCGACGCCGTCGGGCGCCACCGCGGCGCCGGCCTGGGCGGCGGGCACGACGAGCGCGAGCAGACGCTCAACCAGCTGCTGGTCGAGATGGACGGCTTTGAGATGAAGGACAACATCATCCTCATCGCCGCGACCAACCGGCCCGACATCCTCGATCCCGCGCTGCTGCGCCCCGGGCGCTTTGACCGCCAGATCGTCGTCGACCGCCCGGACCGTCTGGGCCGCCGCAAGATCCTCGAGGTTCACACCCGCGGCAAGCCGCTGGCCCGGGAGATCGACGTCGACGCGCTGGCCGGCCAAACCCCGGGCTTCACCGGCGCCGACCTCTCCAACCTGGTCAACGAGGCCGCCCTGCTCGCCGCCCGCAACGGCAAGCGCGAGATCACCCAGACCGAGCTTGAAGAGGGGATCATGCGCGTGATCGCCGGCCCGGAGAAGAAGACCCGGGTGATGAGCGACAAGGAACGACGGATCACCGCCTACCACGAGATGGGGCACGCGATCGTCGGGCACTACCTGCCCAACTCCGATCCGATCCACAAGATCTCGGTGATCTCGCGCGGCCAGGCGCTCGGCTACACGATCTCGCTCCCCGGGGAGGACAAGTTCCTCACCACGCGGGGTGAGCTGCAGGACCAGATGGCGATGACCCTCGGCGGCCGGGCGGCGGAGGAGATCTGCTTTGACGAGATCACCACCGGCGCGTCCAACGACCTCGAGAAGGTCACGGCCACGGCCAAGCAGATGGTGATGCGCTTCGGGATGAGCGACAAGCTCGGCCCGCGCGTGTTCGGCCACGACCACGGCCAGCCCTTCCTCGGCCGCGAGTTCAACGCCGAGCCGGACTACTCCGATGAGATCGCCCGCGAGATCGACGACGAGATCCGGCGCATCGTCGAGTCCGCCCACGTCCAGGCCCGCGACATCCTCACCGAGCGCCGCGAGGCGCTGGGCAAGCTGTCCGAGATCCTGATCAAGCGCGAGACGATCGAGAAGGAGCAGTTCGAGGCTCTGCTCGACGGCCAGAGCGAGGAGCAGGTGTTCGGCTCCGAGGCCCCCGAGCCGCCCGAGATCCCGCAGGTCACCGGCACCGCCACCGAGCGTCGCGACGCGCCGCGGCCGCTGCCGCGACCCGGCCTCGCCGGCGAGAGCTGACCGGCCTGTAGCCCCCAGTACCCGGATCGCCCCCTGCTTTGCGGGGGTGTGTGCGTTTGGGCCTGACTGTCAGCGGTTTCTCTACTCACCCCCCGAGCCGCGGGGCGTGGAGCGTGCCGCGCGGTTGGGGTGTGTGCGTTTGGGCCTGACTGTCAGCGGTTTCCCTACTCACCCCCCCCGGGCCGCGGGGCGTGGAGCGGGCCGCGCGGTTGGGGTGTGTGCGTTTGGGCCTGACTGTCAGCGGTTTCCCTACTCACCCCCCCGGGCGGGCGCGGGCCGGGGCGACCGAGCGGCGCGAGCCCGGGCTCTACAGCGGGGGCGGCAGGGGCGGGTTCAGGCCCTGCGCGTGGCAGGCGGCCAGGCCGGCCCCGAGCCCCGGGGCGGCGGCGAGCCGCGGGGGATGGGCGAAGCCCGGCCGGGAGAAGTCGAAGTAGTCGGTCATCGGGGCCGCATTGGCGTCCCGGAAGGTCATCGCGGGCAGGTTCCACTTGTACTGAAGGAAGGCGGCCAGCGAGGTGTGGTCCTGCACCACGTTGGAGACGTAGTTGCGGCGCGCCCACGGGGAGACGACGATCAGGGGCACCCGGAAGCCGTAGCGGTCAAAGCCGCCGGGAGCCAGCGGGGCGGCCCCGGGGGAGCGGATCGGCCGGGCGTCATCGGGCGGGATCGCGCGCGGCGGCGGCACGTGGTCGTAGTAGCCGCCGTGCTCGTCCCAGGTGATGAACAGCGCGGTGCGCTTCCACTGCGGTGAGTGGGTGACCGCGTTGACGACCGCGGCGACGAAGCGCTCACCGACCTGGATGTCCTGGGGGTTCTCCTCCGAGGTCGTCTCGTAGTTGGGCTCCAGGAACGAGAAGGCGGGCAGCGCGCCGGACTTCGCGGCGGTGAAGAACGCATCCATCGTCCGCAGCCGCGGTGCGCGAGCCGGCGTGTTGGAGGTGGGCACGATCACGAACGACGGCGTGTTCTCGTAGTAGACGGCCCAGTCGATGTGATGGGCGTCCAGCCGGTCCCAGATCGTGCCGTTGGGGGGCGGGGTGACGATCGCGTCGGTCTTGTCGTCGACCGTGCCCGAGGCGCTGCCGGCGAAGAAGAAGCGCCGGTTGGGGAAGGTCTGGGCCATCACCGAGCAGAAGTAGCGCTGTCCGATCGGGTAGTGGCGGACGAGCGAGTAGGTGAAGGGCAGGTCGTGCTCGTCCCAGTAGCGCATCGCCATCGGGCCGCTGGCGCGCACGAAGCCGTCCATGCGGCCGTGGTTCCAGCTCGTGTGCGACGCGTTCCAGCTCTGGGACGGCACGGCGGGCAGCTGGCACGGTGAGGCGGCCCGGGCCGCGTGCACGGGGTGCCCGGCCGCGTCGCGGTTGACGTCGATGAGGCGGCCGCGTCGCTGGCGCAGGCCGTCCAGACCCCGGCGCCCGGGCACCTGATAGGCGGCCATCCCGAGCAGGTTGTCGAACGAGTGGTTCTCCATCATCAGCACGATCACGTGCTCGATCTCGGGCAGCGACGCGTGGCCGGCGGGCAGGTGCGGGAAGGGGCGGCTGTCAGGCCGGCGCAACGACGGGACCCGGTGGGTCGACCGCGGCGGGCGCGCCCAGGCCGGCAGCCCGGCGGTCGCCGCGAGCGCCGCGCCACCCGCGGCGCCTCGCAGCAGCGCCCGTCGGGTGACCGGACCGATCTGCGCCCCTGTCATGGCAGCGGGTATACCACTAACGTCAGCCGCCGTGACGAACACCGATCCGCCGCCCACCCCTGGCCGCATCTTCCTCGGCCTCACCCGCGTGGTGCTGCCGGTGGCCATCCTGATCATCGGCATCGTGCTGATCGTGCTCGGTCACGGCAGCCTGTCTGAGAACGCGCAAGGCGATGCGCTGAAGTCCGGGGCGGGGGTCGGGCTGGTGATCGTGGCCATCATCGTCTGGCTGATCAACGTGCTGTTCCGGATGAGCCTGTCCTCCAACCGCGACCGCGAAGCCGAGGAGGAGGCGCGGCGCCAGTTCGACCGCACCGGAGTGTGGCCCGACGAGGAACGGGGAAAGCGGTGAGCGGCCCCGAGCCGGGCCCGGACAGCGTCGTGCCCACCGCGGCCGCCGGCCTCCACAGCGCGGTGGCGGCCGCGGGCGCCGGGGCCGCCGGCCTCCACAGCGCGGTAGCGGCCGCGGCCGCGGGCCGCTTCCAGGTCATGGGGATCGTCAACGTGACCCCCGACTCGTTCTCCGACGGCGGCCTCTACCTCGATCACGCCGCGGCCGTGGCCCACGGGCTCGCGCTCGAAGACGAGGGCGCGACGATCCTCGACATCGGCGGCGAGTCCACCCGTCCCGGGGCGCAGCCCGTCCCCGCCGCCGAGGAGATGCGCCGCGTGATCGGCGTGATCGCCGGGCTGCGCGAGCGGGGCTGCCGCGCCCAGCTCTCCATCGACACCTCCAAGGCGCAGGTCGCGCAGGCCGCGCTGGCCGCCGGCGCGACCCTGGTCAACGACGTCACCGCTCTGCGCGGCGACCCCGAGATGGCTGCCGTGGTCGCGGCGTCCGGCGCCGACCTGTGCCTGATGCACATGCGGGGCACGCCGCGCACGATGCAGCACGATCCCCGCTACGACGATGTCGTGCGCGATGTCGCCGCCTTCCTGCGCGAGCGCCTGGACGCCGCGGTGGCGGCCGGGATCGCCGAGGAGCGGATCGCCCTGGACCCCGGCATCGGCTTCGGCAAGACGGGGGCCCACAACCTCGAGCTGCTGCGCCGCACCGGCGAGCTGACCGCCCTCGGGCGCCCGCTGGTCATCGGCACCTCGCGCAAGTCGTTTCTGGGGCGGATCACCGACCGTCCCGTCAAGGACCGCATCGCGGCCACGATCGCCACCAACCTCGTGGCCTACGAGCGGGGGGCCCGGATCTTCCGCGTCCACGACGTGGCCCCGATTCACGATGCGCTGCAGGTGGCGGCTGCTACCTTGACGCCGGCATGGAGGACGACGACGCCGACGACTACGACGATGCCGACGACGTAGACGAGGACGAGGAGGGTCACTCCGAGCCCGAGGTCACGATCGAGATCAGTGGCCTGTCGCTCTACACCCACCTCGGCGTCACCGCCGCCGAGCGGGAGATCGGCCAGCGCCTGCTGATCGACCTGCGCATCGACGTGGGCGAGTGCGACGCGACGGTCACCGATCGCATCGAGGACACGATCGACTACGGCCAGGTGTGCGAGATGGTCAACCTGGTCGCGCAGCAGCGGACCTACAAGACGCTCGAGCGGCTGTGCGCCGCGGTCGCCGACCGGCTGCTGGACCAGTACGACGTCGGCACCGTGTGGGTCAAGGCGGCCAAGCCCGAGCCGCCGCTCGCGCTCCCCGTCGGCGAGGTGTCCGTCGAGGTCTGGCGCGAAGCCGGTTGACCCGGATCGGCTACCTCGGACTGGGCTCGAACCTGGGCGATCGCCGGTCCCATCTCCTCGCCGCCGCGACGGCCCTGGCCGGCCACGGCGTCACCGTGCTGGCCAGCTCATCGACCTATGACACCGAGCCGGTCGGCCTGGTCCTCGATCAACCCGAGTTCCTCAACGCCTGCCTGCGCATCGAGACCGCCCTTGCGCCGCTGGCGCTGCTCGACGCCGCCAAGGCGGTCGAGCGCGAGGTCGGGCGCGCCGCGGGCGGCCCGCGCCACGGCCCGCGGGTGATCGACGTCGACGTGCTGCTGCTCGGATCCGAGACGCTGCACTCCGAGCGCCTGCAGCTGCCCCACGCCGAGGTGAGCTCGCGCCGCTTCGTGCTCGTGCCCCTGCTCGAGCTCGATCCGGAGCTCACCCTGCCCGGCGGCTGCCGCCTCGCCGACCGTCTGGACGCCCTGCCGGCCGGGCAGGCAGTCCGCCGCGCCGGGCCGCCGCTGCTGTAATGCGCGCATGCTGCTCGTCGTCGACGTAGGCAACACCCAGACGCACTTCGGCGTGTTCGGGCCCGGCTCGGACCGGATCGCCGAGCACTGGCGCTTTGCCACCGTGCGCGAGTCGACCCAGGACGAGCTCGGAGCGGCCCTCTCCAACCTGCTCGCCCTGCGCGGCATGGGCTTCGGCGACGTGAGCAACGCGATCGTCTCCTCGACTGTGCCCCAGCTCTCCGAGCAGTGGACGGCGATGTCCGAGCGCTACCTGAGCCGGGCGATGCTCGTGGTCGGACCGGCGATCCGCACCGGGATGCCGATCCGCATGGACAACCCCCGTGAGGTCGGGGCCGACCGGCTCGTCAACGCCGTCGCCGCCTACGAGCGCTACCACGGCGCCTGCGTCGTCGTGGACTTCGGCACCGCGATCACCTACGACGTGGTCTCGCAGGCGGGCGAGTACCTGGGCGGGATCATCACCCCCGGGGCCGAGATCTCGATCGACGCCCTCTACGAGCGCGCGGCCAAGCTGCCCAAGGTCGAACTTGCCGAGCCGCGCTCGCTGATCGGCAAGTCGACCGTCGACGCGATCCGCTCGGGCATCGCCTACGGCTTCGCCGGTCAGGTGGAGGGGATCGTGCGGCGGCTGCGCGGCGAGCTGGGCGACGACTTCAAGGTCGTGCTCACCGGCGGCCTGGCCCACGTGGTCGTGCCGTTCATCTCAGAGACGATCGACGACGTGGACGACCTGCTGACGCTGACCGGCCTGCGGCTCATCTACGAGCGCAACGCCGCCTGACCAGGCACCGGCACGTCGGGCGTGCGCGCCACGGTCGAGGCGAGGATCAGGTAGCCGAGCCGGCGCCGGTCCTCGGGGTCGGCGATCGAGGCCGCGTCGAATGCGTCGAGCAGCTGCAGGATGACCGCGAACAGCGGCGCGTCGTCGATCTCGGCCGGGACCTCGCAGGCCTGTCGGGCCAGCGCGAGCATCTCGGGCCCGGACTCGTTGCCGCGCATCGTGGCGATCGTGCCGAGCATGATGAAGGCGGCCACGCGATCCAGCAGCACGTGTGAGGCCTGTTCGCGCTCGCCGATCGCCGGGCCCACGCTCTGTAGGGGCTCGCCGGCGGCGATCCGCAGCGACTGCTCGGAGGCGATGCAGCGCATCTGGGCCGGGGACAGGCCGGCCTGCTGGGCGATCCGCATCTGGAACACCGCCGACAGCGCCGCCGCCCCGTACGGCGCGTCGGAGGCGAACAGGATCTGGCCCGGGGGCACGAGTGAGAACAGGGCCTGCAGATCGGCGGGCATCCACCAGGAGGTGTCGAAGAGCAGGTTGGGATGGTCGGGAGCCACCCGCCAGATCCACGACAGATCACAGATGCCGGCGTGGGCGAGGATGATCCGCGCCTGCGGGAACTCCCCGGCTAGCTGCACCGCGTGGATCCCCAGCGCGGGGATACCCCGGCCGGCGTGGATGAGGATCGGCAGCCGGCGCTCGTGGGCCAGGGCCCCCAGTTCGCGCATCGCCGGGTGATCGAGCGTGAACTGCTCGGCCCGGGGGTGCAGTTTGATGCCGCGCGCGCCCGCGTCCAGGGCCCGCTCAGCCTCCTGACGGGCCTGGCCGGTGTTCGGGTCCACGCGGCAGAAGGGCGTCAGCATCCCGCCGGTCTGCGCCGCGGCGGCGATCACCATGTCGTTGGCTGGGGGGTATCCGCCCGGCTCGTGCATGGGGAACACGAAGGCGCCGCGCGCCCGGGCCGCGGCCAGCGTCTCGAGCAGGCGCTCGGGCGTCTGCGACATGCCGTCGGGATCGTTCTGGCCCAGATGCGTGTGGGCGTCGAACAGCTCGATGCCCGGGATCTGCTCGCGCATGAGCTCAAACCAGGGCGTGACGAGCGTGGCCATGTCCATGACGACCCAGATTCCTAGCAGGCGCGCCCCGGAGGCCCAGCGGCCCGGCGCCCCGGAGGCCCAGCGGCCCGGAGGCCCGGAGGCCCAGCGGCCCGGAGGCCCGGAGGCCCGGAGGCCCGGAGGCCCGGCGGCCCGGCGGCCCGGAGGCCCGGCGGTAACGTCTGGTGCGACCCTATGTCCGAGCGCTCCCTCAACGACCCCTGGCAGCTGGGCGGGGTGACGATCCCCAACCGCGTCGTGCTGGCCCCGCTGGCCGGCATCGGCAACTGGTTCGTGCGCCTGCAGGCCAAGCGGTATGGCGCCGGGATGGCCGTCTCCGAGATGGTCTCGAGCTTCGCCGTGCACCATCGCAACGAGAAGACCTGCCGGGAGCTGCTGCGGATCCACCCGGACGAGCGCGCGGGCGGCCCGGTCTCCATGCAGCTCTTCGGCCACGACCCGGAGATCATGGCCTCGGCAGCGGAGAGCGTCGCGGCCGCCGGCGCGGACCTGATCGACATCAACATGGGCTGCCCGGTCCCCAAGGTGTGCAAGACCGGAGCCGGGGCGGCGCTGCTCGACGACCCCGACCGGGCGGTCGCGCTCGTCCGGGCGGCGGCCCGCGGCAGCGGCCTGCCGGTCACGGTCAAGCTGCGCTCGGGGCTGCGTCCGGGGGACCAGAAGGGCATCGAGACCGCGCGGCGGCTCGTGTACGAGGGCGGGGTGGCCGGGCTGTGCATCCATCCGCGCCACGCCTCGCAGCGGCACGCCGGCCGGCCCGACTACGAGCTGGCCCGCGAGCTGATCGCCGAGCTGCCCGTGCCGGTGCTCATCTCCGGTGGCCTGCGCGACGCCCAGCGGGCCCGCGACGCCTTCCGTGAGACCGGGGCGGCGGCGATCCTGCTCGCGCGCGGATCGCTGGGCAACCCGTGGTTGTTCGAAGAGCTCGTCTCGGGACGGACCGACGCGCCCGGCCGCGACGAGATCCTCGCCGAGCTGGACTGGGTGATGGAACGGGCCGGGGAGCACCTCGGCCCGGAGCGGGCCGCGCGTTACCTGCGCAAGTTCTACCCGTGGTACCTCGAGCGCCTGGAGCCCGAGCGCGCCGCGCAGAAGGCCCTGCAGGACGCGCTGCAGAGGGCCGATGGCCTGGACGACGCGCGCGCCCTGCTGGGTCTCGTCCCGGCCTGAGAACACCCGTCGCAACCTCCGCATCCCGCGCGCGGTGACGCGGTGGTAGGGTGCCGCGCCATGATCCGGTGCAAAGGCGGGCGTGGGCGGGGGCGGGGCAGCGTGGCCGCGGTCATCCTCGCGGTGCTCGTTGCGCTCGGCGCGCTGCTGCCGGCCAGCGCCGGGGCGCAGGTCCAGGCCTACGGGACCAATGACTTCGGCGGCTTTCGCAACGTGCTGCCGCCCGGCACCAACGGCCTGGACAACATCACCCAGCTCGGGGCCTACGAGGCCACCGGGGCCCGGCCGGCGCACTCCAGCGACCAGCTGCAGATGTACTCCGGGCTGACCACCGCGGCTGGGGGGATCACCGCGCAGACGCTGCCCGACTACTTCAAGGACGCCACCTTCGGGGTGCCGACCGCAGACGTGGAGTCCAGCGAGAGCCCCGAGCCGGGCGTGACCATCGTGCGCGACAAGCAGTATGGCGTCCCTCACATCTACGGAGACACCCGCACCGAGCTGATGTTCGGGATCGGCTATGCGACCGCCGAGGACCGGCTGTTCTTCATCGACGTCCTGCGCCACGCCGGCAGCGGCGACCTGGCCTCGTTCGCCGGCGGGGCTAACGTGGCGATGGACGAGAGCGTCTGGGCCGGTGAGCCCTACACGCACCAGGACCTCGTCAACCAGGTCCAGTACGGCCTCTCCCACGAGCCCGACGGCGCGCAGGTGTACGCGGACGCCACGGCCTACATCGACGGCATCAACGCCTACATCGCCAAGGCGGCCCAGCCGCTCAACGGCCTGACCATGGAGCCCGCGGAGTACGCGGCGCTCGGCCTGCCCTCGGGGCCGCAGCCCTTCTCGCTGGAGGACCTGGTCTCGATCGCGACGCTGGTCGGCGGGATCTTCGGCAACGGCGGCGGGGCACAGCTCTCAAACGCGGTGCTCTACGAGAACCTGGCCCGCCGTTTCGGGGCCGAGCACCGGACGGTGTTCGGCGCGCCGGCACCGCCGCCCGCCGCCAAGCGCACCAGACCCAAGCGCACCAGAACCAAGCCCACCAGAACCCACGGCACCAGAACCACGGGCAAGCGCCGACGGCATCGTGCGGCCAAGCCCGGGCCGGATCGCAGCGGCCTGGCGACCTTCCTCTCCTTTGACGCTCCCAACGACCCCGAGGCGCCGACGACGGTCGCCCACACGGTCTTCCGCTATCAGACCCTGCCCAGGCCCAGCCGGGCGGTGGCCCGGACCGTGGCCCTGCCCGACTACGGCTCGGTGAGCTTCGTCAACCACGTCGTGGCCGGGGCCGCGCCGCAGGCCGTGCGCGCGACGGCAAGCGCAGCCGCCGCGACAGTGTCCGGGGCGGCGAGCGGAGCCCGCGCGGCCCGGGCCGCGCGGCACGGCCGGGTCACCGCGGCGATCGGGCCGGGCCTCGGGCCCCAGGCCAACGCCGGCCCGGGACTGCTCGCCTTCCCGCGCGCGATGTCCAACGCCCTGCTCGTCTCGGCCCGGGACTCGGCCAGTGGGCACCCGCTGGCCGTGATGGGCCCGCAGGTCTCCTACTTCGCGCCTCAGATCCTGATGGAGGAGGACATCCACGGGCCGGGCATCGACGCCGACGGCGCGGCCTTCCCCGGGGTCAACCTGTACGTCGAGCTCGGCCACGGCACCGACTACGCCTGGTCGGCGACCTCCTCGGGCCAGAACATCATCGACACGTTCGCGGTGCCGCTGTGCAACCCGGCCGGTGGCCCGGTCACGGCCGACTCGAACTACTACCGGATCGGCCGCCAGTGTGTGGCCATGGAGACGCTGACCGACCACGAATCCTGGTCACCGAACCTGGCCGACTCGACCCCGGCGGGCTCGATCACCCTGCAGACCCAGCGCACCGCCTACGGCCTGGTCATCGCCCGGGCGCGGATCAAGGGCAAGCCTGTCGTCTACACCAACCTGCGCTCGACCTACATGCACGAGCTGGACTCGGCGGCCGGCTTTGAGAAGTTCAACGAGCCCGATCAGATGCGCACGCCGCAGCAGTTCATGCAGGCGGCCAACGAGATCGGCTACACGTTCAACTGGTTCTACACCAACAACCAGCACATCGCCTACTTCAACTCGGGACTGAACCCGGTCCGCGCGGCGCACACCGACCCGCTGTTCCCGGCCTGGGCCCAGAACGCCTGGCCGGGTCTGAAGCCCGCGGCGGCGATGACCCCCCAGAGCCTGACCGAGCGCGACACGGGGCTGGCCGCGCATCCCCACGTCATCGATCAGCCGGTGCTGACGAGCTGGAACAACAAGCAGGCGCGCGGCTACGGCGATCCGGCGACCGGCCAGCAGTACTCGTCGATCTTCCGTTCGCAGCTGCTGGACAACAACCTCAACTACTACCTGCACCAGACCGGTGGCAAGCTGACCCTGCCCGACGTCGTCAACGCGATGGGCATCGCCGGGACCCAGGACCTGCGCGGGGTCGAGGTGCTGCCCTACGCGCTGAAGGTGCTCGGCCACCAGAGCGACCCGACGCTGTCCACCGCGATCGCCGAGCTGAGCGCGTGGGCGGCGAGCGGCGCGCACCGGATCAACCGCGAGAACCCCGGGGCGCACGGCAACTACGACCAGAGCGACGCGATCCGCATCATGGACGCCTGGTGGCCGCTGCTCATCCGGGCCGAGTTCACGCCGGTGCTGGGCGCCGGGCTGCTGAACCAGATCGAGAACGACTTCGCGATCAACGACGAGCCCGGCCACGGGACCAGCGGCGAGCACCTGGGCTCCGCCTGGGACGTCGGCTTCTACGGGATCGTCCAGAAGGACCTGCGGACCGTGCTGCGCGCCCGCGTGGCCGACAAGCTGAACCGGGTCTACTGCGGCTCGGGCTCGCGTGCGCGCTGCCGGGCCGCGCTCGCCGCCTCACTGCGCCAGGCCGTCGCCGAGAGCCCGGCCCAGGTCTACCCCGCCGACGGGGTGTGCGCGGCGGGCGATCAGATGTGCTCGGACTCGATCCAGTTCCGGGCCATCGGGGCGATCAAGCAGCCCCTGATCGAGTGGGTCAACCGGCCGACCTTCCAGCAGGCCGACGAGATCCAGGGCCACCAGGGCGGTTAGCCTCCGCCCACCCGCGGCGGGAGCGTGGGCGAACCGGTCAGAAGGGCTGCGCCCGGTGTCTATACTCATCGACCCACGTGACCCCCGGGCCGCGTGGATCCCGCCGCACAGGGCGGGTTTTCTTCGCGGGGCGCGGTCTGTGCGGCCGCGTGCTCACCGTTCCGAAACCACAGGTCTAACGCATGCCCAAGGACGTCATCCTCACCCCTGAGGGCCTCGCCACGCTCAAGGCGGAGCTCGATCACCTCTCCACGACGCGCCGTCGCGAGATCGCCTCGCGCATCAAGGAGGCCCGCGAGTTCGGTGACATCTCCGAGAACGCCGAGTACGACGACGCCAAGAACGAGCAGGCGATGCTCGAGGCCCGGATCGCCACCCTGGAGGAGAAGCTGCGCTCGGCCACCGTGGTCGACTCCTCCGAGCTCGGGACCGACGTCGTCCGCGTCGGCTCGGTCGTGCACGTCAAGGACGAGGCCGGCAAGTCCAACAAGTACACGATCGTCGGCTCGGCCGAGGCCAAGCCGGCCGAGGCCAAGCTCTCCAACGAGTCGCCGGTCGGCAAGGCGCTCGTCGGCCGCAAGCGCAACGACGAGGTCACAGTGACCACCCCTCGCGGCGTGCGCAAGCTGAAGATCACCAAGATCGACGTCGCCTAGGCGTCCTCGCCCGCGATGGTCGAGGATCCGAACGGCTCCTCGGAGCTGCTGCGAGCCCGTCGCGAGAAGCTCGAGTCGCTGCGCGCCGCCGGCGTGGAGCCGTTCCCGTGGTCCTATCCCGGGGTGGAGCCGATCGCGTCGGTCCGGGACGCCCACGCCGGCCTTGCCGCCGGTGAGGAGACCGAGGATCAGCACCGCGTCGCCGGTCGCCTCGCCGCGCGCCGGGGCCAGGGCAAGATGGCCTTTCTCGACGTCGTCGACCGCTCCGGCCGTATCCAGCTGCAGGCCCGCGCCGACGTGCTCGGTCCCGAGGCGATGGCGCGCCTGCTCGACTGCGACCTCGGTGACCTGATCGGGGTCGACGGCACCGCGTTCTCCTCGCGGCGGGGCGAGCTGACGCTGCGCATCGACGGCTATGAGCTGCTGGCCAAGTCGCTGCGCCCGCCACCCAACAAGCACCACGGCCTCACCGATGTCGAGACCCGCTTCCGCCACCGCGAACTGGACCTGATCGCCAACGAGGACGTGCGCGAGCTGTTCCTGACCCGCGCCACGGTGATCTCCACGATCCGCCGCTTCCTGGACGCCGAGGGCTTCGTCGAGGTTGAGACGCCGATTCTTCAGCCCCTCTACGGCGGCGCCTCGGCGCGGCCCTTCGTCACCCACCACAACGCGCTGGACCGGGACCTGTACCTGCGCATCGCCACCGAGCTGTACCTCAAGCGCCTGCTCGTGGGCGGCCTCGAGCGCGTCTATGAGATCGGCAAGAACTTCCGCAACGAGGGCGTCTCCCACAAGCACAACCCCGAGTTCACGGTGATCGAGTGGTACGAGGCGTACAGCGACTACCTCGTCGTGGCCGACCGCCTCGAGCGCCTGGTCGCCGCCGTCGCGCAGGCCACCGGCTACGAGGGCGAGATCCCGCTCACCGGCCCCTGGCACCGCGAGACGCTGGCCGGCGCGATCCTCGACCGCACGCAGATCGACATCCTCGCGCTGCGCGACCGCGACGCATTGGCCGCGGAGATGCGCGCGCACGGGATGGCCGTGCCCGAGACCGACAGCTGGCCCCAGCTCGTCGACGAGCTGCTGTCCAAGTACGTCGAGCCGACGCTGATCGAGCCGACCCTGCTGCTGGATTACCCGGTCGAGCTCTCGCCGCTGGCCAAGCGCCACCGCAGCCAGGACGGCCTGGTCGAGCGCTTCGAGGCCTTCATCGGCGGCATCGAGGTGGCCAACGCCTTCTCCGAGCTCAACGATCCCGACGACCAGCGCCGGCGCTTTGAGTCCCAGCAGCGGCTGGCCGTGGCCGGCGACGCCGAGGCCCAGCCCTACGACGAGGCCTTCGTGCAGGCGCTGGAGTACGGCATGCCGCCGGCCGGGGGCATCGGGATCGGGATCGATCGCCTGGTGATGCTCATGACCGGGAGGCGCTCGATCCGCGAGGTCGTGCTGTTCCCGGCCATGCGCGATGAGTAGGCGGGCGTGGCTGGCCTTCGCCGGCTGCTCGCTGGTCTGGGGCATCCCGTATCTGTTCATCCGCATCGCCGTCCGCGGCGGGATGCCGCCCGCCGTGCTCGCCTTCAGCCGCGTGGCGATGGCCGCGCTGGTCCTCCTGGCCCTCGCCGCCCGCGCCGGGACGCTGGGCCAGCTGCGCGGCCACGGGCGGGCGGTGATCGGCTACGGCGTGGCCGAGATCTGCATCCCGTTCCCGCTGATCGCCGCCGGTGAGGAGAAGGTCAGCTCGTCGCTGGCCGCGATCATCATCGCCTCGGTCCCGCTGATCGGGGCGCTGCTGGCCATCCGCTTCGACCACTCCGAACGCCCCACTCCCGTGCGTGCCCTCGGGCTGCTGATCGGCTTTGCCGGCGTGATCGTGCTGATGGGCCTCGACGTGGCCGGTCACAGCGGTGAGCTGCTCGGGGCCGGGGCGATCCTGATCGGAGCGGTCGGCTACGCGGTCGGACCGATGGTGCTCAAGCTCGCCCTCGGCGGGATCGACGCCCGGGCGATGATGGGCGCGAGCCTGGCCGCCGCCTCGGTCGTGCTCGCCGTGCCCGCGGGGCTGAGCCTGCCGATGCGCACCCCCACGACCGGCGCCGTGGCCAGCGTCGTCGTGCTCGGCCTGGTCTGCACCGCGGCGGCTCTGCTCATCCTCACCGTGCTCGTGCGCGAGGCGGGGACGGCGCGGGCGATGGTCATCACCTACATCAACCCGGTGATCGCGGTCGGACTCGGGGTGGCCCTGCTCGGCGAGCAGCCGGGACCGGGCGCGGTGGCTGGGCTGCTGCTCATCCTCGCCGGGTCCTGGCTGTCCACCGGTGGGCGCCTGCCGCCGCTGCGCCGCCCTGCCGCGGGGCGCCGACACGCCCGGCCCGGCCTCACGGTGGACGGCGCGCCCGCCCGGCGCAACTGATCGCCGCTGCGTGCGGCCGATCTCCCGCCGCGTCTCCCTCGGTCCGGCGCAACTGATCGCCGCTGCGTGCGGCTGATCTCCCGCCGCGTCTCCCTCGGTCCGGCGCAACTGATCGCCGCTACGTGCGGCCGATCTCCCGGAGTACTCGGGGGTGGTTGTTAGACTGAGTTATGGCCCGAAGACAAGACCGTTCCGACTCATCTTCATGGTCGCCAGCCGAAGGTGATTCACGGACGGGTGATTCGGCGTCCCGCAAGCCGCACTGAGCCGAATCGACTCGCGCAGCGTAGGAAGCATCACCACCCGGAAAACCCCGCGACCAACCAGCTCCCAGAAGCACCGGCCCCGAGATTTAGGAAGCCACATGTTTGAGCGATTTACAGAGCGAGCGCGCCAGGTGGTCGTCCTGGCCCAAGAAGAGGCGCGGACTCTCAAGCACAACTACATCGGTACCGAGCACATCCTGCTCGGCCTCCTGCGCGAGGAGGAGGGACTCGCGGCGCGCGTCCTCGAGTCCCTGGACATCACGGTCGAGCGCGTGCGCGCCCAGGTCGTGCGCATCGTCGGATCCGGCGAGGAGGTCACCTCCGGCCAGATCCCGTTCACCCCGCGCGCCAAGAAGGTGCTCGAGCTCGCGCTGCGCGAGGCGCTGAGCCTCGGTCACAACTACATCGGCACCGAGCACATCCTGCTCGGCCTCGTGCGCGAGAACGAGGGCGTCGCCGCCCGCATCCTGCTCGACTTCGACGCCGACTCCGAGAAGATCCGCAACGAGGTCATCCGCATGCTGTCGGGCCCCGGCAGCCGCCAGCGCGGCTCCAGCTCGGGCGCGCAGGCCGCCGGCACCAGCGGCGAGGGTAAGAAGAGCTCAAAGCTGCTGGACCAGTTCGGGCGCAACCTGACCAAGCTCGCCTCCGAGGGCAAGCTGGATCCGGTGGTCGGCCGCGAGACCGAGATCGAGCGGATCATGCAGATCCTCTCGCGCCGGACGAAGAACAACCCCGTGCTCGTCGGCGAGCCGGGCGTCGGCAAGACCGCGGTGGTCGAGGGCCTGGCCCAGCGCATCACCAACGCCGACGTGCCCGAGCTGCTCAAGGGCAAGCAGATCTACACGCTCGACCTGGCCGCGCTCGTCGCCGGCTCCAAGTACCGCGGAGAATTCGAGGAGCGCCTGAAGAAGGTGATGAAGGAGATCACCCAGCGCGGCGACATCATCCTGTTCATCGACGAGCTGCACAACCTCGTCGGCGCGGGTGCCGCCGAGGGCGCGATCGACGCGGCCTCGATCCTCAAGCCGGCCCTGGCCCGCGGTGAGCTGCAGACCGTCGGCGCGACGACCCTGGAGGAGTACCGCAAGTACCTCGAGCGTGACTCCGCGCTCGAGCGTCGCTTCCAGAAGATCGTCGTCGACCAGCCCTCCACCGAGGAGTCGGTGCAGATCCTCAAGGGCCTGCGCGACCGCTACGAGCAGCACCACAAGGTCAACATCACCGATGAGGCGCTGGAGGCGGCGGCCGACCTGGCCGATCGCTACATCTCCGACCGGTTCCTGCCCGACAAGGCGATCGACCTGATCGACGAGGCCGCGTCGCGGATGCGGATCAAGTCGATGACGTCTCCGCCGGTGTACCGCGAGCTCGAGGACGAGATCACCGAGACCCGGCGCGCCAAGGAGGCGGCGATCGAGGCTCAGGAGTTCGAGAAGGCCGCGAGCCTGCGCGACGACGAGCGCCGGCTGGTTCAGAAGAAGCGCGAGCTGGCCGATCAGTGGGAGGCCGGCGAGTCCACCGAGCGCCCCTCGATCGGTGAGGAGGAGATCGCCGACATCGTCTCGATGTGGACGGGTATCCCCGTGTTCAAGCTGACCGAGGCCGAGACGGCCAAGCTGATGCGCATGGAGGAGGAGCTCCACAAGCGCGTCATCGGCCAGCACCCCGCGATCGAGGTCGTCTCCAAGGCGATCCGTCGCTCGCGGGCCGGACTGAAGGACCCCAAGCGCCCGACCGGCTCGTTCATCTTCCTCGGCCCCTCCGGGGTCGGCAAGACCGAGCTGGCCCGGACCCTGGCCGAGTTCCTGTTCGGTGACGAGGACACGATGATCCGGATCGACATGTCCGAGTACATGGAGAAGCACGCCGTGTCGCGGCTGGTCGGCTCGCCTCCGGGCTACATCGGCTACGACGAGGGCGGTCAGCTCACCGAGGCGGTCCGCCGCAAGCCCTACAGCGTCCTGCTGCTGGACGAGATCGAGAAGGCGCATCCGGATGTGTTCAACATCCTGTTGCAGATCCTCGAGGACGGCCGGCTCACCGACGCCCAGGGCCGTACGGTCGACTTCCGGCACTGCATCGTGATCATGACCTCGAACATCGGGGCCTCGGAGATCGCGCGCAACACGCCGCTGGGCTTCGCGATCTCCGACGACGAGACCGGGATCACCTATGACGACATGAAGAACCGGATCATGGGCGAGCTCAAGAAGGTCTTCCGGCCTGAGTTCCTGAACCGGATCGATGACGTCATCGTGTTCCACAAGCTGGCCAAGGACGAGATCAAGGAGATCGTCGATCTGCTGCTGCTCCGCATCCGCGAGTCGATGGCCGAACGCGATCTGCAGCTCGACCTCTCCGATGAGGCCAAGGATCTGCTCGTCGACAAGGGCTGGGATCCCGCCATGGGCGCCCGACCCCTGCGCCGGGCGATCCAGCGCTACATCGAGGATCCGCTGGCCGACTTCGTTCTGCGCGAGCAGGTGCCGGCGGGATCGACCGTGCTGGTCGAGCCCGGTGTCCCGGACACCGAGGACGAGGACGTCAAGCTGTCGGTGATCGAGCCGGCGCCCAAGCCCACCCCGGTCGGGGTCGGCGCCGAGGGCGGCGACGGCGATGGCTCAGACGGTGAAGCGCCCGCGCCCGAGGCGCCCGAGTCCAGCAGCTCCGGAGACAGCGCCTAGCCGTGCCTCGCTTCTCGCTGTGCGACCGGCGGGCCCTCGGGTCCGCCGGTTCGCGTTAACGGCCACAGCTCTCCGCCCGGCTCGCGGCCTCGGATGGGCGCTGCCCGAGCGCGATCCCGGGTTGGAGGCCGCTCGGCCACGAACGTGAGCAGGTTTCCTGCGTATAGCGCAGGTTTCCTGCTCACGATCGGCGCGCGCGCGGCGAACCTGTGGCAATCGTGCCACACGGCAGCGTGCCGTCGGGGGTGACGCGTAGATTCGGTTGACCGATGCCCCGCGCGTCCACCGTCCACGTCTGCTCGGCCTGCGGCCACCAGACACCCCGCTGGGCGGGTCGCTGCCCGGGCTGCGGGGAGTGGAACACGCTCGTCGAGGAGGCACGCCCCGCGGCCGGGTCGGCCGGCCGGGGCCCGGGTGCGCGCCGCGGAACCGCGGCCGCCGGCGCGGGCCGCGCCGGCGGGTCGGGTGCCGCCCCGGTCACCCCGACCACGCTGGGCAGCGTGCAGGCGGCTCAGCACGTCCGGCTCAGCACCGGGATCGGTGAGCTGGACAACGTGCTCGGGGGCGGGATCGTGCCCGGATCGCTCGTGCTCATCGGCGGGGCCCCGGGCATCGGCAAGTCGACCCTGACCACGATGGTGCTGGCCAATCTCGCCGCCGCCGGGCGGCGGACGCTGTACGTGTCGGCCGAGGAGTCCGCGGCGCAGATCCGCCTGCGGGCCGAGCGGCTGCGCGGGGGAGACCCGCTCGCCGTCCCGGTGATCGCCGAGACCGACCTCGACGTCGTGCTGGCCACGCTCGAGGCCGAGCGGCCCGAGGTGTGTGTGGTCGACTCCGTGCAGACGATCCACGCCGCCAACCTGTCCAGCGCGGCCGGATCGGTCGCCCAGGTCAGAGAGGTGGCCGACGCGATCATGAACGTCGCCAAGCGGCTGGACATCGCCGTCATCCTCGTCGGACACGTGACCAAGGAGGGGGCGCTGGCCGGCCCGCGCGTGCTCGAGCACCTCGTCGACTGCGTGCTGCAGTTCGAGGGCGAGCGCGAGCGGACCTACCGGACCGTGCGCGCGGTCAAGAACCGTTTCGGTTCGACCAACGAGGCGGGCGTGTTCGAGATGCGCGACGACGGTTTGGTCGAGGTGCTCGACGCGTCGGCCCGGTTCGTGGCCGAGTCCACCCGGGCGCCCGGCAGCGTGGTGCTGTGTGCGATGGAGGGCTCGCGCCCGCTGCTGGTCGAGGTGCAGGCGCTGGTCACCTCATCAGAGCTCGTCCCGCCCCGCCGTGTCGTCTCGGGCCTGGACCGCAACCGGGTCGCGCTCGTGCTCGCCGTGCTCGGTCGCCACGGTGGCATCGGTCTCGGGGCGGCCGACGTGTTCGTCAACGTCGTCGGGGGCCTGCGGGTCGACGAGCCCGGCGCCGATCTCGCCGTCGCGCTGGCCGTGGCCAGCGCCGCCCGGCGCACCGCGCTGACCTCCGCCGGCCCCGGCGGGGGATCGCGGCCGCTGGCCTGCTTCGGGGAGCTCGGGCTTACCGGGGAGCTGCGCACGGTCGCTCACGCCGAGCGACGCCTGGCCGAGGCGGGGCGCTTCGGGCTGGACCCGGTGCTCGAGCCGGGCACGCACCCGAGCCTGCGCTCGGTGCTCGGCGCCGCGCTCGGATCCGGGCGCGATCTCGCCTCCGCGGCCTAGACCGAGGCCCCGGGCCGGGCGGGGCCGCGCGACCTGGGCCGAGCGAGCGAGCCCGCCTGCGCGATACCGGCAGGGGGTCCGGACGCCGGAGGGGGCGGTCGGGCGGTAGAATGAGTCCGGATGCCGTCTCGATCCGGGGAAGAGCTCAAAGAGGAGCTCGGTTCTCGACAGGAGTCCCGGATCATGCGGGCGCTCGAGATGGTCGCGCCCGGGACCTCACTGCGCGAGGGGATCGACAACATCGTCGACGCGCGCACCGGCGGCCTGATCGTGATCGGCGACGCCGACGAGCTCGGCTTCATGTTCTCGGGCGGGATCAAGCTCGACATCGATTACTCGCCGGCCTTCCTCTATGAGCTGGCCAAGATGGACGGGGCGATCGCACTGAGCTCCAACGCGACCAAGATCGCCTACGTCAACGTCCAGCTGACGCCCGACCCGACGATCCTCACCCTGGAGACCGGCACCCGGCACCGCACCGCCGAGCGCGTCTCCAAGCAGACCGACTCGATCGTGATCGCCGTCTCGGAGCGGCGTGACGTCGTCTCGCTCTACGTCGACGGGGCCAAGTACATCCTCGAGGACATCCCCGTCGTGCTGGCCAAGGCCAACCAGGCGCTGGCCACGCTGGACAAGTACCGCAGCCGCCTGGACCAGGTCTCGACGCGACTCACCGCGCTCGAGTTCGAGGGCGGCGTCACGCTGCACGACGTGCTCACCGTGCTGCAGCGGGCCGAGCTGGTCACGCGCATGGCGGTGGAGATCGAGCGCTACATCGTTGAGCTCGGCAGCGAAGGCCGGCTGATCGAGATGCAGCTGGATGAGACGATGGTCGGGGTGGCCGCCGACAAGGCGGCCCTCGTTCACGACTACGTGGTCGAGGACAACGACGACACCTTCGCCGGGGTCATGGACCAGCTCGTGCGACTGCCCCACCAGGACCTGCTCGACTTCGGCCGCCTGGCCGAGCTGCTCGGGTACGACCGCAAGCTCAACACCCTTGACTATCCCTCCTCACCGCGCGGTTTCCGCATCCTGGGGCGCATACCCAAGCTGCCCAAACTGGTCGTTCAGCGGATCGTGACGGAGTTCGGGGGATTCGAGGAGCTGCTCGCCGCCTCTGATGGCGAGCTGGAAACCGTCGACGGAGTCGGCGAGATCCGGGCGAAGGACATCCGCGAGGGGCTTCGCCGCCAGCAGGAGATCAATCTCGTTGATCGCTACCTGCAGACGTAGCGCAACACCGCGGGTCACCCTGACTCGCATTGATAGAGGAGGGACACCATCACCGAGCTAACGGAAGAGCATCTGGCGGATCTCGAGGAACTCGTTCCGCCCCCGCACGTGGAGTTCGAGATCGGCGACAGCGTCGTCTATCCGCATCACGGCGCCGGAAAGGTACTGCGCAAGGAGCAGAAGGAGATCCTGGGGGAGAGCCGGGAGTACCTCACGATCCAGATCCTCCACAACGACATGACGGTCATGGTCCCGACCGAGAACGCCGCGCTGGCCGGGCTGCGCCGCGTGATCGACGAGGAGACCGTCCAGAAGGTCCTCGCCCTGCTGCAGGACGAGTGTTCGGAGATGCCCAAGAACTGGAACCGGCGCTTCAAGCACAACCGGGACAAGATCAAGACGGGTGACATCTACGAGCTGGCCGAGGTGGTGCGCAATCTCGCCATCCGCGAGGCCGAGAAGGGCCTGTCGACCGGTGAGAAGCAGATGTTCACGCGGGCCAAGAAGATCCTCTGCTCCGAGCTCATGTACGCGCTGGGCATGGACGAGGCCGAGGTCGAGGCGCACCTCTACGGCCTGCTCCTCGAGCCTGGCTACACCGGCAACGGCAAGGTGGCCGTCGCCGCCAAGTAGGCATTGTGGCGGTCGCGCTGATCGTGGCCGCCGGCCGGGGTGAGCGCCTTGGGTCAGACCGGCCCAAGGCGCTCGTCGCGCTCGCCGGACGACCGATGCTCGCCTGGAGCGTGGATGCGCTGCGAGCCGTGCCCGCCGTGCGGGAGATCGTCGTCGCCCTCCCGGCGCAGTGGCAGCACGCCGCGCCCGAGGGGGTGATCGCCGTCGCCGGGGGCGAGCAGCGCTCGCACTCGGTGCGGGCCGCGCTGAGGGCCAGCTCTGGTCATGACCCGGTGATCGTCCACGACGCCGCCCGGCCGCTGGTCACGCCGGCGCTGTTCCTCGCCGCCCTGGCTGAGCTGGAGGGCTCCGGGGCGCAGGCGGCGGTCGCCGCGGCTCCGGTCACCGACACGATCAAGGAGGCCGCCGGCGACCGTCACACCGTGACCCGCACCCTGGACCGTTCGCGGCTGTGGGCGATCCAGACCCCGCAGGTGTTCCGGCGCGATGCCCTGCAGGCGGCCCTGGACGGCTCCGACGCGTTGCTGGCCCGGGCCACCGATGACGCCTGGTTGATCGAGCAGGCCGGAGGGACCGTGCGCATCGTCCCGTCCGGGCCGGGTAACTTCAAGGTGACCACACCGCAGGACCTGCGGGTGGCCGAGTTGCTCATCGCCGACCGCGACAGGGCGGCAACCGGATCGCCGGTGGCCGACCACCACCATGGCGCGGCGACCGGCCCCGGCGAGGAGCCGAGCCCGTGATCGTGGCCATGGGCCTGGGCTACGACTGCCACCAGCTGGTGCCCGACCGCCCGCTGGTCATCGGCGGCGTCCGGATCGCCTCCGACCTGGGGCTGCACGGCCACTCGGACGCCGACGTGCTCGCGCACGCGGTCACCGACGCGATCCTCGGCGCGTGTGCGCTGGGGGACATCGGGGAGCACTTCCCCGACACCGATCCGCGCTATGCCGGAGCCGACTCGCTGACCCTGCTGCGCGCCGCGGCCGCGCTCGTCGTCGCGCAGGGGGCGACGGTCACCCACGTCGACGCGACGGTGGTGCTCGAGCGGCCCAGGCTGGCGCCATCACGCGACGCGATGCGCGCCAACCTGGCCGGAGCGCTCGGACTCGAGCTCACGCAGGTCAGCGTCAAGGCGACGCGCGGCGAGGGGATGGGCTTCGTGGGCCGCGGCGAGGGGGCCGCCGCGCTGGCCGTGGCCACGGTTCAGCGCCCGTGACCGAGCGGACGGCCCGAGGCGTGGGGGGGCGCGTTCAGGCCGAGCGGACGGCGTGGGGCGTGGGGAAGCGCGCTCAGGCCGAGCGGGCGGCCCGACGCGCCGCGGCCTGGTCACGCGCGCGCTCGTGCTCGACCAGGCGGGCGAGCTGGCGACAGGTCGTGCGCAGGTGCGAGGTCACGGCGGGACCGGCGATCCGCTCGGCCAGCCAGCCGGCCGGGCCCGAGCCCGCGACCCCGTAGGCCAGGCGCAGCTCCACGCGGGTGCGGCCACCGGGAGCCGGACGCAACCGCCAGCGGCCGCGCTGGTCGATCCCGGTCACCGAGGTCCAGGCCAGATCCCGGGGCGCCTCGTACTCGACGACCTCGATCAGGCCGCCGATCTCGGCCGAGCCGACCCGCATGAGCATCCGGTAGCGCGCGCCGAGCCCGCGGTCCTTCTCTGAGTCGACCTCCCAGCGGGTCACGCCCGACATGAAGGCCAGCGCTCGCTCAGGATCGGAGACGACCTCCCACACGGTCTCGATCGGGGCCGAGACGACGGTGCGCGCGCTGGCTCTCACCGCGCGCTCATCCGATCACCGGATAGCGGCGCTCGGCCGCGAGCGCGTCGAGCGTGTCCTGCATCAGGCGGATGATGTGGTCATAGACGTCGTCAAGGTCGGGATCGGGTCCGAACTCGGCCCGCAGGTCGATCGGCGGCAGCGTCTCCACGGTGATCTTGGCCGGCAGCGGGATGTGGCCGAGCATGTCGCCCACGTTCAGGCCCCACGGCAGCGCGAGGGAGATCGGGAGCACCTTGAGGCGGAACAGCCGGTCCAGCGCGAACATCCGGGCCAGGCCCTCGCCGCGGCTGAGGAACAGCGCGGTCTCCTGACCGCCGATCGAGACCACGGGGACGATCGGCACGTTCTGGGCCAGGGCCAGGCGGATGAAGCCCTTGCGCCCGTCGAAGTCGACCCGGTTGCGCTGCCAGGTCGGGCGATGGACCTCGTAGTCGCCGCCGGGGTAGACGAGCAGCGCGGCCCCGGACTCCAGCGCCTTGCGCGCGTTCTTGGGTGAGGCGGCGACGGTTCCGAAGCGGCGCAGCGAGCCCAGGCCGGGCATCGACAGCACGAGGTTGTGGGCGAGCTGGTAGAACGGCCGCTCGACGCCGAAGTACGTGTTGAAGGCGAGCGTGAAGACGGCGGTATCCGGGGTCATGTTGCCGCCGGAGTGGTTGCCCACCAGCAGCACGGCACCCTCGTCGGGGATGTTGCCCAGGCCGCGGACCTCGCCGCGGTACCAGATGCTGGCCAGCAGCCACATCAACGGCAGCCGCTCGCGGATGAAATCAGGGTCGCGCTCGTCCAGATCGGCCCTCGGGATCCGGCGCTGGGCCTGCTCGGCGACCTCCCGCAGCGCGCGGTTGACGAGCGAGCGCGGGCCGCTGGGGGCCGGCTCGGTCACCTCGTCCTCGCTGACGTGGCCGTTGCTGCGGGCTCGGTCGGCGACCGCCATGGCAGGATCCTATCCGAGCCTGCCGCCGGGTCCGCGCGGTCAGGCCGCGGCGCGCCGGGCCGCGGCGCCGTCCACGGCGCGCAGGGTCGGGGCGACCGCCGGGCGGTCCGCCGCCTCGGCGCGCGCGAAGAAGTCCATGAGCAGCGCGTTGGTTTCTTCCGGGCGCTCGACCTGGGGCACGTGGCCGCAGTTCTCCAGGGTGATCTGCTCGGCGTCGGGCAGCCACTTGGCCACGTGGCGGCGGAAGGCCGCCGGGATCAGCGTGTCGTGGCTGCCCCAGACGAACAGGGAGGGCCGCGAGAGCTCGGCCAGCCGCGGATAGAACCCGTGCCGGCCGTACGGGGCCTCGAGGTAGATGTTGCGCGCGGAGGAGAGGAAGGCGTAGCGGGCGCCCGCTGACTGGTAGATGCGGCGGAACTCGTCGACCATGACCTCCTGCACCGCGGGGTCGATCGCATCCTGGTCGCGGATCAGGGCCGAGAACTGGCCGGCCACCGTGCGCCGCGCGAAGCCGTGGGGCAGCAGCCCGAACTCCGGACGCAGCAGCCGCACGAGCGGGTGAAATCCCCGCCGGATCCAGGCCACCGCGGGGCAGAGCAGGCCGAGCGCGTTGACCCGCTCCGGTGCGATCAGGGCCATCTCGATGCCGATCCGGCCGCCCATCGAGTTGCCGACGACGTGGGCCCGCTCGATCCCGGCACTGTCCATCATGGCCAGGATGTGCTCGGCGAACCAGCGCGCGTTGTAGCCGCCGTGGGCGGGCTTTGAGGAGGACCCGAAACCGGGCAGATCGGGGGCGTGCACCCGGTAGCGCTGGCTCATCGCGGCCGCGGTCTCAAACAGGGAGGCGCGGGTGCCGCCGAGCCCGTGCAGCAGCAGCACATCGGGTCCGTGACCCATGGTCAGCGTGGAGATCTTCTGGCGCCGGGCCGGCACGTCATGGATCTGCAGCAGCGGCGGCCGGCCGCCGGGCAGGCGGAACAGGCCCTCGAAGGCGATCGCATAGTCGAGGTTGCCGCTGACCGACAGACGCCGCTGCTCGAACGCATCGATTCCCGACAGCTCACCCTCGCGCAGCGCCAGCCAGGTCTCGGCGTCGGTCGAGAGGGTCACGTCGGGCCGGCGGCTCGTCACCCCCTGGCGCACCCGCGCGGTGTGGCTGGTGCAGCGGATCTCCCAGGTGCGCCCGAGGTCGCCGAGCCGCACCTGATAGGTGGCGTCGAAGTTCGCGTCCGCGCCCAGATAGCGATCCGCGAGGCTCCGGAACGCTTCACCGACGATGGCCAGGCGAGCGGATCGGGCGGATGCAGACATGAGGGCAGGCAACCTAGCTATCGGCCCCGACGGCCGTCGCCTCGAGCCCGCAGGCGACCGCTAGGGTTCCCGCACGGTGCGTGAAATCTCCCTGCACGACACGCGGACGGGCGAGGTCCGGCCGCTGGAGCCATCCCGGCCCGGCCGGGTCGGCATCTACGCCTGCGGCCCGACCGTCTACGGGCGCATCCACGTGGGCAACGCCCGGCCGTACGTCGTCTTCTCGCTGCTGAAGCGCTTCCTGGTCTCCGAGGGCTACACGGTGACCTTTGTGGCCAACGTCACCGACATCAACGACAAGATCTACGCCGCCGCCCGCCGAGCCGGGGTCACCAGCACCGAGCTGGCGCGCGAGATGACCGCCGCCTACGTGGCCGACACCGACGCGCTGGGTCTGGGGCGACCCGACGCGGAGCCGTTGGCCAGCGAGACCGTGGGTCCGATCATCGCGTTGATCGATCGTCTGGTTCAGAGCGGGCATGCGTACGAATCGGGCGGAGACGTCTACTTCTCGGTGCGTTCATACCCGGACTACGGAGAGCTAAGCCATAGGGACGTCAACCAGATGGACCAGGGGGAGGGGGTCCAGGGGACCGAGCGCAAACGCGACCCGCTCGACTTCGCGCTCTGGAAGGCGGCCAAGAGCGATGAGGATGCGGCCTGGGACTCGCCCTGGGGCCCGGGCCGGCCCGGCTGGCACATCGAGTGCTCGGCCATGGCCGAGCAGATACTCGGGCTGGGCTTTGAGATCCACGGTGGGGGCAGCGACCTGCTCTTTCCCCACCACGAGAACGAGGCCGCGCAGACCGCCGCCGCCCGCGGCCGCCCCCTGGCTCGGCTGTGGGTGCACAACGGCATGGTCCGCCTCGCCGACGACAAGATGTCCAAATCGGCGGGCAACGTCTTCGTGCTCCACGAGGCCGTCGACCGCTACGGCCGCGACGCGCTGCTGATGTACTTCTGCGGGGCCCATTACCGCCAGCCGGTGCAGTTCGACGACGATCGCCTCGGCGAAGCCCGCGCCCGCTGCGAGCGGATCCGCGAGGCCGCTCGCCGTCTGACCGACGGCCCCAGCCCCGACTGGTCAGCGCCGCTTCACGAGCGCTTCCGCGCCGCCCTGGCGGCGGACTTCAACACGCCCGGAGCCCTCGCCGCGGTGTTCGACTGGGTCCGCGAGGCCAACCGCAACCCGGCCGGGACCGTCGGCGACGCGGACCTGCGGGGGATGCTCGACGTGTTCGGGCTGACCGGCCTGCTGCGGGCTGACGGGGAGGTGCCCGCGCAGGCCACCGCGCTGCTGGCCGCGCGCGAGCAAGCGCGCGCGCAGCGTGATTTCGCCCGCTCCGACGCGCTGCGCGACGAGTTGCGGGCGCTCGGCTGGGAGGTCCGCGACGGGCCGGACGGACCCGGGCTCGTGCCGGTCCGGTGATGGCGCGGGCTCGTGAGTGGATCCCGTGATCGCGGTTCGTGGGGTGATCGCGTGATCATCTACGGCCGCAACCCCGTCCACGAGGCGATCCGGGGCCCGCGAACCGTCGTGAGGGTATGGGCCACGGCGGGCGCGGCCCGCGAGGCGTGGCTGGGCCCGCTGGCCCGCATCACCACGCGCGTGGGGGATGCCGCCGAGCTCGAGCGGCTGTGCGGCTCCGACGGTCACCAGGGGATCTGCGCCGAGGTTTCGCCGTACGTCTACGCCGACGCTGCGGCCCTGTTGCACGTGCCCGATGCCCTGATCGTTGCCCTGGACCAGGTCCAGGACCCGCAGAACCTGGGGGCGATCGCCCGCAGTGCCGAGGGAGCGGGGGTGACAGGCCTGGTCATCCCCGAGCGGCGGGCGGCCGAGGTCACGCCGGCGGTCGGCAAGGCGTCGGCGGGTGCCGTCGAGCACCTCGCGGTGGCCAAGGTCCGCAACCTGGCCGACTTCCTCACCGACGCCAAGGCCGCCGGCCTGTGGTGCTATGGGGCCGATCAGCAGGGCGCCACGCCCTACACCCAGATCGACTTCTCCGGCCCTGCAGTGCTCGTGCTGGGCTCCGAAGGGCGTGGTCTGCGCCCCCGGGTTCTCAGCGCCTGTGACGCCACCGTGGCCATCCCCCTACGGGGCCGGGTGCAGTCACTGAGCGTGAGCGCGGCCGCTGCCGTGCTCATCTTCGCCGCCGCGGGCGCCCGCCCGGCCTGACGGCAGCCGGTCGCGGAAGCGATGGCGGCGCGATCGCCTCCGCCGGTCGCGGAAGCCATGGCGGCGCGATCGCCTCCCTCTGTCGCGGAAGTGAGGGCGCCGCGATCGCCTCCCTCTGTCGCGGAAGTGACGGCGCGATCGCCTCCTTTGCCGCTGAACCGGCGCGGCGGGGCGGTGGGTGCGACAGGGGCCTGCAAGGGTCCGTGCAGGCGCCGTGCGCAGGGATTTTGCCCCGGTGCGACGGTTCTTCTTGACAGCGGTGCGTTGCTATGTCAAGCTCGCGCCGCAAATAAGGATCAACTCGAGCTTTAGGGCTTCCGAGTTGGGGACAGTCAGGCGACCCCGTCTACTGCCCGTAGGCTCTATAACGGTGCGGCGCCAGGGGAGGTAGCGCGCCACGAAATCCGACTCCACGTCGCGTTGCGGCGTGGGCTGGAAAGGTGTTGCTCGTGGCTCGACTGTCTGTTCAGTCTCAGTCTCAACCTAAGGTTGAGGATGGTTATCTCATCGCGTTGGCCAAACAGGGCCATACCGAGGCGTATGACCAGATTGTCCGCCGTTACTACGGTTTCGTGCGGCTCAAGGCGTCGTCCTACTTCCTCGCCGGCGGAGACGCCGACGATCTCATCCAGGAGGGCCTGGTCGGCCTCTACAAGGCGGTGCGCGACTACCGCACCGATCGGGAGTCGAGCTTTCGCAACTTCGCCGAGCTCTGCATCACGAGGCAGATCATCACCGCGGTCAAGACCGCGACACGCAACAAGCACACCCCGCTGAATCAGTACGTCTCCTTCTCCAGCACCCCGGCCGGCGGCACCTCGGACAACGAGCCGACCCTGGATGAGATGCTGCCCGGGTCGACCGTCCATGACCCCGTCAACCAGGTCATCTCCTCCGAGGAGCTGCGCGCGCTCGTGGCCTGCATCTCGACCGCGCTGTCCGAGCTTGAATCGCGGGTCCTGGCGCTCTACCTGGACGGGCACTCCTACGAGGAGGTCGGCCGGCGCCTGAGCTGTGACTGCAAGACGGTCGACAACGCGTTGCAGCGGGTCAAGCGCAAGGTCGGAGCCCACCTGGCCGAGCGCAGCATCCCGGCGTAACGGCCGCGGAGACCCGCGGTCGCGGCCAGGGCACGCCGCGGCGTCAGGGCCAGAGGGCCACGCTGAACAGCGTGGCGGCGCTCAGGGCACGGGAAGCGTCACGGTGAACAGCGCGCCGCCGCCTGGCGCGCTTCCCGCGCGCACGTCTGCGCCCATCCGCTCGGCCAGCTCCTTGACGATGGCAAGACCGAGGCCGGAGCCGACCGCTCGCTCGGAGCGATAGCGTTCGCTGAGATAGAAGCGCTCAAAGGCGCGGTCGAGGTCCTCCTGGGCCAGACCCGGCCCGGTATCGCTGACGCTCAACCGGCCCGATGCCGCGGTCACCGTGACCCGGCCGCCGGCCGGCGTGAGCCGCAGAGCGTTCTCGATCAGGTTGCCGGTCAGCTGCAGCAGGCGATCGGCGTCACCGAGCGCGATCGTCGGGGCGGGGCCGCCGTCGTCGGCCCGGCCGATCTCTGCCGTCAGGGCGATACCGAGCTCGGCCGCGCGAGGCGCGTGCCGCGTGACCGCGTCGCGGGCCACGACGGCCAGATCGACCGGCTCGCGCCGTACGGCAAAGCCCTCGCGACCGAAGCGCCCGAGTTCCACGAGATCGCCGACGAGCCGTTCCAGGCGCCGCGCCTCGTCGCTGATGACCCGTCCGGCCTGAGCCGGTGAGACGACGCCCTCCTCCAGGCCCTCGCCCCAGCCCCGGATCGCGGTCAGCGGCGTGCGCAGCTCGTGGCTGACCGACTCCAGGAACCGGCGCTGACCCGCCCGGGCTCGGCCCAGCTCGCCGGACATCGCGTTGAAGGCGCGACCCAGGCCGGCCAGCTCGTCCTCGCCGTCCACCGGGACCGTGACCTCGGGCTCACCGGCGGCGACCCGCGCGGTGGCGGCGGCGAGGGCGTCGATCGGCCGGGTCAGCCGCCGGGCGAGCAGCGTCGCCAGCACGACGGCGACCAGGACGCCGCCGAGCGCGGCCAGGCCCAGGGAGACGAGGAAGGGCCGCCACTCGGCGAAGGCCAGGCGGGCGAGCCGAACGAGCACGATCCGGCCCTGCGCGCTGACCCGCGCGACGTAGAGCAGCGAACGCGGCCCGACGGCGATCGTGCCCTCCGCGTCACCGGCGGGGATGTGGGCGAGGATCGCGGCGGCGGCGCGCGGACGCAGCGGCCGGGGTGTGCCCGCGCCCATCCGGTAGACATGCTGGCCGGCGGCCAAAGCGCCCGGAGCGCCGCCGACCAGGGCCAGGACCGACGCGTCGGCTCGCAGCGCGGCCAGGCGCTGGGCGGCGATCCGGTGGCGCACGAGCACCACCGCGACGCCGAAGCTGAGCGCGCAGGAGACGACCGCGAGAAGCACGCAGACGGCCAGGACCCGCCGCCGCAGGGTCACCCGCTAGCCTTCCCGCGGTGGCCCGTGACGCGATGGCCCGTGACGCGGTGGCCCGTGACGCGGTGGCCCGTGACGCGGTGGCCCGTGACGCGGTGGCCCTTCACGCGGTGGCCTTGTAGCCGACCCCGCGCACGGTCCGGATCAGCTCGGGACGGCCGAGCTTCTTGCGCAGTGAGGCGACGTGGACTTCCACCGTTCGTGTCTCCCCCGGGGAGATGAAGCCCCACACCGACGCGAGCAGCTGATCTCGGGTGACGACCTGGCCTGAGTGGCGCACGAGAAACTCGAGCAGGTCGAACTCGCGCTGGGTGAGCTGCACGTCGGCCCCGGCCACGGTGACCTCGCGCGCCGCGCTGAGCACGCGCAACGGCCCGAGCTCGTAGATCTCCTGCGTGTCCGTGGCGGCGGGGCGGCCCGCTCGGCGCAGGACGGCCTTGACCCGCGCCGTGAGCTCCCGCGGAGAGAACGGCTTGACGACGTAGTCGTCGGCTCCGACCTCGAGGCCGGCGACCCGGTCGGGCTCCTCGTCGCGGGCGGTGAGCATGATCACCGGAACCGCACCGCCGATCCGCCGGCACACCTCGAAACCGTCGATACCCGGTAGGCCGATGTCGAGGACGACCAGGCGCACCGGGTGGCGGCGCAGCTCGGTGAGCGCCTCCTCCCCGGAGCGGACCCAGACGACGGTGTACCCGGCGCGCTGAAGGTACGTGCGCACCAGGGTCCCGATGTTGCCCTCGTCCTCGACGATCATCACGGTCGTGGCCACGCGGCCATCGTAGGCAGCCGCAGCCCGGGATGAGCAGCGGTTTTACACGCCTCTGACCTTGCCCTGACACCGTCCTTGACGGCCGGAGCGACAGTCTGATCCGGGTTGGCCAGGCCAACCCACCCGTCCCGCCGGCCGGCGGGGCGTCTCCAGTCTCCATCTCCCCACGTCACGAGAGGTCTCACCATGACATTCATCCGCCGCCATTCCCGCCTGATGCTGGTCGCGCTGAGCTGCGCCGCGCTCGGAGCGGGCGCCTCGGCCATCGCCAGCGCCGGCGCCGCCACCCACCCTGCGGGCACGCCCGCGCAGGCCCGGGGTGGGCATGCCCTCAAGGGTCCGGGCCACGAGGGCCGGCGCCATAAGGGCCCGCGCGGCCGCGGTCTGCGCCTGGCCCGCCGGGCCGTCCACGCCCAGCTCGTCGTCCCGACCAAGCAGGGCTTCGTCACCGTGACCCTCGACCGCGGGACGGTGCAGTCGGTCTCCGGTGATCAGCTCACCATCACCGAGGGCACGCCAAAGCAGACCTACAAGACGGTCACGCTGACCATTCCGGCCGGCGCCAAGATCCGCGACAACCGCCAGGTCGCGCCTCTGTCGGCGCTGACCCACGGCCAGCGGGTGATCGTCGTCACCGCGCCCAAGCGGACGTTCGTGCTCGCCCATGACGCCAAGGCCCCCCGGGGCTAGAGCGCGAGCCGGAGCTCTCGCCGCCGGTTGTTCCGGCGCCGGCGGCGAGCCGCTCGCACTCCGCCCAGAGCCGCGCGCGGGCGCTCAGGCGCCGGCGGCGAGCCGCTCGCACTCCGCCCAGAGCCGGTCGCGGTCCGCGGCCGTCTCGCGGGTGGAGGGCAGCAGATGGGTCGGGCGGCGGCGGCGATCGTGCCAGAAGCCACCCGACGCACGCCCGGGCTCGTCCGCCGCACCGAGCCAGACGATCGTGTCCGCGCCCTGCTGCGGAGTGCGCAGCAGCGGCTTGGTCGCGCGGTAGAACCGCGGCAGCGAGCTCTTGACCCCCGGAGTGTCCGCCCAGCCGGGGTGCATGCTGTGGACGGTGACCCCGGTGTCGCGCAGACGCTGGGCCCACATTTCCGTGAGCACGACCTCGGCGCGCTTGCTGCGCGCGTACACGGCGGCGCCGTCGAATGGGCCGTGCGCTGACTGCAGGTCCTCGGCGCGCAGGCGCTGGGTGTACATGCCGCCGGAGGAGACGTTGATGACCCGCGACGGGGCGCCGGCGGTGAGGGGACCGAGCAGGGCGCGCGTCAGCGCGAAGCCGGCCACGACGTTGACGGCGAAGGTGAGCTCGATCCCGTCGGGGGAGAGCTCACGCCGCTCGGTGAGCACGCCGGCGTTGTTGACCAGCACATGCAGCGCCTCGGCGCGCTCGGTGAAGCGCTGTGCGAACGCGCGGATCGAGGCCAGGTCGGCCAGGTCGCACAGCTCCAGGCGGATCGTGCCCTCGGCGCGCTCCGCGATCGCCGCGCGGACGTCCTCGCCCCGCTCGCGATCGCGCGCCAGCAGCCAGACATCGGCGCCCAGCGCGGCGAATCCCTCGGCCGCGGCATGCCCGAGCCCCGAGGTGGCGCCGGTGACCAGCACCGTCCGGCCGCGCATCGACGTGGGGTCCAGGCGGTTGAAGAAAGGACGGCGCAGCCGGTAGCCAAGGCTCGTGTACCCGCCCACGACCGTGAGGTCCAGGGCGGTGTCCAGGGCGGCGCCGATCACCCGCTCGACAGTAGCGACCCCGGCCGGCGGCCCGGCATACCTTTGGTCCTGGCCCGCAGGGCCATCGCGCCGCCCACGGCAACGAGCGTCGCGGTGATCGCACCCAGGCCGAGACCGGCGCGCGGGCCCAGAACGGCCATCGTCCAGCCCACGACGGGACCGCCGATCGGGGTCGAGCCCTGGAAGGCGACGAACCAGAGCGACATCACCCGGCCGCGCATCTCCGGGGCGGAGTTGAGCTGCAGGGTCGAGTTCCCGGTGGCCATGAAGCTGATGCTGGCCCCGCCGCAGAGAGCCAGCGCGGCGAGCTCGACGCCCAGTGAGGGCGCCCCGGCGGCCAGGGCCAGGGCCACCGCGAAGGCGCCCGCGGCGAGCACGAGCGGACGCAGTCCGGTGCGGCCCCGGGCGGCCACCATCAGCCCGCCGGCGACGGCCCCGAGGCCCATGGCCGCGGTCATGAAGCCAAAGCCGGTGGCACCCACCCGCAGTCCGTGGGCGGCCATCACGGGCAGCGAGACCTGGAACTCGTAGGTCAGGCAGCCGGCGACGGCCATCATGGCCAGGGGCACCGCGAGCTGCGGGGTCGCGCGCACGTACCGCAGACCCTCGCGCAGCTGGCCCCGGGCCCGCAGCGCGGGCGGCGTGGGTGAGAGGGATGTGCGGTCCAGGGTGGCCAGTGAGGCCACGACGGCGACGAAGCTCCCCGCGTTGACCAAGAAGCAGACGCCGACCCCCACGGTCGCGATCAGGATCCCGCCCACGGCCGGACCGACGGTGCGGGCGACGTTGACCAGGACCGAATTGAGGCTGACGGCGTTGCGCAGGTGCTCGGGGCCGACCATCTCGAGCATGAACGACTGGCGCGCCGGGTTCTCGAAGGCGTTGTTGATCCCGAGCATCACCGCCAGCACACCGATCTCGGCCACGGTCACCGCTCCGGTCACCGTCAGCACCCCCAGCGCGAGGGCCTGCACGCCCATCACGCTCTGCAGCGCGGCCATCAGGCGCCGCTTGTCGACCCGGTCGGCGATCACCCCGCCGTAGGGACCGAGGAGCAGCACCGGCAGCGTCTGCAGGGCGATGATCACCCCGAGCCAGGTGCTCGAGTGCGTGAGCGTGAGCACGAGCCAGGACTGGGCCGTCATCTGCATCCACGTGCCGGTCAGCGAGATCGCCTGGCCGGCGTAGTAGCGGCGATAGTTGGGGACCGCGAGGGAGGCGAAGGTCGTGCGCCCGGCCCGGACCACGCGGGTCACGCCCGGCGCTCCCGCAGAGCCTGCGCCAGACCCTCGAGGGCGGGCAGCGCGCGCTCGATCAACGCACGGTCGCGACCGTTGAGCTCGGCCAGGGCGTGGTTGAGGGCGTCGGTGCGCTCGCGGCGGATCTGCTCGGCCATGCGGCAGCCGGCCGGCGTCGCGGTGACCCGAGCGGCGCGCCGGTCTCCGGGATCGCTGACGCGGGCGACGAGACCGGACTGCACGAGCTCGCCGATGACCCGGGAGAGCATGGTCGGGTTGAGATCCTCGCTCTCGGCCAGGGAGGAGAGCCCGGTCTCGCCGCCGCGAACGATGTTGAGCAGGACCGAGATCCGGGTCGGCGTCAGCCCGGCCGCGCGGCCGGCCGCGGTCGGGCGCAGCCGGCGCGAGATCCGGGCCACCGCGATCCGCAGACGGACCGCGGTGTCCTCGTCCAGCAGCGGAGCGGTCAAGGCGGGGGCGGGTGAGGTCACGAAGTCGATCAGGGAAAATTAGTTGCTTGCCGGCAAGCAGTTTAGCAGCGGCGCGCCCCCCACTACGCGGACCGTCGTAGTCTTGACGTGGGGCCGGCGGCCGTTGGCCCGCGGCCGCTCAGCACGACCGAGGACGATCACCATGCGACACCATCAGCTGCCCTGGTTTCTGGCCGGACCCGCGCTCGGGCTCCTGGTCGTGGCCTGCCGCGCCCTGTTCAACGGCCGCCTGGGGGTGACCGGCGGGTACTCGGAGATCGTCTCGCGCCTGGGCCGCGCCCGCGCCGACTTCGACTGGCGCGGCTGGTGCGTGATCGGCGTGCTGCTCGGCGGAACCCTGTTCGCGGTGCTCGCCGGCGGACCGGACTTCACCGGTTACGGATGGCTGACGGCAGCCCTGCACGGCGCCGACCGCGTGCTGATCGTGCCGATCCTGCTCGGGGCCGGGGTGCTGATCGGCTACGGGGCCAAGCTGGCCGGCGGCTGCACGTCGGGCAACGGTCTCAGCGGCACCGCCCTGCTCTCCCCGGGCAGCCTGGCCGCCACGGGAACCTTCTTCGCCACCGCGATCGTGGTCAACTTCGTCACCCGGGCGCTGTTCTAGATGCGCGCGCGACTGGCCGGCCTCGGCATCGGCGTCGTCTTCGGGGTGATCCTCTCCTGGAGCGGGATGACCAGCCCCGTGGTCATCCGCCAGGCCCTGCTTTTCCAGCGGTCCTATCTGTTCCTGTTCTTCGCCTCGGCGGTGCTGACCGCCAGCGTCGGTCTGATCGTGCTGCGCCGTCTGCGCGGGCGGGCGCTGATCGCCGGGACGCCGATCGAGCTCGTCCGCGAGCGCGTGCAGCGGCGTCATCTCACGGGCAGCCTGCTCTTTGGTCTCGGCTGGGGCATCTCGGACGCCTGCCCCGGGCCGATCGCCACCCAGATCGGTCAGGGGATCGCCTGGGCGGTCCCGCTCATCGCCGGGGTGCTGATCGGCGTGCGCCTGTACCTGCGCCGCCACGCGGTCGAGACCGAGCCGGCCACCGACCCCGTGAGCACGTCCGCCCAGACCGTGCCGGTGGCCTGACGGACCGGCATGGGCCTGCTCCTCTACCTCATCCTGCTCGCCGTGCTCGGCTTGATCACCGGCGCCTTCGCCCGTCTGGCCCTCCCGGGGCCGGACCCGATGACCGTGCCCCAGACCATCGCCCTTGGCCTGGCCGGCAGTCTCGTCGCCGGGCTGATCGTGTGGGCGATCTGGGGGCGCGGGGTACCCGGGCTTGTGCTCTCGGTCGCCTGCTCGACGGTGATCCTGTACCTCATCCGCCGCTCACGCGGTGCAAGCCTCACCCGGCCCTCCGGCCCGCGCTCCTAACCGCCTGCCCTGGTGGCGCTCGGGCCGGCCTGCCCTGGTGGCGCTCGGGCCGCCCCGCCCCTGCCGCGCGCGGGCCGCCCGCCCGGGGTCAGCGCACCGGCCCGATCCTCAGGCTCGCCTCGTGCGTGCAGGCCAGGAACGGGAAGGGCACGAACCGGGCCGCGGTCGCCCCGGGTCCGTAGACCTTCAGCCCGGCGGCGGTGGTGCTGCGGCAGGCCGAAGGCGGGAAGTTGCCTGCCTCGACGATCCCGAGGTCGGCCGTTGCCGTCGCGTGATTGCGCAGCGTGACAGTGCGGACGGGCATTCCCGAGCGGGTGGCGCCGGGGCCGATGCTCCGCCCGGCCGGGTCGGCCGGCGAGACACCGGGGTAGCCGCGGACGGTGCATGCGCGTCCGGAGAGGTTGGTGAAGTGCAGCGGGTAGTGGATCGTGCCCGCGGCGCCGTTGCCGGCGGTGTCGAGCCAGGCCACCAGACTCGAGGTGGGGCAGGCCGCGGCGGCGTGTCTGCGCGCGGCACCCGAGCTCGCGGGCAGGACCGCGGCGGCGAGCGCGGTCGCGGTTGCGGCGAGCACGCCGGCTCGCCGGCAGAGGCGGGGTGAAAGCGTCATCGGTCCGGCCCTCCTGGTGGTTCGGTTTGCTGCGCGGGCAGGGCGGACCATCTCATCTCAAGCGGCGCGGGGCAAGCCCGGAGCCGGGCCCTCGGGGCGCTCCCCGCACCGGCGTCAGTCAGCGGCTGCGCTCACCGCACCGGCGTCAGTCAGCGGCGGCGCTCACCGCACCGGCGTCGGTCAGCGGCGGGGGTTCACCGCACCGGCGTCAGCGGCGGCGGCTGCCAGCGGCCGCTGAGGACCGACGCTCGCGGCCAGTAGATGCGCAGGTTGAGCCGGAACGGCCCAGCGGGCGTGGGTAGCCAGTTGGCGCGCGGGTCGGCCGGGCGGGCGCGCTGCATCACCACGACGATGCTGCCGTTGGGCTCGCGGAGCAGGGGCGGGTGGCTCGAGCCCAGCGCGTAGCGATGGATCGGGTTGGCGACCAGGTATCCCGCCGCGTCGTACATGGTCAGTGACCAGAAGGCATGCGCGGGAGGTGCCTGACCGGCCGCGAAGACGAGCCGGTAGGACCGGCGGCCATCCAGCAGCTGTCCGCTCGAGTCGGTCAGCGCGGTGGGGTAGACGGCCTCGGCTCGGGTGTTGGCCCCCAGGCCGATGGACGCCACCCCGGCCCGGAAGCGGTAGTCGGTGCCGTAGGCGCCGATGTCGGGCGCCGGGTTGGCCCATCCGTGGTTGGCCTTGGCCTCGCTCAGCACGGTGTTGCGGGCGATCGCCGGCAGCAGTGCCCCGGTCTGCCGGACGGCGGCGATCAGGGCTGAGTGGGCAGCCGGGGTCAGACCGGCCGCCGCCACGCTGAGGCCGGGACCGACGCCGATCGCCGCCAGCTGCCTGACCAGCGGCCGGTCGCGGGCGGGTGGGGGGTTCTCGGCCAGCCCGCGGTCCAGCGCGGCCAGGAATGCCGCCCCGGTCGGCGTGGCCGGGCGGGTCACCGGACCGGGCCGGCAGGACGCGGCGCCGCGACGGTGCCCTGGGGCGGCGAGCGCGTACTGGGCCATCAGGGCCTGCGCCCGGCGCTGGTCGGCGGCCCCGCCGGCCAGGGTGCGTCCGATGATCCACACCCGCCGGTAGGCGGAACGGATGACGCGCACCCCCGCGCGCCTTCGCCCCGGGTGGCCCGACCACGCGATGGCAAAGCGCCCCGCGGCCTGACCCGTGGTTCGCGAGCCGACGTAGGCGATCACGTTCGTGTACGGATCGAGCAGTTCGAAGACGAAGTAGCGGCGCCCCATCGCCGGGTGACTGAGCACCACGGGCCCGCGGCCGAGATCGAGATGGGCGATCGAGTACAGCGTGTCGACGTTGGGGGCGACGATCACGCGATCGCGCGGTCGGGCGAAGCCCCTGGCGTTGGAGAACGTGTTCACGGGCGCATCACCGGCGCGGTCGGCGCAGCGGACGCTCGTCTCGGTTCGCGTCACGCGCAGGAACTCGACCAGCGGGAAGCCATAGAGATAGGCGCTCTGGCCCAGGGCGGCGGCCTGCGCCGGGGTGAGCGCCGCGCCGGGGCCTGCGGCGGCCGAGCGTGCGCCGAGCCCCGCGCCGGGGCCTGCGGCCGCGGAGTTTGCACCGACCGCCACCCCACCACCGCCCGCCAGCGTGGCCGCGGTGGCGATCACCGCGACGAGCCGGCGACTGGTCATTTTGCGGGTACCGTGACCAGGGCGGCGCTCGCCGCCGGGACGCTGATCGAGTACACGCCTCCGGAGGGGGCGAGCGAGCTCAGCTGAGGGGCTCCGAGCTTGCCCGTGGTGGTCGCGGCACCGAAGCTCTGGCCACCGAGGGTGACCGCGCGCGTGGCGAACAGGCTGCGCCCCTGCAGGCGCAGCACGGTCGCCGGTCCGTGACCGGCGCCGAGCGAGACCGGAATGGTCATCGCCCGGCGGCTGAGTTTGTTGATGACGACAACGCGGATGGAGCGGTCCGGAGCGCGCACCGCCCACACCTTGACGCCGGGCGGAGGCGTGCCTCCGACACCGATCAGCTGTGACCCGGGGGGGACGGCCTGGGCGAACATCATCAGCCCGTAGAACTCGGGATGCACCACGACCGACCAGTGACCGTGCGCGAACACCGGCCCGAGGATCTCGTTGATCGTCCCCGGAACGGTATGGACGTTGACCCCGTCCACTCCGGCTCGGGCCATCGCGAACATCGTGTCCAGCGCCCACAGCGCCGAGCCGTAGGTGTCGCTGATGCCGCGGGTGCCGCCGCAGGTGATCGCGTTCATCTCGTCGAGCCGCAGCGGCCGCCCGGCCCGGTGCGCGGCCACCACCCATGGCTCGACCGTCGCGGCCAGGCCGTCGGACGCCGTGCTGGAGAGGAGATCGTCCTCGGTCACCGGCGCCGATCCGGAGCAGTGCTTGAGGGGATAGGCGTGGACGGTGGCGACCCGGACCCGCGGCTCGCGAGCCAGGAAGCTGCTCAGGTCGGGCAGCCACTGCGCGGAACCGCTACTGGGGCCGGCCAGCGCGACCCGGGGCATGACGGCGGCCATGCGCGAGAAGTCCCCGATCATCCCGGAGAAGCCGTAGCCGGGCGGCCGGCCCCGGACCCCGACCCCCGCAGCCGTGCGGTACCAGTTGAAGGCGGGATACAGCTCGGCTTCGTTGCCGATCTCCAGCGCGGCGATCGAGCCCGCGCCGACGCGCTGGACGAACGCGCGCGCCTCGGCCCCGGCGACCCGCGTGCTGTCGGCCTCCATGTTGATGCCGAGGATCAGTTTGGCCCCGAGGTCCGTGGCCACGGCCCTGGTGACGGCCATCGAGTCAGGGGTGAGATCGAGCTTGACGCCGCCGGGGCGTCGCATGCCCGGCACCGGCCACCAGGTCCAGTCGGTGCTGTCACCGCCAACCCGCAGCACCGGGTGCTGATCGGGGGCGATCGCGCGCAGGAGGTTGAGAAACGGAGGATCGATGGCGCGCGGATCGGTTCCCGCGTACGCGGCGAGGCCCCGGTATTCCATTGAGAGGCCGAGGAAGCCTCCCGGCACCGGCCGGCTGACCGCGTTGTGGCTGACCGTGATGGCGCCGGGCGGCAGCGACTGCGAGCTCGTCGCGCCTCCGCGGGTCGCGCAGGCCGAGATGGCGATCATCGCCAGCGCGGCACCGATTATGAGACGGAGGACCTGATGGCCGCGGCGGCCGGCGGGGCGGTGGATCACGCCGAGCATTGTGGTCCATCGGCCCGTCGTGTGGCGCCGCCATCGACCGCCGCCGCCGGCGTGAGCCGGTCAGCCGGGGCGCGAGCCGGGAGCGGGTGCCCGGAGCGAAACGGCCGAGCGGCCGATCGGCGCCAGGCACGAGCCGGGCCCGGCGCCGGGAGCGAAACGGCGGGGCGGAATCGACTCCGCCCCGCCGGCCGTGCGCCTCAGCGTCCGGTGATCAGACCGGACGCGACCGGCATGGTCAGTAGTAGTGGCGCCTGCCGCCGACGGCCCGCCCCATCGAGCCCATCAGGACCAGAATCGCGCCGACCACCAGCAGGATGATCCCCAGGGTCCACAGGATGGCGACCTTGGCGATGAAGCCGACGATCAGCAGGATGATGCCTAGCGTGATCACTAGTTCTCCCTTCGATTGGACGTAGTGCGGTTTGCTACCCGCGAGGCGGTTGGTACCCGGGACGCAGATCGTTCACGCATCGCCCCGCATCGCCCCGTCCGCGCCCGGACGCGGAGCGCGGGCATTCCCGGGTGTGGCCCGGACTCTGCGTCGGCGGTCAGGCGGCTCGGGCGAGCCCGAGCCGAAGCGGGCTGCGCCGGCGGTCAGGCGGCCTGCACGAGCCCGAGACCGCCCCGCCGCCCGTGTGCGGCGGCCGCGACGAAGGCCGCGAACAGCGAGGCGTGCTCAGGCCGGGCCGTGAGGCCCTCGACGTGCCATTGGACGCCGATCACGAACTTGTGGTCAGGGCTCTCGACGCTCTCGATCGTCCCGTCCGGCGCGGTGCTGGTGGCGATCAGGCCGGCGCCGAGCCGGTCCACGCCCTGATGATGGAAGGAGTTGACCTGGCGGCGGCCGGCGCCCATGATCTCGGCCAGCCGGCTGCCGCCCCCGACGTCGACGGCATGGCTGGTGATGTGGCCCGGCAGGTGCTGCCGGTGTCCGATCGTCTCCCCGACCACCTCGGGCAGATGCTGGTGCAGCGTGCCGCCGCGGGCGACATTGAGCACCTGCATGCCGCGGCAGATGGCGAAGATCGGCAGACCGCGCTCCTCGGCCGCCCGCACCAGTTCGACCTCAAAGGCGTCGAGCTGTGGCTCGGTCGGGCCGACCCGGCAGCTGCGCTCAGCGCCGTACCCGGACGGATCGATATCCGGACCGCCGGACAGGCAGATGCCGTCGGCGCGATCGAGCAGGCTCCCGAGCCCGTCCGTGGGCATCGGCGCGGCCACCACCGGGATCCCGCCGGCGGCCTCGATCGCCTGCAGGTAGCGCAGGCCGAGCACCATCTCGTGGCGGGGCGGCTCACTCTCCGCCGTCTGAATGACGCCGCCCCGGCGCAGCTCCGAGGTGCTGACCACGATCAGCGGCGCGGGGGGCGCGGCCGTCCGGCCGGGGGTTGAGGCGCGAGGGTCGATGCGGTTATTGAAGCGATCCGCCCGGGGACCGCTCAGGGCCACATGGACAGCGTTCGCGCGCTCCGCTGCGCCGCCGGGCCATGCCGTCGCTGCGGTCCCGCCGTATCGCCCCTGCGGGTGCGCCGCCGGGCCAGGCCGCTGCCCCACCACCCAATTGGTTGGACCACCTGCTAGGTTGATGGTCATGACGTTGCGCGCGATCGAGAACCGGTCGTTGGCCGACGAGGTCTTCGGTCAGCTGCTCGGCGAGTTGATCGGGGAACGCTGGGCGCCCGGGGACCGGCTTCCGGCCGAGCGGGTGCTGAGCGCGACCTTCGGGGTCAACCGCCATGTCGTGCGCGAGGCGCTCGGCCGGCTCGAGCAGCTCGGCCTGGTCCGGATCGTCCAGGGCGGCGGGACCCAGGTGCTCGATCCACGGCGCAGCGCGGGTCTCGATCTGCTCGCCGCGCTCGCCGAGCACGCGGCCGCGGTCGAGGCGCCGCTGGGGCCGCTGCGGGCCGCGCTGGAGATGCGAGCCGGGATCGGCTCCGACGTCGCGCGGCTCTGCGCCCAGCGGGCCGGCCCCGAGCTGCACCCCGCACTCCAGACCGCCTGTGACGACCTCGCCGCCTCACCCGGTGGTGTTGTCGTGCTCGCGCTCGACGAGCGCTTCTGGCGGCTGGTGCTCGAGGGTGCCGACAACTTCGCCTACGAGCTGGCCTTCAACAGCCTGATCCGCGGGGTGCACGCGCTTCCCCGCGTCTCCGTGCCCTGGCTCGAGCACGAGCTCGCCGCCGGGCGCTACCGCCGGCCGATCGCCGACGCGATCACCGCCGGCGATCCCGACGGTGCCGCGCAGGCGGCTCGTCAGGCCCTGGCGCCGGCGGCCGAGGCGTTCACCGTCCTGGCCTCAGCCGCGCCCTCCCCACCGCGCGAGCAGGAGAGTGGGCCGTGAGCCCGCGGGTCGACTCGTTGCCCGCGGGCTACCAGGCGCGGCTCACCTCGGACCGCCGCGATCTGACCACGCTGAGGGCGTGCGCGCGCGAGTTCACCCGCCGCTTCTCGGCCCGTGCGGTCACCGGCGCGGTCCTCGTCGCGGCGGCTGCGCGGCTAGGGGTGGGCCACTGGAGCTGGCACGACGCGCTTGTCCCGGTGGTCATCATCGGGCTGCAACCGTTCGCCGAGTGGGCCATTCACCGCCATCTGTTGCACATGCGGCCCTTCCGGGTCGCCGGGCGCCGGATCGAGCTCTACGGCTCGATCCAGCACCGGCGCCATCACCGCGATCCGGCCGATCTGAACCGGGTCCTGCTCAAGCCGCCCGAGGTGATCACGTTCCTGATCCAGATCGCCGTCATCTCCCCGCTGGTGGTGTGGCTCTCGACGCTGGTCCTGGGCGGGTTGCTGCTGCCCGTGACGCTCACCGCGATCACCGTCTCCTACCTTGGTCTGCTGCGCTACGAGTGGGTTCACTTCCTCATCCACACGCCGTACCGGCCCCGCTCGCGCTATTACCGCGGGGTGTGGCGCAACCACCGGCTGCATCACTTCAAACACGAGGGATACTGGTTGGGGGTCAGCTCGAACCTCGGTGACCGCGTCCTGGGCACCAATCCCGACCAGCGCACGGTCAAGCGCTCACCGACGGCGCGCACGCTCACGCGCACCTGACCCGCTCACGCGCACCTGACCCGCTGACGCGCACCCTGACCCGCTGGCGCGCACCCTGACCCGCTGGCGCGCACCCTGACCCGCTGGCGCGCACCCTGACCCCGGCGTGCAAGGCCGGTCCCGAGCGGGTACTTCGACGGCATGGCTTCGAACAATCCCTCATACGAAGAGTCCAAGCAGGTCGCCGAGGAGAGCCGCGAGAGCGAGTGGACGCAGCCCTCGTTCGGCCGCGAGATGTACCTCGGCAACTTCCGCCTGGACCTGATCCACCCCCAGCCCCGGTCGGACCCCGAGCGCGCCCGCGAGGGCCAGGAGTTCCTGGACCGGCTGCGCGCCTTCCTCACCGAGCGGGTCGATCCGCTGGAGATCGAGGCCACCGGCAAGCTCGGCGACGACGTCATCCAGGGCCTGAAGGACCTCGGGGCGCTCGGGATGAAGATCCCCAAGGAGTACGGCGGCCTCGGCCTCACCCAGGTCGACTACAACCGCGCGCTGTCGATGGCCGGTACCTGGCACGCGGCGATCTCGACGCTGCTCTCCGCCCACCAGTCGATCGGCCTGCCCGAGCCGCTGAAGACCTATGGCTCAGAGGAGCAGAAGCGTCAGTGGCTGCCCAAGGTGGCCAAGGACCACATCTCGGCCTTCCTGCTCACCGAGCCCGACGTCGGCTCTGATCCGGCGCGGATGTCGGCCTCGGCCGTGCCCACCGAGGACGGCTCGGGGTACCTGATCAATGGGACCAAGCTGTGGGCGACCAACGGCGTGATCGCCGACGTGGTCGTGATCATGGCCGTCGTCCCCAAGCGCGAGGGCGCCAAGGGCGGCATCACCGCGTTCATCTGCCCGATGGACGCCGACGGCATCACGGTGCGTCACCGCAACCAGTTCATGGGGCTGCGCGGGATCGAGAATTCGGTCACCGAGTTCAAGGACGTGTTTGTGCCCAAGGAGAACGTGATCGCCGGCGAAGGCCGCGGCCTGAAGATCGCGCTGGGCACGCTGAACACGGGCCGCCTGTCCCTGCCCGCGATCTGCGTCGGCGCGACCAAGTACTCGCTGCGGATCGTGCGCCAGTGGGCCAACGAGCGCAAGCAGTGGGGCCAGCCGCTGGGCAAGCACGATCCGGTGGCGCAGAAGATCGCCCTGATCGCGGGCACCGCGTTCGGCCTCGAGGCGCTCGTCGACGTCTCCTCGCGCCTGGCCGATGACAAGCGACGCGACTTCCGCATCGAGGCGGCGATCGCCAAGCTGTACGGGTCCGAGCGGGCCTGGGAGGCGGTGGACACGATGGTCCAGGTCCGCGGTGGGCGCGGCTATGAGACCGCCGCGTCGCTCGCCGCCCGGGGCGAGAAGCCGGTCCCGGCCGAGCAGATGCTGCGCGACATGCGCATCAACCGCATCTTCGAGGGCTCGACCGAGATCATGCACCTGATGATCGCCCGCGAGGCCGTCGACCAGCATCTGCAGATCGCCGGCGACATCCTGCTCGGCGACGGCGGCGTGGCCGAGAAGGCCAAGCTGGGGGTCAAGGCGGGGGCCTTCTACGCCAAGTGGTTCCCGTCGCTGACCGTGGGCGCGGGCCAGAGCCCGAAGGCGTTTACGGAGTTCGGGCCGCTGGCCCGGCACCTGCGCTACGCCGAGCGCTCGTCGCGCAAGCTCGCGCGGTCGACGTTCTACGCGATGGGCCGCTATCAGGCCAAGCTCGAGCAGAAGGGGGAGCTGCTGGGCCGGATCGTCGACATCGGGGCCGAGCTGTACGCGATCGCGTGCGCGTGCGTATACGCCTCGACGCTGGCCGAGCAGGATCCGGGCAACCGCGAGGCGATCTACGAGCTCGCCGATCTGTTCTGCGGTCAGGCCCACCGGCGCGCCGACGCCCTGTTCCACGCCCTGTGGGCCAACGACGACGCGACCCAGTACGACGCCGCGCAGTCAGTCCTCGACGGCCGCTACGCGTTCTTCGAGCACGACGTGCTCGACCCGGCCGGCAGCGGCCCGATGATCCCCGAGCACGAGCCGCCGGCGGCCGAGACGCTGAGCGCCGGATCGCCCACCGGCTGATCAACCTCCGGTCCGGGCGGCGGCGCTCAACGCGCGGTCTTGAGCTCCTCGATCGCGTCCAGGATGGCCTTCAGGCCGCCCTCGGTGTGGACATCGAGGCGGTTGAGGATCTCCTCGGTGTCATTGAACGTCTTCACCGCCCGGGCGTCGGCGGCGGCCGACTGCACGTTCTGGCCGACCATCAGCGCGGGAAGCAGGATCAGCTGGATCCAGTTGGAGGAGACCCAGTTGATGATGATGGTCAGCTGGCCGGTGTGCAGCGCGGACGGCAGGCTGATCAGCGCGATGCCGTTGAACACGTAAAAGCACCACATCGTGCCCACGACCTTGGTCAGCAGCACCGCGACCTTGGCGTTGAAGCCGTCGACCGCGGCCACGTCGGCGCGGACCAGGGTGGGGGAGAGGCGCAGGACGCCGGGCAGATAGCGGTGATGGATCGGCCCGACGGGTGCCGGGCGCTGCGCGGCCTGGGTGGTGCTCTCGCTCATGCGCGTCGGCTTCGCCGCGGGGCCCCGACATCCTGCCCGCGGGGGCGGCTTCGCGGGTTCCTAGGCTGCGAGGGATGAGCAACCACCAGCACCCCATCGGCTCCGGCTTCGGCGCCCACAGCACCGCCGCCGAGGTCCTGGACGGCGTCGACCTCGTTGGCCGTTACGCCGTGATCACCGGCGGCTACAGCGGGATCGGCCTGGAGATGACCCGGGCGCTGCGGGCCGCCGGTGCCGAGGTCCTGGTCCCGGCCCGCCGCCCCGACGGCGCTCGCGAGGCACTGGCCGGCCTGGACGGCGTGAGCGTCGAGACGCTCGACCTCGGTGACCTGGACAGCGTGACCGCGCTCGGCCGGCGGCTGGTGACGGCCGGGCGACCGATCGACATTCTCATCAACGACGCCGGGATCATGGCCACCCCGCTGACGCGCATCGGCGACGGGTGGGAGGCGCAGTTCGCCACCAACCATCTCGGCCACTACGTGCTCACCAACCTCCTGTGGCCGCTGCTGGCCGACGGCGGCGGGCGCGTCGTCTCGCTGTCCTCGCGCGGGCACCGCAACTCACCGATCCGCTGGGACGACGTGATGTTCGACCGCGGCTATGACAAGTGGAAGGCCTACGGTCAGGCCAAGACGGCCAACGTCCTGTTCGCCGTGCACCTCGACGAGCTCGGCCGGGGCTACGGCGTGCGCGCCTTCGCCTGTCATCCGGGTGGGATCATGACTCCGCTGCAGCGTCACCTCCCGCGCGAGGAGATGGTCAAGCTCGGCTGGGTCGACGAGCAGGGCAACCCGGTGGCGGAGGGCTTTAAGACCCCCGAGCAGGGCGCGGCCACCGCCGTCTGGTGTGCCACCGCACCGCAGCTCGACGGGCTCGGCGGGGTGTACTGCGAGGACTGCGACGTGGCCGAGGTGGTCGCCGATGACTCCGAGGCACCGAGCGGCGTGCGGGCCTGGGCGGTCGACCCCGAGCAGGCGGCTCGGCTGTGGGCGCTCTCGCGCCAGCTGACCGGGATCGACGCGTTCCCGGCCGCCGCCTGAGACCCGGCCCGGTCCGGGTGGATCATCACGCCGCCGACGCGGCCTGACGATCGCGCAGCCGCGGCCCGATCCGCCAGCGGATGATCGCCCACAGGCTCGCGCACACGACCAGGATCCACAGCGGGAACCCCCACGCCGCGTAGGACCAGCGGCGGATCGTGAGCAGCGTGATGGCGGCGTTGACGGCGCTGTTGCGGAACACCGCCGGATGCTCGCTGTCGGGATCGGCGATCGATTTGAGCAGCGTCGGCACGGCGGCGAACGCGTCGGCGGCGATGCTCATGCTGATCGCCACCGTCCCGGAGTCAAGGACCAGCCACAGGATGAGCGCGAGCACCGAGAGCAGGCCGCAGGCCAGGTCGAACCCTCCGAGGCTCGCGTGGGCGTGCGTACTCAGGAAGCTGGAGACGAAGACGATCAGCGGTCCGAGGCCGACCGAGAACGCGAGCACGGCGCCGAGCCCCTGTCCCTCCGACAGCTGGGCCGACCCGGCGATCAGGGGCGCGAGCGACCACAGGCCCCAGGTGACCCGGTTGGGACGGGTCTCGCCGCGCACCGTGCGCCGCGCGTAACCCAGCGCCCCAGCCAGGGTGAGCGCCGCTCCCGCGAACACGAAATTCGGATCGAGCACCGACGCTCCTAGGTGGTCCGCGGGTCCCGGAGGATCCGCTCGGCCAGACGCGCGGTGATCGCGCCGGTGTCGATCACCCCGAGGGTGTCGATCATCGCGCGGGCTCGCCGGCCGGCTCCGTCGTCGCCCCGTGCCCGACGGCACCGGCGCAGTCAGATGGCCGGCATCCGGTCCCGCCCGGCCGCTCGCGGAGCGGCTCGCGCTGGAGGGGCGGGCGGGCAGTGGGGGCGGTCGTCACGGGCGGCGGATGCAGGTCGGTGGCCACGCGCGCTCCAGTCTGGCGTGAGCGGCGCCGAGGTCGGCTCGCGCTGACGCGTGCCCGGGGCAGCCTAGCCTCGCGGTGCCCGGCTCGCGTAGGATCCCCCGGCATGTCGCTCGTCCTGCCGGCCCGCCGCGGCACCATCGCGCTGATCGTTCTCGTCGCCGCCGCGATCGGCGCCCTGATGATCGCCGTCCCGGTGCGCGGGGCGACGCGATGCCCGACGGTGACCGTGACCGGGCGCGCCAACCGGCACACCGTCTCGGTGCTGCGGTGCGCCCGGCTGGTCATCCGCCTGCGGGAGGCCTTTGACGGCGGATACTCCTGGCAGGTTCGCCGCCGTCCCGCTCGCCGGGTGATCACGCTCGTCTCCAGCCGCGCGGTCTATCCCCGGAACCGGCCCGGGATGGTCGGCGGGTACGACACGCGCGTACTCACCTACCGCGCCGATGGCCCCGGTCGCACCACGCTGACCCTGGCCGAGGTGCGCAGCGGCGACGCCGCGCATCCGGTGGCGCGCTACCGGCTCACCGTCCGCGTCAGCTGACGCCAGTGTGCCGCCGTCGCCGAGCGCGACCATCGCCTGCGCGATCTGGGGCAGGGTGTGCCCGAGGCTGAGCAGCCAGGAGATGAAGGCCATGCCGCAGCCGGTGCTGTCGGCGTTCTGGTCGGTCGGGTCGGTCTGGTCGACCCAGTTGGCCATACCGTCCTGCGCCCATTGCGGCGCGGTGGCGAAGTCGGCCAGGGCGTCGGCGCATCCACAGGCCTCCCGAACGCGTGGTGTCCTCGATGTCCGCGAGCGCGTCACAGGCCCTTGCGGACCCGGCTCGCCGACCCCGGATTCTAGGGTCGCCGGACCCGCGCCCGCGCGCACCGCGTCGCCGGACCCGCGCGCACCGCCACCGGGCCCGCACCAGCCGGCGCGTGGGCGTTCAGCCGCCGAGCTCGCCTGGATCCCCGGGCTCGCCGAGCGCGCCCGCGTCCTCGGGCACGTCGACCGCGTAGGCCTGCAGCACGTCGAGCGGCACGATCTCCAGCGCCCGCTGGTGGGTCGCGGCCAGCACGACGAAGGCCGCGGCGCCGTCGGCGTGCGCGCGCAGCCAGTTGCGCGCGGTCACGCACCAGCGGTCACCGGGGACCAGCCCGGGGAAGCCGTAGGCGGGAACCGGCGTGGAGAGATCGTTGCCGATGCTCTGCTGGTGCTCGAGGAACTCGGCCGTGACCACCGCACAGATCGTGTGGCTGCCCAGATCCTCGGGACCGGTACGGCAGCAGCCGTCGCGGTGAAAGCCGGTCAGCGGGTCGCGGCCGCACTCCTCCAGCGGGCCGCCGAGCACATTGACGTCGAACACGGTTGCAGTATCCCCGGCGGCCCGGCGGCTGCGCGGCCCGGTCCGGACGCGGCCTAGACTAGAGCCCCGATGAGCTTGCTCGGAGGCGGCGGCCGCTCACTGGAGGGCCCGGATCGCGACACCCGGCCGGTGCGGGGGCACATCGATCTGCGGCCCCAGGTCCGCTCGACCCTGCTGGGCGCGGGCACGGTGGCCTGCCCGGCCTGCGACGCGCCGGTCTCGGTCGGCCCCGGGTCCCGCGGGATCCGCGATCGGCTGCGCTGCCCCTACTGCGATCACCGCGGGCCGCTGCGTGACTTCCTCTCCCTGGCTGCGCCGAGCCGCCCGGCGCGCGTCACCGTCCATGTCACCGCGCCGCTCGTCCCGGGCCGGCGGGGGCCGCGCCCGTGAGCGCCGCTCGGCAGCACGCCTGCCGGGCGGTCATCGCCCACGCCCGTCGCCTGCAGGCCGAGGGCCTGGTGCACGCCACCGCCGGCAATGTCTCGGCGCGCGTGACCGGTGACCCGGACACGTTCGTGCTGACCCCCACCGGGATCGCCTACGAGGACCTCGAGCCCGGGGACGTGAGCGTGATCGGTCCCGGGGGTGAGCTGCTCGCGGGCCGCTCTCCGTCGAGCGAACTGCCGCTGCACGCCCGCCTGTACGCGCGGCGGCCCGAGGTCGGCGCCGTCATCCACACCCATTCGCCGTCGGCGATGACGCTCGCCGTGCTCGGCTGGCGCCTGCCGGCGATTCTCACCGGCCTCGTCGAGGCGACCGGCGGGGAGGTCCGCGTCGCCGCCTACGCGCGGCCCGGGAGCGAGGCCCTGGCTCTCGCCGCGGAAGAGGGGCTGCGCGACCGCGGGGCGTGTCTGCTCGCCCACCACGGGCTGATCGCCGTCGGGGCTGACCTCGGCCGTGCGCTGCGCGCCGCCTCGGTGACCGAGGCGACGGCCCGCGTCTACCTCGACGCCCGCGCGCACGCCAGCGCCGTGCCGTCCCTGCCCGACGCCGAGGTGGCGGCGATCGCCCGCTCGTGGCGCGCCCAATGGATGGCCGAGCCCTCGACCGCAATCGCGCCCTGACTGCGGGCGTGGCGCCGGAGCCGCGGGGCGAGCCGCTGATGTCGCTGGCCGCGGGCCGGCTGCTCACGGTCCTGGTGCTGATCGTTCTCGCCGTCGGTGGCGCCGCGTTTCTGGTCAGCCGCGCCGGCACGGGCCCGAGCCGCGCAGGTTCGGGCCAGAGCCGCGCAGGTTCGGGCGCCGCTGCCGCCGATGCACCGAGCATCCCGCAGCTGGCGGGCCAGCGCATCGTCTACAGCTACGCCGGCCTGCGGCCCCCGGGATCGCTGCTGGCCGCGATCCGCGCCGGCGAGGCCGCCGGGGTGATCTTCTTCGCTGACAACGTGGCCGGGGCGGCGCAGCTGCGGGGGGTGGTGGACCGGCTGCAGCGCCTCGCCCGCGCGGCACCGGGGCACCGGCCGCTGCTGATGCTCACCGATCAGGAGGGTGGGGCGGTCCGCCGCCTGCCCGGGCCGCCCGTCGACTCCGAGCGCACCATCGGAGACAGCCCTGACGGCAGCCGGCGGGCCGCCGCCGCGGGGGCCGCGGCGGCGCGAACGCTGCGGGCGACAGGCGTCAACGTCAACCTGGCGCCCGTCCTTGGCGTGTACCGCCAGACCGGGAACTTCATCGATCAGTACGGACGCGCCTACTCCGCTCACGCCGGCGTGGCGGGGCGGCTCGGCGCGGCGTTCATCGCCGCCCAGCAGCGCTCCGGGGTGGCGGCGACGGCCAAGCACTTCCCCGGCCTCGGGGCGGCGTCGACGGCCCAGAACACGGATCTGCGCCCGGTCAGCCTGGCCACCCCCGCCGCGACGCTGCGCGCGGTCGACGAACGTCCCTACCGCGCCGCGATCGCCGCCGGGGTCAAGCTCGTGATGGTCTCCTGGGCCCGTTATCCGGCGCTCGACGCGGCGCACCCGGCCGGGCTCTCGGCGCGGATCATCGACGGCGAGCTGCGCGGGCGGTTGGGTTTCCGGGGCGTGACCGTGACCGACGGGATCCAGGCCGGCGGACTTGAGGGATTCGGTAACGCCGGCGCTCGCGCCGTTGCCGCGGCGCGAGCCGGGGCCGATCTGATCCTCTGCGCCGCCGTCGGGCCGAGCGCCGACTCGCCCGCCATCGGGATCCAGGCGCGTTCAGCTCTGGCCGCTGCGATCGCATCCGGTGAGATCAGCCGCAGCGCGGCTCGGGCCTCGGCCGCGCGCATCCTCGCGTTGCGTGCCCATCCCTAGCCGGCGGGATACTCCCTCGCGGTGACGCCGCTGCCGTATTCGGCGGCCGCAGCGCGGATCGTCTTCAACGTCGTGCTGATCGGCTTCCTGGCGCTCGAGGCTCGCGTGCGCGTGCGCAGCGCACGCAATCCGCGGGGCCGCCGCGAGGACGCGCGGACCTTCGCGCTCGTCTGGCTGGGGGTGGCCGGCGGCGTGGGTGGGGCGTTCGCGCTGGCCACGGGAGTACCGGCGACGGCGATCGGGGTTCTGCGCTGGCCGCTGTTCGTGGCCGGGATCGTTGTCATGACGGCCGGGATCGCGGTGCGGCAGTGGGCGGTCCACCGCCTCGGCCGCTTCTTCACCGTCGACGTGCGCGTGCACGCCGACCAGACGGTGGTGAGCACCGGGCCGTATCGATGGGTGCGCCATCCGTCGTATCTCGGGCTGCTCATGACGCTGCTGGGGATCGGGCTGGCCCTCGGCAGCTGGGCCGCCCTGATCGTGATCCTCGTCCTGCCGACCGCCGTGCTGGTCGTGCGGATCGGGATCGAGGAGCGGGCGCTCGCCGCCGGTCTCGGTCCGGCCTACACCGAGTACGCGCGCGGGCGCGCGCGGCTCATCCCGGGGGTGTGGTGAGCGCCGGGACCCGGCCGATCCGGCGGCGGACGTGGCGCAGGGTGAGCGCGGTGAGGACGAGCCCCAGCACGACGAGCACGACCTGAACCCAGGTGTCGGCACCCTGCAGCGCGCGGCCGAACCAGTAGTACTCCAGGCCGTTGATGGTCGCCCACAGAGCCGCGGCGCCGGCGCTGACGACGACGAACCGCCGCGCATCCATCGCGCTGGCCCCGGCGAGCAGACCGGTCACGTTGCGCAGGCCGGTGACGAACCGCCCGAGCACGATCATCGCCGGCCCCCCGGCCGCGAAGGCGGCCCGCAGCCGCTCGACGCGTTCGGGGCTCTGTCCCAGCCGCCGCGCGATCAGGTGCAGCAGCTCGGGACCCCGCCAGCGCCCGAGGGCGAAGGCGCCGCAGGTGCCGGTCAGGGCGCCGCCCGCGCCCGCGGCGATCACCCCGGTGATCGGCAGCCCGTGCGTGGTGGCGGCGTACAGCGCGGCGGCGATCAGCGCGGTGGTACCGGGCAGCGGGGCCCCGAGCGCCTGCAGGGCCACCACGGAGAACACGAGGCCGCACCCGTAGAGGTGGATCAGGTGGTCGAGCTCGTGTCCGCTCACGGTCTCAGTGTCGCGCACCGGCCGTTGGGCTCGTCGCGGCCGACGGAGCGGTTCGCGCAGCGCGGCGCAGCCCGGCGGCGAGCACGATCACCGTGAGCCCGAGGCCGGCGCTGATCAGCAGCGCCGCGTGCAGGCCCCCGACGACGCCGCCGGACGCGGCCGCCAGCGCTCCGAAGACGGCCACTCCGAGCACACTGCCCGCCTGGCGTGCCGTGTTGAGGGTTCCGGCGGCCGTCCCGGCGAAGCTCGCCTCCACGCTGCCCAGCAGGCAGGAGGTGATCACCGGCACGATCAGCCCGATACCGCCGCCCACGGCGATCAGCGGCACGACGATCGCCAGGTAGGGCGTGCCGGCGCCCGCTCCGAGCAGACCGGATGTCCCGGCCACGAGCAACCCGGCCCCGGCGGCGATCGCCCGGAGCGCACCCCGGAGATCGGCCCCCAGCCGCGCGCCGATCAGGTTCACGCACAGGACGATCGCCGTCATCGGGGCAAAGGCAAGGCCGGCCTGCAGGGGCGTCCAGCCGTGCACGCGCTGGAAGTAGAGGCTGAGGACGAAGATCAATCCGTAGAAGGCGACGTTGATGAGCAGCCCGACCAGCACCGAGACGCGAAACGCGGGAACCCGGAACAGCGCCAAGGGCAGCATCGCGCGGGGACGCCGTTCGCAGCGCACAAAGGCGATCGCGCCCGCGAGCGCGACGACCGCCGCCACGCCCACCGTCACCGTGAAACCGTGGGCTCCGCCCTCGATGATCGCCGTGGCCAGCGCGCCCAGCGCGATCACCGAGGCCAGCTGGCCGGGCAGGTCGAACTCGCGTGCTGCACGCGGTGTCTCGGGAAGGTGGCGGAGGGTGAGCACGATCCCGCTGACTCCGAGCGGGAGATTGATGAGGAAGATCGCCCGCCAGCCGAACAGCGCGATGAGAAGACCGCCGACGAGCGGTCCCCCCGACAACGCGACGCTGGCTCCGGCCGCCCACAGCCCGACCGCGCGGGCGCGGACGGAGGGCTCGGGGTGGGCGTGCGTGAGCAGAGCGAGCGAGCACGGCACCAGCAGCGCGGCACCCACCCCCTGGATCGCCCGGGCGGCGATCAGCGCACCGAGTCCGGGGGCCGCCCCGCAGCCCACCGACGCGACCGTGAACACGGTGAAGCCGGCGGTGAACACGCGCCGGGCGCCGATCCGATCCCCGAGCGCGCCGGCACTGAGGATCAGCGCAGCGAAGGTGATCGTGTAGGCGGTGACGATCCACTGCAGGCCGCTGACCCCACCACCGAGATCCGAGCCGACCGGACGCAGGGCGATGTTGACGACGCTCACGTCGAGCTGGACGACGGCAAAGCCCAGGCAGGTGGCGATCACGACGACGGATCGGGGGCGCGAACGACTCATGCCGATGACCGTAGGCGGGGAATGCTTCGACCACCGTCGAAGTGATCTCGGACTACATTTCCGGTTGTGCCCGAGACCGGTGACGTTGACCTGGCCGCCGTGGGAACCCTGCTCGGGGATCGTGCGCGGACCCGCATGCTGCTCGCGCTCGGTGACGGGCGCGCGCTCCCGGCCAGCCGCCTGGCCTCTGAAGCGGGTGTCTCGGCCCCGACGGCCAGCTCTCACCTGGGCAAGCTCGTCGGCGCCGGACTGCTGCGGGTCGAGCCTCATGGTCGTCACCGCTACTACCGGCTGGCCGGCCGCGAGGTGGGGCGGCTGCTGGAGGCGATGACGGCGCTGGCGCCGCCGGCGCCCGTGCGCTCGCTGCGGGAGGGAACGCGGGCCCGCGCCCTGCGCGAAGCCCGGACCTGTTACGACCACCTCGCCGGACGCCTCGGCGTCGGCTTGATGGGCAGCCTGATCGAGCGCGGCCACCTCGTTGGCGGCGACGGCCGCTTCGAGCCCGGGCGGGCGGACCGGGATCGCCTATCGGCCTACGGCCGCGACGTCGATTACGTCCTGTCGGACTCCGGCCGGGATCTGCTCTGCGACCTCGGAGTCACCGTTCCCAGCGGCCCGAGCGCGATCCGTTACTGCGTCGACTGGTCCGAGCAGCGCCACCACCTGTCAGGCCGGCTCGGCCGGGCCTTGCTGACCCGGTTGCTCGAACTCGACTGGGTGCGCCGCGCGCCGGGCACACGAGCGGTGACGGTCACCGAGCTCGGCCGCGACACGCTTCCCCGGGCGTTTCCGGGCGTGCTCGCCTGACCGGCCTTGACCAAGGCGACGGGCACCGAGCCCGTGGTCGAGCTCGGGGACCGGGCGTTCACACCCCCGGCGGTCGCAGCGGCGAGGCGATCGGCGGCGGGTGCAGCAGTGCCGCGTCCGACGGATCCAGGAAGTCCATCACCGTCTCCGCGTTGGCGTCGCGCACGGTGAGCGAGGGCAGATTCCACTTGGCCTGGATCGTGGCCAGCACGGAGGTGTGGTCGTGGACGACGTCGGTGACCCCTCCGGGCCGGGAGTGGGGGGAGACGACGATTGCCGGCACGCGCGGCCCGTAGCAGTCATAGCCGCCGGGGGGATCGCCGGGCGACAGCTTGGGGCGGATGTCATCGGGCGGGATCGCGGCCGGGGGTGGCACGTGGTCGTAGTAGCCGCCGTGCTCGTCGTAGGTGTAGATGAGCAGCGTCCGCTCCCAGCGCGGGCCCTGCAGCACGGCCTGGACGACGCGGTGCGCCCACGCCTCGCCCCAGTAGAGGTCTTGCGGATCCTCCTCGGTCTCGGCCGGAGCGGCAGAGGAGAAGTCGGCCCCCAGCACCTCCAGCGCCCCGCGGACCGGCGCGGGCAGCCCGGACAGGGCCTGCATGAGCGAGGACAGGGCGCCGACGCCGGGATCCACGAAGCTGACCGCGGGCAGGGTGCCCGCCTGGCAGTCGTGAAAGAACTTGGTGATCGGCGCGTGGTGGTCGGCGTGCTTGAGCACGATCGACGGGATCACCGAGGTCATCGGGATGTCGGTGAAGTAGTCACACCAGTTGACGTGATGAGCCGACAGGGAGTCGAAGATCGTGCCGTGCGGCGGCGGCGGGTCCAGCAGCGTGCCCGGCCCGGTCACGGTGGCACCGTAGGCCGTCCCGGCGAGCAGGAAACGCCGGTTGGGGTAGGTGGGCCCGGGCACCGAGCAGAACCACCGGTTGGCCACTGTGAACGTGGAGGCCAGCGAGTAGGCGAAGGGCAGCACCTCGGGCGTGTAGTAGCCCATCGGCGCCTGAGCGCCCGAGGCGCGGACGAACCCGGTCATCGCCCCGCCGGCGATCTGCGCGTGCGTGGCGCGCCAGTTCTGCACCACGGACCGCGTCTGCGCGGTGTCGGCGAGCGGGAAGGAGGCGACCTCGGGCGGCATGTGGGCCGCGCCCGGATTGCTGTTCTGGGCCACGCCGGCGGCGTCGAAGCTCAGCCCGTCGACCTCGGGGCGCGTCCGTGACAGCGCCCCGAGCAGGTTGTCGAAGGAGTGGTTCTCCATCATCACCACGACGAGATGGTCGAACGGCATGTCGGGGGCCGGGGTGCCGGGCGGCCGGTCGGGGTGGGGCAGGCTGCCCGCGCTGCGGCGCGGGGGAGGGGCGACCGTCATGGTTTCAGTCACCTATTGCTTGCGCAGGGTGGCCACGGTGACGTGCGGCCAGCGCAAGCCGTTGAAGTCCAGCTGGACGAGCTGCGTGTACTGCAGCTGCAGCACATCCCCGCCGCCCCCGGCGATGTGCTCGATCCAGAAGGTCGCGTCCACCTCGACCGCGTTGGCGTTGCCGCCCGGAGGGTTGGACGCGCTGGACAGAAACGCCGTGTTGGCCGTGCCGCCGCCCTGGATCGGGCTGTGGCGGGTCGAGATCGAGATGAACGTGCGGCGGTGCATCGTCTCGCCCGACAGAGCGTGCTGGAGCACGCTGTTGGGGTTGCGCACCATCTCCTGGGTGACGCCGGGCGACTTGGCCCGGAACGTCGTGGGGATCGACAGGTTGAGCTCCGGGAAGGCCGCCTCGCCCGAGGCGAAATCCGAGTTGGCCGGCGGTGGGCTTCCGATCGGGAAGGGGATGATGTTGTTGTCGGGGATGTGCGGTGGTCCGCCGTTGAGCGTCTGCGTCGTGCCCTGGGCGAGGATCACCGTCCCGTGCGGAATCGAGGCCATGCGCACCACGGTCGATGGCTCGCCGGGGTTGGAGGTCGGGGGGACGTGGGCCCAGATCCCGGGCTCGATGTGCAGGCCGGCGCCGCTGCTCGTCTCGGAGATCTGCTGCATGTAGGTCAGCCCGAACATGCTGATGTCGGGCATCAGGAAGCCGCGGTTGGGGATCGGCCCGTTGATCTTGGTGAACACGAGCGTCTCGGTGGTCAGGTTGAGCTCCAGGAAGCGGTCCTGGCCACCGTGATGCGGGCGCCAGATCGTGTTGAACCCGTGGCCCTTCCAGGTGCCGGGCAGGTCGGCCAGCGGACCGAGCGGATTACCGGGGCCCAGGCCGGTGATGGCGGGCTGGAAGTCACCGGTGTCGGCGGCGACGGCGAAGGTGAAATCGGGGTCGGTCTGGGTGACGGCACTCACGGTGGTCCCTCCTGGGTTACTGACATTGGACGGGGTAGTCGGCGGTCAGGCCGCCGTACGGGTTGAGCACGCGCAGCGTGCGGATCGTGGGTGAGCCGCCCGGCGCGAGGTTGGGCGGGGCCTTGGCGGTCAGGTTGGCTCCGACCATCACGACGTCCTGGGCGAGAACCCCGTCGATGCTGACCTGGGGCCGGGCATCGGTGGGGGAGGCGGGATCGACGGTCAGCTCAGCCCCGATGACGGTGAACGTCTGCCCGTCGCGCAGCGGCATCGGGAAGACGCCGGTGACCTGCGGCTGGGTGTCGGCGATCGCCTTCTTGCCCACGTACAGGCTGGCCGAGACGCTGGTCAGGCCGAGCAGCGTGTCCGGCATCATGGGCAGGCCGCTGCCGTCGGGGTTCAGGAACTGGGCCACGAAGTAGCCGGCCGTGATCACGTTGAAGATGACGTACTGCAGGTCGCCGATATCGGTCGTGCCGTCGTCGGCGCTGAAGATCTCGGCCACCCGCGCCGTCGCGCCCTGGCGAGTGGTCGGCTGCTTGACCGCCGTCCCGTTCTGCACCCGCGACTGGGTGATGCCCTTGGCGGCCACCCCGGCCGCGGCGGGCACGCCGAGCAGCACCAGGTAGCCGCCGGCCAGGCCGGCCCGCAGGAAGTGAAACCAGCCGGCCTGCAGCAGCCCCACGGGATCGCCGGCGCGCGCGCAGGCGCTGGTGCTGCGCGTCAGGGCCGCGGCGGTCGCGTGGCCGGCGACCAGGCAGCGATGCACGCCGGTGAACTCGCCGGCGATGAGCAGCGCGATCAGCGCCCAGCCGACGAGCAGAGTCCACATGAAGATGAACGTCTTGGAGGTGGAGGTGCGCCCGTCCTGGCCGTTGATCACGGTGGCCAGCAGGCCCCGGCCGACCGAGCGCGCCACGGGCTCGGAGAGCAGCAGCAGCCCGACGATGACGGCTGCGCTGATCAGCGCGATCCCGGCCAGGCTCATCGTCGTCCCTGCCCGCACGGGGCCTCGTGCGCCGGCGCCGCGGCGCCATGCACGGTCAGGCCAACTGGTCGTCGCACGACTCACTCCGGTCCCGGCGGCACCTGGCCCGGTGCGCTTCTCCGTCTTCGCCCCTGCGGCCCCGGTGACGCCCGTTTGCCACGTCACCTGCTCTGGCGAGTCTCTGCCCGGGCGGGCGCGAAGTCAAGACCACCAGAGTTGCCTTTGCCTAGCGCAAGCTGCTCATCGCCGCCCCCGCAATCCGGAGCGATGAGGCGAAATGCCCCTCGGTGCCGGCCCGTCGGCCGCGCGACCCGCGCCTTGGCTCCGGATCCGGTACAGATCTGGCGATGGACGACAGCATGGTCAGGGCGGTGGAGCTTCCCACCGGCGACGATCCGCAGGCGCGCACCGGCCATCCGTGGGACCTCCCGGCGATCGCCGCCCTGGCGCGGGGCATAGCGCTGCACCCGAAGGTCACCTACTTCGTCGGCGAGAACGGCAGCGGTAAGTCGACCCTGCTGGAGGCGATCGCGATCGCCGCGGGTATCAACCCAGAGGGCGGGACCTCGAACTTCGCCTTCTCCACCCGCGATTCGCACTCCGGGCTGGCGGGGGCGATCCGGCTCGTCCGCGGGCTGCGCCGGCCGCGGACCGATTTCTTCCTGCGGGCCGAGAGCCTGTTCACCGCCGCCACCTACCTGGACGAGCTGGAGCGCGCCGACCCGGGTGCGCTGGCCGCCTACGGCGGAGCGTCCCTGCACGAGCAGTCGCACGGCGAGTCGTTTCTGGCCGTGATGCTGCACCGCTTCGGGCCTGACGGCTTCTATGTGATGGATGAGCCCGAGGCCGCACTGTCGACTCAGAACTGCCTCACCTGCCTGCGGCGCATCCACGAGCTTGCCTCGGCCGGCTCGCAGTTCGTGATCGCCACGCACTCGCCGATCGTGCTCGCCTATCCGGAGGCGACGATCTATGAGTGCGGGCCCGAGGGGCTGACGCCGACGGTCTACGAGGACGTTCCGATGGTCCGTCTCACCGAGCGCTTCCTCGCCGACCGCCGGCGTTTTCTGGACCAGCTGCTGCATGACTGACGGCCGGTCCGGGTCGCGGCTGGGCTAACATGCGCGCCCACGTCAGATGAGGTCCTGGCGGATGGTCCCGCGGCCATCCAAACCGCCCGAGGTGAAGGGCTGATGGCTTCTTTTCGCTTACCGAGACGCTGATCGCGAAAGGAAGAGTCATCCCCGATGTCGATGCTGCCGTCCATGGACCGTCGTGAGCTGCTGGCGATCTTCGCCGGGGGCGCGATCGGCGCCGTCGCCCGAGTGGGCCTGTCGGATGCCTATCGGAGTGGCGCGACGCAGTGGCCGTGGATCGTGTTCGCGATCAACGTGAGCGGAGCGCTTGCGCTGGGGTATGTCGTCACCCGGCTGCAGGAGCGCCTGCCGCTTTCCACCTACCGCCGGCCGCTGATCGGCACGGGCTTCTGCGGGGCGTACACGACGTTCTCCACGATGCAGCTCGAGCTGCTGGAGATGATCGATCATCACCGCTACGGCCTGGCCTGTGGCTACGCCCTGGCCAGCGTCGCCGCCGGGTACCTGGCCGTCTATGCCGCCACCGCGATGGTGCGGCGCGTGCGGGTGATCAGGTGAGCGCCCTGACCTGGGTCGGCATCCTCGTTCTCGGCGGGGCGGGCGCGATCGTCCGCTTCGTGATCGACACCGTGATCGCCACCCGGGCCGGGCGCGACTTCCCCCTGGGCACGCTGGCCGTCAACCTCAGCGGGGCCGGCGTCCTGGGCTTTGTCACCGGCCTCAGCGTGTCGGGCAGCGCGCTGGTGCTCGTCGGCACGGCCACGGTCGGCTCCTACACGACCTTCTCGACGTGGATGCTCGAGACCCACCGGCTGCGCGACGACGGGCAGTTCGCGCGCGGCTTGGCCAACGTCGTGATCAGCCTCCTGCTCGGCGTCGCCGCCGTCGCCCTGGGCCGCGCCGTGGGAGCCGGCCTGTGAACGACGACGGCCTCAAGCTCACCACCTATTTCGGCGAGCGCGATCGCAGCGGCAGCCGCCTGCTCGCCGACGCGCTGCTCGACGTCTACGGCCGGCGCGAGATCCACAGCAGCCTGCTGCTGCGCGGCATCGAGGGCTTCGGCTTTCGGCATCAGCTGCATTCCGACATGCTGCTGAGCCTGTCCGAGGACCTGCCGGTCGTGTCGGTCGCCGTCGACACACGGCAGCGCATCGAGTCGGTGCTCCCGGATGTCCTGGCGCTCAAGCGCAAGGGGCTGCTGACCCTCGAGCGCGCCCGGATTCTCTCCGGCGACATGGCGCCGGCGCAGCTCCCCGAGGAGTTGCACGAGGCGACCAAGCTCACGCTGTACGTCGGGCGCCAGGAGCGCATCGGTCGCGTCCCGGCGTTCGTGGCCATCTGCGATCTGCTGCACCAGCGGGGGGTGGCCGGGGCGACGGCGCTGCTCGGAGTCGACGGGACCAGCCATGGACGGCGCGAAAGGGCCCGGTTCTTCGCGCGCAACGCCGAGGTGCCGATGATGGTGATCGCCGTCGGCTCGGGAGAGCGGATCGCGCAGGCCCTGCCGGGGCTGGGCGGCCTGATGCGCGCGCCCACCGCGACGCTGGAGCGCGTCCGGGTCTGCAAGCGCGACGGGCAGCTCCTGGACACGCCGCACCCGCTTCCGAGCACCGATGAGCGCGGGTTGGCCCTATGGCAGAAGCTGATGATCTTCAGCTCGGAGAACGCGCGTCACGGGGACCGGCCGCTGCACCGGGCGCTCGTTCGCGCCCTGCGCCGGGACAGCGAGACGCGCGGCGCGACGACGGTCCGCGGTGTCTGGGGCTTTCACGGTGACCACCCGCCGCACGGGGATCGCCTGCTGCAGCGCCACCGCCACGTCCCGACGGTGACGATCGTGATCGATACCCCGCAGCGCATCGGCCGCGCGTTCGCGATCGTGGATCGGCTCACGGCGGAGACCGGGCTGGTGACCAGTGAGATGGTCCCGGCCGCCACCGCCCTCAACGGCGACGAGCGCCACGGGGGCGTCCGGCTGGCCCGCCACCGGTTCTGACGCGCTCGCGTTCAGGCCAGCCTCAGAGGAGGCTCCTCCCCGCCGTGCCGAAGGGTCCATGCCCCGGTGTCGGGCTCGTGGACGTGGGCCGGCAGGCCGGTGGTCTTCAGGACGAGGGTCCACGCCGGATCGGTCTCGCTTGAGCGGCACGAGATGCGCGTGGAGCGCGGAAGCGCCAAGCCCGGGCGCGAGAGCGACGGGGCGCGCCGTGCTCCCGGTCCTCCGCCGCCCGCAGGGCATTGGGGCCGCCCTGGGCCGCGTCGAGCAGGTGGACCGCCGGCAGCGCCGTCGTTCCGGCCGGCTCGCGCACGATGTCCGGCGGCGGGGGATCCGCGGTGCCCTCACCGAACCAGTAGTCGACCCCACCCGCGCCCGGGAGTCGCAGTGAGTTGAGGTCCGTCAGCTCGGCGCGGCCGGGCCCGCCGCTGACCTTGTCGGAGTCGGGGTAGAGCAAGACCCACGGAACGGGGGATCGGGTGGACAGGATCACGAACCGCCCCTTCGTCGAGCGACCCGGTCAGCGTGCCGTGGTGCAGGTTGATGGCGCCGACGGTCACGACAGGCCGGCAGCGTCGCCGGGGGTCGGCCTCACGGCTCATCGTGCCGGATGATCCGCGTCCGGTGGCCCCGGGTCAACCGGGGCCTGAGCTCAGCGCGGGGGGGTGCGCCGGGAGGCGCGGACCCTGGGCGCGGGCTCGACGACGGGCCCGCGGGCCAGCCGCCGTTCCGCGGCTTCGCGCTTGAGGTCGGCCTGCTGTCCGGCCAGGCCGGCGATCTGCGCGGCGCGGCGCTCAGCGGCGCTGAGATGTGGCTTGGCGGTCTGGGTCGACGTGGTCACGGCGCGCTTCTGCGGCATCGATGAACTCCTGGTTGGCTGATGAGGACTGGCGGGGCGGATCGGCCTGGACGGCTTCACGGGGAAGCAGGAAGCGGCGCGTGGCGCCGGATCGCGCCGCGGCCGTCGCCATCCGGCCCCCGTGCAGCCCGGACGCGCGGGTGGTCTGGGGAGCGGCTTCTGGCCGGCCTGCGTGGGCGATGATCCAGGCTTCGACGGCGCCGGCGTCCCCGCCGGAAGCGGCGATCGCGGCGCGCTCGATCGAGAGGCCGCCGTCCCGGTGCGGACGGGCCAGGCGCAGGACGAGCGCGCGGATCGCGTCATCGTGCATCAGACACCGCCATCGTTGCGCCGGCCGTGCTTGCCGGGGAGGACCTGGCCGCACCCGGGGCACAGGCCGGACATCACGGGATCGGCGAAGCCGGTGTCGCTGATCGCGAAGTAGAGCCGGTGCCGTCCGCGGCCGAAGACCTGAAACTCGCGTTCGCAGGCGCAGCGGTGGCGCTCAGCCGGCGGGGCGGTGGCGCTCATGGACGCGGCAACGGGAGCGCCAGGGCGACGGCGATCGCGTCGGCGGGGTCGTCCCCGACCGGGACGGCCATCGCGTCCAGGCGCGCCTGTTCACGGTCGAGCTGGCGCTGGCGGCGGGCCACGAACGTCTGCTCGGGGTTGACCTCCGGGTGGTGCGGGTGCGGCTGGGACGGGCGCTGGTGATGGGGCACGTACGCCCCCCTTCCGGTCGGTGTACCCCGACTATACATGACATTCAATTCCGGAAAGACTATTCTGATGTCGCATGCCCGAGATGGCTCTGCCGACCTGGTCGTTTCTCACCAACCACGCGCGGGTGCTGCTCTGTCTGGCCCGCGACCCCGAGAGCCGGCTGCGTGACATCGGAGCGGAAGTGGGGATCACCGAGCGCGCGGCGCATCGGATCGTGGACGAGTTGGTCACCGGGGGCTATGTGTCGCGCGCGCGCAGCGGACGTCGCAACCACTACACCGTCCATCGCGAGCTGCCGGTCCCCGACCGGATCCACCGCACCCAGCCGGTCGGCCAGCTGCTGGAGATCCTCACGCCCTGATCTGCCCGAGCCCTTTGCGGTTTCTGCGCTCAGCAGCGGGTAGTGCAGGGGGATGTCACCGGCGCACACAGAACACGGCCGTCAGCCGGCGGCCCCCGAGCGGCCGACCGATCTGCCTCGGTCAGCCCTCCCCGGGGTGCTCAAGCGCACCTGGAAGGAGTTCAAGGCCGACGGCCTGACCGATCTGGCCGCCGCGCTCACCTACTACGGCGTCCTGGCCATCTTCCCGATGATCATCGTGATCGTCTCGCTGCTCGGCCTGGTCGGGCAGTCGGCAACCCAGCCGCTGATCGACAACCTCGGCAAGGTGGCCCCGGGGCCGGCCAAGCAGATCTTCACCAGCGCGATCGACAATGTGCAGTCGGGACGGGGGACCGCCGGGGTGCTGTTCGTCGCCGGCCTGCTCGGGGCGCTGTGGTCGGCGTCGGGCTACATCTCCGCGTTCATGCGGGCTTCCAACGTGGTCTGGGACGTGGAGGAGGGGCGCCCGATCTACAAGACGATTCCGATCCGCCTCGGCGTCACGCTGGTCACCGTGCTGCTGCTCACCGTCAGCGCGCTGGCGGTGATCCTGACGGGCGGGCTGGCTCGCCAGGTCGGCAATCTCATCGGTCTGGGATCGACCGCGGTCACGGTCTTCGACATCGCCAAGTGGCCCGTGCTGCTGCTCATCGTGAGCGTGATCCTGGCCATCCTGTACTACGTCGGTCCGAACGTCCGCCAGCCCGGAATCCGGTGGGTCAGCCCGGGCAGCATCGTCGCCGTCGTCGGCTGGCTGATCGCCTCGGCCGCGTTCGCCGTGTACGTGGCGAGCTTCTCGTCCTACAACAAGACCTACGGAGCCCTCGGGGGCGTGGTTGCGTTCCTGGTCTGGCTGTGGATCACCAACCTCGTCATCCTGCTGGGCGCCGAGCTGAACGCCGAGCTCGAGCGTGGCCGTCTGATCGAGGCCGGTCAGCCGGCGCAGCGCGAGCCGTACCTGCCCGTTCGCGACCAACCGGACTGAAAAGCGACGGGACGGCCTGCCGGCGCGCGCGTCCCGCCGGCGCGGCTCGACAGGCCACGGCGGGGAGAGGAGAATGAGGCGATGCAGACGCCCGGTGCCCGGCGGCAGCGATTGGACGCGACCCTGCGCGACGCCTACGGACAGGGCCTTTTGAGCGACCGCACCTTCGCTCATCGGGTCGACGCGCTGCTCAGTGCACCGACGATCGACCCGGTCCAGCTGGTCGGTGACCTCAACCTCGGCGCCGGGGGCGGCCTCCATGACGTCCCCAGGCATCTCCGGGCGATGATCGCAACCTGGCGCGAGCGTCGTCACGCGGGCCTGCTGGCTCTGGATTGGACCAGTCCGGCGGCCGAGCGGCTGCTCGTCGGCCGGAGCGCCGAGGCGGACGTCGTCCTCGATGATGCGACCGTCTCCCGTCGCCATGCGGAACTGCTGTGGCGCGGCGGCGGCTGGGTGCTGCACGATCTGGCGTCGCGGAACGGGACGTGGGTCAACGGCCGGGTGGCGTCACGCGCCCGGATCTGTCCCGGAGATCTCGTGCGCTTCGCCCAGCAGGCCCTGCGCGTCGATTGACGTCCCGCGACCGGGAGCTGGGCGCCGCCGGTCCCGGGGTGCGCCCGTCTCCGGCAGGGTGTCGCCCGCGGGAGCCGTCCAGGACGCGTGCCCGGGGTCGCCGGTCACGGAGCGACCCGGCGGACCGCCCGTGCCGGCGGTCTGCGATGGCCCTCACCAACGCGCGCCGTCGTATCGGCGCGGCCCGGGAGAGCCGCCGCGCGCTGCATCTCAACGGCGATGCGATGGCGTCCCAGGCAGCGCGGGCAATGCTCGATGGCCAGATAGGCCGCTCGGATCTGCAGCCGCAGCGCGCACCGCGGGCACCTCAGCTGCGCCATGGCTCATCCGCCGTGAAGGCCCGGCCCGGTGTGCCCAACGCCGGCCTGGCCCGCGCGTAGCCGCGCGAACCCGGGGAGCCGACAAAGGGAAGGCGCTGGGCCGTGCCGGTCAGCTCAAACAGGCGGCGTACGCGCTGATCGCCCTGACGCAGCGAGAGCCTCCACCCGTCCTCGGTGGCCCGCTGGCTGAGCTGCAGCAGCAGCCGCAGGCCCGCCACATCGATGAATGACAGCCGTCGCAGATCGATGAGCACCGAGGCAAAGCCGGCCTGAACGAGCTCGAGGACGCGCTCTCGCAGCTCAGCGACGGTGGCCAGGTCAAGTTCGCCCACGGGCCGCACGCAGACGGTTTCTCGATCCGGCCACACCTCCACGGCGAAGCTGCGTTCCGGCCGGGCCACACAGATCAGCGCGCTCACCGGAGTCCTCTCGGAAATCCGGGCTCCGTGCTGGCAGAGACGGTGGCCCTCGTCGTCACGGCGCGGCGGCCGGGGTTCCCGAACGACGGCATGCCGGACACGTGCATTGCTCTCACCGAAGCTTCAACCGGTGCCGAGGCTCCGTCCCCCGCCCAGCGGATCAACGGAGCGTTCACCTTGGACCTACCGCGTCGGCCTACGCCGGTACCTCGACGGGGCCACACATGCCTGACGCTACACCTGTCCGGAGACCAGCGCGAGAGGGCTCCGGACGGCAGGTCAGCATGATGACGACCGGCGGGCACACCTTTGTCTCTCCTGCCATGGCCGGTGATTTGCCCTCACGACCCGCCGTCCGAGGGTGAGCCTCGTCCACGGCTCACAGCCCGCTCACCGTGAGGGTTGTCACTGACGGTCAGCACGCCGGCGTCCCTGCCCGGGGGCTCTACGCGGGGTTCATCGGGTTCGTGTCATCGCGCACGGAATCGATCATGCACCTCCGCTCCAGCGCCTCGGCGACAGCACGACGCGATGGGCCGCCCGAGCAGGCTCATCCGCCGCTGGCAGCGCGAGCACGACGTCAGCGCTTCCGGGCGACGACGAGGTCCTGTACCGACGTGCCGCGGCCGGCGCGCCAGCTGCCCCACCGGACCGGATCCGGGGACAGTCCGCAGCGCCCGAGCTCGGCCATCACGTGGTCGCGCGGGTAGGCGACGGCGGCACTCGGCGTGGCGACATCGGCGACCACGGCCACGTCGCGCTGCTGACGGTCGGCAAACGGGGCGGGAGGCGGATCCTCCGTCTCCCTGAGCAGGAACCAGGTCGAGAAGAGGCGGCCGGCGGGCGCGAGCACGCGGCCGATTTCGGTCAGGTAATTGCTGCTCTCCCCGGGCAGCAGGTGGGTGAAGACCGACGTGGCGATGACCAGGTCAAACGACGCGTCGGCGTAGGGGAAACGGAACGACGCGGCCGTGGCCTTGGCGTGCGGGTTGTAGGTGGCGTTGGCGAGATCGACGTGGGTGAAGCGGAACGGCACCGGTTGGCCGCCGTAGTGTTGCCGGCACCACTCGATGCCCGACACGGCGACATCAAACCCGTCGTAGGAGCCGGGAGGGCGCAGGACGGTGGTCAGGACGCGAGCCATCCGCCCGATCCCGCAGCCCACGTCGAGCACGCGGTCCGCGGGTGCCAGGCCGGCATGGGCGCGCATCAGGGCCAGGAACTCCTCGCCGATGGCGGCGAAGTCACCGTGCCCGACGTACTGCGACATCCGCCGGGGCGGGGTCAGGGGGTCGCGCCGCCCCGTCACCCGGTCGGCCAGATCCAGCCCGCGCAGCCGCAGCGAGACCCGCGCGCGGGTGAGCAGCCCGTCGCTGCGCGGGACGACCGACGGCAGCGGCGACGGGTGATCGGAGCTAGCGCCAGCCATGGACGACGAGCCGGCCCCACTGGTAGCGGTAGGGCTGGCGGCGCGCGCGCCGCGCGAGCGAGCGGGCGGCTCGGCGGGCGCGCGAATCGGTGAACCCCTCGGTGCGGGTGAAGCCATCGGTCTCGAGCAGCGCGCGGAGCAGCGCCTCGTTGGGGCCCCACCAGTTCGACTCGTCACCGTCGACCTCACCGGGGTAGTACGCCATCGCCGGGCGCTTGAGGTCGAGCAGGTCAGCGTGGGTCTCGACGATGATCATCCTCTCACAGACGCTGGCCGCGGCCCTCATCACGGCCAGGGGATCGGGCAGGTGGTAGAAGACGCCGAGCAGCAGCACGAGATCAAACCGCCCGACCGTCTCTGGGGATATGTCCTGCAGATCGATGTCGAGATCCTCGACCTGTGAGCCGAGCGCCCGTCGGGCCAGCTCGAAGGGTCGCTTGGTGCCCCATCCGTCCGGGCCCCAGGCCGGCTCGCGCCAGCACTCGGGATCGACGGCGACCACGCGGGACGCGCCCCGCCGCTCGGCCTCGAAGGAGAAGAAGCCGTCCCACGCGCCGAGGTCGAGCACCGACCAGCCATCGAGGCGCTCCGGCAGCCGGATCTGGGCGAGCTTGGCCTGACTCTCGTCCTGACCGGGGGTGATCAGTCCCGGCGCAAGCTCGATGCGGTGAAACCACCGCAGCGCCTGGACGTCGTCCCTCAGGCTCGGATCCACCCCTTGCACCGAGGGCACAATACGCAAGCGACGCCACCGCGGCCCAGCCGCAAACGCTGCCGGTGACCCGACCGGCGACGGCTGTGGGCCGTCTCAGGCGTAGGTTGGGGCGCGAGTCCACCCGCCTCCCGATACGAAGACCGGGGTCCTCGCGCCCCGCGTCGGCCGGGCCAGGCGAACCTAATACCCAACGCAGTCGCCATGATTCGTCTAGCCGTTCAGCGGGCCGGTAAACGCCGGGACCGCGGCCCGCGGCTCCCGCGCCCGTCTCACCGGCCGGGTTTCAGGAGGGCGCGCGGCCGGACTCGGGCGGGACGCTGACCGGTCCGGGCGGGACGCTGACGCGCAGATCGCACACCGCGCCGGATCACCACCGTCCCAGTTCGGCTCCGGGGGGCCCGCGCGAAGCAGTCGCCCTCGCACCGCGGCTGCTCGAGGAGGTGGAAATGGGTCCCGGCACGGGAGACAGGGTCAGACCGCGACCCACGATCAAAGCGAGCAGCCTGCTCCACGTTTCCGCATAGCCGCTCGAGCTGGGGACGGTGAGCACGGATGCATTCTGGCGGACGCGCTGGGTCCCGGGGACGCAAGCCCGCCATCACGAGATGCGTCCCGCACCACGAGACTCCCGTCCACCTGGAAGCCGGTTTGCGCAACGTGTGCAAGGCGCACGGTTAGCAGGTACGGCCCCCTAAGCCCGCCGCCGGACTCGAACCGGCAACCTTCTCATTACAAGTGAGGTGCTCTACCAGTTGAGCTAGGCGGGCGCCGGGCAGAGTTTCGCACGACGGGCGGGGGCCGGCCGCAGGGACCCGCGCGCTGGGTGGGCAGAGCCGGACCCGACGGCCCGCGCGAGTCCGGCGCACGGCGGCGGTACTCGGGTCGTTGGCGAATAACCCGCGTCAAAGGCACGGGATTCGCCACGCTGGGTCGGGGCGAAGCCGGTGGGCGTGGGGGAGCCCCTGGACGGATGACCGAGTCGCCGATCGGGTGGGTTCAAGGTGCATCGCGCCGTGCGACGATGACGTATCCGATGAGCTCACTTCAACTCTCTCCCGATGCGGTGACGGTGCTAGGACTGGCCGGAACCGCCCTGCCGTTCGCCCAATCGGTCGACGAGGAGGTGGAGCGGTGGCTGCGCCCGCTCCGGCTCTACGGTGAAGCTGGCAGTGCCCTGCAGGCGCTTGGCGTCAGCGAGGGCCGTCCCAGCGACGCGCCGGCCTCCTCGCAGACCAGCGCCGAGACGCCGACCGAGACGCTTCACCAGGTCACCGTGGCCGCCAGCCGGATCGCTGCCGATCGTGGGGGCACGACCGTGGGGACGTCAGACATCCTCATTGCGGTCATGCGCCACTACGGCGACGCGTTTGATCGCGCCCTGAAGTGTCGGCTCAGCGACAGCGCTGAGCTGATGAGCCTGCTCGAGGAGCGGGCTCACTGCAGGAACTGAACACCACATCACCCATACGGACACCGAGCCCGCCCCGGCCCTACCGCGGCGGGCTCGATCCGTTAAGGGCGCGGACGGGTGATGCCGGGCGTGTGCGCACGCGCGGGGCCGTGACGGCCCAGGCCGAGGCGCGGCTCAGCTGCTGAGTGGCAGCGCGTGCCCGGCCCACGGGCCGGAGGTCGCCTCATCGCCGGAGCGCGTCCGGCCCGCGGCAGCCATCGCGTCGGCCTGCGCGCGGTCGCGCGGCGCCGGCGTCCCGAGCACGGGCAACGGGGCGCTGTGGACCGCGACCACGGGGCCGTCGGGCCCCACCGCGACCCGCAGCATCGCCGCGCCATGCGCGTCGGCCAGGGCACGGGCCTCCTCGACGGCGTGGGCGATGTCGCGCGCCGCGACTCCGCAGCCGTGCAGGAACCGCTCCCCCTGGCCCGCGGCCAGCGCCTCGGCGTTGACCTCGAGCTCCTCGATGCGGCGGGTGAGCGGTGAGCGCCCCTGCCGGGCCTCGATCACGCACGCGGCCATGTCGTCGGTGACGGCGGTCGCCTCGGCACGCACCCGCTCCAGCAGCTCGGGCGCTGCCGGGCTCGACCCGAAGGAGGCGAACATCGCCTTGAGCCGCTCGCGGCCGAGCAGGCCGTTCTCGGTGCGGGCCTCGGTGACGCCGTCGCTGAAGAAGCAGGCGCGGCTTCCGGCGCCGAAGGCAAGCGTCGTCTGGCGCAGCCCGGTCGGCAGGCCCCAGCCCAGCGCGGGGGAGGCGGAGCCGGCCACGGGGTCGCCGACGTCGGCGCCGAGGACCACCGGGGGCGGATGGCCGGCCGTGGCGTAGGTGAGCGTTGCCGACGCCGGGTCGTAGATCGCGATGGCCACCGTCGTGAACAGGCCATCGTCATCGGTGCCGAGCACCCGGCCGGCCAGCTTGAGGCTGGCCCGCGGGTCAAGGCCGGTCTCCACGTAGGCGCGCAGCGTGTAGTGCATGTGGGCCGCCCGGGCCAGGGCGGTGCGCCCGTGCCCGGAGACGTCTCCGACGATGACCGCGACCCGGCCGTCGTCGAGCGGGAAGGCGTCGTAGAAGTCACCGCCGGCCGCGGGCCCGTCGGCGGGCCGGTAGGCGACCGACAGACCGAGTGCCCCCAGCTGCTCGGGGATGGCGGGGACCAACGCGGCCTGCATCGAGTCGAGATCGGCGGCCAGTTCGATCCGCTGGGATTCCAGCCGGCGGGTATGGCGGGAGCTGCGCAGGGCGCGCACGGCCATGAACAGGATGACCAGGAGCAGCAGCACGATGATCGGCTTGCTCCAGTCGGGCACGGGGAGCGGGACGAGGTTGCCGATCAGCGCGGGGATGAAGTTCATCCGCCGTCCCGCCAGCGAGGCCAGGACGTTCCCGGCCGAGTACTGGACGTGGCGGTCGCTCCCGAGGCTCCCCCGCAGGCTTGCGCTGCGCCGGGTCGAGCCGGCCAGGCCGAGGCTGCCGCCCGCGGCGACGCCGGCGATGCCGCGCGAGGCGGCCTGACGGCCCGAGCGGGCGCTGGTCGCCGCCGTCCGGGCGGTGGACACGCCGGTCGCGTTCCGGCGCGCGCGCGTACCCCCGGCGGCGGTACGCCGCGAAGGACCCGACGCGCCGCTGGCCGTGTGGCGCGAGCCCAGCGCGCCATGGGGCCCGCGTGAAGAGGGCTGACCGCTGGCCCGTCGCGGGGCGGCTGCGCCGTGATGGCCCGGGCTGACCGGGCGGGAGGCCGCGCCCGAGCCGGTGCCGCCCGCCGCCGGCGTGGCCGGCACCGCCGCGGGAGGGTTCGACGCCGCCGCTGGTGTGGTCGACGCCGGGGCGGGTGCCGCTATGGCCGCCGTCGCGGTCGGCGCCGGAGAGGGCACGGGGGCCGACGTCACCGTGGTCGTCACGGTGTGAACGCCGTTGCGCACCCACCCGGGCACCGGTCCGGTGTTCTGAGGATCGCCCGGCGGCGGGGACACGGTGGTGGTCGTCTGGGGGGTCGTCGGCGGCTGAACGATGTGGGAGGCGTGGGCGGGGACCCCGGCGGGCGGCCCGAAGGGCGGCCCCCCGGCGCGCGCGGCCGGGCTGTCACCCTGGCTCTGGCTCTGGCCGGAGCTCTGACCGGGGCCCTGGCCCTGGCCCTGGCTCGACCCGTACGCGCGCCCCTGGCCCTGGCCCGGGCCCGCACCCTGGCTTGTTCCGTACGCGTGCCCCTGGCCCTGGCCCGGGCCGGAACCGCGGCCGGGCCCCGGTGCCCCCGCGGCCACCGGCGCGAGCACGAGCAGGGACGCGGCGGCCAGGGCGGCGACGCGCCGCAGACCTCGCGCCGGCCGCCCCGTGGCGCGCGACCCCGCACCCGGTGACGTGGTTCGCCGCTCAGGCACCGTCGCTCACGACCCGCCGTTTGCACAACCGCACGACGGTGGCGTTCGCCGCCACGGAGAGCTTGAGCTCATCGGTCAGCGCCGACATGAAGGCAAAGCCGCGCCCGCTCTCGGCCAGGTTGGCGCCGGCGTAGGCGGTCGGGGGCACGAAGGGGCCGCCGTCGCTGACCGCGCACACGAGTGTGTCGCCGTCGGTCTCGATGGCCACCCCGATGCGCCCGTCATGCTCGGTGCTGCCGTGCTTGATCGCGTTGGTCATCGCCTCGTTGACCGCGTAGACGAACTCGTAGGTCGCCCGCTCGTGCAGGCCAAAGCCGGTCGCCGCCTCACGCACGAAACGCCGCGCGCGTGAGAGCTCGGTGGCCTCGGCGGTCATCCGGAGGTCACTGCGGCGGGTGGACATGGTGGAGGGCAGGACAGACTCCCTCGCGGCGTGATCCCCGCCGTCCCTAGGCGGTGCCAGCCAGCACCGCGAGCGCGTCCGCCTCGGAACGGTGCAGCGGGATGACGTTCTCCAGGCCGACGACGGCGAAGATGTTGCGGACCTCCTCGTTGTCGCAGACCACGGCCAGCGAGCCGCCGTGATCGCGCAGGCGCTTGAGCGCCCCGACGAGCACGCCGATCGCCGTCGAGTCCACGAATCCCGTCGACGTCAGGTCGACGACGATCCGCCGATCGCCCGCGTCAATCCGGCTGATGATGCGCTTCTTGAGCTCCGGGGCAACCCCGAAGTCGACATCGCCCGACACGCGGAACGTGCGTATGCCGCCCGCCGCCAGGCCCTCCCTGATCTCAAATTCGGACATCGCGTCCTCCCGCCGGTGTTCATGGCTACTTCCCCGCTTACAGCATCGGACACGACCCCCGGTCCAGGAGCCGGTGTCATGCTCGACTGGACGCATGTTCGACCCCGGTCGGAGCAAAGGTCCACATCGCTGGTCATTCCCACCCCCGGATGGGGGGATCCCAGCGGTCACGCACCGCCGGGCGGCGAGATAGGGTGCGCGCGTGCTTCGCCGGCTCGCTGTGCTCATCGCATTGCTGGCGGGGGCCCTCGCCCTCCCGGCCGGGGCCTCGGCCGCCGCATTCCCCATCTTCGGCGGGTTTCATTCGGTGCTCGCCTTCGGGGAGGGCCAGAGCACCTCGGCCCAGGATCTGGCGGCGTTCACGGCTGCCGGCACGGTTCCGAGCGCCGACGTCAACCAGGCTCCCCTGTACGAGGGTCTGGAGCAGGCCTGGCCGGGTTTCACCACCGCCGATCTCGGCCGCTTCTACAAGGACTCGAGCTTTGCCGCGCCGCCGGCGCCGAGCACGCTCAGCGGCCTGCTGGGGCAGCTCGGTCCGACGGTGACGGGAGCCCCGGCGGGCACCGAGGAGCCCCGCGCCGGGGTGCTCGTCCAGCGCACCAGCGACTACCAGGTGCCGCGCATCTACGGCACCACCCGCGCCGACGCGATGTGGGGTGCCGGCTACGTGACCGCCGAGGACCGGCTGTTCTTGATGGACGTGCTGCGCCACACCGCGCAGGGCACCCTGACCGAGCTGCTGGGCTCCAGCGCGACGGCCGGCGACAGCGCCCAGTTGGGCATCGCCAACCAGACTCCGCAGCAGCTCACCGCCCAGATGCAATCGCTGCCGACGACGATGGGGGCCGAGGGCGCCCAGGCCCTGAGCGACATCAACGACTACGTCGCGGGGATCAATGCGTTCATCGGCATGACCCGGGTCGACCCTGCGCTGCTGCCGGCCGAGTACCCGGCGCTGGGGATCGTTCCGCAGGACTGGACGCTGGCCGACTCCGCGGCCGTCGGCACCTATCTGATTGGCCAGTTCACCGTGTTCGGAGGCCCGCAGCCGCAGCAGGCCGAGGCCCTGCGGATGGCGATGGCCAAGCTCGGGCGACGTCGCGGCACGCAGGTCTACAACGACCTCCGGCTCGCCGCCGACCCGTCGGCGGTGGTGACGCTGGCCAGGCGCTACCGCTCGGATGCCACCGGCCGGGTCAACCCGGCCTCGCAGGCCCTGATCGATCCCGGGTCGCTCGTGGCCCGGGACGCTCAGACGGGCGGCCCGGTCAAGCCGGCCGCCGCCGCACGGGCCGTCGGTCCCGCCGGCCGCCCGCTGCCCGGGTGGGCCCGGCGTCTGGCCGCCACCGGGCTGCAGCTGCCCCACATGGAGTCAAACGCCGTGCTGGTGGACGCCCGGCGCAGCGGCACCGGCCAGGCCCTGGCCGTGATGGGCCCCCAGGTCGGCTACTACACGCCGGAGATCTTCCTGGAGTATGAGCTGCACGCCCCCGGCATCGACGAGAGCGGGGTGAGCTTCCCGGGTTCGAGCCCGTACATCCTCATCGGTCACGGCATCGACTTCGCCTGGACGGGCACCTCGGCGTACTCGGCCAACGAGGACGTGTTCGCCGAGAAGCTCTGCGACCCCGACGGATCCGCGCCGAGCTTCGCCTCATCTCACTACCTCTACCGGGGCCGGTGCGTCGCGTTCGCCGCGCACGACGTGACCGAGACCACGCCGATCGCCCCGACCAGCCCCAGTGCGCCCGGGCCGCCGGTCGTCCTGCACGCGCTCAGCTCGGTGCACGGCCCGATCGCGAGCTTTGCCACCGTCCACGGCACGCCTGTGGCGCTGGCCATCTCGGCGGCCACGCGGGGGCACGAGGCGCAGAGCTACGTCGCCTTCATGCGGCTGGCCGAGAACGTTCCCACCTCGCCGCAGAGCTTCGTCGCCGCGATGCGCCCCTACACGGGCAGTGAGAACTGGTTCTACGTCGACCACCGCGACATCGCCGTGCTGCAGTCCGGCTGGTTCCCGCGCCACGCGCGCGGCACGGACCCCGATCTGCCGATCTGGGGCACGGGGCGGTGGGACTGGCAGGGGTTCAGAGCCGCCGACGACAGCTACCGCCGCCTGCCCCCCGGCGCCAATCCGACGGCGATCGATCCGCCGTCCGGGATTCTCGTCAACTGGAACAACGCGATCGCCCACGGGTGGCGGGTCGCGGCGGGTGACTGGGAGAGCGGGCCGGTGGTGCGCGCGACGATCCTGCAGGACCTGCTCGGGCGCGCCCTGCACCGCGGTGCGCTGGACCTGGCCGGCATCACCGGGGCGGTGACCGCTCCGTCGCTGACCGCCGACGTCCGCGGTCTGGCCGTCTGGCCGTGGCTGCGCCGGGTGATCGGCCGCAGCCGTGACGCCCGCGTGCGGGCGTTGACGGCGATGCTCGACGGATGGGCCGCAGCGGGCTCGCAGCGCCGCAGCACGCAGACGCCCAACGTGGTCGACGACAGCCCGGCCGTGCTGCTGATGGACACGTGGTGGCCGCTGCTGGTCCGCCGCGAGTTCCAGCCGGTGCTCGGTGGCCCGCTGATGGACCTGATCAACAAGGACTTCAACACGATCGTGCCCGACGGCCTGCGCGACGGCAGCGGCAACGGCTTCTTCGCCGGCTGGTCGATGGATGTCCAGAAGGACCTGCGTCAGGTGCTGCACCGCAGGGTGAGCGGGCGCTTCTCGCGCACCTACTGCGGTCATGGATCGCTGACGGCGTGCCGCGCGATGCTGCAGCGGACTCTGCGGCAGGCGGCCGCTCAGCTGACCGCCCGCTACGGCCCGACGGGGAAATGGATCCTGCCCGTCACCTGCCCGCAGACCACGCCGGCGGGTTGCGATCAGATCGTGCCCACCAGCGCCGGGGCGATCTCAGTCGCGCCCCAGCCGTTCGACAACCGCGGCACCTTCTACCAGGCAATCGCGGTCGACGGCCACCGCTGAGCGGCGCGGCGGCGGCCGCTCGGCCACGGGCCCGCGAGCCGCGCGCCGCGCCCACCGCTGAGCAGTCCGGCGCTCAGGCGGCGGCTACGCCGGGGCGCTGGTCGCGTGCTCGGCGGCCAACGCCCGCTCCCACCAGGCGACGGCGTCGGCCATCGTCTGACGCAACGGGATCTCGGGCTGCCATCCGGTCAGCTCGGTGAGCCGCGTGTGGTCACCCCGCAGGTCCATCACCTCGCTGGCCCGGACCCGAGCCGCGTCGACCTCGTGCGTGACCGCGATCGGCGCGATCACCTCGGACAGCAGCGCGACCTGCTCGGCCGCGGATACCGACACGCCCGAGCTGACGTTGTACACGCCGGCGGGCGCGGTCGCGGCCAGCATCCGGTAGGCGCGGACGACGTCGCGCACGTCGGTGAAGTCGCGCCGGGTCTCGGGATTGCCGGTGACGATGGTCAGCGCCCGCTCACCGGTCCGGCGCCCCTCGGCGGCCTGGCGGGCGAGCGAGGCGAGCAGGAAGATCGGCCGCTGCCCGGGGCCGGAGTGGCTGAACGGGCGCGCGCGGATGATGTCCAGCCCGTGGGCGGCGGCGTAGACGGCGGCGAGCATCTCGCCCGAGGCCTTGGAGACCGCATACGGGTTGGCCGGCTGGACCGGAGCGGACTCGGTCAGCGGCAATGCGTCCGGGACGCCGTAGACCTCACAGGTGCTGACCCACACCGTGCGCGCCCGGGGGGCCGCGGTCCGCAGCGCCTCGAGCACGTTGACCGCCGTCGCCGTGTTCTCCTCCAGGGTCTGGGCCGGCGCGTCCCAGGAGCGCCCGACCGAGCTGAGCGCGGCCAGGTGGTAGACGACGTCGGGCGCCGCCTCCGCGAAGGCTGCACGCACCGCCTCGCCGTCACGCAGATCGACCGCGACGGGCGTGAGCGACCTCGCGGTCGCAGCCTCGGGATCGGGCGCCGGTACCGAGCCGCGGCGCGACAGGGCCACGACCTCGTCGCCCGCGCGCACGCAGGCGTCCGTGAGCCAGCCGCCGGCAAAGCCCGACGCGCCCGTGATCAGGACCCGCACGCCCGGACCATCGGCTCAGACGGATACGGCGTGCTCGATCGAGCCGTGGCCGTTGGAGGAGTAATCGGCCTCGGGCTCAGGGGGGACCGGCTCGGGCTCGGCGTTGACCCGCCGCTCGAGCTCACCGAGGATCAGGCCGAAGAGGAGATGGCGCCACGCGGCCTGGGCGAACGCGGCCCGGTTGCCGGTCAGCCGGGGCAGCTGCGCGCGCGCGGGGTGCCACCGGTCGGTCAGACGGCCCGTCGGCCAGAGGGCGAGATGCTCGAACAGCGCGGCGGCCGGACCGCGCAGCGGCGCCGGGATCGGCAACGCCGGGGCGACGTTGGCGTAGACGGCGCCGAAGATCGCCCCGTTGGCGGTGTGCGCCGCCAGGCCGATCGGGAACCAGCCCCGGCCCCGGGTGAAGACCTTGCCCAGCAGCGCGACATCGTCGTACTCGCACTTGAACACGAGCTTGTCCAGAGGCTGCTGAGCCGCCCACACCATCGAGGCGACGGCGCCGCAGGCGGCGCCCCTGAGGGTGCGGGTTCGATCGATGCCGGGGCTCACCGCCGTCAACTGTAACGGCCGTGCCCCGGGTGGGTACCGCTCTGTGCGATGGATCACGATCGTCTGCACCAGCGCGCGCGGGAGCACCGGGCCAACCCGCTCATCTACGGGTTCGTCCGCGTCACCTTCCAGCCCTTCTTCCTGCTCTATTTCCGGATGGTCCGGATCGGGCTGGAGCACATCCCCAAGCGCGGGCCGGTGCTGATCGCGGCCAACCACCGCAGCTTCCTGGACCCGTTCGTGATCGCCTGCATGGCCCGGCGCCCGATGTACTACGTGGCCAAGAAGGAGCTGTTCGCCCGGCGCTGGCAGGCCTGGATCCTCAACGCGCTCGGGGCCTTCCCCGTCGATCGGGGGGCCAGCGACGAGGCGATGATGGAGACCGCGCGTCAGATCCTTCACCGCGGCGACATCGTGCTGATCTTCCCCGAGGGCACCCGCGTGCGACCGGGATCGCTGGGCCGGCCCAAGCGCGGCGTCGGACGGCTGGCCCTGGAGACCGGCGCCCCGGTCGTCCCGGTGGCCGTGATCGGCACCGAGGCGATTCGCCGCGGCTGGCGCATTCGCCCGCACAAGGTGCGCATCCGCGCCGGCCGGCCACTGCGCTTCCCGCAGGTCGAGCACCCCTCCCCGGCCCTGGCCACCGCGGTCACCAACCGCATCTGGCCCTGCGTGATGCTGCAGTGGGAGTGGCTCGGCGGCCTGCCTCCGGTCCGCCGCGTCGCGGTCATCGGCGCAGGGTCCTGGGGGACGAGCCTCGCCGTCCTGCTGGCGCGGGCCGGACTGGACGTCGACCTCGGCTGCCGGACCCACGAGCAGGCGACCGAACTGGAGTCCACCCGCGAGAACAACCGTTACCTGCCCGGGGTCACGCTGCCCGACACGATCCGCGTGATGCGTGCCGCTGAGCTGAACCACGAGGGCCACGACGTCGTCTGCCTCGCCGTCCCCGCCAAGGCGCTGCCCGGCGTGCTCGCCGCCCACGGCGGGCGCATCTCGCGCCGGATCGGCGTGGTCGTCGTCTCCAAGGGACTCGTGCCCCCGCTGGGTACGCTTCCCGCGGCCTTCACCGCCGAGCGGACCACAGCGCGCGCGGTGGCCGCACTCGGTGGCCCGGCCCACGCCGCCGAGATGCTGCAGCGGGGCGCGTCGATCGTGCTCGCCTCCGGAGACCGCGGCTTCACCCGCCAGCTGGCCGATGCGCTGCACCAGGCCAAGCTCGACGTCACCGTGACCACCGATGTGACCGGGGTCGAGATGGCCGGCTGCGCCAAGAATGCCGCCGCGCTCGCCGCCGCGGCGGCGTCCGGGGCCGGACCCAACGTGGCCGGCGCCGCCGCCGGCAAGGTGTTCGCCGAGGTGGACGCGCTCGCCCGCTTCCGTGGCTCGCGCCCGGAGACCTTCGCCGGCCTGGCCGGCGCGGGCGACCTCGTCGCCACCGTCGTCGCCTCGGGCTCGCGCAATCGCCGCGCCGGCGAACTGCTGGCCCAGGGCATGCCGTCGGCCGACATCGCGGCCTACCTTGGTCATGCCGCCGAGGCGGTTGACTCGGTGCCGCTGCTGGCCGAAGCCGCCCGTCAGGCGCACCTGGACTCGCCGGCCCTGGAGAACCTGGCGGCGCTGGTCAGCGGAGATATCGACGCCGAGCGCTGGGCCGCGGCGGTGACCGAACCGGTCAGGGCGGGCAAGCGCGCCTCGGCCCGGGCGGCCTGACCCCGGGTACCGGATAGATTGCCCATGCGGTGGCCGACGTCGTACCTCAATCCAAATCCGAGCTCGACGCTCGCTTCTCGGATCTGTATCGCAGTCACCTGCGCGACGTCTACTCCTACAGCTACTACCGGGTTGGCAACCACCACGACGCCGAGGACCTCACCGAGCAGACCTTCCTGCAGGCCTACCGTCACTTCGAACGGGCCCTGCGCGAATCCGACGGGCGGCCGCTGCGCCCGTGGCTCATCCGCATCGCCCACAACCTCGCGGCCAACTTCTACCGCGATCGCTCCCGCAAGCCGGTCTCGGCGATCGAGGACGCGGGGATCATCTCCGCTCCGCACACCACCGAGGCGCTGGTCGAGTCGCGCGAGGAGCTCAAGGAGATCCTGGCCGGGGTCGCGCAGCTGCCCGACGACCGGCGGGAGGCGCTGATCATGCGCTTCGCGCTCGGCATGGACAACCGTGAGATCGCCCGCGCGCTCGGCCGCACCGACGGAGCGACCAAGGTGCTGCTGCACCGCGCCATCCGCCAGCTGGAGGGGATGGTCTCGACCAACGGCGACCAGACCAAGGCGAGCGCAGCCAAGTGAGCACGGCGCTGAGCGACTTCGAGAACCTGCTGCGCGAGGCGCTGGCCCCGGTCGACCCGCCCGAGAACCTGTTCGCGCGGCTGGAGAGCCGGCTGGTCGACCTGGCCGAGCTGGCTCAGGACGAGCTGGAGAGCTGGGAGCTGTCCTCGATGCGCGATCCACGCAACTGGATGCGTCCGGTCGCCGCGGCCGCGGTCGGCGCGGGCGCGGGTACGGCGCTCGTCGCGCTGCGGGTCCGCGCGCGCCACCGGGCCCGGCTT
>DASSZP010000122.1:0-8772 GCA_035713465.1 Solirubrobacteraceae bacterium | reverse complement strand
CACGCCGGCATCACGTTGGATGATCGGACCGCCGTCAAAGTGCTCGAGCAGGTGAAGGAGCGCGAGCATCACGGCTATCACTACGAGGCGGCGGACGGTTCGCTCGAGTTGCTGATCCGCAAGGCCACCGGGGATTACGTGCCGCTGTTCGTGCTCGAATCCTGGCGCGTGATCGTCGAGAAGCGGGCCGACGACCGGGTCGCTACCGAGGCGACCGTCAAGCTGTGGGCGCCGCCAGGGCCGGACGCGGTGCGCTATGTCCGCACCGCCGAGGGCAACGGTCCGGTCAACGCGCTCGATGCCGCCCTGCGGGCGGCCCTGGTCGATATCTACCCCGAGCTGGGGGACATCGAGCTGGTCAACTTCAAGGTCCGCATCCTCGACGAGACCAAGGGCACCGGCGCCGTCACCCGGGTGCTGCTCGACGCCTCCGACGGGGATCTGGTGTGGGGTTCGATCGGCGTCTCGGAGAACGTCATCGAGTCCTCCTGGGAGGCGCTGGTCGACTCCCTGGAGTACGGGATGCACGTGCGCACGGCCGCGGGCACCGCCCGCGCCGCCGCCGCGGCCGATCCGGCGCCGCCGTCCCCCGGCTCGTGACCGTCACCGGACCGACGGTCGTCCCGCTCGCCCGGCCGGTGATCGGGGCGGCCGAGGAGCAGCGCGTGCTCGAGGTTCTCCGCTCCGGGGTGCTCTCGCTCGGCCCGGCCGGCGGCGAGTTCGAGCGCGCCTTCGCCGCCCGCCTGGGCGCCGCTCACGCCAGCGCGGTCTCCAGCGGCACCGCCGGCCTGCATCTCGCCCTGCGCGCGGCGGGAGTCAGCGACGGCGACGAGGTCGTGACCACCCCGTTCAGCTTCGTCGCCTCGGCCAACGCGATCATCTACGAGCGCGCCCGTCCCGTGTTCGCCGACATCGATCCGGTCACGCTGAACCTCGACCCGCACGCCGCCTACGCCGCGATCACCGAGCGCACGACCGCGCTGCTGCCCGTGCACATCTTCGGTTACCCGGCCGACCTGCCCGCCTTCGAGGCGATGCAGCTTCCGATCGTCGAGGATGCGTGCGAGGCGCTCGGAGCCGTCCACGCCGACGGGGTGGCGGTCGGCGCCCGGGGACACGCGGCCGTGTTCGGGTTCTACCCCAACAAGCAGCTGACCACCGGCGAGGGGGGGATGGTCTGCGTCGGCGAGGCGGAGGTCAAGGAGCGGATCGACTCCGAGCGCAACCAGGGCCGGGCGCCGGACATGGGCTGGCTGGACCACGACCGCCTCGGCTTTAACTACCGGCTCTCGGATCTCGCCTCGGCGCTGGGTCTGGCCCAGCTGGAGCGGCTGGACGCGATGCTCGCCGACCGGGCTCACGTGGCCGAGCTGTACCGCTCGGCCCTGGACGGGATCGAGGGTCTGCAGCTGCCCTGCCCGGACCGCGGCGGCGACCGGCGCGGCTGGTTCGTGTTCGTCGTGCAGCTGCCCCGCGGCGTCGATCGCGACGAGACCGTGCTGGCCCTGGCCGGCCACGGCGTGCAGAGCAAGCCCTACCTGCCCGCGATCCACCTGATGAGCTTCTACCGCGAGCGCTTCGGCCACCGCGAGGGCGAGTTTCCGGTCTGTGAGGACGTGGCCGCGCGGTCGCTGGCCCTGCCGTTCTTCCCCGGCCTGAGCGAGGGCCAGGTCGACCAGGTCGTCACCGCGCTGCGCGCGGTTCTGCGGCAGCGCTAGGGTGCCCGCGTGTCCCGCTTCGCCCAGCCCCAGGACGACGCCTTCCGCCGCCTGAACGACTCGATCGGCTTTGACTGGCGGTTGAGCCCCTACGACGTCGATCAGTCCTGCGCCCACGTGCGGATGCTGGCCGCGCAGCAGATCATCTCCGAGGCCGACCGCGACGCGCTGCTGCACGCCCTGGAGCAGGTCCGGGTCGAGCTGGGGGAGGGCACGTTCCCGTTCGCCGACGGGGACGAGGACATCCACATGGCGATCGAGCGGCGGGTCACCGAGCTGGCCGGGCGCCCCGGCGGCCGCATGCACACCGCGCGATCGCGCAACGACCAGGTCGCGACCGACATGGCGATGTTCGTCCGCGCGCACGCCGGCGCCGCGCGCGAGCGGATCGAGCGCCTGGCCGCCACCCTGGCCGATGCCGCCGAGCGCCACCTCGACTGGCCGATGCCCGGCTACACGCATCTTCAGCGCGCCCAGCCCGTCTACCTGAGCCATCACCTGCTGGCCTACGTGTGGATGCTGATGCGCGACCGGGTCCGCTTCACCGCGGTGATCCAGGCCACCGCCCGGATGCCGCTCGGAGCCGGGGCCCTGGCCGGCGTGAACTTCGACACCGACCGCCGCGCGGTCGCCGCCGAGCTGGGCTTCACCGGCGTGGCCGAGAACTCGATCGACGCCGTCTCCAACCGCGATTTCGTGCTCGACTACCTGTCCGCGGCGGCCACCTGCGCCACCCACCTGTCCCGCCTGGGCGCCGAGATCGTGCTGTGGTCCAGTGAGGAGTTCGGCTTCTGCGAGGTCTCCGACGCGTGGGCCTCGGGCTCGTCGATCATGCCGCAGAAGAAGAACCCCGACGCCGCCGAGTTGCTGCGGGCCAAGGCGCCGCGGATCGTCGCCGACCTCATGGCCCTGCACGGGGTGATGCACGGCCTGCCGCTGACCTACAACAAGGACATGCAGGAGGACAAGGAGCGCCTGTTCGACGCCTGCGACACGCTCGAGCTGTGCCTGGACGCGGCGCACGGGATGGTGGGCACGATGACCTTCCGCCGCGAGCGGCTGGCCGCCGCCTCGGCCGATGAGATGCTGGCCGCCACCGACGTGGCCGACCTGCTCGTGCGCCGCGGCCTGCCCTTCCGCGAGGCGCACGGCGTCGTGGCCGGCCTGGTCCGTCAGGCTGTGGCCGGGGGCCGCGCGCTGTCTGAGCTGTCGCCGGCCGACCTGGCGGCCGCGTCGCCGCTGCTCGACGAGGAGTACTACCGGGTGCTCGACAGCGGGGCCTGGCTTGAGTCCAAGGTCTCGGAAGGGGGCACGAGCCTGCGCCGGGTCCGTGAGCAGCTGGACCGGGTCCGCGCGGCGCTCTGAGTGGACGCCGGCTTCTACGACCGTCCCGTGCTTGAGGTCGCGCCGGACCTGATCGGGTGCGTGCTGCAGCACGCCGGCTGCGCGGGGGTCATCGTCGAGACCGAGGCCTATCACCACTCCGAGGCCGCCTGCCACGCCTACGTCGGCCTCACCGCCCGGACGAGCACGCTGTTCGGGCCGCCCGGGATCGCCTACGTGTACCGCTCCTACGGGATCCACGCGCTCGTCAACGCGGTCTGCGAGCCCGAGGACGTGGGGGCCGCGGTGCTCATCCGCGCCCTGGAACCGACGGCGGGGATCGAGCGGATGCGCGAACGCCGGGGCCTTGAGCGCCTGCGTGACCTGTGCTCGGGGCCGGGCAAGCTGACCCAGGCCCTGGGGATCGGCCTTGAGCACAACAACGGTGATCTCGTGCACGGGCCGGTGCGCATCACGCCGCGGGCCGCCGGCGCCGCGCGGCCAAACATCGTCTCCGACCGCCGGATCGGGATCACCCGCGCGGTCGAGTTGCCCTGGCGCTTCTGCGCCGCGGGCAGTCCCTACCTGTCCCGGGGGGTCTCGCGCGACGGCGGAGCCCCGCTGCCCACGTCCTGAGCGGGCTCAGCCCCCGGTGCCGCCGCCGAGGCCGGCCCCGCCGCTGCCGCCGGTACCACCCCCGCTCCCGCCGCCGGTTCCGCCGCCGGTCCCGCCCGCCGTCCCGCCTCCGGTGGCCCCGGTGCCGCCGCCCTGCGCGGGGGTCGTCCCGCCGCCCTGGGCCGGAGTGGTCCCGCCGCCCGGCGCGGGGGTCGTGCCGCCGCCCTGGGCGGGGGCCGTGCCGCCCCCCTGGGCCGGCGGGGAGGTCTGGGTCCCGGTGCCGACCGTGGCGGGGGGTGCCGCCGTCGCGGCACCGCCGTAGCTGGTCGTGACCGACGCCGTCGAGGAGGTGTTGTGGTGATGGGCGGCGGCGCGGGCGACGTCCAGCGCCTTATACCCGGCGAGAATCTGCAGCGCCTGGGTCATGAAGTTGTGCCAGATGATGGCCGGGAAGGTTCCGCCCTCGACCGGCTGGCCGTTGAACAGGTGCGTCATCGGCACCAGCTTGTTGGGATAGCCGACCCACACCGCGGTGGTGATGTCCGGCGTCCAGCCGACGAACCACGCATCTCCGTAGTTCTGGGTCGTGCCCGTCTTGCCGGCCACGTCGACGCCGGAGATCGCCGCCGCGGTGCCGGTCCCGTGGGTGACCACGCCCTGCAGCAGGGTGTGGATCGTCGCGGCGGTGACGGCCGGGATGACGCGCTTGAACCGGGGCTTGTCGACGATCACCCGGTGACGGCAGATCCGCGCGGGACAGTCGATCTGGGCGATCCCGGTGGGGCCCTCGTCCGGCGCGCCGAGCTGCGGGTTGTACACGCGCCGGCCGCCCTCGGCGATCGACTCGTAGGCGTGGGCCATGTCGAGCGGCGAGACGCCGATCTTCAATCCGCCAAGGATCATCGAGTAGTTGGTGGAGATCGGGGTGCGGACGCCGAGCGCCTTGGCCATGCGGGCGATCCGGCGAGTACCCACCGCCGGGCTGAGGCCGACCTGGGTGAAGACGGTGTTGTCGGAGTCCGCAGTGGCGGCGGCCAGCGTGGTCGTCCCGGCATACACGTTGCCGAAGTTGTGGACGATGAAGTGCTCCTTGCCTGCACTGTGGGGCACGATCAGGTTCAGCGGGTGCGAGTTGATCAGCGAGTCGGGCCCGAAGCCGCGCTGCAGAGCCACGGCGAGCGTGAACGGCTTGAACGCCGAGCCGGGCTGGCGCAGCCCCTCGGTGGCCAGGTTGAACGGGTACTTCTGGTAGTCCTGGCTGCCGTTGATGAGCGGCCCGCCAACCATCGCCCGCACCTCGCCGGTGTGGTTGTCGATCGCCACCAGTGAAGCGACCGGCAGCCCGTAGCCGCTCGGCAGCTCGGTGGAGATCGCCTGCTCGGCCGCGTGCTGCATCGGCAGATCGATGCTCGTGCGGATGCGCAGCCCGCCGTAGTAGGCACGGTACTCGGCCACGCTGGGCTTGACCCCGCGGCCCAGGCCCATGGCCGAGAGGATCTGCGGCGCGAGCCAGCTGGTGAAGTACGGGGCCGGAGTGGGCTCCTCGGGTTGCTCGATGTCGGCCGCCGTGGGCAGCGGCTGGTTGATGCTCTCCTCGTACGTCGCGCGGGAGATCTTGTGCTGGGCGAGCATGTCCTGCAGGGCCAGGTCCCGGCGCGCTCGCGCGGCCTGCGGATGGGCGATCGGATCAAAGGCCGACGGGTTGGCCACCATCCCGGCCAGCAGCGCCGCCTCCCAGGGCCGCAACTCCGACGCGCAGGTCGGCCGACGCACGGCCGGGGTCGAGTCCCCGCAGCCGCCGGCCGTCCCGGCGCTGGCCACGGACTGGTCAAGACCGTGAGCCTTGCCGAAATAGACTCGCGCGGCCGACTCCACCCCGTAGGCGCCGCTGCCGAAGTAGATCGAGTTCAGGTACTCGGTGAGGATCTTCTTCTTGCTCCAGCGGTGCGTGAGGTGAAAGGCCAGTGCCGCCTCGCGCAGCTTCTCCAGGATCGTCCGGTTGCTCTCCTGGGCGAGCGCGTTCTTGACGAACTGCTGGGCGATCGTCGAGGCGCCCTGGGTGGCGCCGCCGGTGACGTCGGAGAGGAGCGCGCGCCCGATGCCGCGGATGTCGATGCCGGGATCGGTCCAGAAGCGCTTGTCCTCCAGCGCGACGATCGCCCGCCGCATGTACGGCGAGATCTGAGCGAAGGTGTCGATCACGTCGTGGTTGGGCGGGGCGAACAGGCCGATCGGCCGCCAGCGGTCGTCGTAGAGGTAGGAGTTGACCTCGTGGTGGTACTCCTGACGGTTCTCGATCTGCGGCAGGTCGGAGGCGACCGCCATCATCATCCCGAACACGGTGGAGATGAGCGCGAGCGCGCCGAGGCCGACCAGGATGGAGAGCAGCCGCAGCTTGCGGACGCGGGGACGTCGCGGCCGGTTGCGGTCGCGGCGCCAGTGGCGCCGGGGCGGCGCGAAGGGGATCGGCGCGGTCGGATCGCCCGCAACGGGCGGCAGGTGATGGTCGTCGTCGCTCATGCCGTCATTGGCTCGCGTCGGATGCCGGCTGTCGGGGACGTAGCGAGCACCGGAGGTGGGGGGTGAGGGGGCCCGTGGGAACGATCCGGGGCCTCTCGGGCGGCGGCGAGAGTCTAGCATTGGCGACCATGCCGTCCGCGCTCAGTTCCCCCCGGTTATCGCTCGCCGCGGGACTCCGCCGGCGGCCGCTGTGAGCCGCGCGCAGGACTCCGCGGCGGACCGCGACGCGGCCTTTCTGGCCCGCAACGCGGTCGACTGCCTGCCCGCGGGGGGCCTTGCCGCCAAGCTCGCGCAGGGGCGGCCGCTCCGCGTCAAGCTGGGCATCGACCCGACCGCGCCGGACATCCACCTCGGTTTCACGGTCGTGCTGCAGAAGCTCCGCGAATTCCAGGACCGCGGCCACACCGTCGTGCTGATCATCGGTGACTACACCGCCCGCGTGGGTGACCCCAGCGGGCGCTCCTCGACGCGCCCGGTGCTGGCGCCGGCCGAGATCGACGCCAACGCGGCCACCTTCCAGGCGCAGGCGATGACCGTGCTCGATCCCGAGCGGCTCGAGATCCGCTTCAACGGCGAATGGCTCGACATGGCCGCCGCCGACCTGTTCGCGCTGATGCGCACGGCGACCGTGGCGCGGATCCTCGAGCGCGATGACTTCAGCAAGCGCTACGCGGCGGGGGAGCCGATCTCCGTGCTCGAGCTGCTCTACCCGCTGCTGCAGGGCTATGACTCGGTGGCCGTCCGGGCCGACGTGGAGCTCGGCGGGACCGACCAGAAGTTCAACCTGCTGCTCGGGCGCGACGTCCAGCGCGCCTACGGCCAGCCCGAGCAGGTGATCCTCACCCTGCCGCTGCTCACCGGAACCGACGGCGAGCGCAAGATGTCCAAGTCCTACGGCAACTACATCGGCGTGACCGAGGCTCCGGAGGAGATGTACGGCAAGACGCTGAGCATCCCCGATGTCTCGCTGCCGGACTGGTACTCGCTGCTGCTGGGGCGCGCCCCCGATCCGGCCCTGGGACCCCGTGACGCCAAGCGCGCGTTGGCCCGCGCGCTGGTCGCCCGTTACCACGACGAGGCCGCCGCCGAGGCGGCCGAGGCGCGCTTTGACCGCCTGCACATCCGCCACGAGGTGCCCGACGACGTGCCGGAGGTGGCCGTCGCGGCCGCCGACGGCACGGTCCATCTGCCGGCGCTGCTGGCGACGGCGTTCGGGATCTCGACCTCGCAGGCGCGGCGCGCCCTCGCTCAGGGTGGCGTGCGAATCGACGCCACGGCCGTCAACGGTGGCGCGCTCGACCTGCCCGCCGAGGATCTCGACGGCACCGTGCTGCAGTTCGGCAAGCGGCGTTTTGCGCGCGTGCGGGTGACGTGACGGGCGACGGCTCGGTCCGGTGGGCCACCGGCCCAGACGCGCGGTGAGCGTCGCCGACCTGCGCGCTGCTGGATCGTCTCGTTCCCGTGGCCGGCGACTGCGAGCAGGACCGCCACCACCAGCGACTCCAACTCCCACCCCATCAGCGCGCGTCGATCATCGGCCCGTCCGCGGCGATCCCCTGTGCCGGCGGGTGATTGGCGCTGGGCACACGACAGCCGATCGTGCTCTTTGGCTTCGACGACCGGCCCCGGGAACGCACGATCTCCGTCTACCTCCTATATTGAGCGGCCGCCGGGCAGCGCACGGCGACCGCGCCAGCTGGAAGATCTGGTTGACGCAGGTTTCGAGCGCTATACTCGTCGGTCCGCTCCGGAAACTCAGTCTGAGCTCCGGACGCGCCATTTCAGGAGATGACCTTTCCTCTAAGGGTGCGACGGTCTTTGAAAACTCAACAGCATGCGCACCCTTCGGTCTTTTTGACCGGAGAGTGTGTCCAGGTTCGAAGCCGTCGTGCGCAGACCACCCCTTTGGGGGTGCGAGCGAGCGGCGGTGCCAGAATTGATTGACCCCGTCTGTCTTACGGGGCCCACTCGTGTACTACGGGCCCCCGAGCACGCGCAAGCGTGAGATCCGGTTCGCCGGATCTGCCCCGACCCTTGTGGTCGTGGCCGGAGTGAAGACAAGGCCGATCCTTCCAGGGATCGGCTGAAGAGGTTTGACCCGACGCCGACCGTGGCCTTGTTGCTGGGGCCGGCCCACCGGGTTGTACTTTTGACGACTCTTTGTGTGAAGTTCTTCACGGAGAGTTTGATCCTGGCTCAGGACGAACGCTGGCGGCGTGCCTAACACATGCAAGTGGAGCGACGAACCAGACTTCGGTCTGGGGCAAAGCCGCGAACGGGTGAGTAACACGTGGGTAACCTGCCCCGATGATTGGGACAACCCGAGGAAACTCGGGCTAATACCGGATGTTCTCTGTTTTCGTAAGGAAACCGAGCAAAGATAGCTTCGGCCTTCGCATCGGGACGGGCCCGCGGCCCATTAGCTTGTTGGTGAGGTAACGGCTTACCAAGGCTACGATGGGTAGCTGGTCTGAGAGGACGATCAGCCACACTGGGACTGAGACACGGCCCAGACTCCTACGGGAGGCAGCAGTGGGGAATCTTGCGCAATGCGCGAAAGCGTGACGCAGCAACGCCGCGTGGGGGAAGACGGCCT
>DASSZP010000121.1:0-40517 GCA_035713465.1 Solirubrobacteraceae bacterium | reverse complement strand
CGGACGGGGGGCGACGGCGGCCTGCGCGGGAGCGCTCTGGGCCGGCCCGCCCTGGGTCTGGCTCGAGGCGGCGACCCCGCGGGCCAGGGTGGCCAGCCGCTGCTCGAGCTGGGCCACCTGCGCGGCGGCATCCTCGGCGTCCTCCCGCAGGCGCGCCGTCTCGCGCATCTGCGCGAAGAAGAGCAGGACGACGAGCGCGAGGCCGATGATGGCGGCGAACCCGGCCTTGGCACCGACCGAGTTGATGAAGTGCGAGACCGAGAGGGCGGAGAGAATGGCCATGGGCTGAAGGGCGGCAGTCTAGGGACCGACGCGGGCGCTGCCGCTGTCCCCGTCGGGAGTGCGCGTGACCCGGGCGTCGTAGAGCTCGGAGACGTGTTTCGCGAGCGCGGCGGCGTCACCTTCTGAGACGAGCAGGTTGATGTCCTCGAAGATCCGCTCCACCCAGGTCGGATCCAGGCGGTCGTGGCCGGCCCGCAGGATGCGCTGCGCGGGCGTGGGCTGGGGATGCTCGTGGGGGTTGAACAGCTCCTCGTGGAACTTCTCCCCCGATCGCGCCCCGACGATCTCGATCGCGATGTCGCGGTCGGGTTCCAGGCCCGAGAGCCGGATCATCTGGCGGGCGAGGTCGATGATCCGCACCGGCTCACCCATCTCCAGCACGTAGGTCTCGCCGCTCTCCTCCCCCACCGAGCCGGCGCGGATGATCAGCTGCACGGCCTCGGGGATGGTCATGAAGTAGCGCGTCATCCGCGCGTCGGTGACCGTGACCGGACCCCCGACGGCGATCTGGCGGCGGAAGATCGGCACCACCGAGCCCGACGAGCCGAGCACGTTGCCGAAGCGGACGGTCGCGTAGCGCGTGTTCGGGTACTGCACCGAGGCCGCCTGCGTGGCCCACTCGGCCAGGGCCTTGGACGCGCCCATCACCGTGGCCGGGGTGACCGCCTTGTCGGTGGAGACGAGCACGAAGGTCTGGACCCGCGCCTCGCCGGCCAGGCGGGCCATCAGGCGCGTGGCCAGCGCGTTGTTGCGGATCGCCTCGACGGGGTTCTGCTCCATCATCGAGACGTGCTTGTAGGCGGCCGCGTGGAAGATCACCGCCGGGCGGTGCTCGGCCAGCACCTCGCGCATCCGCTCGGCCTCCTTGCAGTCGGCCAGCACGGGGATCGCGGTGCGGACGTGGCGGTCCTCCTCCAGCTCGCGGAAGATCTCGAACAGGTTGTCCTCGGCGTGATCGACGAGGATCACCCGGCGGGGCCCGACCCGGGCGATCTGACGGCACAGCTCCGAGCCGATCGAGCCGCCCGCGCCGGTGACCATCACGACCTCGTTGTGCAGGTAGGCGCCGACGCGGTCCAGCTCCTCGTGGACCGGCTCGCGGCCGAGCATGTCCTCGACCCGGACCTCGCGCAGCTGCCGGGCCACGCGGAGCTGGCCCGAGCCGTCGCGCAGCAGCTCGAACACCGTCGGCATCGTGCGGATCGGGATCCCGCGCTTGCGGCACGCGGCAACCACCCGGGCGCGCAGGATCCCGGGCGCGGACGGGATCGCGATCACGACCTCGTCGGGCTCGACCTCGTCGAGGATGCGATCGAGATCCTTGTCGGTGTCACCGAGGACCTTGAGCCCGTGCTCGTCCTTGATCCCCCGCTTGCGCGGGTCATCGTCGAGAAAGCCGATCGGCCGCAGCGCGAGCTCCGGGTTGCGCAGCAGCTCGCGCACGACCAGCCGGCCGCCGTCCCCCCCGCCGACGATCAGGACCTCTCGCGCGCCGACGCCGACCCGGAAGCTGCGCACGCGGCCGTCGGTGATCAGCTGCACGGCAAAGCGGGCCGCGACGAGCAGGGCCACGGAGAGCAGGAAGAACAGGGCGATCACGCTCCCCGGCAGGGTCACGGCGCTGGAGGGGCCGCTGCGCTGAACCAGGGTGCGGATCTCGACCCCGTGACGCCGGTGCTCGACGGGCACGATATGCGTGGTGGCGGCGATCACCGGGTGCAGCAGCGCGATCGCCCCGACGACGACCACGGTGCCGACGACCATCGCCTTGATCACCGCCTCGTAGTCACGCTGGCCGACGAAGCGCCACAGCCGCTGGTACTGGCCGAAGGCTCCGAGGCAGACCAACCCGACGACCACCACCCAGGCGATCGTCGTCGTCATCAGGTGCTCGTAGCGGTGGTTGCCCCCCGAGAAGTGACCCTCGAGGCGCAGCCAGAAGGCCAGAAAGTATGCGAGCGCGACCAGGAGCCCGTCCAGCACCAGCTGGGGCACCGCGTGGCGGTGAACGGGGAAGGCCGCGGACTTGATCCGCCGGCGCATGCGCAGGAAATTCTAGTGGCCGGATGACCCCTGGCCGGCCCGTTTGACCGGCCGGGGCGGAAGCGGAAGCGGAGCGTGCGGGACCAGCGCGCCACCGGGATGGCGCGCGGTGGGCACGTAGAAGGCGTTGAGGTTCGCGCACGCCGCCTTCATGGCCGGGGCCGTGCGCACCGTCTGCACTGCCCAGCCGTTGGGGAAGGTGGAGAAGAGCACGAGCGGATAGCGCCGGTCCCAGACCTCGACCTGGGGCCGGTAGCCGATCGTCCCCGTGTTGCGGTGCACGTACCAGCCCATGATGCTCACGTACTCGACGTTGAGCACCGGGCGGCCGCATGCCTCGACGTGCTTGGGCCCGCCGAGCGCGGTCAGGAACGCCGACAGCTTGTTGATCTCCTTGGTCCGCGCCTGCTCGTGCCGGATGTCCTTGTGCTCGGCACGGGCCTGGGAGATCGCCGAGGGGATCATGAAGGCGACGAGCACGGCGGCCACCGGGACGCCGGCCAGCCGGGGCAGCCGCGCCCACAGCCGCGACGCGTCGGCGAGCAGCAGACCGACACCGACACCGGCCAGCACACCCATCAGACCGGCGGCCTCGAACAGGTAGCGGGGCACGCCGGGAAAGCCGTGCAGCGCGAAGCCGATCTCAGTCAGCACCCACAGCACGAGCACCGCCCACAGCCCGAGCACGGCCCAGTTGCGGCGCACGGCGGCGATCAGCAGCGAGGCCAGCGCCGCCAGCTGCACGGGCAGGATGTCCAGGTCGAAGAAGCGGCTGGTCGTGCAGACGATCTTGTTGGACTTGCACTCACGGGGCGAGCGCAGCGCCAGCTGGCCGGCGATGTTGGGCCGGTCGTTGGTGATCGTCGGGACCCCGAACCACAGGAAGGCGACGACGATCGGGCCGCCGATCAGCTCCTTGCGCATCTCCGGTCGCTCGCGCCAGGCCCAGAGCGTGAACAGGAACACCGGCGGCCAGAACTCCGGGCGGCCCAGCGAGCCCAGGATGCCCAGCCAGTACGCCCACCGGTAGCGGCCGCACAACGCCTGATCGAGCGCGGCCAGGGCCACCGCCACCAGCATCGAGTCCGACTGGTTGGAGAGCAGATAGTGGAAGTAGTCCTGGATGCCGAGCACGCAGGCGCCGCCGACGATCGCGGCCACGATCGGCGGCCAGCGCGCATCGGACTCGCGGGCCACGACCCGGTAGGCGATGCGGCCGCCGAACACCGAGCCCGAGAGCGAGATGGACACCGAGGTGAACATCCACAGCCACAGCGCGTAGTGGCCGAACAGGGAGAAGGGCAGCGTGAACACGTACGAGAACGGCTTCCAGGACGGGGCCCCGCCGAGGTCCAGCGTCCCGCGCAGCGTCTGATAGCCCCAGTCCAGCCAGCCGTAGGGGTCATAGCCGGGCCGCGTCCGCGCCACCAGCACGAGCACGACCGAGATGGCCACCACGGCGACGGCGACCAGCCACCACGCGTAGCGACGCAGCGGCGAGCGGCGCGGGGCGGCGGCGCCGGCCGCGGGGGCGGCCGGGTCACCGGTGTGGACGCGCGGCGGCTCCATGGTGGTGTCAGACATGGGTCGTGAGGTCCTCGACTAAGACATGCGGCGGCAGCGTTATGCGACCGCGGGCAGGCTCGGACGGTACCAGCCGGCGGGGCCGTGACCGGGCCCGGCGCGCAGCCCCCAAGCTCACCTCACCTCCCCCTAACCCGCTGTCAACACAGGTCATGGGCGCGTCAAGGGCGCGCGCTGAGCAGCAGGTCGCAGAGCACAGCCGGGTCGCGGCGCACCCGCGGCACCGACCCGTCACCGGACTGGCGCTTGGCCAGCTGCACCTGATCGGGGGTGTGCAGCCGGCGCAGGCGACCATCGGCGATGAGCCGCTCGTCGACGGCGCCGAGACGGCCCTCGAAGACCGTGAACACCGGCGTTCCGAGCGCGACCGCCTCGCGGTTCATCGTCCCCCCGGCCGACACCACCAGGTCGGCATGGGCGATCAGCGACTGCGCGTCGATGGCGTGCTCGGGCACGATGAAACCGCCGTCGCGGGTCAGCTCGGCGCGCTGCTCGGCGGTGCGCGGGAGGACGACCGTCTGGGTGCCGCGCAGGCGGTCGAGCACCGCCCCGAACAGGTCGTTCTCAAAGCGGTGGTACAGGGAGACGGCCGGCGGCGTGCGCACCAGGGCGATCGGTTGCGCCGGGTCCAGTCCCAGCTCGTGCAGGACCGCATCGGAGGGCTCGAAGTCGGCCAGGTAGTACTCCTCCTTCAGGCCCGCGTAGGGCCGCAGCTTGCCGCGGGCGCCGTACGGATACAGGCGTTCGCGCGGGATCGCCTCGGGCACGACCACCGCCCGGGCCAGTCGACAGTTGACCGTGTGCTGCACCCGCGCCCACTCGTAGTCAAAGGTGGTCGCCGACGGAATCCGCAGCAGGTAGGCGGCGACGGTCACGTCGTTGGAGCCGTGACCGAGAGCGATGTCGAAGCCGCGCCCGCGCGCCCAGCGCGCCAGCGTCCCCGAGCGCGCCGCCAGGCCACGGGCCTTGCCGGCCAGTCCGGCGCCCCGGTGACGGCCGATCGCGGTGTGCGCGATGCCGAAGCGCCGGCACAGCTCCAGGGTCTGCGCGAAGTCGCGCGCGGTGACCTGGACCTCGTGGCCGCGGCGCTCGAGCTCGGCGATCACGGGCCGCATCACGAGCACGTGCGGCGAGTTGGTCAGATCGATCCAGACGCGCACCGAGCTCCTCTCATGTTCGCCATAGGGTGAGCGGCTACCCTACCCGCGGCGTGCTGATCCCCTTCGCCTCCCTCACCGAGCCGCTGGTCAAGCTGGCCACCAACCTGATCGGCGACCTCGGGGCCGCGGGAACGTTCCTGCTCACGATGACCTCCGCGGTGATCGGCGTGCCCGGCACCGAGCCGACGATGCTGTTCTCCGGCTTTGACGTCTACAACGGGCACCTCTCGATGGTGGCGATCATCATCGCCGGGGTGATCGGCGACGTCGTCGGGGGCTGCATCGCCTACGGAATCGGCTACTGGGGCCGGCACGAGCTGTTCGAGCGCCAGGGCTCCAAGCTGCACATGAGTCCGGCCCGCCTGGCCCGCGCCCACCGCTGGTTTGACCGCTACGGGCCCGCGGCGATCTTCGTCTCGCGGCTGCTGCCGGTGATCCGGGCCGCCTTCCCGTACGCCGCCGGGGTGGCCGAGATGCCCTTCACGCGCTTCTTGCCCCTGGCCGCCCTGGGCTCGGTGGTGTGGATCGGCGGGCTCGCCGTGCTCGGCGACGCCGTCGGCAGCCAGTGGCAGACCTGGCGTCACCATCTCGAGTACGTCGATTACGTCGGCGCGCTCATCGTGGTCGCCGCGATCGTCTACCTGATCGTCCGCCGCCGCTCGGACCGGGGCGGCCCCGGCCAGCCCGCCGTCGGCGCCTGATCGTCGCTCGTCATGGCCGTCTCACCGTCGCTGACCCCCGCGCGGGCGGCGGTGCTCGGAGCCCTGCACGGTCCGGCGGAGCTGTTGCCGATCTCCTCCTCGGGTCACATCACGCTGATCCCGTGGCTGCTGGGCTGGGGCCCCGAGGAGCTGGACCCGGAACTGCGCAAGGCGTTTGAGGTCGCGCTGCACGCCGGCACCGCCGCGGCTCTGCTGATCACCCTGCGCGGCGAGGTGGCCGAGGCCGTCGCCCGGCTGAGCCCCCGCTCGATCTGGCTGCTCGGCCTCTCCTTCGCCCCGCCGGCGGTGATCGGCTACCGCTTCGAGCGGGTCATCGAGGCCCGCTTCGGCACGCCGCCGACGATCGCGGCCGGGCTGGTGGCGGGCTCGGCGGCGATGGCCTGGGCGGACCGCAGCCCGCAGCGGCGCGCGGCCCGTCAGGCGGGGACGGCCGACATGCTGTGGCTCGGCCTGGCCCAGGCCTGCGCACTCGTGCCCGGCGTCTCGCGCAACGGCGCCACGCTGGCCGCCGCGCGGCGGCGCCAGTTCACCCGCGCGGAGGCCAACCGGCTCTCACGTCACGTCGCGCTGCCGGTGATCGCGGGCGCCACCCTGCTCAAAGGGATCCGCCTGGCCCGGCGCGGCCTGCCCGCCGGGACGGCCGTGCCCTTCGCGGCCGGCGCGGCGACCTCGTTCGCCTCGACGCTCGGCTCGACCTGGGTCATCCGACAGGTCGAGCGCGACCGCTCGCTGCTGCCCTACGCGGCCTACCGGGTCGCGCTGGCCGCCGCCGTGGTCCGCCGGCTCGCCCGCGCGCGCTGAGCCCACAGCGACGGGTGATCCGCGCGATGTACGACAATGACGGCGTGGACAACGCCTACGCAGCCGCCGGCGTCGACACCCACGAGGCCGACCGCGGCGTGGCCGCGCTGGTCTCGGTGCTGAGCACGATCGAGACCGGGCGGCCGTCACTGACCGTGCCCCTGCCCGGGCACTACGCGAGCGTCATCCGGATCGCGCCCAACCTGGGGATCGCGCTGGCCACCGACAGCGTCGGCTCCAAGGTGATCGTCGCCGAGCAGGCCGGTCGCTTCGACACGATCGGGATCGACTGCGTGGCCATGAACGTCAACGACCTGATCTGCGTCGGCGCCGAGCCGCTGGCCCTGCTCGACTACCTCGCGGTCGAGGCCGCCGACCCCGAGCAGATGGCGCAGCTGGCTCGCGGGCTGAAGGCCGGCGCCGAGGCCGCCGGGGTCGAGATCCCGGGGGGCGAGGTCTGCCAGCTGCCCGAGGTGATCCGGGGCCATCCCTCCCCGTCCGGCTTTGACCTCGTCGGATCGGCCTTCGGCACGATCGCGCTGGACGCGATCATCGACGGCTCGGCCTGCGTGCCCGGTGACGCGGTGATCGGCCTTCCCGCCTCGGGCGTGCACTCCAACGGCCTGACCCTGGCCCGGCGCGCGCTGATCGACCAGGGTGGCCTGGCCTACGCGGCGACGCCCGACGGGCTGGGCGGCGCCAGCGTGGCCGACGTGCTGCTGGAGCCGACCGTCATCTACGTGCGCGCGATCCTCGACTTGCTGCGCTCCGGGTCTCCCGTGCACGGACTGGCCCACATCACCGGCGGCGGTCTGTGCAACCTGCTGCGGCTCGGCTCGGGCGTCGGCTTCGAGGTCTCAGCACCGCTGCCCGTGCCGCCCGTCTTCGCGCTCATCGCCGAGCTCGGCGCGGTCTCGCCGGCCGAGATGTGGGAGGTCTTCAACATGGGCTGCGGCTTCGCCGTGATCGTGCCCGAGGCCCAGGCCGACGCAGCCACCGCGCTGCTGGCCGCCCACCATCCCGGGACCGCACGGATCGGCACCGTGACCCCCCGGGCGGGCCGGGTGCGGGTGCCGGCACTCGGCATCGAGGGCGACCGCGACGGTCTGCGGTCCGTCTGACCCTGGGCGGGGCACAATATGGGCAGCCGTGAGCTCTCGGGGATCCCGCCACCGCACATGAGCGCCCTGCTCGGCACCTGCCTCAACGGCCGCTACCGGCTGGAGGCCCGGGTGGGCGCGGGCGGCATGTCGACCGTCTACCGGGCCTTCGACGTGACCCTGGAGCGCCAGGTCGCGGTCAAGCTGATGAACCGCGAGGTCGCCTCGGACTCCGATCAGCTCGAGCGCTTCCGCCGTGAGGCGCGCGCCGTGGCGCAGCTCTCGCACCCCCACATCGTCGGCGTGATCGATGCCGGAGAGGACGATCACCGGCCCTACATCGTGCTCGAGTACGTGGAGGGCGAGACGCTCAAGGATCGCATCCGCCGCCAGGGGGGATTGCCCGTGCCGGAGGCGATCGCCTACGCGATCCAGATCGCGCGGGCGCTCGGCGCCGCCCACGCGCGCCACATCGTGCACCGCGACGTCAAGCCGCAGAACGTGCTGATCGACCGCGAGGGCTCGGCCAAGGTCACCGATTTCGGGATCGCCCGCACGCTCGAGGAGGAGGGCCTGACCGCGGACGGCCGGGTGCTCGGCACCACCGATTACGTCTCCCCCGAGCAGGCCCTGGGCCACCCCGTGACCGGACGGTCGGACCTGTACTCGCTGGGGATCGTCCTCTACGAGATGCTCACCGGCGAGGTTCCCTTCAAGGGCGAGAACCAGGTCGCGGTGGCGATGAAGCACGTCCGTGAGGACCTGCCCGACGTTCAGCGCGCCCGGCCCGCCGTGTCGGCCGCGCTGGCCTCGGTGGTCGAGACGGCGACGGCCAAGCGCCAGGAGGACCGCTACGCCGATGACGCCGAACTGATCGCCGACCTCGAGGAGGTCCTGGCCATGGAGAGCGCCCGGGCCGGGGGGGTCAGCGGCCAGGCCACCTCGGTGCTGCGCACGCTGCCCTCGCGCACACAGCGCCGGATCCCCTTCCGCGTGCGCCATCCCGCCGCAGTGCTGATCGTGCTGATGGTGATCGTGATCGCGGTCGTCGGGGTGCTGATCGCGCTGGCCGGTCAGGCCCATCACGGCAACGGGACACTCGCCCAGGCCCCGCCCCCCACGTCGCACAAGCTGGTCGCGGTCAACCCGTGCGCCACCTGCGCGCACGACTACAACCCCGACGCGATCAGCGGCCCCAAGACCCAGAACCCCGGCACCACCGGCCTGGCCATCGACGACAACACCAGCACGGCCTGGACGACGCAGACCTACTACTACGGCCTGCAGTCAAAGCCCGGCGTCGGTCTCTACGTCGACGTCTCCCCGGGCGTGGCCGCGCGCACGATGGTCATCAATACGGTCACGCCGGGCATCCGCGTGGAGATCTTCGGGCGCCGCACGCCAGTCAACCCCGACGTGTTCGACGTGGGCCCGTCGGGTTGGGTCCACGTCGGCGGCGCGCTCTCGGTCAAGAGCGGGCAGGCCATCAGGCTGACCACCGGCACGACCCGGTACCGCTACTACCTGGTCTGGATCACCAGCCTGGGCAAGTGGCAGGCGGCCTCGCTCAACGAGGTCACGCTCTACTACTGATCGAGCGCAGGCGCGTCGAGCGCGGGCGTCGCCCGCTCACGGCCGCGGGGCCCTGCGTCTCATTACCGGTGGGCGCGCCCGGCAGCGTGCCGCTCCAGGGCGAAGCCGACCAGCCGCGTCTCAGTACCGGTGGGCGCGCTCGGCGGCGTGCCGCTCCAGGGCGAAGCCGACCAGCCGGTCCAGCAGCTCGGGGTAGGGCACGCCGCTGGCCGCAAACAGAGAGCCGAACACGCTCGTCGGCGTGAAGCCGGGCATCGTGTTGAGCTCGTTGAGCAGCACCTGATCGCCGACGACGAAGAAGTCGGCCCGGGCCAGCCCCGAACAGCCGGCGCGCAGGAAGGCCTTCACCGCGAGCGCCTGGACGCGCGCCACCAGCTCGGGCCCGATCCGGGCCGGGACGACGAGCTCCATCCCGCCCGCCGTGTACTTGGCCTCGTAGTCGTACCAGCCGCCCTCGCCGCCGGAGAGCAGGATCTCCCCGGGCTCTGAGGCGATCGGGTCGACGTTGCCCATCACCGAGCACTCGACCTCGCGGCCGGCCGCGGCAGCCTCGACGATGGCCATCGAGTCGTGCGCAAAGGCCGTGTCCAGGGCGGCCGCGAGATCGTCGCCGGTCCCGACGCGGACGATTCCCACCGACGAGCCGAGCCGGGCCGGCTTGACGAACACGGGACGTCCGAGCGGCTCGAGCTCACGCAGAACGCCGGAGCGATCGTCGCGGTGGTCGGCTTCGCGCACGGCGCGATACGCCACCTGGGGCAGTCCCGCCTGGGCCATCAGCTCCTTGAAGACGACCTTGTCCATGCACACCGCGGAGGCCAGCACCCCCGCACCCACGTAGGGCACGTCAAGGCACTCGAGCAGCCCCTGCAGGGTCCCGTCCTCGCCGAACGGGCCGTGCAGGACGGGAAACACGACCTCCGCGTCCCCTAGGCCGCGCCCGGGCTGCAGCGCCACCGGCTCGGCATTGCGCCGCCAGACGCCGTCGCGCCCGATCTCGATCTCGGTCACCGCGTGACCGGCCTCGCGCAGTCCGGCCGCGACCGAGGCCGCCGAGCGCACCGACACCTCGTGCTCGGAGGAGCGGCCGCCGCCGAGCACCGTGACCCGCCGCGAGGCGCTCACCCCGTGCCGCCGGGGCCGGTCGACGAGCTGCTCGTGGTCGTGGCGGAACTGGTCGCCGAGGTCGAGGTCGAGGAGGTCGGGGTGTTGGTCGGGGTGAACTTGCCCACCGTGACGGTGACCACCGTGCCCTTCTTGACCTTGCCGTGCTTGGGGTCCTGGGCCAGGACGATGCCGTTCTGGGCCGGGTTGGTCGTGACCCGCGGCGCGGAGCGGAAGGTCAGGCCGGAGGAGACGATGGTGAACCTGGCCGCGTCGGCGGTGTCGCCGACCACGTTGGGCACCGGGGTGGTGGCGGGTGCGGTGGCCACGACGATCGTCACCGTGCTGCCGGGCGGCGCCGGCGTTCCTCCGGCCGGGTTCTGGCTGATCACGTTGCCGGCCTTGACCGTGCTCGAGGTCTGCGTGGTGGCGCTGACCTTGAAGCCCGCGTTGGTGAGATCGGCGGTGGCCTGGGCCTGGCTTTCCCCGGTGACATCCCGCACCGCCTTGGGGGCCGGGCCGCTGGAGACGAACAGGGTCACCGCCGAGCCGGGGTTGACCTGGGTGCCGGCCCGCGGGTCGGTACCGACCGCCTTTCCGGCCGGATACCGCGCGGAGGGCTGAGAAACGGTGTGCACCTTCAGCCTGGTCCGGCGCAGGGCCTGCTCGGCTGCGGCCCGGCTGAGTCCGACCACCGAGGGGATCGCGTGGGTCCCGGGGCCCTGGGACACGGTCAGGGTGACCGTCGAGCCCTTGTCGGCCTTGGTGCCGCCGGCCGGCGACTCGCCGATCACCGTGCCCGCCGGGCGGGCGTTGCTGACCATCAGCGGCGAGGCGACCTGAAAGCCGGCGTTCTGCAGGACCGTGCGCGCGGTGTTGAGCGGATCGCCGGTGACCGGCGGGACCTGTACCTGCTTGGGGCGGGTGAGCAGGTACGCCGTCGCCGCGCCCCCGGCCACGAGCAGCAGGATCAGGGCGGTGGCCAGCCACGGCAACCAGTGACGGCGATGGTCCTCGAGGGGCGGCGGCTCGTCGATCACCTCGGCCGGAGCGAGCGGATAGGGGGCCGGCTCGGGGACGGGCACCGGCACGGGCACCGGAGCCACCGCCGCCATCGCCGCGGTGTGCTGCGCGACCTCGCCCCCGACGAGGTTGGCCCGCGCGCTCTGCAGCGCGGTGATGAGCTCGTCGGCGTTGGCCGGGCGGTCCTTGGGGTTCTTGTTCAGCGTCCACAGGACGATCTGCTCGAGCTCCGGAGGCACGCTCGGATTGATCTCGCGCAACGGCCGCGGCGACTCGGCCACGTGCTTGAGCGCGATCGTCACCGCGGCGTCGCCGTCGAAGGGCAGCGTGCCGGTCAGCATCTCGTACAGCACGATCCCGATCGAGTAGAGATCCGACGGCGCTCCCACCGCGTAGCCCTGGGCCTGCTCGGGGGACAGATACTGCGCGGTGCCCATGATCGAGCCCGTCTCGGTCATGTCCGAGGCGCCCGCCCGGGCGATGCCGAAGTCGGTCACCTTGGCGTCGTCGTTGTCGTCGACGATCACGTTGTGGGGCTTGAGGTCACGGTGGATGACCCCGCGCCGGTGGGCGAAGCGGGCCGCCTTGAGCAGCTGCAGGGCGATGTCGATCGCCCGCACGGGGTCCAGCGGCGCCTCCTCGCGGATCAGCTGCTTGAGCGAGCGGCCGGGCAGGTACTCCATCGCGATGTAGTACGTGTCGTCCCAGGTGCCGCGGTCATAGACCGAGACGACGTTGGGGTGCTGCAGGCCGGCGGCCGACTGCGCCTCCCGGCGGAAGCGCTCGACGAAGTCGGGGTCGGCGGCGAAGCGCCCGTGCAGCAGCTTGAGCGCGACCTTGCGCCCGAGCTGCTGATCCTCGGCCAGAAACACGTCGGCCATTCCCCCCGAGCCCAGCCGGGAGAGGACCTTGTAGCGGCCGTCGATGATCGTGTCGGGCTGCGGGATGGCCATCAGCGCCGGCTCCCCGCCCGCGCCCTCAGGGCCCCCACGGTGCGCGTCCGCAGGGTCCTGCGCACGCGTCTGCGCCGGGTGCTCACTGACCCTCCGCGAGCAGCGTCTGCACGATCTGGCGGGCGATCGGTGCCGCCACCTGACCGCCGAACTGGCCCTGGGTGCGCTCGATCGTCACCGCGATGGCGACCTTCGGGTTGTCGATCGGGGCAAAGCCGATGAACCACGGCTGGGTCAGGTTCGAGCCGGTCGCCCCGACCGAGGCGGTGCCGGTCTTGCCCGCGAAGGTGATGCCCGAGCCCAGCTGGGCGGCGGTGCCGGTCCCCTCGTCGACGACCTTCTTCATCATCTGCGCGACCTCGGCCGCGGCCGAGGGCCTCATCACGTGGTGGAACACGGTGGGCGAGATCGTCTCCACCGTGCGCCCGTCCTTGTCGACCACGCGGTCGGTCAGGCGCGGGGTCATCAGCGTCCCGCCGTTGGCCACCGCGGCGGCGACCATCGCCATCTGCAGCGGCGTGACGAGCAGCCCGCCCTGGCCGATGGCGATCCGGCCGATGTCCTCGTCGGGGCTGCCCGGCGGGAAGTACCCCCGCGTGGGCCGCGCGACCGAGCTGAAGTTCAGCTCACCCCGGGGCAGGTCCAGGGGAGGCTTGGCGTAGAACCCGAACCGTTTCATGTACGTGGTCATCGTCGCCCGGCCGAGCCTCTCGGCGACCTGGGCCCAGACGGTGTTGACCGAGTAGGTCAGCGCGGTGGTCAGGTCGATCGGCCCGAAGCTCTGGTTGTTGTCGTTGTGGAGCGGGACCCCGGAGACGATCTGGGGCGATTTTCCGTCCAGCGTCGAGTTGGGCGTGAAGCGCCCGCTGTCGATCGCCGCCGTGGCGGTGACGATCTTGAACGTCGAGCCGGGCGGGTAGCTGGACTGGGTGGCCCGGTCAAAGGTCGAGGTGGTGGCCGGGTTGTAGTGGTTGTCGTCGTAGCTGGGTGAGCCGTAGAGCACCTTGACCGCCCCCGTCCTGGGGGTGATCGCCACCACCGCGCCGGCGCGACCGGCCAGCAGCTGCACGGCCAGCCGCTGGGCCTTGGCGTCCAGCGTCGTGTAGACGTCGTCGCCGACCCGCTGCGAGCCTCCGAGTGGGCCGAACACCGAGCTCAGTCCGGTCTGCAGGCCCTGCAGCTCCGGGCCGCGCGAGCGCTCCAGGCCGAAGGCCTGGCCCTGCAGCGCGTTGAAGTAGCCGACCGGCTGGGCAAACAGGCTGCCGGTGGGATAGGTGCGCGACCAGGTCTGCCCGGGGGCGCGGACCGAACGGGCGAGCACGGTGCCGTCGTCGGCCAGGATCCGCCCGCGCTTGATCCTCAGGGCGTCGACCAGCGTGCGCTTGTTGAGGGGGTTGGCGGCCAGCGAGGAGGCCTCGAACACCGTCCAGCGCGAGGTCCACACGATGAGCAGCGCGAACAGCAGCACGACGACCCCGAAGAGCTTGGCGATCGGCCCGTTCACGCCAGCCTCCGGGCCCGGTCGGAGACGAGCAGCAGCAGGGCGAGCAGCACGAAGTTGGCCAGGATCGAGGATCCCCCGTAGGCGACGAAGGGCAGCGTGACCCCGGTCAGGGGGATCACCCGGGTCACCCCGCCGACGATCACGAATACCTGCAGGGCGAACATCGAGGTCAGCCCGGCGGCCAGCAGCTTGGAGAACGAGTCGCGAGCCAGCATCGCCACCTTCAGGCCGCGCCAGACGAAGATCAGGTAGGTGAGGATCACCGCCGCGGCCCCGAACAGGCCGAGCTCGTCGGTGATCACGGCGTAGATCATGTCGGTGGAGGAGAACGGCAGCAGCGTGCCCCCGCCGGGGAACTGGATCACGGCCTGGCCGAAGCCCTGGCCGAACAGGCCCCCGGCGGCCTGGGCGAACATCGCGTTGGCGATCTGGAAGCTGCCCAGCGGCGCGTTGTACAGGTGCGGGCTCAGCGGGTTCATCCACGTCTCGACGCGCGCGTGGATGTGGGCGATGTGGGTGCCCAGGTACCAGAAGCCGATCGCCGCGGCGATCAGGCCCACGACGACGAACGAGACCCGGCTGGTGGCCACGTAGAGCATGGCCAGCAGCGCGCCGTAGAACATGACCGAGGTGCCGACGTCGGAGAGCAGCACGAGGATGCCCATGGCCAGGCCCCAGATGATCAGCACCGGCCCGAAGTGCTTGAACGGCGGGATCGTCACGCCGAGGATCCGCCGCGCGCCGACGACCAGCAGCTGGCGCGTGTCGCGCAGGTAGCTGGCCAGGAAGATGACCAGCCCGATCTTGGCGAACTCCGGCGGCTGGAACACGAACAGGCCCGGGATGCGGACCCCCAGGTAGGCGCCGTTGGCCGCGTAGCCGACGACGGGGAAGCGCGGGAGCACCATCAGCCCGAGGGAGACGGCGACGATCACGTACCGGTAGCGCTCGAGCTTGCGGTAGTCGCGAAGGACGGCGATCGTGACCGCGAACAGGACCAGGCCGAGCACGAACCACTGGGCCTGCTGGCGGGCCAGCGTGGAGTCGATCCGGTAGATCATCACCAGCCCGAAGCTGGCCAGCACCGCGACCAGCGGGAACAGGTACGGGTCGGCGTTGGGCAGGGTCATGCGCAGGAACAGGTGCCCGGCCAGGCACAGGCCGAGGAAGATCGCGCCGTAGGTCAGCGAGACGTTGGAGAGGTGGTCCGAGCGCTGGATGTAGACCCCGGCAAAGCCGGCCGTGATCAGCAATGAGGCGGGGATCAGCCCGACCAGCTCCCGGTTGCGCGCGCTCATCGCCGCCGCTCGCCTTCCGCCCTGGCCGCAACCGCACGCGCGTGCGTCGTCCGGCGGCTCATGGCGTCAGCTGGCCGAGCTCGGCCGCGTGGACGAGGCTGATCGCGTCGTTCTGGGAGCGCAGCTGGTGGTCAAACAGCTTGGCCCGCCGCGCGGCGGGGATCGACGTGGCCGGGACGCCGGACACGTAGACGGTCTCGTACAGGCGGATCCCCAGCGGCAGGTCGTAGGGCAACCCGCGGTAGACGGTGACGATGCCCTGCGCGTTGGTCCCCAGAAAGAACAGCTGCCGGGTGGCCAGGTAGCCGCCGCCGCCGACCAGCGCCAGCACGATGATCACGGTGATCAGGGCGGCCAGCGGGCGGGCGAAGCGGCCGCCGCGGCGGCGTGAGGTGGGCAGCTGGGGCGAGCGCTCGGCGCTCCGGCCCGCCGAGCGCGTCCGGGGCGTGGAATGCGTCGTGGCCCGGGGCTCGGTGAGGGTGCCGGTGCTCGCCGGTCCCGACCGGTTCGCGGGGTCGTGCGCGGGGGCGCCGGCCGCGCCGGTGCTCGCCCCCGCGTCGTTGGCGGGGGTATCGACCACGCCCGGGGCCGCGCCCGCGCCCGCGTCGGCGTCCGGGCCGACCGCGGGCACGCCGGTCATCGTGGGGTGATCGGTGTCCCCGCCGACGTCCTCGAGCCGGAAGAGGATGACGGTGATGTTGTCGCGCCCCCCCGCCTCGTTGGCGGCGTCGATCAGCTGCTCGGCCGCGCGGTCCAGGTCGCGCTCGCGGTCCAGGATGGTGAGGATCTCCTTCTCGGAGATCATCGAGGTCAGCCCGTCCGAGCACATCAGGATCACGTCGCCGTCGCGGCCCGCATAGCTGCGCGTGTCCACCTCGACGACCGGATCGACGCCGAGCGCGCGGGTGATGATCGAGCGCTGGGGATGCTCGGCGGCCTGCTCCTCGGTGAGCTTGCCCCGGCGCAGCAGCTCCTCAACCAGGGTGTGGTCCTGGGTCAGGCGGCCGAGCTCTCCGTGGCGGTAGAGATAGGCACGGCTGTCCCCGACGTGGGCGACCGCGAGCTCGTTGGTGTCGACGTAGACCGCGGTCAGCGTGGTGCCCATGCCCGCGCGCTCGTGGGCCGAGCGCGACATCTCATAGATGCGCCGGTTGGCGTCCTGGGCCCGTTGGGCCAGCCGTTCCTCAGGCGTCCCGGTGTCCGGCAGGGCGTCGGCAAAGGCCTCCACCGCGAGCTGGGAGGCGACCTCGCCGGCCTGCGCCCCGCCCATCCCGTCGGCGATCACGAACAGCGGCGCGCGGGCCAGGGAGCTGTCCTCGTTGCCACGCCGCTGGCGTCCGGTGTCGGTGCGGTTGGCGGTGTCGGCGGCGCGCAGGGTCATTGCAGGTAGGTGAACTCGGAGTCGCCGATGCGGACCCGGTCTCCGTCGTGCAGCGGCTGGGGCCCGTCCAGGGGCTCCTCGTTGAGATAGGTGCCGTTGGTCGAGCCAAGGTCCTCGATGACCATCGTCCTTCCCTGGCGGCTGATGCGGGCGTGACGCGAGGAGGCGTAGGGATCCTCGAGACGGATCTCCACGTCACCCCGGCCGAGCATCACGCCCTCGGAGAGATCGTAGGCCACCCCGGCCTCGTGGCCGGCCGCGCGCTCGACGAGCAGCCGCGGCTCGAACGCGTCGACCCCGCCGGGATCACCGACCGCCGGGTACATCCCGGTCGCATCGGCGGGCGGCGGCTCGTCGCTCTGAACGATGCCGCCGCGGCCACGCCGCAGGTCGCGGACGGCGCTGAACGCCACCCACATCAAAAACAGGTACAGGACGATGAGAAAGCCGTACTTCAGGCCGACGGAGACGGGCGCGAGCATGACTACTCCAGCTCGAAGGTCAGCCGGGTCGCCCCGACCTCCAGCTCGTCACCGGGCTTGATCACCTCGGTCCCGTCGATCCGGCGGCCGTTGAGGCGCGAGCCGTTGGTCGAGCCCAGGTCGGTCACCACCCAGGAGCCGCCGCGGGGACGGATCTCGGCGTGCTGGCGAGACAGGTTGGGGTCGTCGAGCATGATGTCGGCCTGACGGCTGCGGCCGATCGTGGCGCCCTGCACGCCGACCACGAGCCGACGGCCGCCGCTGACCAGCAGGGCGGTCTGCTGCCGCGCCCGGGCCCGTTCCTCCAGCGGCTCGGACATCCGCCCCGCCGTGCTGTAGACCATCGTCCGGCCCGAGGGCTCCTCCGGCTCGGGCGGCAGGTCGGAGATCTCCTCGGCGTGCTCAGCGCTCACCGCCCGGGTCTGGATCCCGAACTCGCCCAGTCCCAGCCGGTCGTCGGTCTCGAACTCCACCTGCGGCTGGGCGAGCAGGGAGAAACGTTCGGCCCGAGCGTGCTCGAGCAGGTAGCCGGCCATCTCGGCGGCCAGCGCGTCCTCGTAGTCGGCGAACCGCTCCCGATCGGAGGGGGAGAGAAACACCCGGTATTCGTGGGGAACGTAGGTGCGCGAGAGCGACGGCGACGTGTGCTCGTCCATCTCCCGGGTCAGCTTGCGGGCGATCTCGACCGGTCGCACCTCAGACCGGAAGGCGCGGCTGAACGTCCCCTCGACGAGGCCGGCGATCTTGCTCTCGATGCTCTTGAGCACACTCATGGTCAGGCCCGGGCGGATGAGTTCAGGGACGCGGGGAGTCGCAGGAGATCTACCCCCGGGGGCGGCCCATGCTACGGAAAACGCGGGCCGGCACGACGGATCCGCCGCAGCGTCGGCTGGGCGGCGGGACCGACCGCCAGCCAGCGCGGCACCAGCGCCAGGATCGCCGCCGCACCTGCCCCGAGCACGGCCCCGTGCAGGACCGGGGCCGGCTGGCCGCCGTGGGCGGCGAGGATCGCGGCGGGAACGGCCAGGGTGGTGAGCACCGCCCAGCTGATCGCCCGCACCACGTCGAACACGGGCGAGCGGCCGCGGACGACGAGCGGAAGGACCGTGGCGGCCAGCGCCCACACGAGCGCGGGAGCGAGCAGGCCGCCGGTGGCCAGCGGCGCGAACACGTGGTGCCCGGCGGCCGAGGCCGAGCCGCTCCAGGCCCCCGCGCGCAGCGCCCCTGCCGGCGGGGCGACGTACAGGGTGCGCCCGGCCACCGGGGTCAGCAGCACCAGCCACACCCATCCGGCGGCTCCCAGCGCGGCCCGGCGCCAGGCCGTGCCGGCCAGGGCCGCCAGGGCCGGCCACGCGCCCGCGGCGCCGATCAGCCCCAGCCCCGGAGCGAGCGCACCCAGCGGCCAGGCCGTGGGCCGCAGGGGCAGGACGAGCAGCGGGGCGAGCATCGCCGCGGCGACCACCGCGGCCAGGCCGGCGTGACCCTGGGCGGCGGTCGCAGCCGCCGCCGCGACCGTCACGGCCAGCCAGCCGAAGCTCGGCAGCACGAGGGTCAGGGCCGCGGCGACCAGGCCGGCGGCGGCGGGCGGAACGGGGGCGGGGGCGAGCAGGTGGACCGACAGCCAGGCGGCAGCCGCCGCCGCAGTGGCGGCGCCGACCGCGCGGGCGGGCCAGCCGGGACGGGCGCGAGGCTCGGCCGCGGCGTCGGCCGCGGGCTCGGCCGCGATCCCTTCCGGGCGCCAGAGCGCCCGGCGCGAACGCGGCGCGTCGGGCTCGGCCGCGCGGTCGGGCCAGCCGGGCTGCGCCGCGCGCCCCCAGGAGGTGAGCGCGTTGGGATCCTCGCTCTCGGCGCGCAGGGGGGCGACGACGACCCCGGGTTCGTCGCTCATCTCCGGCAGCGCCTGCGCCAGCGCGGCCCGCAGGTCGGCGACGCTGCCGCGATGCTCGGGCCGGGGGCGCAGGGCGGCGTCGATCCCCGCCCCCAGGGACCGGGGCAGGTCCCGGCGCTGGCGGCGCAGCGGCGGCAGGTGAGCGCCGAGGCGGCGGCTGCGCGCGGGCAGCAGCAGCACCGGGTTGACCCCGCTGAGCGCCTCGTAGAGGACGACGGCGAGCGCGTAGAGATCGGCCGGTGCTCCGACCTCCATCCCCTCGGCCTGCTCAGGGGCCATGTAGGCCAGCGTGCCGATCACGTCCCCGGCCATGGTCAGGGTGTCGGCCCCGACGACCCGGGCGACCCCGAAGTCGGTCAGCTTGGCGCACTGCGCGGGCGTGGCCGGCCGGGCGGGCACGAGCACGTTGGACGGCTTGACGTCGCGGTGCACGACTCCCTCGTCGTGGGCGTGGGCCAGCGCGTCGCACAGGGCCAGGCCGATGAGCACGATGTCGCGGTCCGACAGGCGTCCGTCGCGCAGCAGCGCATCGAGCGTGCGCCCGCGCACAAGCTCGGAGACCAGGTAGGCGCCCTCGTCGTCGACCGAGGCCTCGTAGAGCGTGACGATCCCGGGGTGCGAGAGCCGGGCGGCGACCCGGGCCTCGCGCTCGAAGCGCCCCCCGGCGACCCGCTCCCGGGGCAGGATCTTGACCGCCACCGAGCGCTCCAGGCGCTCGTCGGTGGCCAGCCAGACGGTGCCGAAGGCCCCGGACCCGAGCCGGCGTTGCAGGCGGTAGCGCTCGAGCACGAGCGGAGCCTGGCCGGGCTTGGCCGCGAGCGTGCCGGGCGGGGCGGCGGTGGGCTCGGCATCGGGTCCCGGCGGCGCCCGGCGCATGGTTGCCGCGTCGTCGGACAACCGGGCCGTCCGTGCCTGGCTCGGGCGCATGAGTGCAGCATTCCACGCGCGCGCGAAGGTCCCTGCGGCGGCGCTCGGGCAGGAACCCCCGCGTGCATGGCGTATTGCGTCATTCATCCGGCCGTTGCTGCGGTCATACTGCGCCATTACCTGATCAAGGAGCGCTTCTCGCGTGTCGTTCTTCGACGAGGTGGACGAACCTCGGACCACCCCGCCTCGTAGCCAGCCCCGCCGTCGGCGTCCCTCCGGTGGCGGCGGCGGCAGCGGCGGGCGCAGGCCACCGAGCAACCAGCAGTCAGTCCAGGCGCGGCGCGGGGTCGCCGCCGCAGCGCTCCTGATCGTCGTCGTCCTGCTCGCCCTCGGGGTCAAGAGCTGCCAGGACGCGGCGCGGACCAGCGCGCTGAAGGACTACACCAACAGCGTTTCCTCGCTCATCCAGCAGTCGGCCGCCACCGGAACGAGCCTGTTCCGCATCCTCAGCAGCGGGGCGAGTGCGTCCAGCGCCTCCAGCCTGCAGAACCAGGTCAACCAGGACCGCGCCGACGCGGCCAAGCAGCTGCACTCGGCCCAGGGCCTGAGCGTTCCCGATGCCGCCCGGGGCGCGCAGCAGAGCGTGGTCAAGGCTCTGCAGATGCGCGTCGACGGCATCACCACGATCGCCAACGAGATCCAACCCGCGCTGGGCACATCGACCGCCGCCGACGCCGTCCAGGCGATCGCGGTGGCGATGGCCCGCTTCTACGCCTCCGACGTGCTCTACAAGCTCTACGCCGCGCCGGCCATCGCCGGCGCCCTGCACGGCGCGGGCATCGCGGTCGGCGCGCCCAACGGCCAGGCCATCTCGGGCAAGCAGTTCCTGCCCAGCATCCGGTGGCTGGACCCGTTGCAGATCGCCGCGATCCTGCACGCCTCGCTGCCGGCCGGCCATCACAAGGTGGCGCCCGGGCTGCACGGTCACGTGCTCAACTCGGTGTCGGTCAACGGGACGCAGCTGCAGCCCGGCGCCACCAACACGCTGCCGGCCAACCCACCTCCCACCTTCACGCTCAACTACACCAACGGGGGCACCAACGATGAGACCAACGTCGTCTGCAAGGTGACGGTGAGCGGAACGTCGGTGAGCGGGACCAAGACGATCCCGCGGACGATCGCCGGCCAGAGCGGGACCTGCTCGGTGACCCTCAGCTCGAGCCCGGGCGCCGGCACCCAGACGGTCGTGGCCACGATCGAGAAGGTCCCCGGGGAGAAGAACACGGCCAACAACTCGCTCTCGTTCCCGGTCACCTTCCAGTAGGGGCACGGCGGAGGCAGCGGGCCTATATTTGGCGCGGTGCACAGCCTGAACAGCACCACCGGGATCGTCGCCGTGGCCGGCGCGGCGGTCGCCGTGATCGCGCTGGTCATCGCGGTCGCCCTGGCCGTGCGCCTGCGCCGGCTGCGGGCCGATCAGCGCATGGTGCTGGGTGACCGCGACGAGGATCTCGTCGCCCACGCCGCCCAGCTGCAGAGCGACTTCGAGGCGCTGAACGCCTACCTGCAGGACATCGCCGAGCGCCTGCAGGAGCGGATGAGCGTCGCCGAGACCCGCCTGGACGGGGCGATCGCCTACTCCTCCCTGATCCGTTATGACGCCTACGGGGAGATGTCCGGGCGCCAGTCGACCTCGATCGCGCTGCTCGACGCAACCCGCTCGGGCGTCGTGCTCTCCTCGATCCACCACCGTGACCAGGCCCGCCTGTACGCCAAACAGGTGCACGAGGGGCGGGGTGAGCTCGAGCTGTCCCCGGAGGAGGCCGAGGCCGTCCGGCTCGCCCTCGAGGGCCGGCGCGAGACGGCCGGCGCGAGCTAGAGAGCCGGCGTGTCGTCGTGAAGGCGGGCTACTTCGGGCCGGAGGGCACGTTCACCCACGAGGCGCTGCTCGCTGCCAGCCAGGGCGGCGCGGAGCTGGAGCTGGTGGCCCTGCCGACCATCTACGACACCGTGATGGCCGTGCACGAGCAGACCGTCCAGCGCGGACTGGTCCCGATTGAGAACTCGCTCGAGGGCTCGGTCAACGCCACGCTCGACGCGCTGGCCATGGAGACCGAGGACGTGGCCATCCTCGGTGAGGTCGTGCGGCCGATCCGGCATTGCCTGATCGCCCGCGAGGCACTGGCGCTGGAGGATGTGCAGGTGGTGATCTCCCACCCCCAGGCCAGCGGCCAGTGCGCGCGCTTCATCCGCACCCGGCTGCCCAACGCCGAGGTGCGCGCGGGCAGCTCGACCGCCGAGGCGGTGCGCACGGTGGCCGGGCACGACGGCCCCTGGGCGGCGCTGGGCACGCGGGTGGCGGCCGAGCGCTACGGCTGTCAGGTGCTGCTGGACGGCGTCGAGGACGTGGCCGACAACGAGACCCGCTTCGTCTGGCTGGGCCGGGTGGGCGAGCCGCCCGGCGGCCCCGGCCCGGTCCCCGCCGGTGGCCCGCTGGGACCGTGGAAGACGGCGATCGTCTTCTGGGGCGTCGGCTCCGAGGCGCCGGGCTGGCTGGTCGCCTGCCTGGGCGAGTTCGCCGGCCGCGGCGTCAACCTCACCCGCATCGAGTCGCGGCCGCGCAAGCAGGGCCTGGGTCGCTACATGTTCTTCTGTGACCTGGAGGGCCGCGACGGCGATGCCGCGGTCGCGGCCAGCCTGGACGCCGTGCGCACCCACGTGGAGACGCTCCGGGTGCTCGGGTCCTTCCCGGCGGCCTGACGCGTTCCCCGTCCGGCCTGCGCCAGCTCCCCGGTCCGCCTGCGCCATCGTCCCTCTCCGCTGCGGCGGCAACGCTTTATTGACAGGGTGGTTCCGGCCTCGTCAGTACACTTATTCGGGCCGTGCCCGCCTCGGTAGAACCAGCGCCATTCGGGTCCGCGCCGCCTTCACAGCACCAGCGGCGCGGGCGAGCGGGTGGCCGGGTGCTGGTGCTCAACGCGACGTACGAGCCGATCAACGTGTGCACGGTTCGCCGCGCCGTCGTCCTGCTACTCAAGGAGAAGGCCGAGCTGGTCGAGCGCAGCGAATGGCGTCTTCACTCGGCGCACACCGACATGTCACGCCCGGTGGTCATCCGCCTGGTCACCTACGTGCGCGTACCGCGTGACACCCACCGGCGCAAGATCACCCGCCGCGCCGTGTTCGCCCGCGACGACTGGACATGTCAGTACTGCGGCTCGCGTTCGAACCTCACCGTCGACCACGTGATCCCGCGCTCCAAGGGCGGCGGGTCGACGTGGGAGAACATCGTCGCCTCCTGCGCGCCGTGCAACCGCCGCAAGGGCAACATGCTGCTGCGTCACTCGGGCATGACCCTGCGCACCAAGCCGCGCACCCCGAACCCGAACGTGTTCATCCAGGTCGCCAGCCCGTCGATCCCGTCGGCCTGGCAGGCCTACCTGGCCGCCTGACGCGCGGGACGAGTCGCTTCGGTCCTGGCGCCGGGGGCCTCGCCTCAGCGCGGGCACGCAGCAGGCCGCCGGCCCGCGGGCCCGCGGGACGTGATCGTCCCGGTCAGCCGCGCGGCGCGGGCCTACGACCTCAAGCGACATGGATGAAAGTGCCCAATATGGTCACTTTCATCCCAATCGCACGCTCGGCGAGCCGGTCGGGACCTCGACACCCGCGCCGCAGTGACCAGAGTGTCGACTTGCCCGCTGCCCACCCCCGGCGGTAGGCTCGCGGTCGAGGGATGGGATGAGCGCGACGCAGTCACCGCCTGAAGGCACGGCGTCCACACCGGGCGGGATGCACGCGCGCATCGTCGCCACGCCGCTGTTCCGAAACCGCCCGCGCAATCTGCAGATCGTTCTCGGCGGGGTGCTGCCGGTGATCTTCGGAGTGATTGCCGGGGTGCTGATCGGCGCCTCGAGCGCCGCCTACTGGATCTGGGCCGTAATCGCCGCGCTCGGCGCGTTCCTGTCGGGCTTTGAGCACCGCGACGGGTGGGGCGGGGCCGACCGTGGCTTCTTCGGCGGGCTGTTCTACGGCATCGCCCTGCTGGTCGCCCACGCGATCGTGGGCACCCACGCGAAGGTCTCGCTGGGCGGCTTTCCCCCCTTCCTGGTCGTGATCACCGCGCTGGTGGGGATGCTGCTGGCCGCCGCTTCGGGCCGCATCGCCCGGATCGAGCGGGCCAAGGACGGGATCGTGTTCGCCGATCCCCGCGACGCGCGCTGACGCCCGCCGCGAGAACCGCTGCGCGACGCCGTAGACGCGTGACTTAGGCCGCGCGGGTCGTCCCGTAGCGCTCGGCGGCCCGGGCGCGAGCCTTGGCCGCCTCGGCCTCACGGTCCTTGGGCGGCGCCGTGGTGACCAGCGCGTCGAGCAGCGTGCGCGACGCCTCGGTGACCGCCTGAACGGCGGCATCGAAGGCGGCCTGGTTCGCCTTGGAGGGCTTGGTCGAGCCGCTGATCTTGCGCACGTACTGCAGCGCGGCGGCCTGGACCTCCTCCTCGGTGGCGGGCGGGTCGAAGTTGTGCAGGGTGCGGATGTTGCGACACATGACCACGAGGCTAATCGCCCGGGCCCCGTCTGGGAAGACCCCCGGCCACCGGGCCGCACCCGAACCCGCCGCCACCCTTCCGGGTCCCCCGCGCCACCCCACCGGCCCCGCGCGCCACCCGGGCCTGGCCCCGCCCCCGGAGCCGTCGCTTAACGCACGAAGGGCGCCGTCGACGCGGCGCCCTTCGCGATACATCTGGCTGCGATTTCCGCTCGAGGGCAACTGCGTGCCGGCGGGACTAATCCCGGCGCCCAGAACGGCGGTGTCGCGGGTGAGACTCCGCTAAGCGGGGTCAGCCATCCGACCTAGCGGCCGGACACCTCCAGGGTCCCGCAAAACATGTCAGACAAGTTAGGACCACCTCCTTTCTCTGGTCACGCGAACAATAGCGAAGGGGGGTGATGGCCGAAGCACCCGCCGGGGTCGTCGCGCCCCGCCGAACGCTTCTCGGCCTCCAGTCCAGCTCGAGGCCGGTGGTTTGCAGGGACGACGCGACGGAGGCGGTCCCCTGACCCTGCCGCAGCTGACCGTGGACCCGAGGTCGAGACCCAATCCGGCGAGCGCCGGTCGGTTGGCAGCAGTTGACGGCGCTGGGCGCAGCTAAGTGCCGCCAACCGCAGCGCCCAGAGGAGCGGGGACGCGGTGCAGGAAGAAACCGTCACGCGCCTCCCCGCGCAGGCCGAGCTCGTCAGCGGCCTGCGCGACCCCGGGGAAATCGGGATGGCCGTAGTCATCAAGCACCAGCCAGCCGCCGGGGCGCAGCACCGGGCGCCAGGTCTGGTACTCGCGGATCGTGGCCTCGCGCTCGTGGGTCGTGTCCAGATACAGGAGGTCGACGGGGCGCCCGGTCCGCGGTCCGCTGGCCGCGGCGGCGGCGACAAAGGTCACCCGACGGCGGACAGCGTCGGGCACGAGCTGGAGGTAGCGCTGCGTCTCGGCGCGCTGGTACGGGTCATAGCTGACCACCTCGCGCCCGGGATGCGCGAGCGCGAGCGAGATCGCCGTCCACCCCTGCGCGGTCCCGAGCTCGACGGCGTGCCGTCCGTCGCCGGCGAGCGCCAGCAGCGTGGCCAGCCGCCGCGGCATGGTCGAGGAGCTCCGCGCGAACTCGTCCCCGAGCCGGCCCGCGAGCCGCCACGCCCGCCACTGGAACACCGCCACGCGCCACGGCAACCGCCGCAGCCCGAGCGCGAACCACACATCCCGACGCAGCGCCCTGAACCGCGCATGCAGCGAGGGAGAACGCGCCGCGAGCTGCCGAGCGAGACCGAGGGCCACACCGCGAAGCCTATTGCTCCGGCCAGCAGGAGCGAGGCGCACCGTCGTCCCCGACGGTGCGACTCGACGGGCCCCTCCACGGCACCGCACCTCCACCCACGCCCCCGTCGCGCCGGCCGGGGTTGGCGGTGCGTCCCGCCAGCCACCACGCACCACGCCGCCGCGGATGAGACGGCGCGGCCCGCGCCCGACGACCTACTCCTCCGGCGCCTCGGGCTCCGGCACTTCGGACTCGAGCTCGACCGGCGGCTCAACCGCCGTGACCCCGTCAGCCGCATCGGTCACATCAGCCGCATCGCCCACCGGCAGCTCGGGCTGATCGCCGGCCACCGGCGCGGCGGTCGCCTCGGACTCCATCACCAGCGCGACCGCGGAGACCTGGTCGTCGTCACGGATGTTCATCACCCGGACGCCCTGCGAGGCGCGGCCGTAGAGGTTGATCCCCCGCACCGAGGTGCGCTGGACCATCCCGTTCTGGGAGATGAACACGAGCTCCTGGTGCTCGCGCACGACGAGCGCGCCGGCCAGCTGACCCTTCTTGCCGGTCAGCGTGATCGTCTTGACCCCCATCGTGCCGCGTCCCTTGACGGGGTACTCGGAGATCTCGGTCCGCTTGCCGTAGCCGTTCTCGGTGACCACGAGCAGCTCCTGGTCGTCGCGGGCCACGTCCATGGCCAGCACCGAGTTCCCCTTCTGGGAGACGTTCATACCCCGCACGCCGGTCGTGTCGCGGCCCATCGCGCGGACCGCCGCCTCGCTGAACCGCGCGGCCTGACCGGAGCGCGAGATCATGATGATGTCGTCCTCGCCCCCGGTGCGGCGCACGGCGATCAGCTCGTCGTCGTCGCGAATATTGATGGCGATGATCCCGTCGGCCTTGATCGGCGTGTTGTAGGCCAAAAACTCGGTCTTCTTGACCATCCCCTTGCGGGTCGCGAACACGAGGTAGCGGCCCTCGGTGAAGTCGCGCGTGGCCAGCACCGACTGGACACGCTCCCCCTCGCGCAGCGGCAGGATGTTGACCAGCGCGCGGCCCTTGGCCGTACGTGAGGCCTCGGGCAGCTCGTAGACCTTTGAGCGGTAGACCTTCCCGCGGTTGGTGAAGAACAGCAGGTAGTCGTGCGTCGAGCAGACGAACAGGTGCTCGATGTAGTCGTCGTCCTTCATGTCCATGCCGGTCACGCCGATGCCACCGCGGCGCTGCTGGCGGTAGGTCGACAGGGGCAGGGACTTGATGTAGCCCGAGTGGGTGATCGAGATGACCATCTGCTGATCGGCGATCAGGTCCTCGATGTCGATCTCGCCCTCAGCGTGGGTGATCTCGGTGCGGCGCTCGTCGCCGTAGGCGGCGGCGATCTCAGTCAGCTCGTCCTTGATGATCATGTCGACGCGCTCCTCGGACCCGAGGATGTCGCGCAGCTCCTTGATGCGCTCGAGCAGGTCGGCGTGCTCCTGCTTGATCTTGTCGGCCTCCAGCGCGGTCAGGCGGCTGAGGGTCAGCTGCAGGATCGCCTGGGCCTGGACCAGGGTCAGCTCGAAGCGCTCGACCAGCCCGGTGCGGGCGGCCTCGGGATCGCGCGAGCTGCGGATCAGCGCGATCACCTCGTCGAGGTTGGCCAACGCGATGAGCATGCCCTCCAGGACGTGGGCGCGCTCCTCGGCCCGACGCAGCTCGTATTTGGTGCGGCGGATGATGATCTCGCGCTGGTGCTCGACGTAGTGGCCGATCACCTCGCGCAGCGACAGCGTGCGGGGCACGTTGTCGACCAGCGCGACCATGTTGACGCCGAACGTCGTCTGCATCGGCGTGTGCTTGAACAGCTTGTTGAGCACGACCTTGGGGATCGCGTCGCGCTTGAGCTCGATCACGATCCGCATGCCGTGACGATCGGACTCGTCGCGCAGGTCGGAGATCTCGGGGATCTTCTTCTCCACCACGAGGTCGCGGATCTTGAGCATCAGGCCGCCCTCACCGCCCTTGCGGACCTGATAGGGCAGCTCGGTGACGATGATCGCCTCCTTGCCCTGGCCGATCGGCTCGATGTGAGCCTTGGCCTGGACGCGCACGCGGCCACGCCCGGTCGCGTAGGCGTCGCGGATCCCCTCGCGCCCGAGGATCGTGCCCGAGGTCGGGAAGTCCGGGCCCTTGATGTACTTCATCAGACCCTCGACGTCGATCTCCGGGTCCTCGATGAAGGCGATCGTGGCCGAGATGACCTCGCGGAGGTTGTGCGGCGGGATGTTCGTCGCCATGCCGACGGCGATGCCCGAGGAGCCGTTGACGAGCAGGTTGGGGAAGCGCGCCGGCAGCACCACCGGCTCCTGGCGGGAGCCGTCGTAAGTGGGGACGAACTCGACCGTCTCCTGGTCGATGTCGCGCAGCATCTCGGTGGCCAGCTGGGCCAGGCGCGCCTCGGTGTAGCGCATCGCCGCGGCCGAGTAGCCGTCGATGTTGCCGAAGTTGCCGTGCCCGTCGACGAGCGGGTAGCGCATCGAGAAGTCCTGGGCCAGGCGCACGAGAGCGTCGTAGATGGCGCTGTCGCCGTGCGGGTGGTACTTGCCCATCACCTCGCCGACGATCTGCGCGCACTTGACGTGCCGGCCGTTGGGGCGCAGGCCGAGCTCGTTCATGACGTGAAGGACGCGGCGGTGGACCGGCTTTAGGCCATCGCGGACGTCGGGCAGCGCGCGGCCGACGATGACCGACATCGCGTAGTCGAGATACGCCGAGCGCATCTCATCTTCGAGCCCTCGCGGTTCGATGTTGCCGCCGTCGAGCGTGTCGATCGCTGACATGCCGGCGCCTCCTAGACGTCGAGGTTGGTCACAAGCTGGGCGTTCTCCTCGATGAACGCCCGGCGGGGCTCGACCTGATCACCCATCAGCATCGAGAAGACAAGGTCGGCCGAGGCCGCATCCTCCATGGTCACCTGGACCAGCGTGCGCGTGGCCGGATCCATCGTCGTCTCGCGCAGCTCGTCGGCGTCCATCTCGCCCAGCCCCTTGAAGCGGTAGTAGTCGATTCCGCGCTGGGCGATGGCCAGCACCTGGTCGCGCAGCTCGGCGAACGAGCCCGCCTCGCGGCTGTTGTCGCCCAGGCGCACCGTGAACGGCGGTGTGCCGGCGAGCTGAGCCAGCTCGCGGTGCACGTCGGCCAGGCGCTTGTACTCGTGGGCGTCGAGCGCCGCCCGAGGCAGATGGTGGGTCTGAGCCAGGCCGGTCTTGGCCTCGATCGTGCGGACCACGAGCTTGTCGGGGCCGTCGTCCAGCAGCGAGAGCCGGTGCGCCTCGCCCTCGCCGTTGCGCTCGTGCGCGGCGACATGGGCCAGCAGGGCGTCGGGGTCGGTGATCTGCTCCTCGAGCATCCGGGCCTGCTGGATGAAGACGACAACGCCGTGGCCGTGGGATCCGCGCAGCGCGGAGGCCCAGCCCTCGTACTGCTTCAGCAGCCGGGCGAAGCGCTTCCAGCGCGCCTCGGTGAGCTTGAACGCGGCGTCGTTGCGATCGGTGATCTCGAGCTTCTCGAACTTGTCCCCGAGCAGAATGTCCTCGAGCTCTGAGTCGCGCTCGATGTAGCGGTGCTTCTGCCCGCGCGTCAGGCGGTACAGCGGCGGCTTGGCGATGTACACGTAGCCGGCCTCGATCAGCGGCTGCATCTCGCGGAAGAGCAGGGTCAGGGCGAGCGTGCGGATGTGCGCGCCGTCGACGTCGGCGTCGGTGAGCAGCACGATCTTGTGGTAGCGCGCCTTGGCGATGTCGAACTCGTCGCGCACCCCCGTGCCGACCGCGGTGATCAGCGCCTGGATCTCGGTGTTGCCCAGGACCTTGTCGATCCGGCTCTTCTCGACGTTGAGGATCTTGCCGCGCAGCGGCAAGATCGCCTGGGTCGAGCGGTCGCGGGCCGAGACGGCCGAGCCGCCGGCGGAGTCGCCCTCGACGATGAACAGCTCGGCCAGCGCGGGATCCTTGACCGAGCAGTCGGCCAGCTTGCCCGGCAGGGTCGAGTTCTCCAGCGCGGACTTGCGGCGGGTCAGGTCCCGGGCCTTGCGCGCGGCGGCGCGAGCCTGGGCGGCTGAGATCGCCTTGCGCAGGATCGCGCGGGCCTCCTGGGGGTTCTCCTCCAGGAACTCCGACAGCCTCGCGTTGACGATCGAGTGCACGAAGCCCTGCATGCCCGGGTTGCCGAGCTTGGTCTTGGTCTGGCCCTCGAACTGCGGGTCGGTGAGCTTGGCCGAGATGACGGCGGTCAGCCCCTCACGGACGTCCTCGCCCGAGAGGTTGTCGTCCTTCTCGCGCAGCTCGCCCTTCTCGCGCGCGTACTTGTTCAGCGCGCTGGTCAGCGCCGAGCGGAAGCCGCTCAGGTGCGAGCCGCCCTCGATCGTATTGATGTTGTTGGCGAACGAGAACACCGACTCCTGGTAGGACGCATTCCACTGCATCGCCACCTCGACCGCGCCCTCATCGGTCTCGCCCTCGAGGAAGATGATCTTCTTCTGGATCGGTTCCTTGTTCTGGTTCAGGAAGGCGACGAAGTCGACGATCCCGCCCTCGTAGTGAAACTCGACCGACTTGCCCTCGCCGCGCTCGTCGGTGAGCGTGATGCGCATCCCACGGGTCAAAAAGGCGGTGTCGCGCAGCCGCTCCTCGAGCGTCTTAAAGACGAAGTCCAGTGACTCGAAGATCTCCGCGTCGGGCAAAAAGCGGGTCGTCGTGCCGGTCTGCGTGGTCGGCTCGCCCCGGGTGAGGTCGCCGGTCGGGCGCCCGCGCTCGTAGCTCTGCGTCCAGTGGTAGCCGTCGCGGCGCACCTCGATGTCCAGGCGCTCGGACAGGGCGTTGACGACCGAGGCGCCGACACCGTGCAGGCCGCCCGAGACCTTGTAGCCGCCGCCCTGGCCGAACTTCCCGCCGGCGTGCAGCACGGTCATGATCACCTCGACGGCGGGGCGGCCCTCCTTGGCCATCGTGGCCACGGGAATGCCACGCCCGTCGTCGGCGACGGTAACCGAGCTGTCGGGGTGGATCGTGACGGTGACCGAGTCGCAGTTGCCGGCCAGAGCCTCGTCCACGGAGTTGTCGACGATCTCGTAGACGAGATGGTGCAGGCCGCGCTCGCCGGTCGAGCCGATGTACATGCCCGGGCGCTTGCGGACAGCCTCCAGACCCTCGAGGACGGTGATGTCCTCTGCGTCGTAGCTGGACTTGTTGCTGGCGCCCACGGCGCCGTCATCGTTCGTCAACGATCCTCCGATGACGTTGAGACGACCCGGGGTTTCGCGCCGCTCGAGCGCGCCGGGACGTCGAAGAACTTATGTCGATCAGGATAGCACAAGGTGCGGTCGCATCGGCTTCCGAAAGAGCGCGAATATGCCTGCAAATCGCGGAAAAACGCAGCGTCGGTCAGACCCCGGAATGGCCCACCGCGACGCACCGGAGCCTCTGGATCGTTCCGTGCGCCAGCGCGCCGTTGAGACGCTCGATGATCTGGGGGCCCATGAGGTCCAGTTCCTGCGCCCACACGGAGGCCGAGCAGGCAATGGTCAGAACTCCTGAGCGCTCTGCCGTGGGGCGGGCCTCGGCGGCGATGCCGGGACCCACGACCTCGGGCCAGGCGCGCTGCACGGCAGCGAGCACGGTGTCCGGCGCGAGGTCGTCGCGCAGGCGGCCGAGAGCCGACTCCAGGCTGCGGGGCGAGCGCCGGTACGGACGGCTCATCAGCTCACCGCGCGCAGGTCCGGAGCCTGCGGTTCGGCGCTGATCACCGCGTTGGCGACAGCGATCCGGCACACGCCGGCGCCATCGGCCCCGGGGATCTGATCCAGATCGGTGGCGGTGATCACCGACTGCCCGCCGGTGCCGCGCAGCAGCTGCACCAGTGCGCGACGCCGATCGACGTCCAGCTCGCTCATCACGTCGTCGAGCAGCATCACGGGCGGGGTGGAGCGGCGCTGCGCGAGCGCTGCGCGCTCGGCCAGCAGCAGCGCCAGCAGCCCGAGGCGCTGCTGACCCTGCGAGCCGTAGGCCCGCAGCTCATGCCCCTCGCGGACCGTGCTCAGCTCGTCGCGGTGGGGCCCGTGTCCCGTGAAGCCACGCTCGAGGTCCGACGGCGTGCGCTCACGCAGCTCGTCGCGCAGCTGCTCGGCGGTGGCCGCCCGGGAGCGCGGCCGGTAGGCGACGCGGGGATCACCGTCGAGCCCGAGGCGCGCGGCGATCTCGGTGAAATGCTCGGCGACCGCCTGCACCGCCTCGGCGCGGTCGGCCATCAGGGCGATGCCGTGCCGGGCGAGCTGCAGGTCCCAGGGGGCCAGGGCGTCGGCCGAGCCGCCGCCGGCACGCAGCCGGGCGATCAGCGCGTTGCGCTGCGCGAGGGTCTGCGCGTAGGCCTTGCGGGTCGCCGCGCGGGCCGGCCAGAGGGCGGCCAGGAACTGATCGAGGTGCGCGCGGCGCAGGGCGGGCGTGCCCTTGATCAGCTCCAGGCGGTCGGGCAGGAAGACGCTGACCAGCGGCCGGTCGGCGACGTCGACCAGGCGCTCAACGGCGGCGCCGTCGGCCTGCATCTTCTTCGGCTCCCCGGGGGTGAAGCCGACGGTGAGCTGATGGCGGCCGTCCTCGCCCTCGGCGGTCACGACGACCCGCGTCGTGCGCTGCCCGAACCGCACGACCTCGCGCTCGTTGGCGGTCCGGCACGAGCGGCCGGTGCAGCCGAAGTACAGCGCCTCGAGCAGGTTCGTCTTGCCGGCTCCGTTGGGCCCGGTGATCACCGTCAGCCCGGATCCCACCTCCACCTCCGCGCCGTCGTAGCCGCGGAAGTCGCGCACGCTCAGGCGCAGGACGCGCACGAAGGCTCGACTAGACGTTGAGCCTGATCGGCATGATCAGGTACCGGAAGCGGCTCTCGTCGCCGGACTCGATCAGACCGGGACGCAGCGGGCTGATCAGCTTCAGCAGCACGTCGGCATCGTCGATCGCCTCCAGCCCGGCGCGCAGGAACTCGGGGTTGAAACCGATCTCCAGCGGCTCGCCCTGGAAGGCGACGGGCATCGACTCCTGCGCCTCGCCGACGTCGGGGGTCTGGGCCGAGACGGTCAGCTCGCCCGGGGCAAAGGCCAGCCGCAGGGGCGCATTCTTCTGCGCCAGCAGGCTGATCCGGCGCACGACATCAGTCAGCTCAGATCCGGCCAACCGCAGCTCGTGCTCGAACGTCTCGGGCAGCAGCTGGCGGTAGTTGGGGAACTGGCCGTCGATCAGCCGGGAGGAGAGAATCACCCGCCCGAGCGTGAACAGGACCTGGTTGGAGCCGACACTGACCCGCAGCTGCTCGCCCTCGGTGTGCGTGACCAGCCGCGCCAGCTCCTGCAGGGCGCGCGCGGGGACGTTGACCTCAAAGCCCGCGGACAAAGGGGTCTCGAGCGCCGTCTCCTTGACGCTCAGCCGGTAGGAGTCGGTGGCGACCATCCGCAGCTCACGCTCGGAGGCCGAGACGAGGATCCCGGTCAACACCGGCCGCGTCTCATCACGCGAGGCCGAGCCGGCCACCTTGAGCGCCGTGGAGACGAAAGCGTCGGCGGGCAGCTCGACCGCGGAATCGGAATCTGGTTCCGGAAACGTGGGGAAGTCATCAGAACGCAGCGTGCGGATGTGGAAGGTCGCGTTGCCCGAAACGATCTCCACGTCCTGCTCGGCCGCGCGCAGCTCCAGCGACACCCCGGCCGCCGGCAGGGCACGGATCACGTCAAGCAGCAGACGTGCCGGGAGGACGATCATGCCCTCGCGCTGAACCTCCAGGTCGAGGGGAACGCGCAGACCGACGTCCATGTCCGTCGCCCGCAGCTCGCCACCGGAGCTGTCGATGGCGAACTGCACCCCGGACAGGGCCTGGATGGCCGACCGGGTCGAGGCGACGCGGCTGACGGTCTGCAGCTGGGAGAGCAGGTGATCGCGCTGCAGGGAAATCTTCATGTCGAACACCTTGTAGAGGAGAAAGCAGTCATAGAGCGAATGGATCCTGTCGAGAACTCGCAGATCGCTCGCAAAGAGCGGCGAAGTTGTTGGTGTCGCGCGACGCGCAAGTGTGTCAAGAGGTCCGGTCGGCCTGGTGATGACGCACGCGCTCGGCCAGCGAGCGCAGCTCACCGAAGATGTTGTCATCAGCCGCGGCCCGCTCCCCAACGCGCTTGCAGGCGTGCAGCACGGTGCCGTGGTTGCGCCCACCGAAGGCGTCACCGATGGCCTGCAGCGAGGCGTCGGTGAGCTCGCGGGCGAGGTGAATGGCCATCTGCCGCGGCCAGGAGACGCGGGCGGCGCGACTGGCCGAGACGAGCTCCTCGCGCGTGAGCGCGAAATGGGCGGCGACGACCGCCTGCACGGCGTCGATGGTCGGCGGCCCGGGCACGGCTCCGCTGCCGGGGTAGAGGCGGTCCAGGACCTGCTCGGCCAGCCCGCGGTCCAGCGGGCGCTGGGTGAGCGAACTGTGGGCGACGACGCGGATCAGCGCGCCTTCGAGCGCGCGGATGTTCTCGGTCACCCGCGCGGCGACGAGTTCGAGCACGGCGGGGTCCGCGATGGTGATCGCGTCCAGTGCGGCGCGCTTGCGCAGAATGGTGATGCGCGTGGCCAGGTCGGGCGGGGCGATCTCGGCCACGAGCCCGGCCTCGAAGCGTTCGCGCAGCCGGGCCTCGAGCCCGAGCAGCGCGCGCGGCATCCGATCACAGCTGACGACGATCTGGCGTCCGTCCTCCTTGAGCGCGTTGAAGGTGTGGAAGAACTCCTCCTCGGTGCGCACCTTCTCGGCCAGGAACTGGATGTCGTCGATGAGCAGGACGTCGGCGTCACGGTAGGCGCGCTTGAAGGCGTCCACCGAGCGTGTGCTCAGCGCGCCCATGAAGTGGCTGGTGAACCCCTCAGCGGTGGCGTAGCGGACGATCGCGCCGGCGCCGAAGGCGTGGATGTAGTTTCCGATCGCATGCAGCAGGTGGGTCTTGCCCAGCCCCGGCGGCGCGTGCAGGAAGAACGGGTTATAGGTGTCACCGGGCATCTCGGCGATGCTGAGGGCGGCCGCGTGAGCCAGGCGGTTGCCCTCGCCGATGACGAACTGCTCGAACGTGTAGCGGGGGTTAAAGCTCTCCCGAGGGCCCGGGGGCGGTGCGGCCACGGGCGCGGGGCGCGCAGCGGCGCCGCTGCCCGGCCGCGCGGGCTCCTCGGAGAAGGCGACGGTGACGCCATCGCCGAGGAACTCCCGGGCGCAGCGTTCCAGCAGCCGGCCGTAGCGGGCCGAGACCCACTGACGGGTCCCGGCGGGGGCGGTGAGGATCAGCCGCTCCCCGTCGAAGGAGGCGAGCTGGATCGGGGCCAGCCAGATCTCGTAGGTCGACTCGCCGAGCTGCCGGCGCAGCTCCGTGCGCATCGTCCGCCATGCGGGCACGGCGTCATGATGCGTGGGCAGCGACAAGCGACTCCTCCCCGGAGCAACAGCGGAAAATCGATGAGGTCCCGGGGGGGCGGATGCCGCCACTGGGGGCGGCGAATATAGCAACGGGCCACCCGGCGGGCGGCCGTGTTCCGGGGCCTTGACGCAAAGCGCGGGAAAAAGCGACAACGCGGGGGCAAACCGGCGGTCGGCGCGCCCGGAACGGGTCCGCCCGCCGGGGATCCAGAGGTCTGTCCGGGCCTGCGTATACTGAGCCGCTCCCGTCCGGAGCCCTTCGCCATGAAACGCACCTACCAGCCCAAGAAGCGCAAGCGCGCACGCGCCCACGGATTCCGTGCCCGCATGCAGACGCGCGCGGGGCGTCTGACCCTGAAGCGCCGTCGCGACAAGGGCCGCAAGCGCCTCACGGTGTGATGGTCGCGGGGCGGCCGGGTTCGGTCTCCGGGCGTACATCCGGCCGGGGCCGGCTCTCGCGCAGCGCCGAATTCGATCGCGTCTTTCGCCAGGGCCGCTCGCACGCCGGGCGCGACCTGGTCCTCTACGTCTTCCCGCGCTCGGCGCAGGACGGCGAGCCGCGGCTCGGGCTCTCCGTCTCGCGCAAGGTCGGTGGCGCCGTGGAGCGCAATCGGGTCAAGCGCGTCCTGCGCGAGGCGTTCGCCGCGCAGAGCTCGCGCCTGCCCGCCGGGACCGACGCCGTCGTGGTCGCCCGCCGCGGGGCCTATGAGGTCGCCGAGCGCGAGGGCGTGGCCGGGCTGACCGCGGCTCTGGCGGACCTGATCGACAAGGTCGCCGGCGCCGCCCCCCGGCCATCCGCCGAGCCGCAGTGATGCGTCGCCTCCTCGTCGCGCCGATCAAGGCCTACCAGCGCGTGCTCTCGCCCGCGATCGCTCCGCGCTGCCGCTACTACCCGTCATGCTCTCAGTACGCCGTGCAGGCGATTGAGAACTACGGCATACTCCGCGGGCTCGTCCTCGCCGCGTGGCGCATCCTGCGCTGCAACCCGTTGAGCCACGGCGGGGTGGATCCGGTGCACGAACAGCGTCTGTTCAAGCCCCGCGGACCGGCCGCGAGCGTCTGACCATGTTCATCGCCGCCAACATCTTCCAGCCGCTGATCGACGTCTTCGAGGCGGTGATCAAGTTCTTCCACGACTCCATCGGAGTGCCGTGGGGATGGTCGATCGTGCTGCTCACGGTGGCGGTGCGGGCCCTTCTGATCCCGCTCACGGTCAAGCAGATGGGCTCGATGCAGCGCATGCAGCAGTTGCAGCCGCAACTGAAGGAGCTCCAGGCCAAGTACAAGGACGACAAGGAGCGCCAACAGCAGGAGATGATGAAGTTCTACCGGGAGAACAAGGTCAACCCGCTCGGGTCCTGCCTGCCCCTGGTGGCGCAGATCCCGGTGTTCATCTCCCTGTTCTACATGCTGCGCACGAGCCTGCGCATCGACATCTGCCGGGCTCACCAGCCGCTGCTGGCCAACGGACTGATCAACAAGGCCCACCTGCGGCCGTGCGGCGCCGGCCACGGCGCGGGCTTCCTGTTCATCAACGACCTGACCAACAAGGCCACCGGAGCCGTGCTGGTGACCCTGATCGTCCTCTACGTGGGGACCCAGCTGGGCTCGAGCCTGATGATGTCCAGCGCGACGATGGACCGCAACCAGCGGATGATCATGCTGGTCATGCCGCTGTTCTTCGTCCTCTTCGTGATCAACTTCCCGGCCGGCGTCCTCGTCTACTGGATCACCACGAACACCTGGACGATGGGTCAGCAGTACATCATCAAGCGCCGCATCGGCCCGGCCAAGCCGGCCATGGCGACCGCGGGAGCGCCGGCCGGCGCGGCGGTGGTCTCACCACCGTCACGGTCGCGAGGCAGAGCGCCGGGCCCGGCGGACGAGAACGGCGCCGCCAAGGCCAACGGGGGCGGCAACGGCACCGCCGCGCCGGCCGGGGGCCTCAGTGGTCTCAGTGGCCTGATCCGCGGCCGTGGGCGCCCGGCCGAGCCGGCCGAGCCCGTGGACAGCCGTCCCGCGCCGCCGCCGCCCAAGTCGCCGCGCAAGAAGAAGAAGCGCTCGGGACGCAGGCGGTAGACGTTGACCGAGCACGACGCACGCGAGCGCCTGCAGGAGGTGCTGGAGCGGGTCGCCGAGGCGACCGGGGTCGAAGTCGACGTCGAGGTCCGCGACGAGGACGGCGGTCTGGTCGGTGAGTTCGTGGGCGACGACGTCGCGCTGCTCATCGGCCGGCACGGCCAGACGATCGACGCCATCCAGCATCTGGCCTACCGGATCGCCATGCAGGGCGAGTCCGAGCGGCGCTCGGTCACGGTGGATGCCGCCGGGTACCGGGAGCGGCGCGCCGAGGCGCTGCGCGCCACGGCCGACCAGGCGGTCGAGGCAGCGCTCGGGGACAACCGCGCCGTGCCGCTGGAACCCATGACGGCGCTCGAGCGCAAGGTGATCCACGAGCACCTCAAGGGCCGCCACGACATCGAGACCTACAGCGAGGGCCAGGAGCCCGCGCGCCGTCTCGTCGTCGCGCCCGTCGTGGAATAGCGCCTGTCGGGCCGGGGTCCGTCGGCACAGCGCGGCCCGCGAGAGCGTTTCACGTTTTACGCCGCGGTCGCAGCAACGCCGGCTGACGCCCCATCGGCCTCACGGTCGTTTCACGTTTAACACCGCGGTCGAGCGATCCCGGGACCCACGACGCCTCGCTCCGGACCCTCGCGCCGCCACGGCCGGAAGCCGGCGTTTCACGTTTTACACCGGGCCGTCGCTATCGTCGCCGGTGATGAGGGCCCCCGAGGAGGATCTCGTCCGTCTCAGCGAGCGCTTTGGCCTGCCCCCGACCGCCGTTCCCCGTCTGGACGCGCTGCTCACCCTGCTGACCGAGGATCCGCTCGCCCCGACGACGCTGCGCGACCGGCCGCGGGCCGTGCGCGACCACCTGGCCGACGCGCTCGTCGCCCTGGACCTCGATGTCATCCGGTCGGCGGCGACGATCGCCGACCTCGGGGCCGGAGCCGGCGTGCCCGGCCTGCCGCTGGCCATCGCCCGTCCCGAGGCCACCGTGTACCTGGTCGAGAGCAACCACCGCAAGTGTGCCTTCATCGAACGCGCCGCCGGCGCCGCCGGCGCGGTCAACGCGATTGCCGTGCCGGCGCGGGCCGAGGACTGGCGGGAGGGGCTGAACCGCTGCGACGTGGTCACGGCGCGTGCGCTGGCCGCACTGCCCGTGGTGGCCGAGTACGCCGCGCCGCTGCTGCGCGACGGGGGGGCGCTGGTCGCCTGGCGGGGCCAGATCGATCCGGCCGAGGAGGCGGCCGGGCGACGGGCGGCCGCCGAGCTCGGTCTGCGCTACCGCCCCCCGGTGGCCGTCCGTCCGCACCGTGGGGCCGAGCACCGCCACCTGCAGGTCATGGTCAAGACCCAGCCCACCCCGCCACGATTTCCGCGTCGAGCGGGAATGGCCCGCAAGCGACCGCTCGGATCGCCCGCCGGTACGGGCGTCTGACCGCCTTCGGCGCTAGCGTCACTGCTGCTGTGAGCACCGTCTACGCGATCGCCAATCAGAAGGGCGGGGTCGGCAAGACCACCACCGCGGTCAACCTCGCCGCCTGCGTGGCCGAGGCCGGCTACCCGACGCTGCTGATCGACATCGACGCCCAGGCCAACGCCACCCTCGGCCTGGGTATCGACAAGCGCATCCAGCCCACTGTCTACGACGCGTTGATCGGTGATCTGCCCCTGGCCGATACCGTCGTGGCGACCGAGATCCCCAACCTCAGCGTGATCCCGGCCGGACCGGATCTGGCCGGCGCGACGATCGAACTGCCCCGCGAGGAGGGCTCGGAGAACCGGCTGCGCGACGTGCTCGCGCCGGTCCGCGAGCGCTACGACTTCATCTTCCTGGACTGCCCGCCGTCCCTGGGACCGCTCACGGTCAACGCGCTCGTCGCCGCCGATCGGGTGATCGTGCCCGTCCAGGCCGAGTACTTCGCGCTCGAGGGTCTGGCCGGCCTGCTCGACACGCTCTCGCTCGTGCAGCGCGAGCTCAACCCCCGGCTCACCGTGGCCGGCATGCTTTTGACCATGCACGACAGCCGTACCCGGCTCGCTCAGGACGTCGAGCGCGAGGTCCGCGAGCACTTCCCCGCGCTCGTCTTCGACACCGTCATCCCGCGCAACGTGCGCATCGGCGAGTCGCCCAGCTTCGGCAAGCCGGTCATCCACTACGACCCGCACTGCGCCGGCGCCGACGCGTACTTCGAGCTGGCCAAGGAGGTGGCGGCCCGTGGCTGAACCCAGGCGCGGCATGGGCCGCGGGCTGTCCGCGATTCTGTCCGTCGCCCCACGCGACGAGCCCGAGGAACTGCGCCAGCTCCCCACCGAGCTGATCGCGCCCAGTCCCCACCAGCCGCGCCGCCAGTTCGATTCCGACGCGCTCAACGGGCTGGTCGAGTCGATCCGCGTCCGTGGCGTCCTGCAACCGGTGCTTGTGCGCCCGGTGGCCGGCGGCACGTACGAGCTGATCGCCGGGGAGCGGCGCTGGCGCGCGGCCAAGGTGGCCGAGCTCGAGACCCTGCCGGCGATTGTGCGCCATCACGATGATGCGACGACGCTCGAGGTGGCGCTGATCGAGAACATGGTCCGCGAGGACCTCAACCCGATCGAGGAGGCGCGGGCCTGCGCGGCGCTGACCGAGGAGCTCGGCCTGACCCGCGAGGAGGTGGGCCAGCGCGTCGGGCGCAGCCGCGTCGCGGTGTCGAACCTGATCCGCCTGCTCGACCTCCCCGACGTCGCCCTGGAGGCCGTGGAGCAGGGGACGCTGAGCGAGGGTCACGGCCGCGCGCTGCTGATGGCCACCGATCACGACGACCGCCGGCGGCTCACTCGCTCCGCGATCGAATACGGCTGGTCGGTCCGCCAGCTCGAGGACCAGGCCCGCCGAGCCAACGACGGGGAGCCCAAGGGCCGGCGCCCGCGGCGCACACGAGCCCAGCTGCACCCCGATCAGGAGGCGGCCGTGGCGGCCATCTCCGACCGCCTCGGCTCCGCCCTGGGCCAGGACATCGAGGTCACCGTCACTGCGGACGGCGGCTACCGGGCCCACCTGAGCTTCGAGTCCGCGGACGCGGCGCTGGAGCTGGCCGAGCGCCTGCGCGCCTAGCGCCGCTGAGAAGGTAAAAGCGCTGCAAAGTGCGCCTTTGTGCGCGGCCGTGCCGACGGCCGCGCCGCGCCCGCCTCGGGCCGAGTCGCGGCCGTGCACCCGCCGACTCACCTGACCACGCGCGGGGCGATACCATCGTCTGCCCCGGGCGATTAGCTCAGTCGGTTAGAGCGCTTCTCTGATAAGGAAGAGGTCCCAGGTTCGAATCCTGGATCGCCCACTGCCCGCCCGGCAGGCGGATGCTCGGCGCCGCATAGACCTCGGCCGGGTCAGTCGGGACCACGACCCGGGCGAGCAGCCCAGGGTCAGGA
>DASSZP010000120.1:0-21237 GCA_035713465.1 Solirubrobacteraceae bacterium | reverse complement strand
CTGGGGCTGGGGGCATCGATCCTCGTCCCCATCCTGTTCGTGATCGCCATCCGCGTCCAGCACCACAGCGGTCACGGCGGCGACTTCGCGTTCTCGGACTACCTCACCCGCTCCGGCCTTGCCGTGCCGCTCGTCATCCTGCTGTTCGGCGCGGTGTGGATGTTCCCGCTCATCACCGCGCTGGTCGCCGGCGACATCTTCGCCTCCGAGGATCACAACGGGACACTGAAGACCGTGTGCACCCGCTCGCTGGAGCGCTGGCAGCTGTTCGCCGGCAAGGCGCTGGCGGCCGCCACCTACGCGGTGATCGCGATCCTGCTCGACGGCACCGTCGCCGTCGTCGCCGGCAGCATCGTCTCCGGCTTTCACTCGCTGCAGAGCCTGTCGGGCACCGTGGTGTCGGCGCCCAGGGGACTGGAGCTCGTCTACGTCAGCCTGGTCGTCTACCTCATCCCGATCGCGTCGATCGTGTGCATCGGGCTGCTGCTGTCCGCGGTGACGCGCAACAGCGCGGCCGCCGTCGTCGGGACGCTGATGGTGTCGCTGCTCATCCAGCTGATCGGCATCCTGCCGGGGTTGAGCGGGGCCCAGCCCTACCTGCTCAGCACGCAGTTCAACGCCTGGCAGGGGCTGCTGCGCACGCCGATCGACTGGTCACCGATCATCCGCGCCGTGTGGGTCAGCGCGATGTACGGCGTGCCGGCGATCGGGACGGCCTTCGTGGTCTTCCTGCGCCGCGACGTCGCCGGTGGATGAGCCTCGGTCCGCGGCCTGAGCGGGTCCTCGTCGTCGACGACGACCCGCCGCTGCGCCGCATGCTGGCCCGCACCCTGCGGGCCGAGGGCTACGAGGTCAACGTCGCCGCTGACGGGCCGGCGGCGCTGGTGGCGACCGAGCGCGCCGCTCCGGACCTGATCGTGCTCGACGTCGCCATGCCGGCCATCGACGGGCTGTCGGTGGCGCGGCGTCTGCGTGAGCGCGGCCTGGCCACGCCGATCCTGATGCTGACCGCGCGCGATGCCGTCTGCGACCGGGTCGCGGGCCTTGAGGCCGGGGCCGACGACTACCTCGTCAAGCCGTTCGCGGTGGCCGAGCTGATCGCCCGCCTGCGGGCCCTGACGCGGCGCGGGCGCGGCGGCGATGAGCGCCTCGCCTACGCCGACATCGTCCTGGACTGCAGCGCCCGGACGGTGTCGCGGGCCGGCCGGACACTGGAGCTGACCGGACGCGAGACCGACCTGCTCGAACTGCTGCTGCGCGACCCGGGCCGCACGGTGACCCGCGAGCGGGCGATCGACGAGATCTGGGGCGGCGCGGCGGAGGCCAACGTGGTCGACCGCTACGTGACGCGACTGCGGCGCAAGCTCGGGGAGCCGCCGCTGATCCGGACGTTGCGCGGGGCCGGTTTCGTGCTCCGGGCCTGAACCCGCCGCACGCTCCGTGCCGGACCGCCGGCGCCCGCGCCCTGAGCGCCGGACCGCCGGAGCCCGCAGGCTCAGGGGCGGACCGGCGGAGCCCGCACTCTCAGCGCCGGACCGCCGGATGAGCGAACCAGCGGGAGGCGAGTTCGAGCATCTGGTCGGTGTGCGCCGACCACAGCGTCCAGCTGTGCCCGCCGCGGTAGACGGCGTCGGTGGCGTCGGCTCCGACCGCGCGCAGCTCAGCGGTCATCGGCGGCGTCTGCCAGCGGTCGGCGTCCCACGTCCCGGTGTAGATGAACACGTGCGTCGGGTCGCGGACGAACGTCGACCGCAGCTTCCACGCGTAGTCCAGCGGGCTGTTGGCGACCATCGTGGCCGGCCCCGCGCCGGCGAACACCCCGTCGTGGGTCTGGCGGAAGTAGCCCGACCAGACCTGGATGCCGCCGAACAGGCCGAGGTGGTGCAGCCCGACGTTGGCGGCTCCGTAGGCCCCGGCCGACAGGCCGGCGATGACCCGGTCCGCGCGCCGCGGCAGGGTCCGGAAGCGATGGTCGACATCGCGCACCACGTCGACCACGTAGGAGTCAAAGCGGCCGGCCGCAGTGTTGGCCCACTCGGAATCAGATCGCGTGTGGCCGCCGATCCGGCCATCGGGGAAGACGAGGATCATGGGGCGGACGCGGTGGCGGCGCACGAGCCACTCCAGCCGCGGCTCGATCGCGGCGTTGGCGGTGAAGGCGAGCGGGTGGCCGGGCATCCCGTGCAGGCCGTAGAACACGGGCAGCCGCCGGCCCGTGGCGGCGGCGCGCGGGAGGTAGACGAGATAGTCGGCCACGCGGTGAAGCGCTCGCGAGTAGAAGTGCACGCGGGTGAGATGGCCGGGCCGGGGAGCGCCCGAGCGCACGTGGGCGTGGCGGGCGGCGTCCGGGACGGCGAGCGTGAGGATCGAGCGCACCGCGGCCTGCCCCAGACTCTCGTAGCTCAGCCCGACCGCAGTCAGAGCGAGCGCGGCGACGGCGGCGACGGCGGCGATGCGGCGCGGCGTCATGGCTGCTTGACGGATCCCGCCACGAGCAGGTCCGCCTCGGGGTCGGTGGCGCTGATCGGCCAGCTGAGCGGCGCCTGTCCGGGCACCGGTCCCGCCGCGCCCGCCGGGCCCGCACCGACGTAGACGGGGCCGGTCTCGGCGCGGCCGCGGGCGCGCCGCGCCGCCCAGCCCGGCACGGCGGCGCCGAGGGCGAGCAGCGCGGCCTGGAGCCACGGGCCCAGCGGCGGGGTGCGGTCATGCAGCACGCTCATCAGGTGCAGGTTGCGGGCCAGGGCGAAGGACGCGTCGGAGGCGAGCAGCGCCAGCGGTGTGGCGATCAGCAGCCCGACCACGAGGCGGCGGGCGGGGGCGAGCCGCAGCCCGGCGACACCGGCCGCGAAGCCCGCGGCCAGCCAGGCGGCCACGACACGAGCCAGCGGCTGGCCGTCAAACCCGGCCAGCTGCAGCAGCGGCAGCGCATCGTGGACGCGCGGGCCGGCGGCGAGCAGGCCGTGCTGGCGCAGCGTGTAGAGCAACCCGGTTCCGGCGCCCAGGGCCAGCGCGACCACGAGCACCCCGGCGCTCAGTCCCGCCCCCCATGCCGCCGCGGCCCGCAGCGGCGACCGCACCTCGCCGTCGGCCGGGTGCCGGGCCGGGACGCCGGCGTGGGCGCCGGGCGTGCCGGTTGCCTCGGCGGGCGCCAGGGCCTCCTGGCCGCGGATCAGCGGGCGCACCGCGATCAGCACGAGCGCCAGCGCACCGACGTGCAGCACGGTCAAGGCGGTCGAGGTGCCCAGCGATTCACCGAAGGCGACCCACCCGAGCACGACCGCTCCCAGGGTGGTGAAGGCGTTCATCAGCGCGATGCCGTCGACGGCCTCACCGCGGCGCAGCGCCGCCTGGAAGCTGACGAACCCGCCGAACGTGGCCAGCCCGGCCAGCAGCGTCCAGCCCGAGGCCAGGCCGGCGATGCCGTGCGCGTGCAGCGACAGCGCGCACGCCTTGATGGCGGCGTCGGCGACGCCGTAGAAACCACCGGCGGCGACGGCGCGGGTCAGGGGGGAACGCAGCCGGCCGAGGCCGAGCGAGACGGCGATCAGCACCAGCGCTCCGGCGATCAGGACGCCCCCGGCGAGGTGATCATGGCTGGCACCGAACCCGATCGGAAGCGTGATCAGCGCGAGCGCGATCAGCCCGACCGCGATCAGCTGGGCGCGCGTGATGCGGTAGCCGAGCGCGGCGGCGGCGATCGGCGTCGAGAGGGCGAAGCTGCCGGCCGCAAAGGCCTGGACGAGAGACAGCGGGGCCAGGGCGACGGCGATGATCTGCGCGGCGAAGCCGATCCAGCCGACGGCCTGCCCGAGCAGCCAGGTCCGCGACCGCAGCGCCCGGGCCATCGACCCCGTGCCCAGCCCGGCCAGCCCGCGGTGCTGGAGCACGAAGCCGAGGTTGATCAGGGCCGCGGCGGCGAGCGCGAGCAGCAGCGATCCGAGCAGGGCCACGCCGCCGGCCGGCACGCCCGCTGCCGCGCGACGGACCAGGGTCACGCGGCGTGAAGGGTGCGGGCGCGCCGGGCGGCGTGGCACCCGGGTGGGACTGAGGCTCCCGACCCGGGTTCGGGCACGCGATGACCGGCGCCGCAACGGCGCCGGCTGCGTGCCACGGTGGTGACGGTGGTGGCCGGCCCGGTGGTGACGGTGGTGGCCGGCCCGGAGGGCGCGAGCCCGTCCCCGGGCGCGGTGGCGCGGCGGGTGGGGGCGCGCGACGGGCCGCGCGGCACGGGCCGCGGTGGGGAGCAGGCGCAGCGGGGCGCTGGTGGCCCGCGAGGCGGCGATCAGCATCGCGTTGAGCCGCGGGTACCAGACCGACCAGTCGTGTCCGCCGGGATAGACCGCGGTCTGCACCGGCTGGCCGAGCCGGCGCAGCGCGCGCGCCATCGGCGCCTGCTGGACCGAGGAGGAGTCGTCGCGGCCGACGAACAGCAGCGAGCGCAGCGGGTGCCGCGCCAGCGCGGGCCCCAGGTGCCCGACGAGGGCCAGCGGGCTGTTGGCGGCCAGCGTGGCGGCGGATGCGTGGGCGAACACGCCGCTGCGGGTCTGGCGGTAGTAGCCCGACCAGGCCTGCACGTTGCCGAACACCGCGAGGTGGTGCAGGGCGATGTTCATGGCGCCGTAGCCGCCGGCCGAGAACCCGGCGATCACCCGGTCGCGCCGGTTGCGCACGGTCGAGAAGCGGCGATCGACGTTGCGCACGACCTCGAGCACGTAGCTCTCGAAGCGGCCCGAGGGGGTGTTGGCCCATTCCGAGTCCGAGAAGGTGCTCTGACCGATCCGGCCGTCGGGGTACACGAGGATCATCGGGCGCAGCCGACCGAGGCTGAGCTGGTTGTCGAGCCGCACATCGAGGTTGGCGATGGTCACGAACACGCGGGGCTGGCCGGGCATGCCGTGCAGCAGGTAGTCGACGGGGTAGCGCCGCCGCGGGGTGTAGCCCGGGGGCAGGTAGACCAGGTAGTCGGCGCGGCGGCCCAGGGCCGCCGAGGCGAAGGTGACCTTGAGCAGCCGTCCGGTGCCGGCCCGGGGCAGCTGGACGAGGCTGGCAAAGCCCCGGTGCTGGTTGTAGTCCTGGCCGTAGCCGTACGCGCCGGCCAGGCCGGCGGCGGTGAACGCGAGCGCCAGCGCGATCGCCGCGATCAGACGCAGCGGGCGCAAGGACGGGGGGGATGGGCGCACGCACTCACGATGACGCGTGGCCCTGGGCCGCTCCGTAGAGAAACCTCAGAGCTTGCTGAGAGTCAGGCGACCGGCGAGCGGGGCGAGGAGGGCGCGTCGGCCGGCGCCGGGGATGGGGTGCCGGCTGGCGCCGGGGAGCGGGCGCCGGCGGGCGCGACCCGCACCGGGGACGGCTCGGCCGGCAGGCGGACGGTGAACACCGCGCCGCCGTGGGGATGGTCGGAGGCGGACACGGTGCCCTGATGGGCGCGCACGATCTCGCGCACGATGGCCAGGCCCAGACCCGAGCCGCCCGTGCCGCGCTCGCGACCGGCCTGCCCGCGCCAGAAGCGGTCAAAGACCCGTTCGGCGGCGCCCTCGGGCAGGCCCGGGCCATGGTCGCGGACGGTGAGGACCGCCTCGTCGCCCTCGCGGCGCAGCGCGACCGCGATCGCCGATCCGGGCGGGGTGTGGGTGAGCGCGTTGCCGAGCAGGTTGGCCAGGACCTGACGCAGCCCGTTCGCGTCCGCCGGCACGACGACGGGCTCGAGCTCGGTGGTGATCGTCCGCTCGGGATCGCGGGCGCGCGCGTCGTCGACGGCGGCGGTGATCAGCTCCGGCAGGGCCACGGGGGAGCGCGAGGTCATCGGCTGCTCGTCCAGGCGGGCCAGCCGCAGGAGGTTCTCGACCATGCCGGTCATCCGGATCGCCTCGGACTCGATGCGCTGCATCGTGCGCGCCAGGGCTTCCGGGTCGCGCGTGGCGCCCATCCGGAACAGCTCGGTGTGGCCGCGGATCGAGGCCAGCGGGGTGCGCAGCTCGTGGGAGGCGTCGGAGAGGAACTGCCGTTGCCGGCGATCGTTCTCGGCTCGGGCCGAGAACGCCTCCTCGATCCGGCGCAGCATCTTGTTCAGCGACAGGCCGAGCCGGCCGACCTCGCTGCGCCGGGTGGCGGGGCTCACGCGGCGCGAGAGATCGCCGTCGGCGATCGCGCCCGCGACCTCTCCCATCCGGTCCAGCGGCCGCAGTGCGATCCGGATCGAGATCCAGCCGATCCCGCCGAGCAGCACGATCAGCGCTCCGGTGACCACGAGCTCCCAGAGCACGAGGCGGTCGAGCGTCGACTGCACGTCGCGAGAGGGGACGGCCACGATCAGCGTGCCCTTGCCCTCCACCAGCGTGACCGCGGCCAGGCGGTAGCTGACGCCGGTGTGATGGACGTCGCCGACCGTCATCAGGGCGGGGCCACCCCGGGGGCTGGAGACGGGGATCCGCGTCGGCAACTGGGGCACCGCCCGGTCGCGGGCCCCGTACTCGACCCGGACCGGACCGCGGATGACCGTTCCGTAGGCGTCGACCAGCACGCCGTAGGTGCCGGCGGGCAGGAAATCGTCGTCCAGGGCCGCGGGGCGGGCCGCCCGGGGCAGCGGCCGGCCGTGACGATCGGTGGCCGGCACCGATCGGCTCAGCACGCCGGCGTCGACCCCCAGCTGGTAGGACAGCGGTGCCGCCGCGCCGATCACGCGCTGATCCAGGCGCCGGTACAGATACGAGCGCTGCTCGGCGTAGATCGCCGCCGCTGCGACGCCCAGCGCGGCCGTGATCAGGGCGACGACGACGGTGAGCAGCCGGATGCGCAGCGACACGCGACTACTCCGGGGGCAGGCGCAGGACGTATCCGACGCCGCGCACCGTGTGCAGCAGGGGCACGTGCCCGGCGTCGACCTTCTTGCGCAGGTAGCTCATGTAGGTCTCCAGGACGCCCGCGTCACCGTCGAAGTCATAGCTCCAGACGTGATCGAGCAGCTGCGCGCGGGTCAGGACACGACGCGGGTTGAGCAGCAGGTAGCGCAGCAGCCGGTACTCGGTGGCCGTGAGCGCGACGGGCCGCCCGCCGCGCGTCACCTCGCGCGCGTCGTCATCCATCTCCAGATCGGCGAAGGTCAACCGGCCGCTCGTCTCGGCCAGGGTCCCGCTCCGGCGCAGCAGGTTGCGCAGGCGGGCGATCAGCTCCTCGAGGCTGAACGGCTTGGTCAGGTAGTCGCCGCCGGTGGTCAGGCCGCGCAGCCGGTCCTCGAGCGCGTCGCGGGCGGTGAGGAACAGGATCGGGATGTCCAGCCGTTCGCTGCCCAGGCGCGAGGCGACCTCGAAACCGTCCATGTCGGGCAGCATCACGTCGAGGATCAGCGCATCGGGCAGCCATTCGCGGGTCGTGCGCAGGGCTGAGTCGCCGGTTCCCTCCGAGCGGACGTCGAAGCCGTTGAAGCGCAACGCCATCGCCACCACGTCGGCGATGCCGGGCTCATCCTCGACCACGAGGACGCGCCGGATCGGTTTCTGCTCAGCGTCCACAGCGCAATTGTCGGCGATCGGTGCCCGCCCGGTCGGCGGGAGCAGCGGGAGCGGCGGGAGTGGCTCCGGCGCGGGAGGCTGCGCACGCTCGCGCAGCCTCCCGGGGCCGGGGGCCCGGGGGAAGAGTCCCCGGCCGGCTGGTACGCGCGCGACATGGCGCCGGAAGGCCACGTCAACCTGCGCGGAAATCCTCGGAGGCGTTGATCAGCATCGCGTTCAGTCGCGGGTACCAGACGCCCCACTGGTGTCCTCCCGGGTACTCCGCGGCCGTCACGGTCGACCCATCCGCGCGCAGCGCGGCCGCCATCGGACCCTGCTGGGCGGCCGAGCTGTCATCGCGTCCGGTGAGCAGGACCACCCGCAGGGGCTCGGCGCGCAGCCTGCGGCCCAAGCCGCGCACCTCATCCAGCGGGCTGTTGGCGGCCAGCTGAGCGGGGGTCGCGTGGGCGAACACGCCGGTGGCGGTCTGCAGGTAGTAGCCCGACCACGCCTGGACCCCGCCGAACACGGACAGGTGGTGCAAGGCGATGTTGACCGCTCCGTAGGCGCCAGCCGAGAACCCGGCGATGACCCGCGCGCTGCGACGGGGGATGGTCGAGAAGCGGGCGTCGACGTTGGCCACCACGTCCAGGACGGCGTTCTCATAGGCACCGGCCGGGGTGTTGGCCCATTCGGAGTCTGATTGCACCGAGCCGCCGATGCGCCCGTCGGGGAACACGAGGATCATCGGCTGCACCCGGTGGGCGGCGAGCAGAGCGTCGAGCCGGACGTCGAGGTTGGCCAGGGTGATGAACACATGCGGTTGGCCTGGCATCCCGTGCAGCAGGTAATAGACGGGGTAGCGGTGCAGGGGGGAGTACCCGGGCGGCAGGTAGATGAGATACCCGGCCTCGCGGTGCAGGGCGGGGGAGTAGAAGTGCTCGGAGAGCAGCCAGCCCGAACCCTGGCGCGGCAGGTCGGTCAGCGCCCCCGGGACGTGCGCCAGCGACCCCGCGCGGGCGATCGGCCGCGGCGACCGGGGTCTGCGGTGGGCCTGTGCCGTCGCCCCGCAGGCCGAGACGAGCAGCAGGACGGCGACGCCGAAGGCGAGCAGCGGCGCGGCGGTCCGTCGCCGCCTCATCGCAGGGCGGTGGCGCGCTGCCGTCCGGCCGGCGGCGCGACCACGGTCGAGCGGGCCCGGGGACGGCGCCAGCGCAGCTCGGGGAGGTAGCCCTCGGCCTGCAGGACGCGGAGCACCGCGCCCGGCAGGGCCCGGCGTGACGGCACGACGAGATAGCGCCGGCACCACTGGGGGGAGAACTTCTCGTTGAAGCGCACGAGCCGTTCCATCTGAAAGCGCGTGGCCAGTCGCGAGATGCCCCACCGCAGCAACGCGCGGGTCACGCGTCCGCCGGGCGGCTCGGCGCGGACGAGGTGGGCCAGGCCGGCGTAGTTGAGGCTGACCTCGCTGATCCCGCGTTCGGCGGCGACCTGCAGCGCGCGGCAGACGATCGCCTCGTTGAGGCCGTTGGGGGTTTCGCCGATCCGGCGCATGGTGTCGAGCGAGAGACGTCCGCGGTGGGCGATGAAGCGCATCACCGCGTGCAACTGCCCCTCCGGCGAGCGCGCGAGCAGATACAGATCCCCCGGGGCGATGCCATGCTCGTACTCGCCCAGCCCCATGGCGAAGCCGAGGATTCGCCCCTGGCCCGCCCGCCAGGCCGCCTCCACTGACTCGATCTCCCGCTCGACCGCCGGGGGGATGTCGCGGCCGTCGCAGGCGTCGATCACCCAGCCGCGCTTGGCCACGCGCTGGACCGACTGACGCAGCTTGCGCACCGAGCGCCCCTCGAGGGTGAACCGGGCCGGGTCCACGACCGCCTCCTCGCCGACACAGATCGCGCGCATGCCGAGCGCCCGGTAGGCGTCCAGGTGGCGCTCGGAGGCGCCGTAGACGGCGATCCGGGCGCCGTGCTCCTGCGCGCGCAGCCGGGCCAGCGCGGCGGGCAGACTCTCCGCGGGGCCGACCGGGTCACCGGAGACGACCGCCACCCGGCCGATGCGGCGGTAGGCGGCCACGGCTCCGCCGGCGAAGGCCATCGCCTTGTCCGGGCGCAGGATGAACGGGGCCAGCGAGTCCTCCCCGTGCGCGGTGACGATCGCGCGGGCGTGGGCGAGCTCGGCGGGGCCGGTCGCCGGGCTTCCCGCGCTGCTGGCGCGCACCCGCACGGCCAGGATCGAAAGGGCGGCCGCGACCAGCACCAGCAGATCGACGACCAGGGCCCAGGTCGGGCCCGCCGACTCGGCGGCGAGGGTGTGCACGGCCCGCTGCGCCGTGTGGGCGGCCAGCCGGTGGGCCGAGGCGTCGGGAGCCAGGATCAGCACGGCCGCGCTCAGCATCCAGCCCAGCGCGGCGCAGTGGGCCAGTCCACGGGCGTCGCGTCCCCGGGCGGGGAACGCCCGGGCCGCCAGGACACGGTCGGTGATCGTCTTGCGCACGACCACCACTGTGCTGCACCCCCCTGAGATCCGGCCAAGATGAGACTGGGAGTTGGCTGTGAATGCCCAGCCGGGGCCCGTGAGTCTCGCCCGCCCGCCCGCCGGCCGCGGTCGGGGACCGGCCGGACGGTCTACAGCGAGCCGCGGTAGACCCCGGCGAGACCCTCGGAGGTTTCCGGCCCGCGTCCGAGCAGCGCGGTGACCGCGTCCTCGGGCAGCGGGCGGCTGAAGAGAAAGCCCTGGGCCCCGTCACAGCCCACGCTGCGCAGGTGCGCGAGCTGGGTGTCGGTCTCCACGCCCTCGGCCACCACGCGCAGGCCGAGCGCGTGCCCGAGATCGACCAGCGCGCTGAGCAGGGCGGTGTCCTCGGGATCGTCCCCGAGCCCGGTGACGAACGACGGATCGATCTTGATCGACTGCACGGGCAGCTGCCGGAAGCTGGCCAGCGACGAATGGCCGGTGCCGAAGTCGTCCACGGCCAGCCCCACCCCGAGGTCGCTCAACCCCCGCAGCATCGACCCGGCGAGGTCGGGTTCATCCTGCACCGCCTCCTCGGTGACCTCGAAGCACAGGGTCGCGGGCGAGGCGCCGCTGTCGTGGATGGCGGTGGCGACCGCAGCGGGGAGGCTCGGATCGCGCAGCTGGCGGGCCGAGAGATTGACCGAGACGGTGACGCCGGGGCGGGTCATGCGCCAGCGGGCGATGTGGGCCAGCGCCTCGGTGATGACCCACTGACCGATGGGCACGATCAGGCCGGTGCTCTCGGCAATGGACAGGAACTCGCGGGCGTCGATCAGCCCGCGTTCGGGGTGCTGCCAGCGGACCAGGGCCTCGAAGCCGGACAGATCGCTTGAACCGTGCAGGCTGACCTGGGGCTGATAGTGCACCCGCAGCTCGGAGCGCTCGATCGCCCGGCGCAGGGCCGACTCCAGGGCCAGGCGCTCGGCCGCGCGCTCACGGGTTGCCTCGTCGTAGAGCTCGAAGCGGTCGCCGCCGCGCTCCTTGGCGCGGTACATGGCGGAGTCCGCATCGCGGATGATGCTGTCGGGATCGACCGACGGATCGGTCACGATCGCGATGCCGATGCTCACCGCCGCCTCGGTGACCTCCGTCTCGCCGAGGTTGAGCGGCTGCGCGGCGGCGCGGGCGATGCGGTCGGCGATCAGCACCGCCTCGCGCTCGGACTCAAGCTCCTCGAAGAGGAAGGTGAACTCATCCCCGCCGAAGCGGGCCACCGTGTCCATCGGGCGCAGCATCTCGGCAAAGCGGTCGGCGAGCACCGAGAGCAGGACATCTCCGGCGGCGTGACCGAGTGTGTCGTTGATCTCCTTGAAATCGTCGACGTCGAGGAACAGGACGGCGACCGGCGCGCCGGTCCGGCGCGAGCGGTCCAGGGCGACCGACAGACGATCGACGAACAGCGCCCGGTTGGGCAGCCCGGTGAGCGGATCGTGCAGGGCCTGCTGGGCGAGGTCGACCTCGGTGCGCTTGCGCTCGATGGCAAAGCGGACCGAACGCGCCAGCAGGACGGGGTTGATCTCCCGCGCGCGCAGGACGTCCTGGGCTCCGGCCTTGACCGCGGCCAGCGCGAGCTCCTCGTCGACCTGCTCAGAGAGCACGATGACGGGCGCGTCGGGCGCGGCGCTGATCAGGCGGCCCAGCACCTCCAGCGGGTCGGCCGGCTCGCCGCGGATGGCCAGCAGCACGCAGCTGGTGCCGTGATCGACCACTTCGCGGGTCGCATCGTTCAAGCGCGGCGCATGAGCGATGATCAGCCCATCGGGCCAGGCAGCGCGCAACATCTCACCGATCAACATCGCCGCCCGCGGATCCTCGTCGATGAGCAGGATGCGGGTGGGCGCAGCGACCGGTCCGTGGTCAGCCATAGGTTGTCTCTTCCTCAGGCAACAGGAGAAATGTCTCCTTTTCAGCATAGAAACACACTTATGGGCGGTTTGCCAGCATCTCGCCCGCGATGACGGTGCTGCCGACCCTCCGCGCCCGGCTCGCCGCCGCCACCGCCGCCTCGATCCTGGCCGCTGTGGCGGTGTTCGCGCTGGTCACCGTGCTCGTCGTCGGACACGAGCTGCGCGGCTCGCTGGACGGCGCGCTGCGCACCCGCGCGCAGGACGTCGCCCAGCTGGCCGTCTCGGCCCCGGCCGTGCTGCGCGACCCCGGGGCGCTGGAGAGCCCGAGCTCGGGGCGGCAGCTCACGGTCGAGGTGGTCGACGCCCGCGGGCGGATCCTCGCGCGCTCGCTCGCGCTCGGCGCTCTGCTCCTGCCCCGGGACGCACTCGTCCGCGCTGCGCTGGCCCATGGCCGCGCCGGTGTGCAGGACATCCGCCTCGCCGGCCGCACCTTCCGGATGTTCGTCGCGCCCGTGGCGCAGGCCACCGGCCCGGCCTCCGGCGGCGCCGTGCTCGTCGCCGCTGACACGACCGACATCGGTCGCACGCTCTCCAGCCTCGGCGTGGTCGTGGCCCTGTCCGGGGTGGGTGTCGTGCTGCTCGCCGCGCTGGCGGCGGCCCTGCTGACCCGGCGCGGGCTGCGGCCGCTGCGCGAGCTGGCCGGCGCGGCGGGGGAGATCGAACGCACCGCGGACCCGGCGCGGCGCCTGCCCGAACCCGCCGGACGGGACGAGATCGCCCGCCTCACCGGCGTGCTGAACCGCATGCTGTCGGCGCTGGAGGCCGCCCGGGCCGGCGAGCGCCGCTTTCTCGCCGACGCCTCCCACGAGCTGCGCACCCCGGTCACCTCGCTGCTGGGCAACGTCGAGTACGCGGCGCGGCACGGGGCCGACGAGGAGGTGCTGGCCGATCTGCGCCACGACGCGCAGCGGCTCGCGCGGCTGGTCGACGCGCTGCTGGCCGTCGAGCGTGCGAGCGCCGCCGATCCACCCGACGCCCCGGTCGAGGTGCCCGCGCTCGTGCGCTCCGCGGTGGCCGAGGCGCAGGACGATCGCGTCCTCGTGCGTGAGCCGCTGCCCGCCGCGACCGTCTCCGGCGACGCCGACGCTCTGCGCCGCGCGGTGCTCAACCTGATCGAGAACGGCCTCATCCACGGACCGCCGGGCGGCTGCGTCGAGGTCGCGCTGACGGTCAGCGCGCCGGAAGTGGTGATCACCGTGACCGACCAGGGTCCGGGCCCCGACCCCGCCGACCGCGACCACCTGTTCGAGCGCTTCTGGCGCGCCCCGGGCTCGACCGAGCGTCCCGGCTCGGGCCTCGGCCTCCCGATCGTGGCGGCGACCGCGACCCGCCACGGGGGCACGGTCACGGTGCAGGGATCGGCCTTCGCGCTGCATCTGCCCCGCCGCCGGCCCCCATCTCCTACCTAGGTCTTAGTCTCCGGTGGTGGACTCGCGGAACATGAGCACTTCTGCCTATCCCGGACCCCGCCCCGATCGGGCGACCGCGCAGCGCAACCGTGACGCCGCGCTGGCTCGCCTGGCCCGTGTCCGCACGGTCACGATCGCCGGCGCGGGAGTGCTGACCGCGGCCGTGGCCGGCGTGGTCAGCTCCGCGTCCGGGCACACCCTCGGCAAGCGGACCGTGACCACCGCCGCCGTGACCCCCCGCGCGAGCACCAGCTCGAGCCGCAGCGGGCAGACGCTGCCCCCGCTGGCCAGCGCGCGCCAGCTCGGCCTGGGACGTCCCGGCAGCGCCCCCGGCGGCGACGACGGCGGCGCCTCGCAGCCCTCCGCCTCCCAGCCGCAGGCCACCCAGCCGCAGGCCACCCAGCCGCAGGCCACGCAGCCCGCGCCCCAGACCGTCGCTCCCCAGCCGGCCCCGGCGCCCGCCGTTTCGGGTGGGTCTTGACCGGATCCGCGCGCTTTGCGGCGCTCGGCAGTACCGCGGTGCTGATGGTGACCGATCCCGACCGGCTCGATCCGGCCCGTCGCGCCGTCGAGTCGGTGGTGGCGGCGATCGACCAGGCCTGCTCGCGGTTTCGCGAGGACTCTGAGCTGCAGGCGCTCAACCGCGCCGCCGGCCGGCCCCTACGCGTCACCCCGCTGCTGCGCGAAGCGGTGCGCGCCGCGGTGCGCGCCGCCGTGATCACCGACGGCGACGTCGACCCGACGCTCGGCGACGCCCTGATCGCGCTCGGCTACGACCGCGACTACGACGCCGGCCTGGACGGCCGTGGCGGCCCGGCGGCCCGTCTGAACTTCACCTCCACCGCCGGCTGGCGCGCGATCACGATCGACGACGACGCCGGGACGGTCAGCCTGCCCGAGCGGGTCACCCTCGATCTCGGCGCGACGGCCAAGGCGCTGGCCGCCGACCAGGCCGCGGCGGCGGCCGAAGAGCAGGCCCGCTGCGGAGTGCTGGTCGGGCTCGGCGGCGACCTGGCCCTGGCCGGCCCGGCCCCAGCCGGCGGCTGGCCGGTGCGGGTGACCGACGACCATCGCGCGGATCTCAGCGCGCCCGGGCAGACGATCACCCTGACCAGCGGCGGCCTGGCCACCTCCAGCACGACGGTCCGCCGCTGGACGACGGACGGCGAGTCGCGCCATCACGTCGTGGACCCGTCCACGGGACGCTGCGCGGAGGGCCGCTGGCGTACGGTCAGCGTGGCCGCGGCCAGCTGCCTGGACGCCAACATCGCCGCCACGGCGGCGATCATCCGCAGCGAGCGGGCGGTCGCATGGCTGACCGAGGCCGGGCTGCCCAGCCGGCTGGTGAGCCGTGACGGCCAGGTCTGCCACCTCGCCGGCTGGCCGGTGACCGGCGAGGATCTCGCGCCCGAGCCCGAGACCCCGGCGGTGAGCGGGCGATGATCCCGGTCGCCGCCGTCGGCCCCAGCGTCTACTGGTACCTGACCCGCGGCACGGGGGTGGTCGCGCTCGTACTGCTCACGGTCAGCGTGGTCATCGGGATCGCCGGGACGATGCGCGTGTCCGCCGTCGCCTGGCCGCGGTTCGCGGTCGAGACCGTCCATCGCGACGTCTCGCTGCTGATCATCGTCTTCCTGCTGATCCACATCGCGACCTCGGTGCTGGACAGCTTCGCGCCGATCTCGCTGACCGCCAGCGTGATCCCCTTCATCTCCAGCTACCGGCCGCTGTGGCTGGGGCTGGGCACGGTCGCCTTCGACCTGATCATCGCGCTGGCCGTGACCAGCCTGGCCCGCCGCCGGCTCGGCTTCGGCACCTGGCGGGCGATCCACTGGCTGGCCTACGCCAGCTGGCCGGTCGCGGTCCTGCACGGCCTGGGCACGGGCAGCGACGTCAAGGCCACGTGGCTGCTGCTGCTCACCGTGCTGTGCGTCCTGGCCGTGTTCGGGGCGATGGCCCTGCGCTTCGCGCGCGGCGAGGGGACCCCGCCGGCGCTGCGCATCCCCGGGGTCGCCCTCAGCGTCGCCATCCCGCTGGGGATCGCCGTGTTCACGCTCGCCGGACCGCTGCAGTCGGGATGGGCGCGCCGGGCCGGCACGCCGGCCAAGCTGCTCGCCCACGCCGCGCCGGTGGCCAGCCCCGTGTCCACGCGCGTCCCCGCCGCCTCGGCCTCGGCGGCGTCACCGAAGGTCGGGCCGTTTCAGTCTCAGCTGACCGGTCACGTCACCCAGCGCCAGGTGTCCGGAGGCGGGCTGGTCGACATCAATCTGCACCTGGTCGGTCCCCTGCGCGGGCAGCTGCGCGTCCGCCTGGCCGGCTCCCCGATGCCCGGCGGCGGTCTGTCGATGACCGGCAGCCAGGTCGACCTGCTGATCGGAGACCGGGTCGGCTCGGTGCTGGCCGGGACGATCAGCGCCCTGCAGGGCTCTGACTTCGTCGCCCACGTCACCGGCGCCGGAGCCGCGATGACCCTCAACGTCCGCCTGGACATCGATCAGCAGACCGGCAACGTGTCGGGCTCGCTGCGCGCCACAACCTGACCGAGAGCCCCGAGATGAACGAGATCACTGCCACAGAAACAGGCCTGCGATGAGCGCAACCAGCGTCCGCAGGGCCGGCCCCACCGGCCTGCCGCGTCTGCTCGAGGGCCTGGGCCCGGCGGGCAGCACGATGACCCTGGCCGACCACCACGCCGTCCACGGCCGCCTGCCCGCGATCGATGGACCCGAGCTGATCGATCTCGTCGAGCGCAGCGGACTGCGCGGCCGGGGCGGCGCCGATTTCCCGACCGCGATCAAGCTGCGCACGGTGGCCGAGCGGCGGCGCGCGATCGCCGTCGTGGTCAACGGATCCGAGACCGAGCCGGCCTCGGCCAAGGACCGGCTGCTGCTGGCCCGGCTGCCACACCTCGTGCTCGACGGGGCCGTGCTGGCCGCGCGGACGATCGGCGCGCGCGAGGTGATCGTCAAGGTCGGCGACGGATCGCCGCAGGTCGTGCAGGCCCTGGAGGGGGCGGCCGCCGTCCGCGAGGACGCGAAGATCACCTTCACGATCGTGGCCGGGCCCGAGGGCTACGTGACCGGGGAGGAGACGGCGGTGCTGAACCTGCTCGCCCGCGGCGTGGCCAAGCCGACCTTCGTCCCGCCGCGACCCTACGAGCGCGGGCTGGAGGGCCGCCCGACGCTGATCCAGAACGTGGAGACGTGCGCCCAGATCGCGCTCATCGCCCGCTTCGGGCCCGAGTGGTTCCGGGAGCTGGGCAGCGACGCGGATCCCGGCTCGGCGCTGGTCACGATCTCCGGCGCGGTGCGCACGCCGGGCGTGTACGAGCTCGCCTTCGGCACCCCGATGGGCGATCTGCTGGCCGCGGCCGGCGGCCCCTCCGAGCCGCTGCAGGCGCTGCTGGTGGGCGGCTACTTCGGGACCTGGGTCAAGGTCGACAAGGCGATGCGGCTGCGCCTCTCGCGCGAGGACCTGCGCGGCGTCGGCTGCGCGCTGGGCTCCGGGGTGCTGATCGCCCTGGGCGAGAGCTCCTGCGGCCTGCACGAGAGCGCGCGCATCACCAGCTATCTCGCCGGCCAGTCGGCGGGCCAGTGCGGGCCGTGCGTGCACGGCCTGGCCGCGATCGCCGACACGGTGCAGGCCTTCGCCGACGGCCGCGGCGGTCCCGAGGACCTGCGGCGGCTGCGGCGCTGGTCGGCCGAGGTCCGCGGCCGCGGCGCCTGCCATCATCCCGACGGCGTGGCCCGGTTTGTGGAGAGCGCCCTGGCCGTGTTCGGTCACGAGATCGACTTTCATCGCCGCCAGCGCTGCACTGCACCGGCGGCCGGGCTCCCGCTCGGCGGTGTCGTGGTCGGCGCGCGCCCGGCACCGGCGCGGCGGGCCCCGGCCGAACGCCGGCGCGAGCCCGCGCCGCGACGGAGGGCGACGCGATGAGCCACACGCTGAAGATCAACCCGATCATGTGCGAGGCCCACGGCCTGTGCGCCGAGCTGCTGCCGGAGATGATCCGCCTGGACGACTGGGGCTATCCGATCCTCGATGAGGACGAGGTGGCGCCGGAGCTGCTCGGGCTCGCGCGGCGGGCCGCGGACGCGTGCCCGACGCTGGCCCTGATCCTCGAGGAGCGTCGCGGGCGTTAGGGCTGCGGGGGACGGGGCTCGGCCGGCGCGGTCCCGTCGGGCTCGGGGGCGCGCAGCTGGGCCTGATACCAGGCCACCGAGCGCCACGCCCCGTGCTTGTAGCCGATGTTCTGATAGACGCCGATCCGGCGGAAGCCGAACGCCTCGTGCAGTCCGACGCTGGCCGGGTTGGGCAGGGTGATCCCGGCCAGGGCGCTGTGCAGGCCCTGGGCGGTGAGCCGCGCAAGCAGCTCGGTGTAGAGCGCGCGCCCGGCGCCGCGGCGGTGGTGGCCGGGCGCGATGTAGACGGTCACGTCGGCGGCCCAGCGGTAGGCCGAGCGCCAGCGGTGCTCGGTCGCGTAGGCGTACCCGGCCACCGCGCCGTCGGACTCGGCGACCAGCCACGGGTAGCGGCCGAGGATCGTGCGCATGCGACCGGCCATCTCCTCGGGGCTGGGCGCCCGCTCCTCGAACGAGGCGACGGTGGCGATCCCCGTCTCGGCGTAGATGGCCGCGACCGGGGCCGCGTCGCGGTCGGGATCGGCGGTGCGGACCAGCACGACGCGGACTCTATTGCGCGCCCGCGGATCCCAGCGGGCCGGCCGCGATCGCGCGGCGGCGCAGGCGCAGCTGCACCGGCCCGAGCACGCGCAGCGGCGGCGGCATCAGCGCTCCGCCGGCCCGGCTGATCCGGCCCAGGCGCTGGAACGCGCGCGCGTCGGCGCGCGACCACGGGATCTGCAGCCGCTCGCGCAGCGCCGGGGCCATGAGCCCGATCCCGCCCAGCCAGAGCGCGCGCCGGGCGGGCCGGCGCAGCGCGCGCCACAGCGGGTCGGGCAGGGGCAGCGGCGGCGGCGGGTCCTGGACGGAGGCGAGCACCCGTGCGACCGTGGGGTTGGGTTCCAGCACCGTGGCGCACACGTGGTCGAAGTACTCACGAAAGCCGGACCAGCGGTCGGGCAGCTCCCCGGCGCGGACGCCGATCAGCCGTCCGAGGTCGCGGTACTCGCGGTAGAAGGCCTCGCGGTCGGCGGGCGGCATCGGGGTGCCGAAGTGGCGGTGCCCCGCGACGTAGCTCTCCAGCAGCGTGGCGTGGACCCAGGCGTAGGCGCCGGGCTCCAGCGCGTAGTACGAGGCGCCATCGTCGCGGGTGCCGCGAAAGCCCTTGTGCATGGCGCGCAGGCGACGCCCCGCGCAGACCGCCGCCTCGCCGCCGTAGACGAGCAGGCTCACGTAGTCCAGGGTGCGCAGCAGGCGGTCAAACGGCCGCCGGTCGAAATCCGAGAAGTCGCGCACGCCGGCGCCGACGGTGGGGTGGGCCACCTGCAGCAGCAGCGGGTAGAGCATGACCTGGTACAGCCGCGCATCGCTGGCGTAGCGCCAGCAGGCCGAGTCGGGACCGACCAGCAGGCTGCCGGCCTCGTCGTCAGACAGGATCACGGCCTCGCTGACGGCCATCGGCTGCCACCCTACCGGTCCACCGCACCGGATTCACGGTTCTCTGCTCAGCCGCACCCGGACGTCGATCAGCCAGGCCGGCTCGGACGCCGGCGCGGCACCCACCGCCGCGGCGACGGCGAGCCGCAGGGCCGAGGTGATGAAGATCGCATCGGCGGCCTTCAGGCGGGCACGGGAGACCGGCTCCTCGAGCGCCGTCAGGCCGAGGCCGAGGCCGTCGCGAGCGGTCGCGCGCAGCAGCCGCGCGCGCGTCACCCCGGGGAGCAGGCGCCCGTCGGCCGGCGGGGTGATGAGGCGATCGTCCTCGCGCAGCCACAGGTTCCCCCAGGCGGCCTCGAGCACGGTCCCGTCGCGATCGGCGATCAGGGGGGTGAGGCCCGGTGCGCTCAGGGTGGCCAGCAACGCGCGGTCGCGCAGCTTGTGGGGCCCCAGGCCGCCGGGCACGGTGACGATCGCCGCGGGCACCGGATCCGGCGGCCCGTCCGGGAGGGGGGAGGCGGTGATCCCGGTGTCGAGGCCACCGTGCGCCGGGATCGCGTCGATCCGCAGGCGGTGCGGGCCGGGCAGCCGGGCGGCGCGGGCGCCCAGCTCGGCGCCGAGGGCCGGCGGGAGGTCAAGGCCGTACAGCGTGCGCAGCGAGCGGCGCAGGCGGGCCAGGTGGGCGTCGGCGGCCTGGATCCGGCCGTCGTGCACCCGCACGGTCTCGAACACACCGAGCCCGGGATCGCCCCGGCGCGGCTCAGCGGACACCGGCGAGCGCGCGGGCCGGGACGGGCGGGGCGACCACCGTGGTGCCGAGCGCGGCGGCGACCGGCCGGGCCTTGGCCAGCGCCTCCTCCAGCTCGGCCCGCGGATCCGAATCGGCGACGATGCCGCCCCCGGCGCCGAGCCACATCGCCCCGTCATGCAGCTCGAGGGTGCGGATGGCCACGTTGAGCTCCAGCCCGGCCAGCGGGCTGGCGTACCCGATGGCGCCGGTGTAGACCTCGCGCGCCGTCGCCTCCAGGGCGGCGATCACGTGCATGGCCTGGACCTTGGGCGCGCCGGTCACCGAGCCGGGCGGGAAGGTGGCCCGCAGCAGCTCGCCGTCGCCGACGCCCGGGCGCAGCCGGCCCTGCACGCGCGAGACGAGGTGCCAGAGGCCGGGGTGGGCCTCGGCCTCGGGGACGGGGGTCGCGTGGACCGACCCGTAGGTGCAGACCCGGCCGAGGTCGTTGCGCATCAGGTCGACGATCATCACGTGCTCGGCGGCGTCCTTGGCCGAGGCGCGCAGCCGGGCCAGTGCGGCTGCGGCGGCCGGCGCGCCGGGCGGACGCGGGAGCGTGCCCTTGATCGGGGCGCTGACCACGTCACGGCCGCGGCGGCGCAGGAACAGCTCGGGGGAGAGGCTGGCCACGCCCCCGGCCGGGGTGGCGAAGGCCGCCCCGTAGGCCGGATCGGCGCGGGCCAGGGCGGCGGCGTACAGCTCGGTGGCGGAGGCGGTCGTCTCGCTGCGCAGGCTCAGGCACAGGTTGGCCTGGAAGATCTCACCGGCGGCGATGCGGCGCACCCCGTCGGCGACGGCGTCGAGATGATGGGCGGCCGCGGCCGGGGCGAGGGTGAGCGGCGGGACCGGCGTCGCCGGGGCGTGGGGTTCGCCGCGGCCCGCGACGACAGCGCGCAGGTGCGCGAGCCGCGCGCGCAGCTCCGGCTCGCGGCGCGGCGTGGCCAGGGCCTCGAACCACCACCGTCCGTCGGGGTCACGGCGCAGGACGTGGTCGTAGTAGGCCAGGTGGTGCTCGGGCATGACCACCGGCCGCGGCGGGCCCGCGGGCAGGCGCTCGATCCGCGCGCCCAGGCGGTAGCCGAGCCAGCCGAACCAGCCTCCGCCCACGATCGCCGGCCCTCCGGGGCCCGCAGAATCCGGGGCCAGCGCGGGCAGCGCGTCGAGGGTGGCGAACGGATCGGCGTGCGGTCCGGCCACGGCGAGCGGCTCGGAGCCGAGGATCGCGCCACCGCCCGTCCAGCGGCCGGTGAGCGCGAAGGGCAACCGCTCGCCGGAGAGCCGGCGCAGCACCGTGGCGGCGTCGGCGCGTCCGTCCAGCGCCACCCGCCACGGTGTGACCTCGGTAGCCGTGTGTAGATTGCGCCCGGTGATCATCCTCTGCGCTGTGTACCACCTGCGATGAGCGCCACCGTCATCGATGGCAAGGCAATCGCCGCCCAGGTCCGCTCCGAGGTCGCGGACGAGATCGCCGCCTGGACCGGGAAGGGCGGCGTGACCCCGGGTCTGGCCACGGTGCTGGTCGGCGACGATCCCGCCTCGGCCGTCTACGTGGCCAACAAGCAGCGA
>DASSZP010000119.1:0-16015 GCA_035713465.1 Solirubrobacteraceae bacterium | reverse complement strand
CCACCTCTGGGACGAGTGGCAGCGCTCCGCCGCCGGCCTCAAGGACGCGCTGGACGGCATCTCGCGCCTGCTGGCCAACGCCGCGACCCAGTACTCGCAGACCGAGCAGGGGATCAGCCACACCTTCGCCGGCTGACCGACGACCACGATCGACACCAAGAGGCCACGATGACCACGTTCACCGTCGATCCGGCGACGCTCCAGGAGCTCTCGGGCAAGCTGACGACCATCCACTCCAACATGTCCAACATGAAGGCGGTGGCGTCGGGCTACGAGGGGCTTCTGGGGGGATCGGATCTCGAGGGTGAGGTCGGCCATTTCTGCAGCACCTGGGGCTACGGGATCGGCAAGCTCCACGACCACATGGGCCAGGTGGTGCAGCGGCTGGACTGCGCCACGCGCACGTACAGCACCTCCGAGACCGAGATCGCCCAGGCGGCCTCGGGCGGGACGCAAGGAGGCGGCGGCAGATGAGCGACCCGCTCACCGACCCCCGGGCCAAGGACCTGCTCAGCGCCGATCCCAACGAGGTCGCATCACTGAGCACCCAGTTCCGCAACGTGGCCACCGACGTCGAGACGGCGATCCATGGCCTGCAGGGCGCTCACAACGCCGCCGACTGGACCGGCCCGGCGGCGGACCTGTTCCGCCAGAAGCTCGGCCGGCTCCCCGGTGACCTGCAGAAGGTCCAGCAGTCCTACGGCGATGCGGCCACCACGCTGAGCGCCTACGCGACTCATCTCGGGCCGCTGAAGTCCCAGTTCCAGGCTCTCGTGCCCCAGATCCAGGGCGCGCAGACCGCGGTCACCACCGCCCAGGGCAACGTCAATGCGGCCAAGGGCAATCTGACCACGGCGCAGAACGCCAAGGCAGCCAAGCCGACCGACCCCTCGGTGACGAGCGCGAAGAGCGCCGTCAACACGGCCGGCGGAGCGCTGACCCGGGCGCAGGACGACCTCAGCGGCCTGGACGGGCGAGCCAACCACATCCTGGATGAGTTCGAGACGCTCCGCGGCCAGGCCCGCAGCGCCATCGCCAAGGCGGCCGGGCTGGCCCCCCAGCACCATTCGAGCTGGTTCTCGAGCCTGTGCAGCGCGGTGGGTGACTTCGTCAAGGGCGCAGCCAAGTTCATCGCCGACGCGGCGGTCAACGTGTGGCACGCCGCCGAGCGCCTGCCCGGCGACTTCGTGCATCTGGTCACCCATCTCGGGGACCTCAAGGCGTGGAGCAAGTTCCTCGGCGATCTGGGCACCGTCGCGGGCGCCGTCGCGCTCGTCGCCGCCGTCATCGTCTGCCCGCTTGATGCCGCCGGCTTCGAGGCGGTCGCGGCCGGCCTGTCGACGTTCGGCGAGGCCGCCGGCACGGCCGCCACCTACATGGCGATCGCCAAGACCGGGACCGACACCGGGCTGGTCCTGGAGGGCAAGGGGACCTGGGGTCAGGTCGGCTTCGATGCCATCTCGGTCGCGGCCGGCCAGACCAAGATCCCCGGACTCAAGGGAGCCAAGGGGACGGCCAGCGATCTGGAGGGCCAGGCCACTGCGCTGGAGACCTACGCGGCCGGTCGGGAGTCCGGCCTGACCGCATCGCAGGCCTATTCGGCGCTGACCGACGGTCAGAAGACTCTGCTGCGCGACAGCACGGTGAGCCTGACCGCCAACCGCGGGCTGACCACGCTGATCTCCACCACCAAGGGCCTGGCCTCGGCGGCGAGCACGGTCGAGCACCGGTTCATCGCCGGCAACGAGTTCGCCCACGCGTTCGGGACCGACCCGGCGCTGGAGAAGTACGTCAAGCCCTTGCTGGCCCCGGAAGGCGGGGACGGCGGCGGCGGTGAGCCCCAGCCGGCCGGGGCGGCGGGCTGAGCGATGGACGAGCACACGGTCGAGTTCGCCATCGCGCTCCCCCCGGAGTTCAACAGCATCGACCTGCTGGACCCCGGGGTCACCCAGTCGATGCCGCCCGCGCTTGCGCAGACGCTCATTGACGCCCACAAGGGGGTGCAGGGCGCTCGGGTCATGATGCTGCGCAGCCTGATCGCGGTGACCGAGGAGCGGGAGCCGCTGGCCGCCGGGCTGTCGGTGGCGATCGCCGCTCCGGACGTCCCGCTGGCCGCCCAGCCGCTCGTCGCTGAGGACTTCGAGGGCTCCGAGGTCGCGGCGATCAGTCTGCCGGTGGGCCAGGGCCTGCGCGTCCGCGACGAGTTCCCGACCGAGGTCGAGGGCCTGCCGGTGATCGGCCTGCGCGTCCAGTACCTGCTGCACACCGAGCACGGCCTGCTGACGATCACCTTCGAGACCCCGCAGGCAGCCGAGACCGAGGACTGGGAGACCTTCTTCGATGCCATGGCCCAGACCGCTACGCTGATCGCGTGAGTCGCCGGGATCCGAATTACGATCCGGAGCTGGCCAAGCAGATCATGGCCAACGTCAAGGCGGGCAGGGCGCGACCCACAGCGCCGCCACCGCTGACCCCGGGCGGGATCGTGCGCCGCTTCTTCAACGTCGGCTTCATCGGTTCTGAGCCGTTCGAGGCCCGCCGTCCGGTAGCGCGAACCTACGCGGCCGAGTGGGGCACGCTGATCGCCATCTTCGTGGTCGCCTCCGGAAACGTCGTGGCCGGGCTGATCCTCGCGCTGGCCATGGCGGCGATCGGTGCGCCCAAAGCATGGACCTGGACCCAGGATCGGATCGGGTCCGGGCTGTGGTCGATCAGCGCCATCCTGCTCGTCGCGGCTGCGGCGGCGTGGGCCGGCGGCGGCGCGGCGCGCGCGATCGTGACGCACCACCACGGGCACATCGGTACCGCTCAGGCCCTGGCGCTGATCGGCGTGTTCATCGGACTGCTGGCGTGCTACCGCCGCTGGGGCACGGGCGGTGCCCGCGGCCACGTGGCCGTCCACGACGCGCAGGATGCGGCGATCCTCTCCGAGGCGGTCCGCCGCGACGGCCGCGGTCACGGGCCCAACGCGACGGAGCCGGCGTCGGACACCGACACCGCGGGCGCGCTCGACGACGCGTATCGCCGCGACCACTAACCGGCGGGCGGGGCCGGCGTCAGCCGGGCGGCGGGGCCGGGCCGGCGTCAGCCGGGCGGTGGGGCGGGCGTCAGCCCGCGCGCTCGGGCGCAAGCCGCGCCTGAGCGACCTGAACAAGCTCGAAGCCCCCGGCATCGACCCGGAAGCCGCAGCCCGGGCGCACGGGCGGGACGGGCCGGCGCGGCAGGGTCGCACCGAGCAGCGAGCCGTCCATCGCCACGTCGGGGTTCAGCAGCATCCCGACCCGGGCGCGGCGCACCCCCACCGACCAGTGGCCCAGCTGCTTGAGGGCATCGATCCGGCCGGCGACGATCGCGTGCAGGCTGGGGACCGGGCCCTGGAACAGATCGCTCAGCGCCCGGGTCGGATCGTCGATCCCGTCGGCGTCGTCGACGAGCAGGATCTTCATCGGCTCGGCGGTGCGCAGCTCCCGGGCCAGGTCGGGCAGCTCGTCCAGCGATGTGACCACGCGCGCGAGCTCGGGACAGTCCCGCAGCGGGGAGCGCCGCATCGCCATCCCGATCAGCTCGAGCTCGGGGTAGAGCTCGGACAGCACCTGCGCCACGACCAGCAGCGCCGTCGTGCGACCGGAGCGCGGTGGCCCGGCGATCATCGCGTGGTCGCCCTCGTAGAGCTCGAAGCCGGCCGGCTGGAGCGACTCGCTGCCGATCCCGATGGGGATGAACAGCGGATCCCGGGTGTCGCGTCCGCCCTCGAGCAGCGACCCGACCTCGACGGTCTCGGGGAGGGTCCGGACCGGTGGCGGGCCACCGTGGGTCGCCGGCTCACCCGCGCGCGCGGCCACGGCCTCGGCCAGCGGCCGCGGGTCCCGGGCGACCTGCACGACCTGAATGCTGCCGCTGAGGATCGCCCGGCCGGGCACGAACTGCGGGATCGACTTGCGCAGCACCCCGAACTGGGCGAAGTCGGCCACGTCGGCGAGCTGGAAGGCGAGCCGCTGCTGGGCCAGGGACGCCAGCGCGGTCGGCACCGACCCGAGCCGGTCGGCGGTGATCACGCAGTGGACGCCGAGCTCAGGGCCCTCCGCCCACACCCGCGCCATCGCCTCGCGCAGCTCGTCACCGGACAGGTCGGAGTGCTCGGAGACGAAGCCGCCGTAACCGTCGAGGATCAGCACGATCAGCGGCAGCCCCACCCGGGCCGCCGGATCGAGCTGGCGCCGCGCCACGATCTCTGCGCGCAGCCGCTGCAGGAGACGGCGCTGGCGCTCGTGCTCGCCGGCCCCGATCACCGCGCCGACGTGCGGCAGTCCGGCCAGGGACCCGAGCTCGGAGGCACCGAAGTCCATCGCGTACATGTGCAGGCGGTCGGGCCGGTACATCTGGGCCAGGGAGAGTGCGATCGTGGTCAGGGCGGTCGTGGTGCCGCTGCCCCCGATGCCGTACAGCACCAGGTTGCCCGCGCCGAGGTTCCAGCCCACCGGGTACTGGGCCTGGGCCTCGGGATCGTCGGCGAGGGCGAAGGGCACGACCAGGCCCCGATCGCCCGCGATGCCCCGCCCCGGGCCGAGCGAGAGCAGATCGTCGAGTCCCACCTCGCTGGGGAGCGGCGGCAGCCACGGGCGCCGCGGGGCCGGACCGGCGGTGAAGGCGTCGTTGGCCGCGCCGACCAGCCGCTGCAGATCCGATCGGGCCGGAGCGGACCCGTCCGCGGCGGGCCCGGGCGCAGCCGGCGGTGGCACGAGCGTGAACGGCGTCAGCGCCACCGGTGCGGTCGCGGCGGTGGCGGTGGCCGCGGTGACCAGTGCGGTCTGGACCGGGATCAGCTCGGAGGGCCCGAGGCGGATCTGGGCCCGGCCCGGCTGCTTGCGCGGGATCTTGGCCGCCGCGGGGGAGTCGACAACGTCACTTGAGTCCTGCGGAGTCTGGACGCGCAGACAGATGCGCAGGTTCGTGTTGGCGCGGATGTTCTCGTTGACCGCGCCCGAGGGCCGCTGGGTGGCGAGGATCATGTGCACCCCGAGGCTGCGGCCTCGCTGAGCGATGCCGACCAGCGAGGGCACGAAGTCGGGCAGCTCGGCGGCGAGGGTGGCGAACTCGTCGATGATCACCATCAGGCGCGGCAGCGGCGGCACCCGCCCCTCGGCGACGAGCCGGTCGTGCTCGATGATGTCCGAGGTGCGGTGTTCGCGCAGCACGCGCTCGCGAAAGCGCAACTCGGCCTCGAGACTCAGGAGCGCGCGCTCGCCGAGGTGCTCGTCGAGGTCGGTGACCATGCCCACGGTGTGAGGCAGCTCGGCGCACTCGGCGAACGCGCTACCGCCCTTGTAATCGACGAGCACGAAGTTGACCCGGGCGGGGCTGTGCTCGGCGGCCAGCGAGGCGACCAGGCTGCGCAGCAGCTCGGACTTGCCGGCGCCGGTGGTCCCGGCGATCAGCCCGTGGGGGCCGTCGGCCACCAAATCGACGGCGAGCGGACCCTCCTCGGACAGCGCGAACGTCGCCATCAGCGCGCTCCCGTGTTCGGTGCGGCGCCAGCGGCCCTGCAGCTCGGCGGCGTCGACCTCACCGAGGCCGAGCAGCGCGGCCAGCGAGACGTGATCGGGCAGGGCGCCTCCGGCCAGCTTGAGATCGGCGTCCTCGAAACGGGCCAATGCGACCGCGGTGGCCCGGGCGGTCTCCCGCGAGACCCCGCAGATCAGCACCGGATCCACCCGCTCGCCGAGCTGGGGCCGGGAGGCGCGGGCCTCGCCCGCCTCGTCGGCCAGCTCGATGACCGTCGTGCAGGCGGCGGGCAGCCGCTCGCTGGAGCGCGCGATGACGATGCCCGAGATATGCGGCCCGGCGCGCAGCAGTCCGCGGCCCGCGGCGCCGCGGCCCTCGATCAACCCGGGGCTGTCGAGCACGGCGAGGATCCGCCGCTCGTCCTCCTCGGGGTCGTGCTCGGTCAGCTCGGCCCCGAGCGCGGTCCCGTCCTTGACCCCGACGGCGACCAGGCGCTCGCTGCCGCCGGCCGCGTCACGCGTGTGGGGCAGCCACTTGACCCAATCCCACTCCCCGCGCGCGGGCTCCTCGGTGAACACGGCGATCATCAGGTCGGCCGGGCCGTGCAGAACCGCGGCCTGGCAGACGAGCGCGCGGGCCAGCGCGATCGCCTGCTCGCGCTCGCCGACGATCCCGACCACTCCCCCCTCGCCCAGGGCCACCGGGACGGGCGCGAGCTCGAGCGTGGAGTGCTCGGCGAGGACCGCCTCGGCCTGCTCGGCGGGAGTCATGCTGTGGGTGAGGACGGGACGGAAAGGCAGCTCCCCGTAGCCCGCGGTGAGAGCGAGGAAGTCGTCGTCGCTGGGCCGGCGCTCCCACAGCCGCGGGTCGGGGGCCTGGGCGCGGCGGGTGATGTCGGCCTGATCGGGATGCGCCTCGCGCCGGCGACGCAGCTCGTGGCGCTGGCGGTCGACGACCTCGCGCCGGAAGACGTCCATCGCGTGCTGAAACTCGCGCTGCTCACCGCGCGAATTGCGCTTGTTGTTTCGCCGTTGCTCGATGTAGCTGCCGATGACGAGGATCGGCGAGAGCAGCATGAACAGCGCGTAGAGGATGCTGTGCAGAAGCACGACCATCACGCCGCCCATCAGCAGCGGGCCGATCGCCGAGGCCATCGAGAAGTGCGCCTTCTGCGGCCGGCCGGGCGCCTCGGGCGCGGTGATCGGCGCCGCTTCGAGCCCCAGACGCGGGCGCGGGGGGCGGTTGAAGGCAATCGTGCCCGCGAGGTTGGCCTGGCGGACCGGATCGACGACGAGCGGCATGGCCGGTGCGGCGACCATGAAGGCGACGTCCCCGGCCTCGAAGATCTCCCCCGGCTCGACATCGGTCGCTGCGCGGATGCGCCGGCCCTCGACCCAGGTGCCGTTGACCGAATCCAGGTCGGTCACCGTCGCGCGCAGGCCACCCTGGCTGGGAACGACCCGCAGGTGCCGGCGCGAGACGCCCTCGTCGGTGAGCACGAGATCACACTCGGGATCACGGCCGGCCTCGATTCCGCGGCCGCGCAACGGGACAGTCCGTCCGGCGTCGAAGCCGGCGATGACGCGCAGCTCGAGCGCCGGCCCCAGCCGCTCGTCGGCGGCCCGGGGCGCCGCGTCGGCGGCCGTGATGCGAGCGCCCTCGTAGAGACCGATCTCGGCCAGCGCGAGGTCGACGTGGAAGAAGCGACCGTCGATGACCACGCCCCGCGCACCGTCGCCGCCGGGCAGGGCATCGAGCAGATCGCCGACCGTGGCGTCCTCACGGCCGACCTGCAGCTCGAGGTCGCTCGCGCCACCGTCGGGATTGTCGAGGACCACGTGCACGGTCAGACCGGAATCTACCGGGCCGACCCCGGTCCGCTGCGGGGTATGGCCGCGTCGATACCCCGGGCCGCTTCCGTGGCCGGGGCGCCGCTCCGATACTCACCGCGTGCCCCGATTCGTCGTCGACGCCGCATCCCTGGACCGGCTCGGTCACCGCCTCGGGGTGCTGCACACCCAGCTGCTGTCGGCTCCTGAGGTCGTCGGCGGTTTTGACGCGGCCATGCTCGGCGGCCGGGATCTCCAGGCCGAGCTCGACGGCTTCACGCGCCAGTGGCGCCACGAGATGACCACGGTGGCCGACGAGCTCGACCTGCTGCGGATGCGGCTGGCCGAGGCCGGCTCCGCCTACCGGCGGATCGAGCATCGCCACCGCGCGTCCGCCCGGGCGGCCTCCGCCACCGGGTCGGGGATCACCGTCATCGACCCCGGCAGCTCGCACCCCGGCAGCGCACGGCGCGCGGGGACTGCCGGCTCCGGGACGACGGTGATCGACGCAGGCTCGGGGCACCGCGCACCGTCCTCGGGCGGGCACGGGTCCGGCACCGGCTCGGGGACGACGGTGATCGGCGGGGGGAGCGGCAGCGGTGCAGGAGGATCCGGGACCACGGTGATCGGCGGCACACGGCAGCCGGTGGATGCTGCGCCGGCCGCGTCCGGATTCTCCTCACCGCTGCTGACCGGCCAGGCAGGCCCGGCGGCCGGTCATTGACCGGCTCGGACCGGCGCGGCGTAAGATCCGGTCCGCGGGTGAGGAGCGTGATCGGCCAACACCGAGCAGGACCGCGCGGTGCACGGATCGCACTGCTGGCCGTGGCGGTCTGGCTGCTCCTCGGCGCCACCGGCGCGCGCGCGGGGACCTGGATGCAGGTCTCGTGCGTGAACCCGGACGGCAGCGCAGCCGGCGATCAGGGCTGGTCGGGCTACGGCCTCGGCACGCCGGGTAACGGCTCGGTGATCGACTCCAACTGCGCTCCTGGCCAGCCGATGACGGGATCGCTGTCAGCGGCGACCCCGGCCCCGGTGGGCACAGCGGAGGTGCTGCGCTACGCCCCACCGAGCGGCTCGACCGTCGCCGGTGGGTCGCTCACCGTCAAGCTGACCGCCGACGGCGGCGGGCCGAGCGCCTCCGGGGTGGCAGCGCTGTATGAGCCCAACCTCGCCTACGACGGCAGCGACGTGTTCTTCCAATGCGCGAACGTGGCCACCGGCGCATGCTCGCCCGCCGGACGGGATTTCACCGGTCAGGTGACCCTGCCCGCGGGCCGAGGCGGCAGCGTCTACGCGGAGGCTGAGTGCGGCGGGGCGGCCGGAGGCAACTGCAACACGGCGGGACCGGATGGGACCATCGCCACCGCGCAGGTCGGCGCGGCGCAGTTCCTGCTGACGAGCAACGGCTCACCGACCGGCACCGGCTTCTCGGGCACCGCCCTCCAGCGCGGCGTCCGCGGGACGGGCTCCCTGCTGTTCACAGCTGGTGACAGCGGGCCAGGCGTCTATCACGTCACCGCGTTCATCGATCACCGGCTCGCGCAGGTGACCGTCCCCAACGCCAACAGCGGCGCCTGCCAGCCGGTCGGGACCGATGCTCCGACCGGAGCGTGGATCTTCGACGCGAGCCAGCCGTGCCCGAACTCGACCGCGGTCGCCCTGCCGGTTCCGACCGCGGGCCTGTCGGACGGCTCACATGACCTGACCGTCGCGGTCACCGATGCGGCGCAGAACACGGCGGTCGTCTTCGATCAGATCATCACCACGTCCAATCCGCAGCGGACGCCGATCCCCCGCGGGCGCCGTTCGCTGCACGCTCAGTTCGTGATCAGCTGGAGCTGGGCCGGCCGGACGACGCGTCTGCGCTCGATCGCGATCCGACACGCCCCCCGGGCCGGCACGGTGAGGGTCACCTGCCGCGGGCGGGGCTGCCCCCGTCTCGTACCCGACCGGGCCAGGTCAGCGCGCCTCGCCCGGCTGCTGAAGGGCCTGGCCGGGCGGCGCTTCCACGCCGGGGACCGGCTGCTGGTCACCGTCAGCGCCCCCGGCCGTCGTGCCGAGCACCTGCGGTTGACGATGCGCGACAACCGCATCCCGTCCGCGACCCTGCAGCGCCGGTGATCTGACCCGGCCCGGGAGCGCCGGACGGTGCCGGACACGGGCGCGCGCGAGCCCACCGGCGTGGTGTGGTTCGAGCCCACGCAACGAGGTACGGCCGGGGCGATAAGCCCAAGCACCGGGGTACTGCCGGGTCGATACCCCCGGTCACTGGCCCGCGGCGAGACCCGATCGGATACTCGGGCACGATGTCGCTCGACGTCTCTGACCCGCGCGCCCGGGAGCTGCTGCTCGCTGACCCCGAGCGGATCCGCCGCCTGGCCGGGTTCCTGGGCCAGGCGGCCGAGCAGTCGGGCCACGCGTCCGTCGGCCTGCGCGGCGCGGCGCAGGATGTCGTGTGGCACGGTCCCGCCGCCGACACGTTCCGGCACGCGATCGCGCCGATGACCCGGCGACTGGACGGCCTGCACGCCGGCTTTCGCGACGCGGCCACGGCGCTGGCCGCCTACGCCACGCAGCTCGCGCACCTACAGGCCCGCGACCGGCCGCTGGCGACCACGCTGGCTGCGCTCCGGGCGCAGCTGCCGATCGCCCGCAACGACGCGGAGATCGCCCGACAGGCCGTCCGCCTCGCCCTGCGTACGCCGGGCACGCCGGGGTCCGCACTGACCTCCGCTGCGCGGGAGGCTGAGCGCGCCCAGCACCGGCTCTCCGAGCTCGAGGACGCGCTGCTGCGCCTGCGCGGGCGCCGGCACGCGTTGCTAAACGAGTTCGAGGACGAGCGGTCCGCATGCCGGGCGCGGATCGCCCACGCCCGACGGCTCGCCCCGGAGGCTGCGCTCCGCGGGCGCCTCCACGACCCGATCTTCGCCGCATGGGGACCCTCGGCGTGAGGCCGGCGGAGCACCTTGTACGCTGGCCGGGTGCACGGTCAGGAACGGGCGGTCCTCGGAACCGGGGTCAAGCCCACCGAGCTGCAGACGCTGATCCACACCGCGCGCCGGCAGGTTCCATTTCTCTTCCTGCGCGACGGGAACGGAGCCCTTTCGGTGGTCACGCTGAAGGGGGAACGCGTCGTGCTGGGCCGTGCCGCCTCCAGCGACCTGGAGATCGCGTGGGATCCGCGCGTCTCCGGAGTCCACGCCTACCTGGAGCGCCGGGCGTCGCGCTGGGTGATCGAGGACGACGGGCTCTCGCGCAACGGGACGTTCATCAACGGCGAGCGGCTGCACGGCCAGCGCACGCTGCGCGACGGCGACATCCTGACCGTCGGGGACACGGTGCTGGGCTTTCGCCAACCCGAGCCCGAGCCTGTCCTGGCCACGATCTCGGTACCGACGGCCGCCACTCCCGATGTGTCCGATGCCCAGCGCCGGGTGCTCGTCGCGCTCTGCCGGCCCCTGACGGGCGAGGGCCTGTCCGCGCCCGCGACCAACGAGCAGATCGCCGCGGAGCTGTTCCTGAGCCTGTCGGCGGTCAAGGGACATCTCCGGGTCCTGTTCAGTCGCTTCGGGCTCGACGAAGCGCCTCAGAACCAGAAGCGGCTGCTGCTGGCCGAACGCGCGCTGGCCACGAGCATCGTCCGACCGGCGGACGCGCGCACCCAGGGGTGATCGCGCCGGCGAGAGGATCAGCCGATGGTGGTCGTGCCCGACCCGCCGCTCTTGTGTGTCGTGGTCGGCTTGGCCGTGGTGCGTGGCGGGGGGCTGTAGGCCGGTGCGGTGTAGGCCGGTGCGGTATAGGTCGTGGCCGGTGGCGTGTAGGACTGGGTCGTCGCGGGCGCGGCCGGGGCCGCGGTCACCGCGGGCGCGTGGACCCTGCGCGCGCGGTGATGCCGCCTGGGCTTGTGGCGCAGGCCGCGCAGGCCGGGCTGGAACTGAGCGGCCAGCGCCTGGTTGGCGCGGGTGGTGCTCGTTGTCGTGGTCGCCGACGAGCGGGTGGAGCTCGTCGCGTGCGCGGGCGCGGTGGCCGCCGTGGCACTACCCTCGTGATTGGCGGCCCGGCCGATCAGGAACGCGGCCCCGAAAGCCGCCATGACGCACGCCACGGCCGTTGCGATCAGTCGCATGGCCGGGAGGGTACCCGCTGATGCACCGAATCGCGCTGAAACGGACAGCTGTTGGGGCTCATCGCGTCACCCCCGGGAGGGTCTGCAATGCGGTGCGGGGGCGGGCCGCGCTCGGCGGCTGCGTGCTGGCCGCGGCGCTGGCGGCGGCCGCGCCGGCCTTGGCCGACACCGGCGGCGATCTCGCCCTGTACGGGACCGCGGGGACCGCAGACAGCGGGCACGTGATGTACACGGGCACGAGCCCGGCGATCGCCCCCATGTCCGGTGGCGGGTACGAGATCGCCTACTCAGCGCCGAGCGCGGAGCTCGCGCTCGCCGGCAGCGTGGGCGACGCGACCGAGCCGCTGGGGATGATGCCCGGCAGCAGCCCGGCGATCGCCAGCCAGGCCGGCAACGGCTGGGAGGCGGCCTTCGAGGCCAACACCACCTCGCTGTGGACGACCGGAACCGCCGGGCAGCAGAACTGGAACCTGGGGATGCACCCCGGAACCGCGCCGGCGATCGGGGAGCTGCCCGACGGCGGCTATCAGGCGGCGTTCGAGGCCAACACCGACATCCTGTGGACGGCGGGCACAGCGGGGACGGCGAACACCGGTCAGGCGATGTACGCCCACACCGACCCGGCCATCACCGCGTCAGGCACGAGCGGCATGACCTACCAGGCGGCGATCCAGGGGCCCAACACGAGCCTTCAGGTCTACAACCCCAGCACTCTGGTCAACGAGGGTCTGGGCATGCAGACCGGGACGAGCCCGGCCGACACGACCCTGAATGGCGGCGGGACCGAGATCGCCTTTCAGGCCAACACGCACATCCTGTGGACATACGGCTCCGGTGGCAACGCCGACACCGGAAAGCCGATGGCCCCCGGCACGAACCCGAGCATCGCCGGCCTCGCCCACGGGGGGTTCGAGGTCGCATACCAGGCGTCTGACGGGAATCTCGCCGTCTACGGCTCGGCCGGCAGCCTGGACACCGGCCTGGCCATGGCACCGGGCACCAGCCCCAGCATCGCGGGGCTGGCTCAGGGGGGGTACGAGGTCGCCTTTCAGGCCAAGCCGGTTCCCCCCGCGCCGGTCGTGACCACACCGACCACGACGCCGATCCCGGCTCCCGTCTCGGTTCCCTCGCGCCGGCCGGCCAGGCCCCGTCTGCGGATCAAGATCGTCATGTCCTGGACCTGGAACCACGCCCGCACGCGCCTGACCAAGCTCGCGCTCTCGCGGATGCCGCGCCGGGCCGCGTTGCGGCTGCTGTGCCGAGGCCGAGCCTGTCCGGGACGCGCGATCACCGGCACGGCCGCGCATCTGCGCCGTTTCGAGCATCGCGTGGCGACGCTGCGGTTCGGCGCCGGCGACAGGGTCTACCTGAAGATCAGCGCCCGCGGGTACCACCAGGAGCGGGTGCTGGCCGAGATCCGCAACGGGACCGTGCCCAAGGTGCGATTGCTGTGAGGAACCATGTCTGAAGAGATCGATCGCAGCGCGGCGCTGATCGAGCGGCTCCTCGCCGAGCCCGAACTGCGACGGCGGTTTCTCGCCGACCCGGCGGCGGTGCTCGGCGAGCACGGACTCAGCGAGATGGCCGCAGACCTGGGTCACCGACGGCCGGCCCTGATGACCCTCGAGCTGCGTGAATCGCGCTCCAGCCTGGCCGGGGTGATGGTCGCCGCGGCCGCGGAGGCCGTGGACTTCGCGCACGTCGCCGAACGGGCCACGCCCGGCCTGCTCCACGACGCAGTGCACGCGGTCGAGACGATGAACGCCAAGCCCAAGCCCAAGCCCCCGCCGCACGCAGGCCCGGCCGCGCACGCCGATGCCGCCACGCCACAGGCCAGGCCGCTCCGGGGTGCGCTGCCCGGACTGGCCAAGCCCCCGGCACCCGCGCCCTCCGCCGCACCGGCGCCGACCGCGCCCGCCTCGCCCGCGCCGGCTGACGGTCCCGGCCAGGCCGCCCCCGCCGCTGTGCCCGCGGCGCCGGCACCGGCCGCGCCTGCGTCCGTACCCGCGGAGCCGACCGCGGTGACGGGCAGCGCTCACCTCGGCAGCCATCGCAGCGCCCAGGGACCGGTCGCGCCTGGCCATCCGGCCGCTCCGGCTCCGGTCGGCCGCAGCCAGCGCCAGGGTCAGCCGGCCGGCCACAGCCAGCACCAGGGTCAGCCGGCCGGGGGCGTCACCGACGTGCCGCCCGCCGACCATCCCGATCCCCTCGCCTATCCCGGGGACAGCGCCACCCCGCAGCAGATCGCGGCCTGGATGGGCGCCCACGCGGCCAAGGCCGGGCTCCCTCCGGAGCTGCCGGTGATGGCGGCGCTCACCGAATCGGGGCTGCGCAACCTCAACTACGGTGACCGCGACTCGGTGGGCTTCTTTCAGATGCGGACGGGGATCTGGAACGAGGGCCCCTACGCCGGCTACCCGGCCAACCCGCAACTGCAGATCCAGTGGTTCATCGATCACGCCCTGGCCGTCAAGGCGCAGTACCCGGGGCTCTCGGCCAGCCCGACGAGCTGGGGCGAGTGGGTGGCCGACGTGGAGCAGCCCGCGGCCGAGTACCGCTACCGCTACCAGCTGCAGCTCGGCATGGCGCAGGAGCTGCTGCACGGCGCGGACCTGACCCCACCGCCCCCGGCTCCGCCGATTCCCCTCGGCCAGGCCGCGCTGAAGGTCGCGCTGGCCCAGCTGCAGACCACGGGCGGCCGCAGTGCGGCCCAGGGAATGGACGGCGCGGGCCTGGTCCAGATGGCCTTCGCGCACGAGGGCGTGCAACTGCCGCGTATGGCCGTCCAGCAGTTCGACGTCGGCATGCCGGTCGGCCGGGGCGACCTCAGGCTCGGCGACGCCGTCTTCTTCAAGGACGCGAGCGGCAACGTGGGCGCGGTCGGGCTCTACGTGGGCAGCGGACGCTTCGTCACCGCCCCCGATCAGAGCGGGCAGGTCAAGATCCTGTCCCTCGAGGACCCCGCCTACGCGCCGGCGTTCGCCGGAGCCCGCCGCTACACCGTGGAGGCGCTGGGCAACCCCAGCAGCTACGCCCGGCCGCTGCCGACGGTGGGGAGCTGAGCGGTGCTCGGGCGGCGCAACCTCCTGCGCGCCGGGCTAGCCTGAACGACCGATGCGCATGCGCCTGGTGATCGTCCTGTGTGCGGCGGTGTGCGGATTGGCGGCCAGCGCCCCGGCCGCGCTGGCCGGCGACACGCTGCTGGGAAGCCAGACGCTGGCCGCGGGGCAGACGCTGACCTCCAGCGACGGCCACTATCAGCTCGCCATGCAGGCAGACGGAAACCTCGTCTTCTCCGTGCTCAGCGGCACCTCGAGCCAGCGGGCGCTGTGGTCAAGCGGCACGCACGGCGACACCGGAGACCACGCGCTGCTGCAGCGCAACGGCGCGCTCGTGCTGCTGGACCCGTCGGGACAGACGCTGTGGTCGACCAACACGAGCGCGGCCGGCTGCACCAACCTCGTCGTCCAGAACGACGGGAATCTGGTCCTGTACCCGAGCAGCGGCAAGGCGGTCTGGGCGACGGGCAACCGGCCCACCGCTCTGATCGGCGGTGACCGGCTGATGCCGGGACAGGCCATCTACGCGCCGGGCGAGCAGTACAAGCTGGTCATGCAGACCGACGGCAACCTGGTGCTCTACGACGACGCCGGCCAGGCGCTGTGGAGCAGCAAGACATCGGGCAATCCGGGAAGTCACGCGGTCATGCTCACCAACGGGCAGCTCGCCGTGTACAACGCAGCCGGGCACGGCATCTTCTCCACGCCGACCTCCACCCATCCGGGCGCGACCGCGGCCGTGCAGACCGACGGCAACCTCGTCATCTACGCGGGCGGCACGGCCGTCTGGGACACCGGGACCAACGCCAAGCGGGCGCTCGGGCCACTTCTGTACCCCAAGCCGGCCTTCCAGGCCTGCCCGCCTCCTCCGCCGCCACCACCGCCCCCGCCGACCACCACGACTCCACCGCCCACCGCGCCGGTGGTCAGCGTGCCGGTCACGTCACCGTCGCCCAAGCGGCTGCGGATCAAGATGATCCTGTCCTGGACGTGGAACCACGGGACGACGCGCCTGCACCGCATCCAGATCCCCCACATGCCCCGCCGGGCCACGCTCACGGTCAGCTGCCGGGGCCGGGGCTGCGCGCGCCACGCTCACCACAGCGATTACCGGCACCTGCGGCGGCTGATCCGGTGGCTGGACGGTCACCGCTTTCGCTCCGGGCAACGCGTCACGCTCGTCGTCTCCGAGAAGGGCTACCGGCCCGAGCGCGTCGAGGCGAGCATCCGCAACGGCCGTCTCCCCCGGGTCCGCCTGCTCACCTAGAGCGGGCCGGCCGGTCTACAGGACGGGCAGGTAACGCTGCAGCTCCCACGGCGTGACCTGCACGCGGTAGTCGTCCCACTCCTGGCGCTTGATCTCGATGTAGCGGTTGAACATGTGCTCGCCGAGCGTACGCAGCACGAGCTCTGACTGCGCGGTAAGCTCGATCGCCTCCCCCAGTGTCTCGGGCAGCTGGTCGATGCCCAGCCGGCGCCGCTCGTCCGGGGAGAGG